>NZ_CP035495.1:2544321-3180401 GCF_004135345.1 Xylanimonas allomyrinae
CGCCTGTGTCCGGCCGACGACGGTGCCTTCCGCGGTCGCGAAGAACACGTCGATGTCGAACGCGAGATCGCCCCGCGTCGGGTTCGTGACCCGGCCCTTGGCGACATATGACTCGCCTTCGGCGCCGCACGAGTCGATCGTCACGTACTCCCGCGCCTGCTCTCCGGCGCCCGACTGCTCAGGCGAAGCCGCCGGCGCGGGCGTCTCGGCCGGCGCGGGCGTGTCCGCCGGCGCGGGCGTCGTCGGCTCGTGCGCGACGCGCGCCGCCGACCTGCCGGCGAGTTCCAATGTGGCCGCCGAGCTCGTGCTGGCACCGAGTCCAGTGCCGAGCACGGCTACGAGGCCGGCCACAGCGAAGAATCGCCTCACGTTGTGCGTCCTTGTCGAATTCGGGCGCTCGCGCGCCGCTCCCCCCGCCCCCGCATCTGCGGCAGGGGGGCGACTCCGGACTGAGTGTGGCCCGTCGGAACCGCGGACCGGCCGACGTGTCGCACGCAGGCCAAGCGGCGTCGCGGTCCGTCCCTTCGGCGCCCGTGCGCTGCACCCGGAAGCATGCCTGACCTGCGGTCCGGCGCCGTCTCCGGGCGTGAAGAAGGCTCGGGCCCCTCCCCGTGGGGAGGGGGCCCGAGCCCGTTCAGACGGTCATCCGGACCTTCCGGTGACCGTGTGGGTCAGCGAACTGCCCAGCGGCGCTTGCGGATCACCGTGGCCTCGCCGAGCACGCCCGGCAGGGTCGTCCCCGCCGGAGCCTGGCTCGGCGCGGGAGCGGACCCGCCGGCACCACCGGTGCCGAACGACGGACCGCGGCCCGTGGTCCGCGAACCCGGCCAGGAGTCGGCGTCCCGGTAGTCCGGGATGCCGTCACCGTCGGTGTCGCCCTGGCCCTCGTTGGCGTCGGGAACCCCGTCGCCGTCCGAGTCGGTGTCCTGGTAGTCCGGGACTCCGTCGCCGTCGGTGTCACCCTGACCCTCGTTGGCGTCGGGGATGCCGTCGCCGTCCGAGTCGGGGTCCTGGTAGTTCGGCTTGCCGTCACCATCAGGGTCACCGGTGCCCTCGTTGGCGTCGGGGATGCCGTCGCCGTCCGAGTCGGTGTCCTGGTAGTTCGGCTTGCCGTCACCATCAGGGTCACCCGTGCCCTCGTCCGCGTCGGGGATCCCGTCGCCGTCCGAGTCGGTGTCCTGGTAGTTCGGCTTGCCGTCACCATCAGGGTCACCCGTGCCCTCGTCCGCGTCGGGGATCCCGTCGCCGTCCGAGTCGGTGTCCTGGTAGTTCGGGATGCCGTCACCATCAGGGTCACCCGTGCCCTCGTCCGCGTCGGGGATCCCGTCGCCGTCCGAGTCGGTGTCCTGGAAGTTCGGGATGCCGTCACCATCAGGGTCACCCGTGCCCTCGTCCGCGTCGGGGATCCCGTCGCCGTCCGAGTCGGTGTCCCGGTAGTCCGGGATGCCGTCACCATCGGTGTCGCCATCACCCTCGATCACGTCGGGGATGCCGTCACCATCGGTGTCCTGGGCGTCGTTGTCCTTGTAGTCCGGGATTCCGTCGCCGTCCTTGTCGCCAGTCCCTTCCTGCCGGTCGGGGATGCCGTCGCCGTCGGAGTCGGTGTCCTTGTAGTCCGGGATGCCGTCACCATCGGTGTCGCCGTTCCCTTCCTGCCGGTCGGGGATGCCGTCGCCGTCGGAGTCGGTGTCCAGGTAGTCCGGAACGCCGTCACCATCGGTGTCGCCGGTGCCCTCGACGCGGTCGGGGATGCCGTCGTTGTCCGAGTCGGTGTCCTGGAAGTTCGGGATGCCGTCGTTGTCGGCGTCACCCGAGCCCTCGGTCCGGTCCGGGATGCCGTCACCATCGGAGTCGGTGTCCAGGTAGTCCGGAACGCCGTCACCATCGGTGTCGCCATCACCCTCGATGCGGTCAGGGATGCCGTCACCATCGGAGTCGGTGTCCTGGTAGTCCGGAACGCCGTCACCATCGGTGTCGCCATCACCCTCGTCGACATCCGGGATGCCGTCACCATCGGAGTCGGGATCCTGGTAGTCCGGGATACCGTCACCATCGGTGTCGCCATCACCCTCGTCGACATCCGGGATGCCGTCACCATCGGAGTCGGGATCCTGGTAGTCCGGGATACCGTCACCATCGGTGTCGCCATCACCCTCGTCGACATCCGGGATGCCGTCACCATCGGAGTCGGGGTCCTGGTAGTCCGGGATACCGTCACCATCGGTGTCGCCATCACCCTCGTCGACATCCGGGATGCCGTCACCGTCGGAGTCGTCGGTCGCGGCCCGCGTGGGGATCACGACCGAGGACGCCGCGGTGTTGACCGAGCGGCCCACGGCAGCGGGCGCCTGAAGCGTCGCCGTCGCGGTGTTGACGATCTGACCGGCCGCGAGATCCGCCTGGGTGACCTGGTAGGTCGCCGTGCAGGCGAGGTTCTCTCCCGGCGCGATCGCCTGGGTCGCCGGGCAATCGACCGCGGACAGGCCCGCGAGCGGGTCGGAGACCTGCGGCCTCGTGAGGGTGACACCACCGGTGTTGTACAGCGTGAACACGTACGTCACCGTGTCGCCCACCCTGTTGGCCCGCGCGACGACGGTCGGCTGACCGTTGACGGTGCGGGTCACCTTGGCCGACTTCACCAGCTTGGCACCGACCGAGACGCCGCTCACCGTGACGCTGTCGTCGCTACGGTTCGAGGTGACCTTGGTCACCGTCACACCGTCTGCGGCGTGGGCGTCGCCGGTCACGACGGCCGCGACCGTCACCGTGCCGTTGTCGAGGTCGACCTGCGTGACGTCGTAGATCGCCGAGCAGGTGACCGCCGCGCCGGGAGCGAGCTCCCACGACGGGCACGCGATGTCGGACAGGCCGTCCGCGTGACCGAGCGGGAACGACGGGGCGATGGTCAGACCGCTCACCGTCTCGTCGCCGGTGTTCGTCACCGTGAAGGTGACCTTCACCGTGTCGTACACCGAGTCGATGCTCGCAGCCGTCGCGCCGTTGGCGTCCTTGGCCACCGCGTCCACGGTCACGTGCAAGCCGGGGTGACCCGCCTCGCCCAGGACCAACGCGGTCGCCTTGTCGGACACGTTGCCAGCGGCGTCCGTTGCGGTCGCGGAGACCTCCTCGCCCGGCGTGAGAGCCCGGTTCGGGGTGATCGACCACTCACCGTCCTCGTCGGCCGTGACCGTGCCGAGAACCTTGCCCGTGGCGTCCTTGAGGACGACCTTCGAACCAGGCTCGGCCGTCCCACGGACCACGCTGCCGTTGCCGGGGTTCACCACCGGGGCATCGGGAGCGAGGCTGTCCGTCGTGACGGTCGTCGCCGGGGAGGTGTTGCCTGCCTTGTCCGTCGCCGTCACGTCCAGAACGGTGTCGTTCGGGGCATCGGGGTCGACGTCGCAGGTGAACTTGCCGGCAGTGTTGACCTTCGCGGTGCACAGCACCTCTCCGGTCCCACGGTCGGTCACCGTCACGGTCGAGCCAGGCTCAGCCGTGCCCGTGACCTTGTCACCCTGGGTGGGTGCCACCGTCGGCGCGGCCGGCGCCGAGGCGTCGACTGTCACATCGGTGGCCGGGGACTCGTTGCCGGCCGGGTCGGTCGCCGTCACCTCGACGGTGGCGCCGTCCTCGATGGCCGGGTTCGGCGTGCAGGTGAACGTACCCTGCGCGTCGGCCGTCGCCTTGCACAGCAGGTCGCCGGTCGACGGGTCGGTCACCGTCACGGTCGAGCCAGGCTCGGCCTTGCCCGTGACCTTCTCGCCGTTGCTCGGGTCGACGACCGGTGCCGCGGGGGCCGTGGAGTCCACGGTCACCTCGGTCGGGCGCGACTCGTTGCCGGCCGGGTCGGTGGCCGTCACCTCGACGGTCACCCCGTCGGCGATCGGCTCGTCCGGCGTGCAGGTGAACCTGCCCGTCGTCGCGTTGGCCTTCGCCGTGCACAGCACGTCGCCGGTCTCAGGGTCCGTCACCGTCACGGTCGAGCCAGGCTCGGCCTTGCCGGTGAACGAGGCCCCGTCGCTCGGGTTGACCTGCGGCTTGCCCGGCGCCTTGGAGTCCGTGGTGAACTCCGTCGGGTCCGAGACGTTGCCCGCGGGATCGGTCGCCGTTGCCTCGAGCTGCGTCCCGTTCGGGACGGCAGGGTTGATGGCGCAGGAGAACTTGCCCGCAGAGGTCGCCGTCGCCGTGCACAGCACGTCGCCGGTCTCCGGGTCGGTGACCGTCACGGTCGAGCCGGCCTCGGCCGACCCCGTCACCTTGTCACCCTTCGACGGGTTGACCACCGGGGCGTCCGGAGCCGTCGCGTCGATCACCTTCGTGGTCTCGCCCGACTCGTTCCCGGTCTTGTCCGTCTCGGTGACCGTGATCTCGTCGCCGTCCTCCGGCGTCGGCTGCGGCGTGCACGACCAGGTCTTGTCGGCCTGGACCGTCGCGGTGCAGAGGGTCGTGCCCTCGTCGTCCGTGACGGTGATCTTGTCGCCCGGCGTCTCGCCGGTGCCACCCACGTTCGACCCGTTCGACGGGTCCACCACCGGGGAGCCCGGAGCCGAACCGTCGACGGTCACCTCGGTCGGGTTCGACACGTTGCCCGCCGGGTCGGTGGCCGTCACGTCGACGGTCGTCCCGTCGGCGATCGGGTCCTCCGGCGTGCAGGTGAAGTTGCCCCGCGAGTCGGCCTTCGCCGTGCACAGCACGACGTCGGTCTCCGGGTCGGTCACCTTCACGGTCGAGTCGGGCTCGGCCACGCCGGTCACCTTGTCACCGTTGGTCGGGTCGACCTTGGGCGCCTTCGGCGCCGTGGCGTCGACCGTCACCGTGGTCGAGTCCGACACGTTCCCCGTGGGGTCCGTCTCGGTCACGGTGAGCTCCGCGCCGTCACCCGGGGTCGGGAGCGGCGTGCAGGACCAGGTGCCGTCGGCCTTGACCTTGGCGGTGCACAGCGTGGTGTCGTCCGACTTCACCGTGATGGTGTCGCCAGGAGTCTCACCGGTGCCCGTGACGGTCTTGCCGTTCGTCGGGTTCACCTCCGGGGCCGCCGGCGCCGAGGCGTCGATGGTCACGTCGGTGGCCGGGGACTTGTTGCCGGCCGGGTCGGTCGCCGTCACCTCGACGGTGGCGCCGTCCTCGATGGCCGGGTCAGGCTCACAGGTGAACTTGCCCTGTGCGTCGGCCTTCGCCGTGCACAGCACGTCGCCGGTCTCCGGGTCGGTCACCTTCACGGTCGAGTTGGGCTCGGCCGAACCGGTCACCTCGCCACCGTTCGACGGGTCGACCACCGGGGCCTTGGGGGCCGCGGAGTCCACGGTCACCTCGGTCGGTGCCGACTCGTTCCCGGCAGCGTCCTTCGCCGTCACCTCGACGGTGGCCCCGTCGGCGATCGGCTCGTCCGGCGTGCAGGTGAACTTGCCCGTCGTCGCGTTGGCCTTCGCCGTGCACAGCTCCGCACCCGTCGCCGGGTCGGTCACCGTCACGGTCGAGCCAGGCTCGGCCTTGCCCGTGACCTTGGAGCCGTCGGTCGGGTCGACCACCGGCTTGCCGGGCGCCTTGGCGTCCACCGTCACCTGCGTGGCAGGCGAGGTGTTGCCGCTGGCGTCGGACTCCGTCACGGACAGCGTGGTGCCGTCCGTGGGCGTCGGCGACGGGTTGCAGCCCCACGTTCCGTCGGACTTGACCTTGGCGGTGCACAGCACCGAGTCGCCCGACATCACCGTGATGGTGTCGCCCGCGGTCTCGCCGGTACCCGTGACGGTCTTGCCGTTCGTCGGGTTGACCGCCGGAGCCGCCGGAGCCGCCGTGTCCACGGTCACCTCGGTGGCCGGGGACTCGTTGCCCGTCGGGTCGGTCGCCGTGACCTCGAGGTTCGTGCCGTCCTCCGTGACGTCGGGCACCAGGTCACACGTGAACCTGCCCGTCGTCGCGTCGGCCTTCGCCGTGCACAGCACGTCGCCGGTCTCCGGGTCGGTCACCTTCACGGTCGAGTTGGGCTCGGCCGAACCGGTCACCTCGCCACCGTTCGACGGGTCGACGACCGGGGCCTTGGGGGCCGCGGAGTCCACGGTCACCTCGGTCGGTGCCGACTCGTTCCCGGCAGCGTCCTTCGCCGTCACCTCGACGGTCGTCCCGTCGGCGATCGGCTCGTCCGGCGTGCAGGTGAACTTGCCCGTCAGGTCGGCCTTGACGGTGCACAGCTCCGCACCCGTCGCCGGGTCGGTCACCGTCACGGTCGAGCCAGGCTCGGCCTTGCCCGTGACCTTGGAGCCGTCGGTCGGGTCGACCACCGGCTTGCCGGGCACCTTGGCGTCCACCGTCACCTGCGTGGCAGGCGACTCGTTGCCCGTCGGGTCCGTCTCCGTGACCGACAGCTTGGTGCCGTCAGCGGGAGCGGGGGCCGGCGTGCAGGACCACGAACCGTCGGACTGGACCTTGGCGGTGCACAGCACCGAGTCGCCCGACTTCACCGTGATGGTGTCGCCCGCAGTCTCACCGGTACCCGTGACGGTCTTGCCGTTCGTCGGGTTCACCACCGGCGCCGAAGGCGCGGTGGCATCGGTGAAGCTGATCGTCACCGACTTCGACGGAACGGCGGCGCCGTTCAGCCGGAACGAGACGACACCCGTGCCCTCCACCAGCGAGCCAACCGTGGCGGTGTAGGTGCCGTCACCGTTGTCCGTGGTGCTCGAGACCGAGCCCTCGCCGTCGACGACGTAGATCTCCACGTCGCCGCCCGACGTCGTCAGGGCGTGCCCCTGAGCGTCGCGAAGACGGACCGTGACGGTCGACTTCGCAGTCCCGCCCGCGCGCACCGAGGTCGGCGCGGCGGTCAGGTCGGACATCGACCCCACAGGAGCGCCCGTCACGAAGACGACGTCCTGCTCCTGGCCGATCTGCGAGGTGCCGGTCTTGGCCGTCACCGGGTACGACGGGTCCGCCGTCGTGTTGGGCGTGGTCGAGGTGATCAGCGCCGTGTAGGTGCCCGGGTGTGCCGGGTCCTCGACGACCTGACCGATCTTGACGACGTTTCCGGCGCTCGAAGAGACCGAGAGCTGGCTGGCGACGCCGGACACCGGGTTGCCGCTGCCGTCCTTCGCCACGATCGTCGCGGTCCACGACGCCCGGCCGTCTGCGACGACAGTCGCGGAACCGTCGGTCGTCGCGACCGAGAAGGTCGACTTCGACGCGTCGACGTTCCCGGCGACGAACTCCAGGGTGGAGTCGGCACCGACCTGGGTCGAGCCCAGGTAGGCACCCACGCCCGCGTAGCTGCCGGCGGCCTTCGAGGTGAAGGTGACCGTCGCCTTGCCCTTGTCGTCCGTGACGACCGTGACCGTCCCGGCTCCTGCGTCACGCGTGAGCGTGCGGCTGGACGAGTCCGTGACCGTGACCTCCGCCGGGACCTTGATGGTCACGGTGGTGTACGGCACCGGGTTCGACGTCGCGTCGTTGGCCTGGAACGTGCCCGTGTAGGCCTCGATTCCGTCAGCCTTCTTCGGGCCCGCGCCGGTGACCTGCCACGTCGACTTCGTCGCGTCGGCGGCGCCGACGGCGAAGAGCGCGTCCGTCGCACCCGCGGCACCCGTCAGGTTGCCCGCGGCGACGCGAGCGGTGACCGCGTACCTTCCGGCCGTCGCCGAGGCGATCGGAGCGGTGGCCACGCCGTTGGCGTCGGTCTGGACGTCGATCGCCTGCGCACCGTTGGAGAAGTGCGCCGGGCTCACGACGTTGAACGTGACGCGCTCACCGGAGACCGGGTTGCCGCTCGCGTCCTTGATCGTCGCCGTCACCGTGTGCGTCGCCGTGTCGTCGGCGGCGACCTGACCCGAGCTCACCGAGTAGCCCGAGGTCTGGACCGAGACCGGACCCGAGACGAACTCGTACGACAGGCTCGCAGGGTTGATCTGCTTGTCGTCGCCACCCACCGTCACGAAGGCCGAGCCGGTGTACTGGCCCTTCTTGGTCGAGGTCAGCTCGACGGTGTACACACCGGGCTGACCGCTGACGGCCACCGGCGCGCTCGCCTTGACATCCGACGACGACGGCGTGACCTTGACCGCACCCGCGACCGGGTTCCCGTTGGCGTCCACCAGGTGGATCGTCGCGGTCACCGAGTCCTTTCCGTCAGCGGTCGCCGGCGAACCCGCCAGCTCCCACTTCGTGCCCGAGTTGGTCACGTCGGGGTCGGTGCCGACGAACACGAGGTTCGTCTCGGAGTCGACCTGGCTGCCGCCCAGTGCCGCGCTCACCGGGTAGCCCGGCGACGCGTTGGCCTTGAGCGTCACGAAGGACACCGTGACGGTGCCGTCGCTCCCCGTGGTGACCGTCACGGTCCCGCCGCTGTTGGCGAGCAGGTGGTCGCCCGCGTCACGGGTCTGGACATCGCTCGGGACGCGGATCGTGACCGAGGTTCCCGGCACGAGGTTGCCCTTGGCGTCCTTCGCCGTGAACTTCCCGGTGTACGCGTCCTTGCCGTCGGCCTTCTTCGGGGCCGATCCCGTGACCACCCAGTCGGAGTTGGCCGCAACCGCGACGCCCTCCTTGTACGTGGCGGTGTTGAGCGGGTTGTTCGACCCGTCCTTGACGATCGGGACGGACGTCCCGCCGATGGTCGCGGTCACCGCGTAGGTGCCGGCGGTGTCCGAGGACACCGTGGCCTTCGCGATGCCGTTCGCGTCGGTCGTGACCTGGCAGGTGGTGCCAGAGCACGAACCGGTGAAGTGCAGGCCGGTCGCGGCGGTGAGCTGAACGGTCTCACCGGCCTTGGCCGCGTTGCCGTTGGCGTCCTTGACGGTCACCGTCACGTCGTGCGTGCCGCCAACCTCGACGGCACCCGTCGTGACCTGGATCGTCGACTGCGCGGCCGAAGCGGGGCCCGCCTCGAAGACCACGTTCTGCGGCGAGGTGCTGACGGTCTTGAAGGTGCCGTTCGACATCACCTGGACCGAGACCGGGTACGTGCCGGACTTGGTCGACTTCAGGGTCGCCGTGTAGGTGCCAGGCGTGCTCGACTGCGTGACGGTGGAAACCTGCACGGCAGAGTCGGTGTCGATCCTGAACGACGCCGCGGGGAGGTCCTTGACAGGAAGATCCCCGGAGTCGCGCAGTGTGATCTGCACCGTCGCCGTGTCCTGGCCGTCGGCAGTCGCGGGCGAGTCCAGCAGGACCCACTTGGTGTTCGGGTTGTTCGTGTCCGGTTCGGTGGACTCGAACTGGAGGATCTCGGCGTCGCCGACGCGATCGGCCGAGTTCACGAACGCACCGACGGAGTAGCTGCCGCCGGCCGTCGTGGTGTAGGTGATGACGACCTTGCCGTCAGCGCCGGCGGTCACCGTCTGGCCGTCGGTCACGGCCGAGCCGTTGACCTTGGCCGTCAGCCCCGCGGGCACGGTCAGCTTGACGGGTGCGCTGGGCACCGCCACACCGTGCGCGTCGTTGACGGTCACGGTGCCGGTGTACGCGTCCTTGCCCGAGGCAGGAAGCTTCGTGGTCGCGTTGTCCGGGGTGATGACGAAGGTCGACTTCGCCGCGGACGGTGCTCCCACCGTGAAGGTCGCCGTGTCGTTCAGCAGCTTGCTGACGGCGTTCGCGCCGATGCTGGCAGTGATCGTGAAGGAACCCGGCTTGTCGGAGACGACAGCAGCCGTCCCGCGACCGTTCGCATCGGTCTGCACCGTCGCGCTCGGGGCCGTGGTGCCGTCGGCGAGCTTGATGAGCGCACCGTTCGGAGCCGTCAGGGTGACCTGACCGGGCACCGGGTGGCCGCTCGCATCCGCCGTCGTGACGGTCACCGGCACGCCCGCGGCCACGTCCGTGGTCACCGCGGTGGGCGAGACGTCGAAGGACGAGTGGGCGGCGTCTGCCGCACCGGCGGTGAAGCTCACCGTCTTCGCGGGCAGGATCTCCGCCGGGGAGCCGCGCACCGTGACGACGGCCTTGACGGCGCCGTTGACGACGACCTTGGACGACTTCATCTTGATCGTGTAGGTGCCGTCGCCGTTGTCGACGGTCGGGGAGACCGACGTGACGTCGGAAGGAACCTGGAGCGCGACCGTCGCACCCGGGACAGCGTGCTCCTGGGTGTCCTTGACCGTCACGGTCGCGGTGATCTCCTCGGTGCCGTCGGCGGCCGCCGAGACCTTGTCGACCACCCAGGACGACTTGGTCACGTCAGGGTCGCTCACCGTGAACGACACCGTCTTGTCGATGCCGACCTTGGTGGGCGTGCCGCTCATGTCGAGGAAGGCCTGCACCGTCCCGTTCGTGATGACGTCGTTCGACGTCAGCTTGAACGTGTACGAGCCGCCGCCGGCGTCCACCGGACCCGTGACGCTCACGCCCGCAGGAACCTTGAGCGAGACGGAGTCAGCGAGGCCCGCGATCCCACCGTTGGCGTCCTGGACCAGCACGGTCGCGGTCACCGCGTCCGTACCGTTGGCGATCGCCGTCGTCTTGTCGAGCGTGAGCGTCGACTTCGACGGGTCGGGCGAAGCGATCCGGAACGTGGTGCTCGCCGGGTCGGACGTCATGTAGAAGCCCGAGTCCCGTTCCGTCTGCTCGGCCGTCAGGACGTACGTCCCCGCGGCCAGGGCAGGCGTCAGGTCCCACGACCACTTGCCGTCGGCGCCGACGATGACGCTCGCGTCAGCGCCGTAGCCGTTGAGCAGGATCGTGTTGCCGTTCTTGATGGTGATCGAGTCGCCGGGGACACCGGTGCCGGAGATCGTGGGCGTCGTGTCCGCAACCGTCGACTGGCTCGCGGGCGACGTGATGGTCGGCGCAGCCGGACGCTGGAGGTCGAACTTGTAGAACTGCGTGGCCAGGACCTGTGCCTGGTCGACCGCACCGGCAGCCGCAGCCGCGTCCGGGTAGGACGGGCAGGGGCGGTTCGCCTGGGTCGAGGTCACGGTGGCGGGGTCGTGCGCCTCGGGCCACACCAACAGCTTGTAGTAGCCGGTGTCAGACGGGTCGTCCGCAGCCTTGACCTGGTTGAAGTCGATCGATCCGTCAGCCTTCATCGCCCCGTTCGGGGTGAGACCGGGCTGCCCGTGGTTGACGAACCCGCTCGGCTGCATGCCGTAGCCGGTCTGCGTGGCGTTGACCACGCGGTAGGCGGCGCTTCCGAGCTGGTTCGGGGTGATGCCCGTGACGTGCACCGGAGCGGTGTTGATCGCCGTGATCGGTGAGTTGTCCTGATACACCCACTCGTACCAGAACGAGTCGCTGACCGAGCAGTTCGGTCCCGACAGGGTGCCGTTGGCCGGGTTGAATGCGGGGTTCTTGATCTCGACGCCGTAGGTGTTCGGCCCGAGGATGCCGGCCCCGGGGTTGCCCCCGATGCCGCCGAAGTTGATCCCGTAGTCAAGCGTCGTGCCCCAGTTCACCTGGCTCGACGGGTTCAGCGCGTACGAGCCGTCGAACGGGGTCGGGATGACCGGCCCGCTGACGTTCTCAGCCCTCGGGGTCGACGAGAAGTACGTCGTCGGGACGTTGTAGGACGTCGGCGTGCTGGACGCCTGGCCGTTGTTCCACAGCGTGAAGCGCAGGCCCAGCGGCCCCTGCACGCCGCCCGGGTCGGAGTAGTCGTACATCGACGGCGCACCCATGTCGCCCTCGAGCGACATCACCAGGTAGTCGTACGCACCCGACTTGATGACCTTGTGGACGGTCCACGCCTGGCCCGTGTTCTGCGCCTCGAGCTGTGCCCCCTGAGCGCCTCCGGACAAGGTGTTGATGTACACCATGTCCATGTTGGGCGTCGGGCCACCCTGGAAGGCGAACTCCACACGCAGGTGGGTCGTGTTCCAGTCGCTGGTTCCGCCCGGGTTGGCGTTGAGGTTGACCGAGTCCGCCGGAACCTGAAGGACCAGGTCGATGCGAATCTCGTCGTCCTGCTGGTCGACGAGTGTATTGGCCAGCAGCGTCTGCACCTGTGGTGCATTCGTCGCCGCCGACGCGGTGGTGGGGGTTACCCCGACGAGGAACGAGGCTGTGATGACGGCCGCAGCCGACACCAGCCCCGTTATCCGTCGAGGCACCGGCGTTCGCCCGCCGGCGCGTTGACGAGAGGTTCTCACGTCACTCCTTCGATTGGACAGACCCGCCGCACGCACACGACAGGCGCGGCTAGTTTGTCCGCGGAACACAAACGAACATGACGTGCTGACACCGCCAGAGCAGGGCATGTCGCGCCTAGCCCATCTCGCTCCCGCGCCACATGGGCTATAGGCCAGCAGGGCGATCCGGGGCGCCGTCCGCCCGCGCACGGTCCTGCGCACGGCTCGGGTCTCGACCGCTCCCGACGACTGCCCGCGGCGCGGGGCGGTGGCGCCCACCGTGCACGCCGTCGCGCGACCGGGCGGCACCAGCGACCACCCGCGGGCACGACAAGGCGCCCGGCCCGAGCATCCGCTCGAACCGGGCGCCGTGTATCCGACGACGGGCCGTTGACCGGCCTCGCCGGGTCAGCCTTCGTCGCCCGCGGGCGACTCCTCCGGTGCTGCCGACGCCTCGGGCGACGCCGCGCCCTCGGGGCTGGCCGACGCGTCCGGCGCGGGCGTCGCGGCGTCGCCCTTGGCGCGTGCCACGACGCCGTACTCCAGGTCCTTGCCGTCGGCGCTCACCCCGACGCGCACGGAGTACTCCGTGCTCGACAGCGAGTACGTCGGCCCGGCGTCCGTCCGGGACTGCCCGACGACGGCGAACCCGGCGTCCTTGAGCTTCGAGACCGCGTCGGCGATCTGGTCCGCGTGCCCGTCCACCGTGAGGTTCCAGGCGTCGCCAGATCGCTCGGCCGCGCGCAGGCTGGTCGACTGCAACGGCACCTGTGCGACGGGGAAGCCGTCGGGCACCTTCACCGAGCCGCACCCTGCGAGCGGCAGGATCAACCCGCCTGCAAGGGCAGCGATCAACACGGATCGGGAGACCCGGTTCCTCAGGGGACGCATGTGCACCTCTCCGATCATCAACACGAGGACGAGCGCCCCGCGGCCAGGGGCCGGGCGGCCGTGGGGCAGGGCGCTCCAGGCTAACGAGCGGCCCCTCGTGGGGCTGCGTCCCCTTTCACCTGCGGATCGACCCGTGTCACCATCTGGCCTCTGCCCCGGCCTCGGGTCAGTGCCCGAGCAGTGCTTCCGGAACGCCGGCGTCGTGCTCGGCCCAGCCGACCAGCGTGCCGGTCACGACCCAGCGGTGGTCGTTGCCCCAGGACCCGAGCGTCAGCGAGTGGCCGGTGTAGAGCGTGACGAGCCGTTGCGTGGGCTGCGCATCCGGGTGGCCGGGCACCGGTGCCAGCACGTCGCCGCGGGTCGCCGCGACCGCCTCGGACCCGGTGACCTCGTAGACGAACCACGCCGTCGTCGTCTCGACGACCAGCGTGTCTCCTGCCCGCAGGTCCGGCAGACGGAGGAAGCCGCTGCCGTACGTGCGGCGGTGCGCTGCCAGGACGAAGTTGCCGATCTCGCCGGGTGCCGCCGCACCGACCTCGTGGCCCGCCGCGCCGCTGTCGAGGACGCCGTCCGTCGTCCCTTCCTTGATCGGGATGCCGTCGGCGAGCGCCTCGCCGTCGGCGGCCCAGCTGGGCACGTAGAGCATCCCCCAGGGGCTCGTGCGCAGGTCCGCCGCGGGCGGCTGGGCCTCCGCGAGGTCGGTGTGCAGCTGTGCCGTGCGCTCGACGACGTCGTGCGCCTTCGCGCGGAACTGCGTGACGGCGCGCGTCTTGGCCTTGCTCGCGACGACGTCCGTCCCGAAGGCCGACCAGGCGACCCCGGACCCGGCGCCGAGGCTCAGGCCCAGCGCGAACGCGCCCAGGCAGGCGAGCAGACCCCTCAAGCCGGGGCGGCGTCGCGGTGCGGAGACCCGGCCACCGTGCTTGCCTGCGTGGCCGCCCGTCTGTCTCTTCTCGGAGCGGGAGACGGTCGAGCCGACTGTGCGACCCTCGGTCACGCGTGCTCCTCGTGTGGTGGTTGGCGGGGTTCGACGGCGCCGTGGACGTTAACCTCTGCCCGTCGCGGCCCCGTGGTCGTGTCGCGTCGTGACCAGCGCGGGTGTCGCGTGGTGACGCCGCCGCCGGTGTCCGCCCGGCCCCGCGGGCATGAGACACCGTGGCCGCGCCCGAGCGGCGCGGGCTACGATCGCCGCGACCATCCCGAGCGGCCGAGTGACGTGGCACGACGACGCCGCAGCAACCCTGTCCGCAGGGTGCTCCCGCCACGAACGATGGAGGACGACATGAGCGACGTCACCGTGGTGCCCGCCGACGGCTACGCCGGGGACCTGAGCCCCGCCGACACCTGGGAGCTGCTGAGCACCGACCCCCGCGCCGTCCTGGTGGACGTGCGCACGCAGGACGAGTGGGAGCAGATCGGCGTGCCCGACGTCGCGACCGCCGGCAAGCGCACCGTGTTCGCCCAGTGGGTGCTGCGCGACGGCCGCCCCAACCCCGAGTTCCTGGCTCAGCTGCGCGCCGGGCTCGCCGAGTCCGGCGCGGGCGCGGACGCCCCGGTGGTGTTCCTGTGCCGCTCGGGCCAGCGCTCGGTCGGCGCGGCGCGCCTCGCCACGCAGTCCGGCATCGCGCCGTCGTTCAACGTCCTGGAGGGCTTCGAGGGCGCGCCCGGGCCCGACGGCGTCCGCGACCGGGAGGGCTGGAAGGTCGCCGGCCTGCCGTGGCGCACCACGTTCGCCGACGGCGCGCCCGCTGGCGACGCGCGATGAGCACCGTCTTCACGGGCCCGGCGGGCGACCGCTTCCCCTACGGCGGATCGGGCCGCGGCCCGCTGCCCGCGTCGGCGCGCCCGCGCACGCTCGCCGTGCGCGGCGGCCACCACCGCACCGAGTTCCAGGAGACGGCCGAGCCGGTCTTCCTCACGCAGGGCTACGTCTACGACAGCGCCGCCGACGCCGAGGCGGCGTTCGCGGGCGACCTGCCCCGGTTCGTGTACTCGCGCTACGGCAACCCCACGGTGCACACCTTCGAGGAGCGCCTGCGCCTGGTCGAGGGCCCCGAGGCGCAGGCCTGCTACGCGACGGCGACGGGCATGAGCGCCGTGTTCACCACTCTCGCCGCGCTAGTGCGCAGCGGCTCGCGCATCGTCTCGGCGCGTGCGCTGTTCGGCTCGACCAACGTCATCTACGAGGAGATCCTCGCCAAGTGGGGCGTCGTCGTCGACTACGTCGACGGGCACGTGCCGTCCCAGTGGGAGGAGGCCCTGTCGCGCCCGGCCGACGTCGTGTTCTTCGAGACGCCGTCCAACCCCATGCAGGACCTCGTCGACGTGCGGCACGTGGCACGGCTCGCGCACGCGGCCGGGGCCGTCGTCGTGGTCGACAACGTGTTCGCGACGCCCGTCCTGCAGAAGCCGCTCCAGCTCGGCGCCGACGTCGTCGTCTACTCGGCGACCAAGCACATCGACGGTCAGGGACGCGTGCTGGGCGGGGCGATCCTCGGCTCGCGCGAGTTCCTCGAAGGGCCCGTGCAGACGTTCATCCGCAACACCGGGCCGTCGCTGTCGGCGTTCAACGCCTGGGTGCTGCTCAAGGGACTGGAGACGCTCGACCTGCGCGTACGCGCCCAGGCCGACGCCGCACTGCACGTCGCCCGCGCGCTCACCGACCTGCCGGGCCTGAGCACGGTGCGCTACCCGTTCCTGCCCTCGCACCCGCAGCACGAGCTCGCGGTGTCACAGCAGTCGGGCGGCGGGACCGTCGTGACGTTCGACCTCGCGGTGCCCGACGGCCTGGACCCGCGCGAGGCCAAGCAGCGGACCTTCCGGTTCCTCGATGCGCTGCGGATCGTCGACATCTCCAACAACCTCGGCGACGCCAAGTCGATGGTCACCCACCCGGCCACGACGACGCACCGCAAGCTCGGGCCCGAAGGCCGCGCGAAGGTCGGCATCGCCGAGACGACGGTGCGCCTGTCCGTCGGGCTGGAGGACCCGGCCGATCTGGTCGAGGACGTCGAGCAGGCGCTCGCGGCCGCCTGAGGGCGGCTGCGTCACCGGCCGCCGTCGGCGCCGGGGGCGTCAGGCGAGGCGGAACGGGCGGCCCGCCGCAAGCCGGGTCAGGCCCGCGCACACCTTGTCCGTGAGCAGCGCACGGACCCGGTAGACGCCGGGGACGACCCCGGACAACGGCAGGCGCGCGCGCCACTCGCCGTGGTGCCAGCCAGGCTCGACGAGCCCCGTCGAGACGACGACACCCTCGGCGTCGTCGCACACCAGCATGACGACGAGCTCGCGGCCCTGCTCGTGCGTCCCGAGGCCGAGCTCGCCCGAGGCGACGAGGTGGGCGCCCGCGTCGGGCTCGTCCGTCACGACATGATGACGGTCGACGTGGACGAACCCGTCGACGAACTCGTCGACGTTGACCCACCGGGTCGCGTGAGCCTGGTTGAACCAGGTGTCGGTGACCCGGGCGGCGACGGGCCGCACGCCCATGTGGCGACGCGACAGCGCGCCGTCCTCGAACCGCACGAGCCAGCGCCCGCCCTCGACCCGCCCGGTGCGCATGACGTCCGCCACACTCACCTCGACCTCGGCGCCTTCGACCCGCGAGCCGTGCGCCCGGCCTGCGACGGCGAACCCGTCGAACGTGGAGAGGGTGCGCGGGCAGTCGGTCACCTCAAGTCGCGGTGCGACGTAAGGATCGGTGTCGGTCTCGGCCCTCAAGGCCGTCGGCTCATCGACGAGCGACATGGTTCGCGCCTTCCTGCGGGTCCCTGGTGACGCCCATCCTGTTGCATCGTTTTCGCTCGCCTCCAACGATGCGGTCGCAACTGAGTACTGGGCCGCTCCCGCTAGAGTGGCCGCATCCCGCCGCGACTCCAGGCCGTCGCACGACCGCGGCCAGCGCGCCACCGGATGCGACGTCCCCAGCGTCGCGCGAACGCGCGGCGAGTAGCGTTGTACCAGGCACCGGGAGCACCCGGTGCGTTCATCCAGGGAGAACGAGTGACCGACGGCATCGCGAGTCCCCCACGGCCCCTCGGAGCGCCGGAAGGCCCGCACGGCTATGGCCAGCGGATGGAGCGCATGGTGGCGATGGCTGCCGCCGAGGCTGCGGAGGCCGTGAGCGACGCACGCGAGAAGGCCGCGCAGCTGCTCGCCGACGCTCGCCGCGACGCCGACGCCAGATTGTCCGAGGCCCAGGTCCAGGCGACGACGACGGTCGCCTCCGCGCGCGCGGGGCCGAGCGGCTTCTCGCCGAGGGACGCGACGACGCGCAGACCACGCGCCGCCAGGCGACCGCCGCCGCCGAGAGCCTCACCCGCGAGGCCCAGCAGGCCGCCGCGGACGAACGCCGTCGCGCCGAGCACGACGCCCACGTCACCGTCGCCGACGCCGAGGAGAAGGCACACCGCCTCGTCGAGGAAGCCCGCGCCCAGGCGGCACGCCTCGAGGCTCGCGCCCAGGCGCTGCGCGACGAGGCCGAGGCCACCCGTGCCCAGGCACTCACCGAGGCCGACGAGATCCGTCGCACCGCGGTCGCCGATGCCGACGAGAAGACGGCCACCGCGTCCGCACACGCCGCCAGCCTTGTCGCCGAGGCCCAGGCCGAGGTCGCGCGCGTACGCGCGGAGGCCGAGCGCAGCACGCGAGAGCTCGTGCAGCGCCGCGACCAGATCGCCGTGCAGCTCGAGGCGCTGCGCCGCTCGCTCGGGCTCGGTGGCACCGCCGCCCCAGCCTCCACCACCACGAACCACGGAGTCGAACAGTGAGGCCCTGGCGCCGCTCCAACCCGCACGACGAGGCCACCGGACCGGAGACGCCCCGGCCCTGGTGGGACAAGGCCCAGGGCGTGCCCGCACCGCCCGACTTCGACGCCATCGTCGGCGACGCACCTCCGCTTGAGCCACCCGTCGACGCCGTGCCGCCGGCAGGTGTGTACGCGCCGGTCCGCCGCACCGTGCTGGGCGGGATCACGCGACCGGCCGGCCCCTCCGACCAGGCGCCGCCGCCGTTCGACCCGGTGCTGCCGCCGTCGTTCGCACCGTCGGCGCCCCCCGCCGACGCGTTCGCGCCGCCGGCGGACGCGAGCGCGGAGGAGCGCGACGATGCAGACGGGATCGGTGCCGCGGTCGGCGCCGACGAGACGAGCGCCGACGAGACGAGCGCCGACCAGACGAGCGCCGAGCTGGCCGGCCCGGACCCGGTGAACACCGCCGACACCAGCGTCGGCGTGGACGAGGCCGGCTGGGACACGGCCGGCGAGGACGAGGCCGGCTGGGACACGGCCGGCGAGGACGGGGCCGACGAGGACGAGGCCGGCTGGGACACGGCCCGCCGGGACGAGGCCGGCGAGCCGGGCGCGGCGCGGCACGACGAGGAGCTCGACGTACCGACAGCGCTCGACGTGCCGGCGAACCTCGCCGGGACAGACCTCGAGCTGCCCGAGACCAGCGAGCCTGCAACGGACTCCGACGGCCACGAGGACGGGCACGAGGACGGGCACGAGGACGGCCACGAGGACGACCCCGCAGACGGCACCGGGTACGGCGCTGAGGACGGCACCGACGACGGCACCGCCGCGGGAAGCGACGCACCCGTCGACGCCTGGTCGGACACCGACGAGGGTCAGGCGGACGACGGCCTGGCCGACGCGGGCTGGGGCGACCCGCTGACGGACCACGCCATCCCCGTCGACGCCCTCACCGCGGAGAGCCTGCCCGAGGACGTCTCCGCCGACGTCCCTGACGCGGTCGCCGAGCACGGCACGCTCGCCGACGACGACCCGCCCGTGCCTGTTGCCGACACGGTCGTCGGCTTCGGCGAGCGCATCGAACGGCTCGTCGCCGCCGCCGTCGCCGAGGCGGAGAACACGCGCGCCGACGCCGAGAAGGAGGCCGAGCAGCTCGTCCAGTCCTCCCGCCTCGACGCCGAGCACACCGTCGCGGCGGCGCAGCGGCAGGCTTCCGCCTTGATCGCCTCGGCGCAGCGCCGCTGCGAGGACGAGCTCGCGGCCGCCCAGCGCACGCGCCACGAGGCGGAGGAGGCGATCGCCCAGGCGCGGCAGGAGGCCGAGGAGCTGCGCATGCGGGTCCGCAACGAGGTGTCGGAGCTGCGCGCCGAGATCGACCAGCACGCGCAGTCGATGCTCGCCCGCGCGCACGCCGACACGAACCGCACGCTCGCCGAGGCGCGCGCCGAGCTCGACGAGCTCGCCGCGCGCAAGACCGAGCTCGAGGCTCAGCTCGCCTCCATCCGGTCCTTGCTCAGCGACGCCGTCGTCGCTCCGCTGCCCCAGGAGGTCAGCGGGTTCCTCCACGTGCCCGCACACGACGCGGGCACGGAGACGGGCGCGGGCACGGAGACGGGCACGGAGACGGGCACGACGACGTACGGCGAGGCCACGGACGGCGAGGCCACCGGCGAGGCACCCTCCGAGGATCTCGAGAGTGCCATGGCCGACGACACCGACGAGGCAGCCGACGACGAGGCAGCCGGCGACGAGACGCCCGACGAGGACACGCACCCTGAAGGCGGCCTCGCGGGCGAGGCGGTGCAGGCCTGAGGCCGGCGGCGCCGACCCCGGGCACCGGCTGACCACGCGCACGAGGCACGGCCCGCGCCGAGCGCGGGCCCGAGCGTGTCCGCGACGTCCCGGCCTGCGGCGACCTCTCGCCTTCGGCCAGGTCCGCGCGCCCAGGCGCGCAGCCCCGTGTGCGCGTGCGGGCGCGATGCTCCCCGCGGCGCCTGCCGTCTGATGCGCCCAGCGCCAGCCGCCCCTCGCTTCGCGCTCCCCCACCGAGACTCGGAGGATGACGGCCACCTCGACCAGGCTCGGGAGGCGACGACTGGGCATCTCCGGCCGGCGCCGCCCGCCGCGCGACGTGCCGCCGCGCACCGCGCTGCGGGCGGGGGTCGTCGTCTACATCGCCCGGCACGCCGCCGACGCCGGGCTGACCCCGGCCCGCGTCGCGGCACGGTTCGGCGTCTCCCCGCGGACGCTGAGCAGGGCGTTCGCGCGCACCGCGCTCGACGTGCCCGGCCACATCGCGCACGCGCGTCTCGACCTCGCTCTCGAGGCGCTCCGCGACGCGCGCCTGGCCCACCTCGACGACGACGCGGTCGCCGCCCGCTGCGGGTACCGGTCCGCGACAGGTCTGCGCTGCGCCGTCGTCGCCGCCACAGGGATGTCGCCCGCCGGCTACCGCGGCCTCGTGCTCGACGGCCCCCGCCAAGGCAGCGGCGCACCCGCCTGACACCCTCGCGGTGGCGCACGTCGCAGGGCCACAGGTCACCGACCGCCGGGACCTTGTACCCACTGCGCGCCACGGCGGCCCTGCGCGGCACCGACCAGGAGCACGATGGGGCCGTGAGCACGCGCCCGGTCCCGCTGTACTACTACTCGTCGGCGTCCGGGATGGTGCGGCTGTTCGCCGAACGCGTGTGCGAGGGGACCGGCAGGCAGGCCCACGACCTCGGCGTCCGAGCCGTCCGCCAGTCCGTGCCCGACGAGCCGTGGGTACTGGTCACGCCGTCGTACAAGACCGGCAACCCTGACAACGACACGATTCCCGAGGCGGTGCGCCGGTTCTTGGCGAACCCGGTCACGCGGCGCCGTCTCGTGGGCGTCCTGGGATCGGGCAACCGCAACTTCGGCCGCCACTACCAGGCGGCGGCACGCCAGATCGCCGCGGCGTCGGGCAGGCCCCTGCTGCTGGAGTTCGAGCTTCAGGGCACGCGCTGGGACGTCGACGACGCGCGCCGCATCCTGGCCGACCTCGACGCCTCCCTTGCGGGCACCGCGCTCGCGGACGGCACGCTCGCAGCACCCACCCTCTGATCCCAGCGGACCCGACCACCAGGAGCACAGTCCATGCCCTCAGCCCCCACCCCACCGCAGCGATCGGCGCCGTCCGGCACGAGAACTTCGCGTACCAGCGCGCGCCCATGATCGTCTACTGGGAGCTGACGACGGCGTGCGGCCTCGCGTGCCGCCACTGCCGGGCCGAGGCGGTGCTCCAGGCACCACCAGGGGAGCTGACCACCCGCCAAGCCCTGCGCGTGCTCGACCAGATCACCGAGTTCGGCGACCCGCTGCCCCACGTCGTCATGACGGGCGGAGACCCGCTGCGCCGCCCGGACCTCGACGAGCTCATCGCCGCGGCGACCGCGCGCGGCATCGGCGTCTCGCTCGCGCCCGCCGTCACGCCGCTGCTGAGCCGCGCACGGCTCGAGGAGCTCAAGGAGCTGGGCGTCCAGGCCGTCTCGCTGAGCCTCGACGGCTCGACGTCGGCGCTGCACGACGGCGTGCGCCAGGTCCCAGGCACGTACGAGGCGACGCTCGCCGCGCTCGACGTCGCCGCCGAGGTCGGCATACAGGTGCAGGTCAACACGCTCGTCACCGCCGACACGCTGCCGGACATGCCCGCGGTCTACGAGCTGCTGCGCACGCGCACGCTCATGACGTGGAGCCTGTTCTTCCTCATCTCGACCGGGCGCGGCACCGCGCTGCGCGAGCCGTCGCCGGGCGACGCGGAGCGGCTCATGCGCTGGCTGGGCGGCGTCGCCCGCGAGGCGCCGTTCCAGGTCCGCACCACGGAGGCGACGCACTACCGCCGCATCGCCGCGGCACGGCACGAGAAGGCGGGGCTGACGGCACCCGAGATCGAGGCGCTGCCCATGGCGCGCGGGTTCGGCATCCGCGACGGCAACGGCATCGTGTTCGTGTCCCACACGGGCGACGTCACGCCGTCGGGGTTCCTGCCGCTCGCGGTCGGCAACGTCAAGGAGCGCTCGCTCGCCGAGCTGTACCGCGAGGACCCGACGCTGCTCGCGCTGCGTGACCCCGCCGGGTTCAAGGGCCGCTGCGGCGAGTGCGAGTACCACCTGTGGTGCGGCGGCTCGCGTGCCCGCGCGTACGCGTGGACGGGTGATCCGCTCGAGTCCGACCCGCTGTGCCCGTACAAGCCCGGGACGCGCACGACGGCGCTGACCGCGACGCCCTAGCGGAACTACGGTGGGGGCGTGCTCACGCCCGTCACGCCGTTCGCGTTCGCGCTGCGCGCCGACAACCCCGGCCCGATGACGCTCGACGGCACGCGCTCGTACGTGCTGCGCGCCCCCACGGGCGCGGCGGGCGCCACCGGAGACGTCCCGGCGCACCACGGCGACGCGCCGCGCTCGCCGCACGCGGGCGCCGTCGTCGTCGACCCTGGGCCGCTCGACGAGGCCCACCTGCGGGCGCTCGCGGCTGCCGGGCCGGTCGCGCTCGTCCTGGTCACGCACCGCCACGCCGACCACACGGCGGGCGCGGGGCGCCTGCGCGAGCTCACGGGCGCCCCGGTGCGGGCGCTCGACCCGCACCACTGCCTCGGCGCCGCCCCGCTGCGCGACGGCGAGGTGCTCCACGCCGCGGGCCTGCGCGTCGAGGTGCTGGCGACGCCGGGCCACACGGCCGACTCCGCGTGCTTCGTGGTCACGCCCGACGACGGCGACCCCGTGGTGCTGACGGGCGACACCGTGCTGGGTGCCGGCTCGACGGTGCTTGCCGAGCCGGACGGGTCGCTGGCCGGCTATCTGGCGAGCCTCGACCGTCTGGAGCGGGTCGCGACCCCGTCGTGCCGGGGCCTGCCGGGCCACGGCCCGGTCGTCGAGGACCTCGCGGGGAGGGTACGCGCCTACCGCGCGCACCGGCTCGAGCGGCTCGGTCAGGTCCGGGCCGCCCTGGAGGCGCTGGGCGCGGACGACGGCACGGGCGTGAGCGCGGACGCCGTCGTCGCGCTGGTGTATGCGGACGTCCCGGCGGCGGTCCGGGCCGCGGCCCGCCAGTCGGTCGTGGCCCAGATCGCCTACCTGCGGTCGCGGCCGCGCTGACGGGGTCGTCCCGGCGTCCGGCCGGGTCGGCGGGCGCCGGCGTCGCCTCCGGCGCCCACGGGGTACGGCCCGGCCGGACGCCGTTCGCGCCGGATTCGTACCGGCTCCTGATCACCAGGTGCCCATCCGCGCCTCGCACCGCGTGGCGCCGCATCGGCATCCCGTATTCTCCCTGTCGATGGCCACTTTCGTCGTCCCCCGCAGCATCCGCACGGCCGCCGTCCCGGCGGCCGTCGCCATGGTGCTCTGCAGGGTCAGCGCCGCGTGCGGGCGCGTGCCCGGCGGGGAAGGAAGGCCCGTATGAGCACCTCGCCGGGGAGTGCCGGGCGCGCCGGCGTGGTGCGCGAGATCGCGCTGTGCCTCGGTCTGTACGGCCTGTACACGGTGACGCGCCTGTGGGCGAGCGGCGCGTACCCGGCCGCCGCACGGAACGCGCTCGACGTCCTGCACGTCGAGCACCTGCTGGGCCTGGACATCGAGCGGGCCGTCAACCATGCGCTCAGCCCCGTGACCTGGGTCAGCGTGGCGTCGTCGTACTGGTACGCGACGATGCACTTCATCGTCACGCCGCTCATGCTCGTGCTGCTGTACCGCTACCGGCACGACGTGTACCGGGTGGCGCGCACGGCCCTCATGGGGGCGACGTTCTTCGCGCTGCTGGGGTACTTCTTCTTCCCGACGGCGCCGCCGCGGCTGCTGCGCGGCTACGACTACATCGACACGGTCGCCTCGACCGCCCGCTACGGGTGGTGGCCGTCGCAGGAGGCGCTCGACACGGGTGCCGGGGCGGCGACGAACCAGTTCGCGGCGATGCCCTCGATGCACGTCGGGTGGGCGCTGTGGGTCAGCATCGTGCTGGCCGTCCTCGTGCGCCGCCGGTGGCTCAAGGTGCTCGCGTTCACCTACGTCACGGCCACGACGGTCGTCGTCGTCCTGACGGGCAACCACTGGGTGCTCGACGCCGTGGCGGGCGGCGCGCTCGTGGCTGCGGCCTGGGGTCTCGCCACCTGGTACGAGCGCACCACGCAGGGCGCGCGAGAGCCCGAACCCGCTCTCGTCGCCGCCGATCAGGCGCTCGACGAGAGCGTCGCCCGGTCGGGCTGACCTCCCGCAGCTCTCAGGCGCCGACGAGCGCGGCGAGCGCCGAGGTGAAGAACGTCAGCCCGTCGGTGCCCTGGCGCGCACCCGCGTCGGAGTCGGGGCCGAAGCCCTGCTCGACGGCGTGCTCGGGGTGCGGCATGAGGCCGACGACGTTGCCTCGCTCGTTGGTGATCCCCGCGATGTTGCGGCGCGACCCGTTGGGGTTCCAGCCGTCGTAGCGGAACACCACGCGGCCCTCGGCCTCCAGCGCGTCGAGCGTGCGCTCGTCGGCGACGAACTGGCCGTCCTGGTTCTTGAGCGGGATGGTGATGCGCTGCCCTGACGCGTACTGGTTGGTCCAGGCGGTCGCGACGTTCTCGACGACGAGCGTCTGTTCGCGGCAGATGAAGTGCAGGTGGTCGTTCTTGACCATCGACCCGGGCAGCAGGTGCGCCTCGGTGAGGATCTGGAAGCCGTTGCAGATGCCGAGCACGGGCATCCCGCCACGCGCGGCGTCGGCGACCGACGTCATGGCCGCGGCGAACCGGCTGATGGCGCCGGCCCGCAGGTAGTCGCCGTAGGAGAACCCGCCGGGGATGACGACGGCGTCGACGCCGTGCAGGTCGGCGTCCGCGTGCCAGAGGGCCACGGGGGTGGCGCCGGCGAGGCGGACCGCGCGCTGCGCGTCGCGGTCGTCGAGCGTCCCGGGAAAGGTGATGACGCCGATGCGGGCGCCCTCGGCCCCCGCCATCAGGCGGGCACCCCGGACGCGTCGACCACCGAGACGACGTCCTCGATGATCGGGTTGCTGAGCATGGTCTCGGCGGCCTGCTGCGCGGCGGCGAGGATCTCGGGCGTCACGTCGCCCTCGACCTCGAGCTCGAACCGCTTGCCCTGACGCACGCTGGTGAACTGCGTGAACCCGAGGCGCGGCAGCGCCCCGACCACGGCCTTGCCCTGGGGTCCAGGATCTCGGGCTTGGGCATGACCTCGACGACGACGCGTCCCACGGGGGCTCCTTCACGTTGGGTCACCGTCGCTCCGGGGTCCCTCCCCGTGCGGGCCTGCGGCAAGGCCGGGCGGCGCGGTTCGAGCGGGAGCACGACGGCGGGGTTCCGCGCGTCAGTCTAGCGGGCGGGCGCGGCGGTGCGGCACGCCCAGGCGCTGCGTCTCGATGCGCCATACAGACTATGCTCAGGTTTTGGTCAGAGACAAAGGAGTCCCGATGGCCCCAACGCAGCCCCGACCGATCCGCGGGCCGACGGCGGCGACCGCCTGCCGCACGGCGTCACCCCGCAGGGCACGCCGCCGCCCGGGGTCACACCCCCGGGCGTCACGCCGCCAGGCGTCACGCCTCCCCCTGCGACGCCTCCCCGCGCGACGCCGGGCCCCGCCACGCCGCCCTACGGCACGCCTCACTACGTCATGCCTTCCCACATCACGGCGCCCCGCGCCACGCCTTCCGACGGCACGCCTTCCCACAGCACGCCTTCCCGTGGCACGCCGCCGCCCGCGACGCCTCCCCGCGCGACTCCGGGGCCCGCCACGCCGCCCTACGTCACACCTCCCCTGCCGCGCCCTCCTCCGGTAGGCCTCCACACGGCACCGCCGACGGCGCGCGCCCCCGGGCTCCCCGCCCCGGCAGCCTGCCGGACCTCCCGGAGCGGCCTCCGGCCCGCCCGTCCCGATGCCGCCGGGCGGCCAACCGGCCTCCCCGGGTCCCGGCGGCCAGCGGGCCACCGACGGCGTCTCGATCGCGGCCCTCGTCACCGGGGTCCTTGCGATTCCTCTCGTGCCCTTGGTCCTCGGCCTCGTGGGCCTTCGCCGCACCCGGCGCCTGAACCTCACCGGCAGAGGCTTCGCCATCGCCGGCATCGCGCTGGGCGCCGTGACGACCGTCGTGTGCTCGGCGCTCGTCTTCTACCTCGTCATGATCCTCCGGTCGGACGCCTTCCAGGAACTCGTCCACATCGGGTTCGCCGAGACGGAGCTCACGCAGGCACCGCAGATGTCCCTCGGCGAGTGCTTCGACGTCTCGGGCGACGACCTGGCGCCGGGCCCCACCGTCGACTGCGCGCACGCGCATGACGCCGAGGTGGTCGGCGTCCAGGACGTGCTCTTCGAGTCGTACCCCGGTGCGAGTGCGCTCGACGCCGACACGCGCGACTTCTGTCTTGAGACGTTCCCGGAGTATGTCGGGGTCGAGTACGAGGACTCTTCGCTCGACATGAGCTATCTCTTCCCGAGCATGACGTCCTGGGCGCAGGGCGACCGGCAGCTCGTGTGCTACGTCGTCGCCGGCATCGGCGAGCCGCTCGTCGACAGCGTGCAGGGATCGGGCCGCTGACCCCGGCGTGACCGCCGCGCGGCTCCGAGCGGCCACTCGGAGCCGCTCGTAGGCACTCGTGGGCACTCGTAGGCACGAGTACGCCTGACACCACACGATCTTGTGGCGACACCATCATGGTGTCATAGTGGTGTCATGGACCTTGCGCGCTACGTCGACGACCTCCAGCAGCGGCTCGCCCAGGCGGCCGATCTCGCCGGGGACGACGCCACCCGGCTCGTCGAGCGGCTCACCGCGCCGCTCGACGCTGCCGTGCGCCTCGTGCTCCTCGACGCGCTCTCGGTAGCGGCCGGCGAGATCTCGGCCGAGCTCGCGCCCGGGACCGTCGACCTGCGCCTGCGCGGCGGCGACCCCGAGTTCGCCGTCGTCGCCCCGCCCGCCCGGCCCGCCGGCAGCGCGGCACCCGACGCGCCCCCGCCCGTCCCGCCGACCGACGGCGACGAGGGCACCACGACCCGCACGACGCTGCGCCTGCCCGACCACCTCAAGGCGCAGGTCGAGTCCGCCGCCGCTCGCGACGGCGTCTCCGTCAACACCTGGCTCGTGCGTGCCGTCGCTGCCGGGCTCCCGGGCGCCGCCCCGCAGCCCGCCACGCCCACCCGCCCCGAGCAGCGCGGCAACCGCCTCACCGGCTGGGTGCGCTGAGCACCCCCTCGTCCCTGGAGCCCGACATGCCCACCTTCCCCGCACCCGCCCCCGTGCCCGTCGTCGTCGACGTCCCGTTCGGCGCCCTGCACGTCGTCGCCGGCGAGCGCGACGACGTCGTCGTCACCGTGCTGCCCGCCGACCCGGGCAGGTCCGGCTCGGTGCGCGCCGCCGAGGACACGCGCGTGACCCGTGACGGGGACGCCGTCACGATCGTCTACCCGAGCCAGTGGAAGCAGTGGGTCCTGCCGTTCGCGGCCGGCGGCGCGCACGTGACCGTCGAGGTGCCCGCGGGCTCGGACCTGCGCGGACGGGCCGGCTCGCTCCTCGCGGAGGGCCGGCTCGGCGAGGTCGACCTCGCGCTCAACGGCGGCGACGCCCGCCTCGACGAGGCGACCCGGCTCGACCTGCGCGTCTCGGCCGGCAGCGTCGTCGTCGGGCGCGTCACCGGGCGCGCGAACGTCAAGGCGAGCGCCGGGTCGGTCCGCATCGGGCAGGTCGCCGGGGACGGCACCGTGCGCGCGAGCAACGGCACCACCACGGTGGGCGCCGTCGTCGGGACGCTCGACGTCGCCGGGGCGCACGCCGACGTCGTCGTCGGCACGGTGCGCGGCACCCTCACGGCCCGCACCGCGCACGCCGGCATCCGCGTCGGCAGCGTCGACACCGGCGAGGTCACGCTCACGTCGTCGTACGGGACGATCGAGATCGGCGTCCCCGCAGGCGTGGCGGCCTGGCTCGACGTGTCGTCCGAGCACGGCTCCGTGCACCACCAGCTCACGCCCGCCGACGGCCCGGCCGACGGCGACGCCACCGCCACGGTCCGCGCGTCGACCGGGTACGGCGACGTCATCGTGCGCCGCCCCGAGCACCTCCCCGCCTGAGCCGGCACGAGAAGGCCACCACCATGCCTGCCCCAGCCATCCAGGTCACCGACCTGCGCGTGTCGTTCGGCGCGAACGACGTGCTGCGCGGCGTCAGCTTCGACGTCGCACGCGGCGAGATCTTCGCCCTGCTCGGCGCCAACGGCGCCGGCAAGACCACCACGATCAACGTCCTGTCGACGTTGCTGCCCGCCGGCGGCGGCCACGCCGTCGTCGCCGGGCACGACGTCGCCGGCGACCCGGCCGGCGTGCGCCGCGCCATCTCCCTGACGGGCCAGTTCGCGGCCGTCGACGAGATCCTCACCGGGCGCGAGAACGTCGAGCTCGTCGCCACCCTGCGCCGCGAGCGCGCGCCACGGCAGGTCGCCACCGACCTGCTGGCCCGCTTCGGCTTGGCCGACGCCGCCGACCGGCGCGCCGGGACGTACTCGGGCGGCATGAAGCGCCGCCTCGACATCGCGATGAGCCTCGTCGGCGCACCCGAGGTCGTCGTCCTCGACGAGCCGACCACGGGCCTCGACCCCGCGGGGCGCCTCGAGGTGTGGCGCAGGGTCACCGAGCTCGCCGACGGCGGCACCACGATCCTGCTGACCACGCAGCACCTCGACGAGGCGGAGGCCCTGGCCGGTCGCATCGCCATCCTGCACGACGGCGTCATCATCGCCGAGGGCACGCTCGCCGAGCTCAAGGCGCTGTTCCCGCCCGCGACCGTCGAGTACGTCGAGAAGCAGCCGAGCCTCGAGGAGATCTTCCTCGCCATCACCGGCACGAAGGAAGGTCGAGATGTTTCATGACACCTGCGCCCTGACCGGGCGCCTCATGAAGCAGATCCTGCGCAGCCCCGACACCGTCATCACGGTGGCCGTCACCCCGCTGGCCCTGTTCCTGCTGTTCCGGTACGTGTTCGGCGGGGCGATCGGCGGCACGGGGAACTACACCACCTACCTGCTGCCCGGCATCCTGCTCATCACGGTCGCGTCCGGCGTCGCCTACACGGCCCTGCGCCTGTACGACGACCGGACGAAGGGCATCAACGCCCGGCTGGCGACCCTGCCGATCGCCCGCTCGGCCGTCCTGTGGTCGCACGTGATCACGTCGGTCGTCTCCACCCTCGTCACCGCGGCCGTCGTCGTCGGCGCCGCGTTCGCGATGGGGCTGCGCCCGCACGCCTCGCCGCTCGGCTGGCTCGGGTTCGTCGGCGTGCTCACGCTCTTCACGCTCGCGCTGACCTGGCTGGCCGTCATCCCCGGACTGACGGCCCGCTCGGTCGAGGGCGCGTCGGCGTTCTCCTACCCGCTGATCTTCCTGCCGTTCCTGTCGTCGGCGTTCGTGCCGACGCAGACGATGCCCGGCCCGGTGCGCTGGTTCGCGGAGCACCAGCCGGCGACGTCGGTCGTCGAGTCGATGCGTGCCCTGATCGAGGGCGAGCCGGCCGGCACCGCCCTGTGGACGGCCCTGGCCTGGATGCTGGCCCTCACCGCGCTCGCCTCCGTGGTCGCCGTGCGCACCGCCGCCCGCCCGGCGGTGCGCGCGGGCGGCCGGGCAGGCTGACGGGTCGCACGCGGCCGCAGGCCGGGGCCCGGCCGGTCAGGCGAGCGGGGCTCCCGTGAGCCTCTCGTAGGCGTCGAGGTAGCGCTCGCGCGTGCGGGCCACGACGTCGGCGGGCAGGGGCGGCGGGGGCGTGTCGCTCGCCCTGTCCCAGCCCGACGCCGGCGACGTCAGCCAGTCGCGCAGGTACTGCTTGTCGAAGCTCGGCTGGGCGCGGCCCGGCTCCCACTCGTCGGCCGGCCAGAACCGCGACGAGTCAGGGGTCAGCACCTCGTCGCCCAGCACGACGGCACCCGACCCGGGGTCGACGCCGAACTCCAGCTTGGTGTCGGCCAGGATGACGCCCCGCTCTCGCGCGATCTGCTCGGCGCGCGAGTAGACGGCCAGCGTCAGGTCGCGCAGCCTGGTCGCAGCGGCCTCCCCGAGCGTGCCGACGACGGCCGAGAACGGCACGTTCTCGTCGTGCTCGCCCACCTCGGCCTTGGTCGCGGGCGTGAAGATCGGCTCGGGCAGGCGCGACCCGTCCACCAGCCCCTCGGGCAGCGCGATCCCCGTGACCGACCCCGAGACGCGGTACTCCGCGAGCCCCGAGCCGGTCAGGTACCCGCGCGCCACGCACTCGACGGGGTACATCCGCAGGCGCTTGCAGATCATCGCGCGGCCGGCGAAGACGTCGGGCACCAGGCCGTCGAACGGCTCGGCGCTCGGCGCGACCGAGACCACATGGTGGGGCACCAGGTCGGCGAGCTGCTCGAACCACCACAGGCTGAGCTGGGTGAGCACCACGCCCTTGTCGGGGATGCCGGGGCTGAGCACATGGTCGTAGGCGCTCACCCGGTCGGAGGCGACGACGAGCACGACGTCACCCAGCGGGTGCGCCCCGCCGAGGGCCGGCAGGTCGGGCTCGTACAGGTCGCGCACCTTGCCCGAGTAGACGTGCCGCCAGCCGGGAAGGTCGAGCGGGCCACCAGCGAAGGCGTCGTAGGTGTCGGTCACGCGGCCTAGTGTCGCACCCGATGCGCCCGGCGACGTCGCCCGCGTCGCGTCCTCACGGCGACGTGACGGTGATCTCTCCCCGCGCGGCCTTGAGCGCGATGTCCGTGCGGTGCTGCGACCCGTGCAGGCCGATCCACGCGACGGCGTCGTACGCGCGATCGCGCGCCTCGTCGAGCGTCGCACCCTCCGCGACGACCGACAGCACGCGCCCGCCGGCCGCGACGAGCGCCCCGTCCTGCGCGTGCGCCGTCCCGGCGTGCAGCACGTGGACGCCCTCGAGCGCCTCGGCGTCGACGATGCCCGTGATGGGGTCGCCCGTGCGGACCGTGCCGGGGTAGCCGTCCGCGGCGACGACCACGTTGACCACCGGCGACGGCGACCAGCGCAGCGGCGGCAGGTCGCCCAGCGACCCGGTCGCGGCGGCGAGCAGCACCGCCGACAGCGGCGTGCGCAGGCGCGTCAGCACCACCTGCGTCTCGGGGTCCCCGAACCGCGCGTTGAACTCGACCACCCGCGTGCCGCGCGAGGTCAGCGCCAGGCCCACGTAGAGCACGCCCGCGAACGGGGTGCCGCGCCGGGCCATCTCGTCGATCGTCGGCTGCGCGATGCGCTCCACGACCTCGTCGACCAGCCCGCCGGGCGCCCAGTCGAGCGGCGAGTAGGCGCCCATGCCGCCCGTGTTGGGCCCCTCGTCGCCGTCGAAGATCCGCTTGAAGTCCTGGGCCGGCGCCAGCGGGACGACGGCGGCGCCGTCGGAGATCACGAACAGCGACACCTCAGGGCCGTCGAGGTACTCCTCGACCACCACGCAGGGCTCCGTGCCGTCCGCGCGTGCCGCGAGCGCCGCACGCGCGTGGTCGAGCGCCGCGTCGCGGTCGCCGGTCACGACGACGCCCTTGCCCGCGGCGAGGCCGTCGTCCTTGACGACGTACGGGGCGCCGAACGCGTCGAGCGCGGCGGCGACCTCGTCGACCGTCGCGCACACGTGGGCCATCGCCGTCGGGACTCCGGCGGCCGCCATGACGTCCTTGGCGAACGACTTGGAGCCTTCGAGGCGGGCCGCGGCGGCCGTCGGCCCGAAGACGGCGATGCCCGCGGCCGCGACGGCGTCGGCGACCCCGGCGACGAGCGGCGCCTCGGGGCCGACGACGACGAGGTCGGCGCCGAGCGAGCGCGCGAGCGCGGTGACGGCGGCGCCGTCGTTCTGGTCGACGGCGTGCAGCGTGGCCTCACGCGCGATACCGGGGTTGCCGGGGGCGGCGTGCAGCTCGTGCGCGGCGCCGCCCGCGGGCCCGGTCTCCGCGGCGAGGGCGTGGACGATGGCGTGCTCGCGGGCTCCGGTCCCGACGACGAGGATTCTCACGGGTCGCAGTCTACGGAGGCCCCGCAACGCGCACGGCGGGTGGCCGGGGACGAACCCCGGCCACCCGCCGTGCGGGGGGATGTACCGACCGTCAGTGGCCCATGTCCATGACGATGCGGCCGTCGATCTTCGCGGCGATCATGTCGTCGAAGATCTCGTTGACCTCGGCGAGCGGCTGGACCTTGTAGGTCGGCTTGATGAGGCCGCGCGCGAAGAAGTCGATCGCCTCCTCCATGTCCTTGCGGGTGCCGACGAGCGAACCGCGGATCGTCAGGCCGAAGAGGACGGTGGAGAAGATGTCGAGCGGGAACGCCTCCGGCGGCAGGCCCACCAGCGAGACGGTGCCGCCCGAGCGCAGGGCGCCGACGGCGAGCGGGAACGCCTTGCCGTTGACGGCGGTGACGAGGCCACCGTGGACGCCACCACCGGTGGCCTCCTTGATCTTGGCGTCGAGGTTGTCGCCCTCGGTGATCGCGTTGAACGTGAGCTCGGCGCCGTGCTTGCGGGCCAGCTCGGACTTCGCGTCGTCGACGTCGACGGTCGCGACGCGCATGCCCATCGCGACGGCGTACTGCACGGCGATGTGGCCGAGGCCGCCGACGCCCGAGATGAGGACCCACTCGCCCGGCTTGACCTCGGACTCCTTGAGGCCCTTGTAGACGGTGACGCCGGCGCAGAGGATGGGCGCGACGGCGGCGAGGTCGACGGTCTTGGGGATGCGGGGCGCGAACTTGGCGTCGACGACCATGTACTGGCCGAACGAGCCGTCCTTGGTGTAGCCGCCGTACTGGGCGTTGGGGCAGAGCGTCTCGCGGCCCGTCTGGCACCACTCGCAGTGGCCGCAGGCGCTCCACAGCCAGGCGTTGCCGGCCCAGTCGCCGACCTGGAGCTCGGTCACGCCCTCGCCGACGGCGACGACCTCACCGGCACCCTCGTGACCCGGGATGAACGGAGGAGTCGGCTTGACCGGCCAGTCACCATGCGCAGCGTGCAGGTCGGTGTGGCACACGCCCGAGTAGAGCGTCTTGATGAGGACTTCGCCAGGACCCGGTGTGGGGATGGGCAGGTCCTGGATCTCGAGCGGAGCCTGGAACTGGGTGACGACAGCAGCCTTCATGGTTTCCGTCATTGAATGTTCTCCTTCGAACCGGAGGCCGGCACCGGGGGTGTGGTGCCGCCGGACCTCTGTTGTCAGAGTCGCACCGCGCGGGCGCGGCTCGGTCAGGAACGGCGCGTACCGACCAAGCGTCTGGCGCATCGCCGCAAACCTTCCCAGGCCCACCCTGTCCGCCTCCCGGCCCTTTCGCACCCCGGGACGGACCCGGGGTGCGAAGAGGCACGTCAGCGCGGGTGGATGAGGTCGTGCACCGGCACGATCTCGTCGCGTCGCGGACCCACGCCGACGGCGGAGATGCGCGTCCCCGACACGTCCTCGAGGTAGCGGAGGTAGCGCTGCGCGTTCTGCGGCAGGTCGTCGAGGGTGCGGGCACCCGAGATGTCCTCCCGCCACCCCGGCAGCTCCTCGTAGATCGGCGTGGCGTGGTGGAAGGCGCTCTGGTCGTCGGGCATCTCGTCGAAGCGCTCGCCGTCGACGTCGTAGGCGACGCACACGGGCACCTTGTCGAGGCCCGTGAGCACGTCGAGCTTGGTGACCACGAGGTCCGTCAGGCCGTTGACGCGCGAGGCGTAGCGCGCGATGACGGCGTCGTACCAGCCCGTGCGGCGGGCGCGTCCGGTGGTCACGCCGTACTCGCCGCCCGTCTTGCGCAGGTACTCGCCCGCGTCGTCGAACAGCTCGGTGGGGAACGGGCCCTCGCCGACGCGCGTGGTGTACGCCTTGATGACGCCGATGACGGAGTCGATGCGCGTGGGGCCGATGCCCGACCCCGTCACCGCGCCGCCCGCGGTCGCCGACGACGACGTCACGAACGGGTAGGTGCCGTGGTCGATGTCGAGCATGGTGGCCTGGCCGGCCTCGAACAGGAGCGTCTTGCCCGCGTCGAGCGCCTGGTTGAGCGCGAGCGGGGTGTTGGCGACCATCGGCTTGAGCCGTTCGGCGTACGCCAGCAGCTCGTCGGTGACGGCGTCGATGTCGACCGCACGGCGGTTGTACACCTTGACCAGCAGGTGGTTCTTCTGGTTGAGCGAGCCCTCGACCTTCTCGCGCAGGATCTTCGGGTCGAACAGGTCCGCGACCCGGATGCCGACGCGGTTGATCTTGTCGGCGTACGCCGGGCCGATGCCGCGCCCGGTGGTGCCGATGCGGCGCTTGCCGAGGAACCGCTCGGTCACCTTGTCGAGCGTGCGGTGGAAGCTCGTGATGACGTGCGCCTGGCTGCTGACGAGCAGCCGCGAGACGTCGACGCCGCGCGAGATGAGCGCGTCGAGCTCCTCGAACAGCACCTCGATGTCGATGACGACGCCGTTGCCGATCACGGGCACGACGCCCGGCGAGAGGATGCCCGACGGCAGCAGGTGCAGGGCGTACTTCTCGTCCCCGATGACCACCGTGTGACCGGCGTTGTTGCCGCCGTTGAACTTGACCACGTAGTCGACGCGGGACCCGAGCAGGTCTGTTGCCTTGCCCTTGCCCTCATCGCCCCACTGTGCACCGACGAGCACGACCGCTGGCATGGGGGATCCTCTCCCTTGGTGTGAACGAGGCCGCGGTTCGCTCCAGGCGCAAGCCGCCGGGGCGCCGGGCCGGTGGGCAGTTTACCCGTGGTTGACCATCAGGCCGTGGTGAAGTGACGTACTCTCGGCACCATGATCGAGATCGCGACGTCGTCCACGACGACGACCCTCGTGATCACCGGCGACCTCGACCTCGCCGAGCGCGACCAGTTCCCCGAGATCGCCTCCCGCGTGGTGGGCCTGCGCCGCCAGCTCCTGGTCATCGACATGTGCCACGTCCGGTTCATGGACTCCACGGGCGCCGCGTTCCTCATCTCGCTCGCCGACTCCGGCCGCAAGCGCGGCGGCGCCACCGTGCTGCGCGGGGCCGACGAACGCAGCCTGTTCGTGCTCGAGGTGTGCGGGGCGCTCGACATGTTCCGCGTGGACACCGAGCACAACTGCGAGGGGTCGTCCGCCCGCGCCGCGTTCCCCCGGCCCGTGCCCGCCATCGCCGAGCCGAGCCCGCAGGCGCTCCCGCTGCGCCCGCGCCCGCAGACGTGACGCTGCGCCGCACCTCACGCTCCGGCTACTGCGGCGGCGCGGTGCCGTCGCGCCGCCGAGGCGGCATCAGCACCAGCCACGTCAGCCCGGCCGCGCCGACCGTCGCACCACCCCAGATCACCGCCCACCAGGGGAACCCCGGCGCAGGGTTGACGTGCGACAGGTCCTGCAGGGCCTCCGCCGGCGGATCGCCGCGCACGCCGCGCACCAGCAGCCGGTCGCTGTTGACACCGATCGGGGTGCAGGTCACCAGCGTCACGTAGTCCTTGCCGGGAACGGTCTCGACGGCGTCCACGGCCTGCGGCTCGACGACGCGGATGTCGTCCACCACGTAGTACAGGACCTCACCGGCGGCGCTGACCGAGAACCAGTCGCCGACCTGCACGTCCTCGAGCCGAGTGAACAGATCGGCCTCGGGGAGCCCGGAGTGCGAGGCGAGCACCGCGTGCCCCTCACCACCCACCGGCAGGGACGAGCCATACCAGTGGCCGACACCTCGCGACAGGCTCGCATCGGTCGTGTCGCGGTACACCGGCAGCGACACGTCGATCGCCGGGATGCTCACCCACCCGATGGAGTCAGCGCCCAGGTGGGACACGGCGGCGTCGTAGCGCGCCCGTCCCGCCGCGGACTCGGGGACGACCCGGCCGGCAGCAAGGTCGGCGTTGTACGCGCGCGCCTCGGCAAGAGCCGCCCGGAGCTCCGCGGGCGAACGACCCGCCGTCGTGCGCGCCGACGCCTCGTACACCCCGGCCACCGACCGGGCGAAGAACCAGTCGGACGTTGCGTGATACTGCAGCAGGCCCGCGGACAGCGCCGCCAGCACGGCGACGACGCACGTCCCGACGACCTGCATCCTCCGGGCCCTCGACGGGCCGCCGGCCGTGCGGCGTCCGGCTCTGCCTCGCGATGTCACCGCGCCTCCTCTCGGCCGTCGCTCAGACCGCCACGTCGGCGGCGACCCGGTGGCCGGGTCGCCGCCGACGTGGCGAGGTCAGGACGGGATCAGCCCACGACCGACTGGCGGCGCCTGACCACGACCACCATGACCGCGGCACCCGCGGCGACGACCAGGCCCAGCACCGTGAAGACCATGACGCCCGTGCCGCCGGTGAACGGCAGGGTGAACCCGCCGTGCTTCTTGACGTCCTTCACGAGAACCGACGTCACGTTGGTGGCGCTCTCGTTGTCCGCGACGGAGAACGCGATGGGGTCGGGCTCAGCTCGTACCCCACCGGCGCCTTGACCTCGACCAGGAGGTACGCGCCGACGGCCAGGCCGTCGATCGACACGACGCCGTCGGCGTTCGTCGTCCACGTGCTGACGGGGTTCAGGAGGCCGTCGTCGGTGGCGTCGATCGCGACCGGCGTGGTGAGGCCGGCGTCGGACGCCTGGTAGACCCGGAACGACGCTCCGCCGAGCAGCGTCGACGCGCTCGCGGCGTCGACCTTGGTGAGATGGGCGCCGCCGACGACAGTCTCGACAGCGTTGGTCGGCACGGGCAGGTTCACCGCGTCGTCGTCGTCGTCGGTAGGATCCGCCAGTTCGCCCATCCCGCTCTTGACCTGGGCGGAGGGGACGAACTGGGCCGCGTTGACGATGTCGCCCGACGCGAGGACGCGAGCCTTGAAGGTCACGGTGACCTGGGTGGCATCGACAAGCTTGGCAAGACCCGCGTCATCCAGCTCGACGACGAGGACGCCGTCGCGGTCGGTGACCGTGTAGTCGTCGCTGGTGAGCGCGGTTCCGTCGGACACGACCTTGATGCCCTCGGTCGCCTCGGGGTTGAGCCTGACCTCGTCGTAGTCGTCGACGAACGCGAACGCCGTCGGGGCGACCCTCTCGCCGTCCAGCCCCACGTTCTGCGGGACCTTGCCCGTGATGGTGTAGGTGAGGTCCTCGCCGATGTTGGCCGTCTCCTTGTTGACCGTCTTGGTCGCCTCGACCGAGTCGTTCTTCGGGTAGGCGTACACGTCGGTCAGCCAGGTGCCGGTGCCGGCCGGGTCGGTCATCGGCAGGGTGACGAGGAACGGCACCGACGGGACGACGCCCGCGGGCGTGCGCGTCTCCGTGACGACGTAGACGCCCGGCGCCAGGTCATCCTTGACAGCCCAGCCGTCGTCGCCCGTGGGGCCCGCGACGACCGCCGGCCCGGGAGTGCCGGACGCGAGCAGCGACGCTGCGGTGCCGCCAAGGTCCTGGAACTGCGCGAGCAGGGTCCAGCCGCCCGGGGTGGTCAGATCCAGGGTGCCGTTCGCCGGATCGGCGTCCGTGTCGGTGATCGGTGTGATGGTGAACTCGACGCCCGGAATCGGGCCGTCCGGGTCCGTGGCGAGCTTCAGTCCGTCGCTCGAGGTCCCGGCGGCCGGGGTGGCGCCCTTGAAGAGGTGCAGGGTGCCCTTCGCGGTGGGGTCGATCGTCGGGGCGGCGATCGCGGGTGCGGCCACGCCGAACCCGCCGATGCCGAGGGTCAGGGCCAGGGCGGCGATCAGCCGCACGCCCTTCGATGTCGCAGTGCCCATCGGTGTCAGCCTTCTGTCGTCGGTGCGGGCCCGGGCACCTGGGGCCCGGGTGGTCTCTGAAGTCGTGCCGGCCGTGCCAGGCCAGGACAGGTCGCCTTGATCACCTGCCACCCCCTGAGGGAGAGGCGCCGTTCTCGGCGCGCCCCCGACGGGAACGCGAGGCCAGCAGGAACACGACGCCTCCCGCGACGAGCGCGACGGCCACGGCGGCCGGCAGCAGGCTCGTCCCGGTCCGTGGCAGGGCGCCGACCACCTGGGCGAGCGGCCCTGGCGCCTTCGGCGACGGGGACGGGGGAGCCACGGCGCCTGGCTCGCCGTTCTTGGGCTCGGCCGTCACGTCGTAGGCCCACTGGCCCGCGCCGTCGAGCGCGGCCCGGTCCCACGTCGGCAGCATCACCAGGAAGGGCACCGACGCCGTCGCGCCGGCAGCGCCGCTGCCGGACTCCACGACGTAGTAGAGGCCAGGCACGAGCCCGCGGAAGACGGCGTCGCCGTCCGTGCCGACCGGAGCCGTCACCGGACCGGACAGCGTCATCCGTGCGATGTCGCCGGCCTTCAGCGCGGCAGCGGCGGCGTAGCCGGCCGCGGTGCCCAGGTCGACCTGCGCACCGCCGGGCCCGGCCAGCACCCGCGTCGCCGTGTAGGCCTCGGCGCCGGCGACCGCAGCACCCGCAGGGTCCGCACGGTGCTTGTGCACGGTCAACGTCACCGGCTCGCTCAGGTCCGGCGGGGTGTACCTCTCGGCGGCGCTCGCCGCGGGTGCGAGCGCCACGAGGGCGAGCAGCATCGTCAGCGCGACGCCGATGCGGTTCCGCGCGCGGCGGAAACGACGAGCAGTGCAGATCCCGGACACGGGTCACACCTCCTTGGTGAGGGCGAGCTGGCGCCGCCGGACGGCCCAGGCGGCGCTCGCGCCACCCACCGCCACGAGCAGACCGAGCAGCACCTGATCGCGAGTGCCTGCGCCGCCGCTCATCGGCAGGCGAGGATCGGTGACGGGCACGTACACGTAGGTGACTTCGACGCCGTCGTCGTCCACGGTGCCGGCCGGGGTGTCCCCGGTCTGATCCCACAGGACGTAGCCGGGGAACGTCGGAGGCCCGGACTTGCCGAAGTAGGAGTCGTACCCGGAACCGACGTCCTGGGTCGTCTTCGACGACTCGCGGAGGGGGTCTCCGTTGGAGTCCACCCAGTTCACGACGACATCGGCCCGGGGCTTCTCGTTGGTGACCACCAGCTCGCCGTCGGTGTCGCCGGCGTCGCCGACGGTGACCAGGGCGGCACCGGTCTGCGCGGACTCGACGTTCGCGACGATCGACGCGACGCCGTCTGCACCCACCGCGACCTCGAAGTCATCCGGCAGCGGGTTGTAGCCCGTCGGGGTCCGGGTCTCCCTCACCCGGTAGGTTCCCGGCTCGATGCCCGCCGCGGTGAAGACGCCAGGAACCTTCTCCCCTGGTCGTCGACCTTGTTCGTCAGCGGCACCACGGTCTCCGGGTCACCGGTCACGAGGGCGAACCCAGCGCCGTCGAGGGGATGGCCGGCCGAGTCCACCTTGTTCAGTTCGAACGCCTTGAGAACCACGGCGTCCTCGTTCGGCTCGAGGATCCCGTCGACGTCCACGTTCTCCGGGCCGTTGACGTACCGTCCCGCGGTCTCACCGATGACGTGCACGAGCACGATCTGCTCGGCCTCGCCCGCGGCGAACGAGCCCGTCACGGTGATCTGACGGCCTGAGTCGGCGACGGCGATCCGCACCGCGCCACCGTTCACGGTGGTCACCGCGGAGCCGCCGTACCCGGCCTCCCGACCGTTCACGGTCGGCACGAAGGACGTGTCCACGGTCAGCCCGTCGGGGAGGTGATCGGTGAACTCGTACGTCCCCGCCGCCAGGGCGTCGCCATTGCTCATCGTGAACGTGAGCGGGACGGAGGTGCCGGTCAGCGCCGTCTCCGGCGCGAAGTCCTTGGTCAGCATCGGCAGGCCCGGCACGGTCGCCGTGTCGGTGGCCGAGACGCTCTCGTCGTGAGGTCGCGGCCCGTCCGCGGTGTTCTCCGTCCAGGTGCCGGTGCCCGTCGCGGTAGCGGTGTTGACCACCGAACCGCCGGACGACACCTTCTCCACGTCCGCCTGCGTCGTCGTGTAGGTGCCGGTGCAGGTCATGGACTCGCCTGGGGCAAGGTCGGTCTTCGGGCAGACGGGTGCGCCGGCGTCGGGCGGAGCCGGGAGCATGGCGTCCTCGACCGTCACGTCCCTCAACGTGATGTTGCCCTTGTTGGTGACGACGAACGTGTAGGGGATCTCCTGGCCCGCCTCGGTCACGTTGGCGACCGTGGTCGACTTCTCCAGGCCGATCGCCGGGTCGGGCCCGAAGTCCACCGCGACATCGGCGCTGTCGGACGCCGTCAGAGGTGGCGATACCACCTCCTTGCCGTCGTAGTCGTGCCACGTGAACTCCACCGAGGTGCTCGCGGTGTTGGTCAGCACCCCGCCGTCGCCGATCGCCGCCGCCTCGTCGCCGGTCAGCGTGCGCTTGCCGGTGCACGTCACCGACTCGCCCGGGGCGAGCGTGTGCCCGATGCCGGCGGCGTAGGCGACCGCGTAACGCTGCGCGTCGGTGCCGACCCCGTCCACGGTGTGGGTCAGCGGCGTGCCGTCACCGGCCGTGCACGCGACGTCCGTCAGCGGCATCGGGTCGGCGATCAGGACGTCGTCGCTCGCCGCGGCGACGTTGCCGCTGTTCTTCACCGTCACCGAGTAGGTGAACGGCTCGTCGGCGCGCACGGTCTGCGCGTCCACCGTCTTGTCGATGGACACGCCAGGAGCCGGCACCGCGTCGTCGAGCGTGGTCGAACCCGGCTCGTACAGACCCCACGTGGTCACGTTGTCGGCGTCGTTCGTGTAGGTGCCCTTGGCGGTGGCGCGCACCGGGACGGTCACCGTGACCGCCTTCTCGCCGCTCTTGAGGTCACCCTCGACCGTGATGCGGCCCCCGTCGGCAACCACCGACACGTGCTCGCCGCCGCTGGTGGTGATTTCTCCCTGGTCGAGGTCCACCACGAGGCCGTCCGGCAGCGAGTCGGTGAAGGTCCACCCCGCCTTGGCGAGCAGGTCGGAGGTGTTCGTGACGGTGAACGTCAGCGTCGTCGCCTCACCGGCGACGACGCTGTTCGGGGAGAACGACTTGTCGAGGCGCGGCGTCACGTCCTTGATCACCGGGTTGTCGATCGCGCCGTCGTTGCCGATCGTCGCCAGCGAGTTGTTCGTCAGCTGGAACCCGAGTTCGACGTTGGACTGGTCCTTGGTCCCGACCTGGTAGGCCGTGGTCGCCGGAATGCTCACGACGGCGACCGGGCTGACATACGCCTGGAGGTTGGCCGGGTTTCTGCTGCCCGGACCAGAGGTGTCCGCGTTGTCGTTGACCGCTGCGGGGCGATCGATCGCGAGCGGGTCCTTCAACAGGTCGACAGGAACGAGAGTGACCGTCGGGTCGGTGAACGGATCGACTCCCTCCGGCGAGGTGACCTCCATCGGGTCACCGTCGACGACGAGGTACATGTGGTACTCCGGGTCGGTGCGGCTCTGATCCGCCGACGCCGGGTGCATCGCGGCGACATCGGCACCGACGACGTAGTAGTGCCCGGCCGTCCCGGACAGCGTCTTGGCCGTCGAGAGCATGGTCGGACCAGAGGGCTCGCCGTCGTACTTCCCGTTCGTCTCCATGGCGAGAACGCCGTTGCTCACCGGGTCCACCGCGCCCGCCCCCGTGCCGTACCGGCCCAGGACGTAGGCGAGGTAGCGCAGGAAGTACCAGGACGAACGCATCTGGCCGTTCTGGAAGTCGACCTTCTTGCCGGACCCGTCGTTGTAGTCACGGCCGCCTTCGCTGGTGCATCCGGTGTCGGCCACAGGGTTGTCCTTGGTCGGGCTGAGGGTCGCGGCCGACAGCACCCATCCGTTGCACAGGTTCGCGTCGGCCGAGAAGAACGGGTCGGCCGTGTAGTGAAGGGCGCCGTCCGCACCCGCGCCGACGTACTCGTCGATCGGCACCGCAGCGCTCGGGATCGACGACGGTCGCTGGAAGTCCTCGCTCCACACCAGCACGGGCTCGGCAGGGCTGCCCGGGGACAAGCCCGTCCCCGCGGCGGAGGGCGTGTCCACGGCGTAGGCCGCCGTCAGCACGCCCGACGGCGCACCGACCGCGGCAGCGGCGAGCGGTAGCAGAGCCACCGCCATCGCCGTCAACCCCGCACCGACGCGCGACCGCCGGGTCGCGGCGCATCGAACTCTGGCCTGGTCGGACATCGTGCCGCACGCCCTCTCTTGTCGCTGACCACGTCCATCTCGCGCGGAACACGGTGAGTGCCGCGGTGCGAAATGGGCGAATGTTCGTTATCGCAAACGATTGTCCACATCGGCGGCAGAGGGTGACGCTTCCTGATCCCCGACTGACACACCGCGATCAGGCAACCTCCGGGTTTGCCCGAGGCAGGCCCGGTTCTCGGGCTCGCCCAGGAGGCGGCGGCCCGGGAGCACCGACCGCACGAGCGCGACCGGGCGACGGCGCGAACCCGCGCCATCGGTCAGGGGCGAACGACGACGCCCGACGCCCACGGCGGGCGCGAAGGCCGACGCCCGACGGCGGCATGAAGGCCGGCACGCCGCGCTGCGGGCCGTCCTGCTCGTGCCCTCGGCTACCGCACGGCGAGCGACGACGTCGGCTGCTTGAGCCGCGCCCAGACGAGCTTGCCCGAACCCGCGGGACGCCAGCCCCAGTCCGCGAGCCGCTCGACGATCTGCATGCCGAACCCGCCCACGCGGTTGGGGTGCCCGTCGGTGGTCACGGGCGGCGCCGGGTTGGCGTCCTCGACCTCGATGCGCAGACCGTCACCGGTGTCGAACAGGCGCAGCGCGATGTGCCCCCACCCGTGCAGCACGCCGTTCGCGACGAGCTCCGACACCACGAGCTCGGCCGACGCCGACTCGGGCAGCCCCCATGCCTGGCACGAGCGCACCACGGCATGGCGGGCGCGCGCGATCGACGCGGGCTCGCTGGGCAGCACCCACCGCCGCGAACGCGGGCTGAGCGCAGGCGTCGACGCATCGGCCACCGGGTCGGGCAGCCGCACGACGACGATGGCGACGTCGTCCTCGGGCGCGTCGGCCAGACGCGAGAGCAGCTCCTCGCCGACCCCGGCGGCGTCGCGCGCGGTGATGCGCGCCGACGTCTCGACCAGCGCGTCCAGGCCCGTCTTGAGCGAGCGGTCGCGGCGCTCGATCAGACCGTCGGTGTAGAAGAGCAGCACGTCGCCCGGGAACAGCACCTCGTGGGCGGTCCGGCGCTCGGTGAACCCGAAGCCGACGAGCGATCCCCCGCTGCTCGCGAGCTGCCGCACCTCGCCGTCGCGCAGCAGGAGCGGCGGCAGGTGCCCGGCACGCGTGTACTCCATGTCCCACGACTCGTCGGCACGCACCTCACCCGGAACGTCGCTGGTCTCGTCGGTGCGCCGCCGCAGCGTCGCGTACACGAGGCTCGCCGAGCGCGGGATGCGCATGCCCTGCACGAGCGTGTCCACACGGTCGAGCACGACGCCCGGCGTCGTGAGCTCGTACGCGTACGAGCGCACCACCGAGCGGAGCTGACCCATCGCGGCGGCGGCCTCGACGTCGTGCCCGACGACGTCGCCGATCACCAGGCCGACGGTCGAGCCGTCGATGTCGAGCACGTCGTACCAGTCGCCGCCCACCTGGGCGTGCTCGGCGTTGGGCGCGTAGTACGTCCACACGTCGAGCCCGGTGACGTCGGCCTGCTCGGGCAGCATCGCGCGCTGCAGCGCCTCCGCGAGGTGGTGCTCCCGCGCGTACAGGCGCGCGTTGTCGATCGCCGTCCCGGCGCGCCGGGCGACGACCTCGACGACCGTGCGGATGTCGTCGGGCTCGCCCAGCGCCTCGCCGGCCGCGCCCTGGGCGCCGGCCTGGTCGCCGTTCCACGTGACCAGCAGCCCCAGGACCTGGCGGCGCCCGCCCACGGCATGCACGACGACGGAGCCGGGCCGCACCCCGGTCTCCTCCAGCACCCGCCGCACCAGGTCGCGGCGCAGCCATCCCGACGCCGAGTACGGCGGGTAGGCGACGTCCAGGCGCACGAGCACCGGCCCGTCGACCAGGCCGTCGAGCAGATCCTGCACCGCGTCGATCGACTCCAGCCCTGCCGCCGGCAAGGTCTCGTCGACGGGTTCCGGTTCGGAGCCGTCGACGTAGCGCGCATGCCGGCGTCCGCGGCCACCCGGCGGGGCGGCCATGTCGATCCCCTCGGCATACAGCAGGCCGTCGTCGTTGAGGTAGAACGCGGCCCACGGGACGACCGAGCGCAGCAGCTCGGCGATGTCGCGCAGCGCGTGCGGGTACTCCAGGTCGCCGAGCAGCTCGGTGGTCTGGGCGATGAGGTCGAGATCGGCGCGCTGACGACGTTCGACGGCGAGCGTCTGGAGCTGTGCCGAGCGCTCGTCGACGTATGCGGAGACGTCGACGCTCACACCGAAGAAGTGCGTGGTCGCACCCGAAGCGTCCCGCCGGGGCGTGAAGGTGACGTGCGACCAGTACGTGGTCCCGTCAGCCCTGAGGCACTGCAGCGTGAAGGTGCCGCCCTCCCCCGCGACGAGCGCCGGGACCGCCAGCATCCCCTCGGCCGGGTCGGCCAGCACGCGTTCGAGCGGGCCGATCGACGCGCGCCCCAGCGCCGTCGGCGGCGCGCTGGCGCCCGCCGTGACGCCCGTCTTCTGGGCGAACGCCTCGTTGACCCACAACAGGGGCATACCCTGCTCGTACGAGCCGGTGAGGAACACGCACAACGACGTCCCCTCGATCAGCTCCGCAAGCAGATCCGGGGACGGCAGGGGGTGCTGACGGTCGGCCTCCGCCATTCATCCTCCGCCCTCGTGATACGTGTCAAGACAGATAGTGTCCCTGCTGGTCACTTAACCGTAGTGTGGTCCCCGACGGCACGCGAGGCCGGGACTCGAAAGGAGCACCGTGCGGGACACATCGGACCCCGAGTCCGCCATGCTCGGCAGGACGGGCGAGCGCGACGGCCTACCTGAGCTCGGCGACCCAGCAAGCGTCCACCTCATCGTGGGCGCCTCCCGGGCCCGGATCGTCCTGTCGGGCGAGATCGACGCCGACATCGGCCCGAGCTGGGCGAGGCGACGGCCGAGGCCGAGGCCACCGGCCTGCCCGTCGAGATCGACGCCCACCACATCACGTTCATGGACTCCTCAGGCGTCGCGTTCCTCGCACGCCTCGGGTCGCGGATGCCGCACAAGGTCCGCATCCTGCGCGCACCCCCCACGGTCAAGTTCCTGCTCGAGGTCACCCGCATCGGCGAGCTCCTGGAGATCGTCGACGAGGACGAGGGCCTGGACTGAACCGCCCAGCACCTGCACGACGCGTGAGGCCCCCACCCGGAACCGGGTGGGGGCCTCACGCGTCTCGCGTGCTGACGCAGGTCAGCGCATCTTGTTGCCGGCCGAGCGCAGCTGCTGGCTCGCCTCGATGATGCGCTGGGCCATGCCGGCCTCGGCAGCCTTGTACCAGGCGCGCGGGTCGTAGGCCTTCTTGTTGCCGACCTCGCCGTCGACCTTCAGGACGCCGTCGTAGTTCTTGAAGAAGTGGTCGGCCACCGGGCGCGAGTACGCGTACTGCGTGTCGGTGTCGATGTTCATCTTGATGACGCCGTTGTCGACCGCCTCGGCGATCTCCTCGGCCGTCGAGCCCGAGCCACCGTGGAACACGAGGTCGAACGGGTTGGCCTTGCCGATCTCGTCACCGACGGCCTTCTGGATGTCCGCGAGGATCGACGGGCGCAGCTTGACGGCACCCGGCTTGTACACGCCGTGCACGTTGCCGAAGGTCAGGGCCGTCAGGTAGCGGCCCTTCTCGCCGGCGCCGAGGGCGCGGACGGTCGCGAGGCCGTCCTCGGCCGTCGTGTAGAGCTTCTCGTTGATCTCCGCGACGTGGCCGTCCTCCTCGCCACCGACGACGCCGACCTCGATCTCGAGGATGGTGCGCGCGGCCTGCGAGAGCTCGAGCAGCTCGGCGGCGATGACGAGGTTCTCCTCCAGCGGGATGTCCGAGCCGTCGAACATGTGCGACTGGAACGTGGGGGCGAGGCCCTTCTTGACCTGCTCGGCCTCGAGCGCCAGGAGCGGGCGGACCCACGAGTCCAGGTTCTTCTTGACGCAGTGGTCGGTGTGGAGCGCGATGTTCACCGAGTAGTTCTTGGCAACCTCGGCTGCGTATGCGGCCAGGGCGAGCGAACCGGTGATGCGGTCCTTGATGGTCGAACCCGACGCGTACTCGGCGCCGCCCACGGAGACCTGGATGATGCCGTCCGACTCGGCCTCCGCGAAGCCCTGGATGGCGGCAGTGACGGTCGAGGACGACGTGATGTTGACCGCAGGGTAGGCGAACTTGCCAGCCTTCGCCCGGTCGATCATCTCGGCGTAGACCTCAGGGGTTGCGATGGGCATCGTTGATACTCCAAGCAGACAGTTGGGGATGTTCCCCGGCATCCTCCCACGCATGTGGCCTGACCGTCATGCGGACGGCCGCGCGCAACCGCTGCAACGTCGCTGCAGGGACTGCCCCGCCGTCTGGTCGTCGGTTCGTGGTCTGGTCGTCGGACAGATGCGACGACCAGACCACGAACCGACGACCAGACCGCCGAGGTCTTGGTCAGCGCGGGCCTTGGTCAGCGCGGGGGGTGGTGGTGGGACCAGGCGTACATCGCGATCGCGGCGGCCGCGCCCGCGTTCAGCGAGCGGGTCGAACCGTACTGCGTGATGTGCACGACGACGTCGCACGCAGCCTGCATCGCGGGCGTCAGGCCGGTCGACTCCTGGCCCAGCACCAGCACGCAGCGCGGCGGCAGCGCATACCCCTCGACGGGCCGCGAACCCGGCACGTTGTCGACCCCGACCAGCGGAAGGCCCTCGGCCTCGGCCCACGCCGCGAGCGCCGCGGCGTCGGAGTGATGGTGGACGTGCAGGTAGCGGTCGGTCACCATCGCGCCGCGGCGGTTCCACCGTCGTCGGCCGACGATGTGGACCCCGGCGACGTTGTACGCGTTGGCGGTGCGCACCACCGAGCCGATGTTGAAGTCGTGCGCCCAGTTCTCGATCGCGACGTGCAGCACACGGGCGGGGTCGCGGCGGGCGTCGAGCTCCGCGGCGATCGCCGCGACCGACCAGTACCGGAACTCGTCGACGACGTTGCGCCGGTCGCCGTGCTCCAGCAGCTCGGGGTCCCACTGCGGCCCGTCGGGCCACTCCCCGAGCCACGGCCCGACGCCGACGGACTCGTCGTGCCCGCGCGAGTCCGTCGCGGCGGCGGAGGCGGGCTCAGACAAGGTCGACCCGCAGCGCCTGCGCGGCCTCGCGGGCCCGGGCGCGCGCCTGCTCGACGTCGGCGCCGCGAGCCAGCGTCACCGCGACCCGGCGGCGGCCGTCCACGCGCGGCTTGCCGAAGAGCCGCACCTGCGCCGTCGGGACGGCGAGCGCGTCGTCCACGCCGTGGAACACGGGCACCCCGCTGCCGTCGGCGAGCACCGCGCACGACGCGGCGGCCTGGTCCGCCCCGCCCACGGGCGACGGCGACGCGACGGGAAGCCCGAGCACGGCGCGCGCGTGCAGCGCGAACTCGCTGACGTCCTGGCCGGCGAGCGTGACCAGCCCCGTGTCGTGCGGGCGCGGGGACACCTCGGAGAACAGCACGTCGTCCCCGACGACGAACAGCTCGACGCCGAACAGCCCCAGCCGTCGAGAGCCTCGGTGACGCGGCCCGCGACGTGCTGCGCCCGCGCCAGCGCCTGCTCGCTCAGGGGCGCGGGCTGCCACGACTCGCGGTAGTCGCCGTCGACCTGGACGTGGCCCACGGGCGGGCAGAACGTGGTGACGGTCGTGCCGGTGGCGCGCGAGCGCACCGTGAGCAGGGTGATCTCGGAGTCGAAGTCGACGAACCCTTCGACGATGACGCGCACCGCGGCGCCCTCGGCGGCCGTCGCGCGCCCGCCGGTCTGCGCGTAGGTCCAGGCCCGCTCGACGTCGCCGGGGGTGCGCAGCACGGACTGGCCCTTGCCGGAGGACGACATGACGGGCTTGACCACGCACGGCAGGCCGACGGCGTCGACGGCGGTGCGCAGGTCGTCGAGCGTGTCGACGAACCGGTAGGGCGAGGTCGGCAGCCCGAGCTCCTCGGCGGCCAGGCGCCGGATGCCCTCACGGTCCATGGTCAGGCGGGTGGCACGCGCCGTCGGGACGACGCGCACGCCGTCGGCCTCGACGTCGGCCAGGACGTGCGTCGCGATCGCCTCGATCTCGGGGACGACGACGTCGGGCCGCTCGGCGTCGAGCACCTCGCGCAGGGCGGCGGCGTCGAGCATGTCGACGACGTGGCTGCGGTGCGCGACCTGCATCGCGGGCGCGTCGGGGTAGCGGTCGACGGCGACGACCTCGGCGCCCAGGCGCTGGAGCTCGATCGCGACCTCCTTGCCGAGCTCGCCCGCGCCGAGCAGCAGCACGCGCGTGGCGTGCGGGGACAACGGGGTTCCGAGGGTGCCGGGTGAGGACTTCGTGGAGGCCGGGCCGGGTCGGGTGAAACTCGTGCTCATAGGCGCATCCTTGCGCACTACCCTCGTCAGCATGCTGACGACCGCCCTCGTTGATGCGCTGCCCGCGCTCGGGCCGAGCTGGATGGACCCCTCGACACTCATCAACGGGTTCCTCGCCGACTACGGGAGCTGGGCCGTCCTCGCGATCGCCTGCGTGATCTTCATCGAGACGGGGCTGCTGTTCCCCATCCTGCCCGGCGACTCGCTGCTGTTCATGGCCGGTGCGTTCACCGCGCAGCACGCCATGACGCTGCCGCTGCCGGTGGTGATGCTGGTGCTGTTCGGCGCGGCCATGCTGGGCAACTCGACCGGGTACACGCTCGGGCGCGTGTTCGGCGCGAAGCTGTTCGACCGGCCCGACTCGCGCATCTTCAAACGCCGCTACATCGACCAGACGCAGCGGTACTTCGACACCTACGGCGGGCGCACCATCACGATCGCCCAGTTCGTTCCCATCGTGCGCACCTACGCGCCGGTCGCCTCGGGCATCGGGCGGATGCCGTTCCGGCACTTCATCTCGTTCAACGCGCTGGGTGCCGCGCTGTGGGCGGCGGGGATCACGCTGGTCGGGTACCTGCTGGGCAACATCGCGTTCGTCAAGGACCACGTCGAGGCGCTGGTGCTGCTCATCGTGCTCGTGTCGGTGGTGCCGATGGTCGTCGAGGTGCTGCGCGAGCGCCGCAAGCAGCTGCGGGTCGCCGACTCGATGGCCGCGGGTGCAGCGCGGGCGGCGTCGGCGGATGCGGCGCGGGCGACTGGGACCGCCGGAGGCGAGCCGGCGAGCGCCTCGGCCACGAGGAACCCCTGACTGGCAGGTACCTTCGACGACGACGCCGTGCCGCGGCGCGCACGCTGATCTGCGAGATGCTGGAGGACTCCGATGACCCGTCCGATCGAGTCGTGGCTCACCGACATGGACGGCGTCCTGGTCCACGAGGGCCACGCCATCCCGGGAGCCCCCGAGTTCATCACCGCGCTGCGTGACGCCGGACGCCCGTTCCTGGTGCTCACCAACAACTCGATCTTCACCGCGCGCGACCTGCGGGCGCGCCTGGCGACGGGCGGGATCGACCTGCCCGAGGAGTCGATCTGGACGTCGGCGCTGGCCACCGCCCAGTTCCTGCACGACCAGGTGCCGGGCGGCTCGGCGTACGCCATCGGCGAGGCCGGGCTGACGACGGCGCTGTACGAGGTGGGGTACACGCTCACCGAGTCCGACCCCGACTACGTGGTGCTGGGCGAGACGCGCACCTACTCGTTCGAGGCCATCACCAAGGCGATCCGGCTCATCCAGGGCGGGGCCCGGTTCATCGCCACCAACCCGGACACCACGGGTCCGTCGCTCGACGGCCCGCTGCCGGCCACGGGCGCCGTCGCCGCGCTCATCACGGCCGCCACGGGACGCTCCCCGTACTACGTGGGAAAACCGAACCCGGTGTTGTTCCGCTCCGCGCTCAACCGCATCGGCGCGCACTCCGAGACGACGGCGATGGTCGGCGACCGGATGGACACCGACGTCGTGGGCGGTCTGGAGGCCGGGCTGGAGACGTTCCTCGTCCTGACGGGCTCGACCACCCCGGACGAGGTGGAGACCTACCCGTTCCGCCCGTCCAGGGTGGTCAACTCGATCGCGGACCTGATCGCGCTGGCCTGACGCGGGCGTACCGGACGGTACTCACCAGCCCCGCTTGCCGCCGCGCGAGCCCCAGCACCGCCGACGACAAAGGTTCAGCCCCACCGCCCCACACCACGCCCGTGAGGGCGCCGCGCACCCATCCACAACCCAGGGCGGGAACGCGGTCGGCGGTACGGGTTTGTACAGGAGATGAGTCAGAACCTGTACGAACCCGTACCGCCGATCGGGTGTGTCACGCGAGGCCGACGTCAGCCAGCGAGAACAGCGGGTGGTAGGGGACGCCCAGGGCTTCGATCTTCTCGCCCGCTCCCGTGGCGCGGTCGACGATCGTCGCGACCGCCACGACCTCCGCGCCCGCCGCGCGGCACGCCTCGATCGCCGTGATGGGGCTGCCGCCCGTCGTCGTCGTGTCCTCGACGACGACGACGCGGCGGCCCGCGACGTCCGGGCCCTCGATCTGCCGCTGCATGCCGTGCGCCTTGGCCTCCTTGCGGACCACGAACGCGTCGAGGTCCTGCCCGCGCGAGGCCGCCGCGTGCAAGAGCGCGTCCGCGATGGGGTCGGCGCCGAGCGTCAGGCCACCCACGGCGTCGATCTCCGCGGTGCCGAAGCCGAGCTCCTCCAGGTGGTCGAGCATGACGTGGCCCACCAGCGGGGCCGCACGGTGGTGCAGGGTGATGCGGCGCAGGTCCACGTAGTAGTCGGCCTCCTTGCCGGAGGACAGCGTCACCTTGCCGTGGACGATCGCGAGCTCCTTGATGAGCTCCAGGAGCTGCTCGCGGGGGTTCGGAGAGAAGTCAGCGTTGGTCACGAGCACCAGGGTAAGCGCGGGTCATGATGACCTCGTGAGCATCACCGACAACGCGGTGTACGTCGACGGTCTCCGGGTCGGCAACCCGCCCAGCCTCGAGCAGACCCTGGAGACCATGCAGGCCTGCGGCGGCATCGGCTGGATCGACCTCCTGAGTCCCTCGCCCGACGAGATCCGCGCCGTGGCCGACGAGCTGAACCTGCACGAGCTCGCCGTCGACGACGCCGTCAACGCCCACCAGCGCAGCAAGCTCGAACGGTACGACGACGTGCTGTTCCTCGTGATGCACCCGGCCCGCTACCTGGACGGGCCCGAGCAGGTCGAGTTCGGGGAGCTGCACGTGTTCGTGGGGCCCACGTTCGTCGTGTCGGTGCGCCGCTCGCAGCTCCCGCGCGTCAGCCCCGTGCGCCAGGCGCTCGAGGCGCGGCCCGACCGGTTGCGGCTGGGCCCGCTCGCGATCCTGCACGCGCTGCTCGACCACGTCGTCGACGAGTACGGGCCCGTGGTCGCCGGGCTGGAGAACGACATCGACGAGATCGAGGACCAGCTCTTCAGCCGCGAACCCGACGTCTCACGGCGCATCTACGAGCTGTCGCGCGAGGTCATCGCGCTCCAGCGGGCCACGCGGCCGCTCGTGCAGATCGTCCGCACGCTGGAGACCGGGCGGGTGTTCGAGGAGACGCCCGGCTCGGGTGCCACCCCGCGGACGGCGCCGTCGACGTCGAGCTGCAGCGCGCGCTGCGTGACGTGCTCGACCACGCCATCCGGTACGCGAGCCGCGCCGACGAGTTCCGCGCCCTGCTCGACAACGCCCTCACCGTCCACGCGACCCTCGTGGCGCAGGAGCAGAACGACGAGATGCGGCGCATGTCGCAGGCGTCGCTCCAGCAGGCCGAGGCGGCGAAGAAGATCTCGTCGTGGGCCGCGATCTTCTTCGCCCCCACGCTCATCGCCGGGATCTACGGCATGAACTTCCACCACATGCCCGAGCTGGGGTGGCTGTTCGGCTACCCGTTCGCGCTCGCGCTCATGGTGGGGGCGGCGTTCGCCCTGTACCGCGTGTTCAGGCGCGTCGACTGGCTGTAGGCGGGCGGCCTCAGCGGTACTTGCCCACGGCGCGCACCACACCGCGCGGGGCGACGCGCAGCAGCGCCGACGCCGCCTTGTAGCGCAGCGACGGCGTCGACAGCACGACGCCGCGGCGCACGTCCGCGAGCGCGTCCGCGACCACGCGCGGCGCGTCGAGCCACGCGATCTCGGGCACCCCCGACATGTCGGCGTGCGCCCGCGCGTGGAACTCGGTGTGGGTGAGCCCCGGGGAGAGCACCGTCGCGGTCACGCCCGTGCCGCGCAGCTCGGACGCCAGGCCCTCGGTGAAGGACCGCACCCACGCCTTCGCCGCCGCGTAGGTGCCGCTCGCGGTGAGCGCCGCGACCGACCCGACGTTGAGGATCGCGCCCCGCCCGCGGTGCGTCATCTGCCCTGCGGCGGCGTGCGACAGCACCAGCACCGCCCGCACCATGAGGTCGAGGGCCTGGACCTCGACGTCCAGGTCGCCGCCCACGAACCGCTGGCTCGTGCCGAACCCGGCGTTGTTGACCAGCAGGCCGACGGGCCGGCGCGTCTCGCCCTCCTCCTCGCCCGTGACGGCCAGGCGTGCGGCGACGCGCGCGACGTCGTCCGGCACGGTGAGGTCGGCGACGACGACCTCGACCTCGACGCCCGCAGCCGCCCGCACCTGCGCGGCCAGGCTCTCCAGGCGGGCCTCGTCGCGCGCGACGACCACCAGATGATGCCTGGCCGTGGCGAGCTGCCAGGCGAACTCCAGTCCGAGGCCGGCGGTGGCGCCGGTGACGAGCGCGGTTCCCATGGCCCCACCCTAGGTCGCGCGCGGGCCGTCGCGCGCCCACCTGACGGCAGCGCGACGCCGGGCGGTGCCGCACGGCGTCGCACGGCACCGCCCGGCGTCCACCCGGCGTCGTGCTCAGTCGGCCGGTTGCGGCTGCGGCGCCGGCTCCGCGGCCTCGGCGTCGGCGGCCAGGCGCGCCACCTCGGCCTCGAAGCGGCGCTCGCGGCGCCGCAGCCACAGTCCCGCGATCACGACGACGATGATCGCCCCGTAGGCGGCGGCGGCGAACGGGCGCGTCACCAGGTACGTCAGGTCGCCCTGGCTGATGGCGAGCGAACGGCGCAGCCGGTCCTCGGCCATCGGGCCGAGGATCATGCCGACGACCATGGGCGCCACGGGGTAGCCGAACCGCCGCATGGCGAACCCGACGATGCCGATGACCAGCAGCACCAGCACATCGACGGGCGCGAAGTTCAGCGCGTACGACCCGAGCGCACCGAACAGCAGGATGCCCGCGTACAGGTAGTGGCGCGGGATCTGCAGGATGCGTACCCACATGCCCACGAGCGGCAGGTTCAGCACCACGAGCATGACGTTGCCGATGTACAGGCTCGCGATGAGCGCCCACACCAGCGCCGACTGGTTCGTCAGCAGCAGCGGGCCCGGCTGGATCCCGTAGGACTGGAACGCCGCGATGATGATGGCGGCCGTCGCCGTCGTCGGCAGGCCGAGCGTCAGCAACGGGACGAGCACACCCGCCGCGGCCGCGTTGTTGGCGGCCTCGGGCCCGGCCACGCCCTCGATCGCGCCACGGCCGAACTGCGCCTTGCGCCGGCCGGCGAGCTTGCGCTCCGCGGCGTAGGACAGGAACGTCGCGACGTCGGCGCCGCCCGCGGGGATGGTGCCCACCGGGAAGCCGATGGCGGTACCGCGCAGCCACGGCTTCCACGACCGCCGCCAGTCCTCCCGGTTCATCCACGTGCGCCACCCCTTCGCGACCGGGATGACGCGCACCGGGCCGTGCCGCAGCCGCGAGGCGACGTAGAGCGCCTCCCCCACCGCGAACAGGCCCACGGCGATCACGACGACGTCGATGCCGTCGGCGAACTGCGGCACGCCGGCCGTGAACCGCTGCTGGCCGGTCAGCGTGTCGGTGCCGACCAGGCCGAGCAGCAGGCCGAGCCCGAGCGCGGCGATGCCACGTGCCGCGGACGAACCGAGCAGGGCGCCCACGGTGACGAACGCGACGACCATGAGGGCCAGGTAGTCGGGCTCGCCGAGCTGTACCGCCCACCGTGCCACGACGGGAGCGACGAACGTCAGCGCGGCCGTGGCGAGCGACCCGGCGAGGAACGAACCGATCGCGGCGGTCGCCAGCGCCGCGGCCCCGCGCCCGGCGAGGGCCATCTTGTGCCCCTCGAGCGCGGTGACGATCGAGGCGGACTCGCCGGGGGTGTTGAGCAGGATCGACGTCGTCGACCCCCCGTACATGCCGCCGTAGTAGATGCCGGCGAACACGATGATCGCCGCCGACGGTTCGAGCGAGTAGGTCAGCGGCAGCAGCAACGCGATCGTCATGGCCGGCCCGATGCCGGGCAGCACGCCGACCGCGGTGCCGACGAACACGCCGAACAGCGCGTACAGCAGGAACACCGGGTGCAGGACGGTCGAGAACCCGTCGAGCAGGGCCGAGATGTCACCCATGAAGGAAAGGCACCCCCCTCAGCAGCGGACCTGGCGGCAGGCTCAGCCCGAGCATCCCGCCGAACACGATCTGGATCACGAGGGCGAGCACGACGCCGCCCAGCACGGCCTTCCACCACGGCCGCGCCCCGAGAGCGACGGCAGACCCGGCGAACAGCAGCGCCGCGGACACCGGCCACCCGGCCGCGTTGATGGTGAGCACGTGCAGCACGAACACCCCGGCGAGGATCGCGACCGTGCGCCAGTCGGTCCGCACCGCGAGGTCGACGTCCTCGCCGCCCTCCTCCCGGCCCAGGTGCCCGCGCAGCACCTGCGCGAGCACGGCCACGCCCGAGACGAGCAGCACGCCGCCCACGATCGCGGGAAAGGCGCGCGGGCCGAGCGTGTTGACCGACCCCGGGACGGCGATCCTCCGCGACTCGAAGAGCACCAGCGCCCCGATGCCCACGACGACCACGGCGAACACGAGCTCGCCGAGCCGGCGCCCCCGCGGCACGCGCTGGGGCCCGGCCGACGTGGAGCCCCCGGAGGCGGGCGCAGCGCGGCCCGCCCCGAGGGTGCGTGAGGGCCGCTCATCCGACCAGCCCGATGTCGTGCAGCACGCCCTTGATCTCGGCGATGTTGCCCTGCAGGTAGGTGTCGAACGCGTCGCCCGCGAGGAACGCGTCGGACCAGCCCCGCTCCTCGAGCGTCTGCACCCAGGCGTCCGACTTCGTCAGGTCGGTGACCAGCGCGACCAGCCGCTCGCGCTGCGCGTCGTCGATCGAGCCGGGGGCCACGACGCCCCGCCAGTTGGTCAGCTCGACGTCGTACCCCGACTCGCTGAGGGTCGGCACGTCGGGCAGCAGCGCCTCCCGCTCGGCACCCGAGACGGCCAGCGCACGCAACGTGCCCGCCTTGACCTGCTCCGCGTACTCGCTGACGCCCGAGACGCCCGCGTCGACGTTGTGTCCCAGCAGCGCGGCGAGCGACTCGCCGCCGCCCGAGTAGGCGACGTAGTTGAGCGTGTCCCCGATGGCGTCGGGCGCCACCCCGGCCGCCTTGAGCAGCAGCGCGGCCAGGATGTGGTCGGTGCCGCCGGCGGAACCGCCCGTGATCGTGACCTCCTTGCCGTGGGTCCGCACGGCCTCGACCAGGTCGCCGATCGTCTCGTACGGCGAGTCGATCGGCACCGCGATGACCTCCTGCTCCTCGGTGAGGCGGGCGATCGGCGTGGTGTCCTCGATGCGCGCCTGCGACTGGTTGGTCTCGACGGCCCCGACCATGACCAGGCCCATGACCAGCAGCAGGTTCGGGTCGCTCGACGTCGCGATGTTCGCCAGGCCGACGGTGCCGCCCGCACCACCGACGTTCGTGACGGTCGCGCCGGGCACGAGCTTCTCGCCTTCCAGCACGGCCTGGATGGCACGACCCGTCTGGTCCCAGCCGCCGCCCGGGTCTGCGGGTACGACGATGCTGAGCCTCGAGGCCCCGCCGTCGCTCGACCCCCCCGACCTGCTCTGGTCGCCCGACGACAACGCCGAGCATCCGGCGAGCGTGGCTGCGGCGACGAACGCCGCGACGGTCCTTGCGTGGCGCATGGCTCCTCCGAAGGTCCCCGGCCGGGCACCGTTGCCTCGGCCGTACCGCGCACGCTAGGGACGGCCGCGCGACGTGCCACGCTTTCGTCCATAAGGGACGTTGCGGTCGTTTCGGTCCTGTTTCCCTCGCGGTGTGCCGTACGCCACACTGAGGACCATGGGCCGGGCAGTGTCGCTCCGTGTGCAGCTCCTCGTGCTGCAGGTGACGATCGTGCTCACCCTCGTCTGCACGACCGGCGTCGTCGCCTCCTGGGTCCAGGAACGCCAGCTCCGCGGCGCCTACCTCGACCGCATGACAGGGGTCGCGCAGTCCGTCGCCCGCCTGCCCGCCGTCGTCGAAGCGTTCGACGACGCCGACCCCGCCGCGACCATCCAGCCGATCGCCGAGCTCATCCGGCACGCCTCCGACGTCACCTACGTCGTCGTCGCCGACACCCACGGGACCCGCTACTCGCACCCCGACCCCCGGCGCATCGGCGAGACCGTCTCGACCGACCCCTCCCCCGCGCTCGCCGGGCAGGTGTGGACCGGGACGCAGACGGGCACGCTCGGCACGTCGTGGCGCGTCAAGGTCCCGATCTTCGGCGAGGCCGCCGACGACGCCACCCCCGCCCCCGTCATCGGCGTCGCCAGCGTCGGCATCCTCGAGTCCCAGCTTCACCACGACTGGCTCGCCGGCCTCGGGCACCTCTTCCTGGCGCTCGCAGCGGCCGCCGTCGTGGGCGTGCTCGCCGCGGTGTGGGTGACCCAGCTCGTGCGACGGCGGTTCCTGCGCCTCGAACCCGCCCAGGTGCAGGCGCTGGTGCGCGACCTGGACGGCGCACGCGACCTCACCGCGGCGCTGCGCGCGCAGTCGCACGAGTTCAGCAACACGCTGCACGTCATCTCGGGCCTGCTCGAGCTCGGCCGCGTCGACGACGCGGTGCGCTTCATCGCACGCGACGCGCACGACCAGGCCGAGCCCGCGCCGCCCGTGCCGCCCGGGGTGCGGGCGCCCGAGGTGGCCGCGCTGCTGCACGCCAAGGCCCGGGTCGCGGCCGCCCACGACATCCGGCTCGAGATCGACGACCGCTCGGCGCTGCCCGCACCCACGGGCGACGACGCGGACCGGCATGCCGACCTGCTGACGGTGCTCGGCAACCTCGTGGACAACGCCGCCGAGGCCGTCGGCCCCGGCGGGCACGTCCACGTCCACGTCGCCGAGGACGGCGTCACCGTCGACGACGACGGGCCGGGCATCCCGCGCGGCGCCCGCGCGGCGGTGCTCGAGGACGGCGTGAGCACCCGGCCGCCAGCACCCGGGCGGGCGCCCGGCGGCGTCGGGCTCGGGCTGGTACGCCGGGCCGCCGAACGCTGGGCCGGACGCGTACGGATCTCGACGTCCCCCTGGGCGGCGCACGCGTGCGCGTCACCCTGCCGCGCCCGGCCGCCGACGCGGCGCCCCCGGCAGGGACGAGAGGCCGTCCGTGACCGCCGGGCAGCCCCGGCCCGGCCCGCCACCGCTGCGCGTGCTGGTGGTCGAGGACGACCCCGCCGTCGCGGACCTGCACCGCGGGTACGTCGAGAGCCACCCGCGCTTCGTGGCCATCGCGACCGCGACCACGGGCGCCGAGGCGTTGCGGCTCGCGGCGGCCCTGCACCCCGACGTCGTGCTGCTCGACCTCCACCTGCCCGACGCCGACGGGCTTGACGTGCTGGCCCGGCTGCGGACCCTGCCCGGCCCGCCCGCCGACGTCGTCGCCGCGACCGCGGCACGCGAGGTCGAGGCGGTGCGCCGGGCGCGCGCCGGCGGCGTCGTGCACTACCTTGTCAAGCCCTTCACCGCGGCCGCGCTGCGCGAACGGCTCGACGCCACATGGGCCGCGCGCGAGACGTTGCGGCGCGCAGCACCCGAGCTCGGGCAGGACGACGTCGACCGGCTGCTCGCCGCTGCGAGCCGGCCCACCGCCCCGCCCAAAGGACTGTCGGCGCGGTCGCTGCGCAGCGTCGACGAGGTGCTGTGCGAGGCAGCGGACGACGGCCACCCGGGGCTGACGGCCTCACAGGTGGGCGCGGCCGTCGGCATGTCCCGCGTGAGCGCGCGGCGCTACCTGGAGCACCTGGTCGCCACGGGGCGGGCCGACGTGACGCCACGGTACGGGGGCAGGGGCGGCCCGAGAACGTGTACCGGGCGCGGTGAGGCGGCGGGGGCAGACGCGGCCAGGCGGGCAGCGTGAGGCGGGTCGAGGGACGAGCGCCCGACGCGCGGGACGCTACCCGCGCGCGAGCGTCGGGGTCGCCGCCTGGAGGCGGCGCGTGTACTCGTGCCGCGGGGCGTCCCACACCTGCGCGGTGGTGCCCTGCTCGACGATCTCGCCCGCGCGCATGACGGCGACGCGGTCGCACAGGTGGCGCACCACGGCCAGGTCGTGCGAGACCAGGACCAGCGTCAGCCCGCGCTCGTCCGCGAGCCGGGCGAGCAGGTCGAGCACCTGCGCCCGCACCGACACGTCGAGGGCGCTGACGGGCTCGTCGGCCACCAGCACCCGCGGACGGCACACGAGCGCCCGCGCGATCGAGATGCGCTGGCGCTGACCGCCGCTGAACTGGTGCGGGTAGCGATCGGCGGCGTCGGCGGGCAGGCCGACGGCGTCGAGCAGCTCACGCACCAGCGACCGGCGCCCCGCCCGCGTGGCCGCCTGCGGCAGCGAGCGCCGGTTGGCGGGGTTGAGGAGCGGCTCGGCCACGATGTCGGCGACCGTCATGCGCGGGTCGAGCGATCCCTGCGGGTCCTGGAACACGAGCTGCAGCTCGCTGCGTACGCGCGCGACGGCGCGCGACCCGGCGACGCCCCGGCGGCCGGCACCGGGCCCGGCGAGGGTGACGCCGGCGACCTCGACGGTGCCCGACGTCGGCGCGTCGAGCCCGGCGAGCAGCCGCAGGAGCGTCGTCTTGCCGGCGCCCGACTCGCCGACGATGCCGAAGCGCTCGCCGTCGGCGACCTCCAGGGACACGTCGCGCAGGGCGTCGACGGCGCCGCGCCGGCCGCGGCGGTAGCGCCGTGAGACGGCCTCGAGGCGGATGGCGGGGGCGGGCCGGGCGCGGGCGCGGGCGCGGCCTCGGGCTCGGGCTCGGCATTGGTCGCGTGCGCTGCGCGGCGGCGGGGCGTGAGGTCGGAGGCGTCGAGCAGGCGGCGCGTGTACTCGTGGCGCGGGCTGCGGAAGACGTCCTCGACCGTGCCCTGCTCGACGATCGTGCCGTCCTTCATGACGAGCACGCGCTCGCACACGCGCGAGACCACCGCCAGGTCGTGCGTGATGAACAGCAGCCCGGTGCCCCGCCGGGCCACGAGCTCGCCCATGAGGTCGAGAACCTGCGCCTGCACGGTGACGTCGAGCGCCGTCGTCGGCTCGTCGGCCACCAGCAGCGCGGGGTCGTTGGCGAGGGCCATCGCGATCATCACGCGCTGGCGCTGCCCGCCCGAGAGCTGGTGGGGGTAGGCGCGCGCAGCGGCCGCGGGGTCGGGCAGGCCGACCTCGGTGAGCAGCGCGACGGCACGGCGCCGGGCGGCGGCAGACCGCGCGCGGCCCACGCCGTCGTCGTGCAGCGTCACGACCTCCGCCACCTGGGCGCCGACGCGCACGAGCGGGTCGAGGGCCGTCATGGGCTCCTGGAAGATCATCGACACGAGCGAGCCGCGCAGCCGCGCGAGGCGCCGCTCGGGGCGGGCGAGCAGGTCGCGCTCGCCCGCGACGTCGACGGTGCCCGTCGCGGTGAGGTTGTCGGGCAGCAGGCCCAGCACCGAGAGCGCGGTCAAGGACTTGCCGCTGCCGGACTCGCCGATGAGGCCGACGCGCTCGCCCACGCCGACCGTCAGGCTCACGCCCTCGACCAGGGTCTGGTGGCGGGTGCGGACCGCGAGGTCCGCGACCCGCAGCGCGGTCATCGCAGCCCCTTGAGGCGCGGGTCGAGCACGTCGCGCAGGCCGTCGCCCAGCAGGTTGAAGCCCAGCACCGCGACGGCGATGGCGACGCCCGGCGCGATCGCCAGGTTGTCGTGCACCCCCAGGAACTGCTGCGACTCCTGGAGCATGCGCCCCCACGACGGCGTCGGGGGCGCGGTGCCGAGCCCGAGGAACGACAGCGCGGCCTCGGCGAGCACCGCGAGGCCGAAGTTGACCGAGCACTGCACCACGACGATCCCGGCGATGTTGGGCAGCACGTGCCGCCACGCGATCGCCCACGCCGGCCGGTTCGCGGCACGCGCCGCGAGCACGTAGTCGGTGCGCATGACCTGGAGGGTGCCCGATCGTGCGACGCGCGCGAACGCGGGGATCGCGCCGATGCCGAGGGCGACCATCGCCGTCGTCGTCCCGGACCCGAACGCGGCGCCCAGGACGATCGCGAGCAGCAGGCCGGGGAAGGCGAGCAGCACGTCCGAGGCACGCATGAGCAGCAGTCCGGGCACCCCCCGGCGCATGCCGGCCACGATGCCCACCGGCACGCCGACGACGGCCGCGATCCCGACGGCGACCACGCCGACGTACAGCGTGATGCGGGCGCCGGCCATGATCTGCGACAGCACGTCGCGGCCGAACCGGTCGGTGCCGAGCCAGTGCGCGGCGCTCGGGCCCTGGAGGCGGACGGCGGGCACGGCCCGCACCGGGTCGTACGGCGTCCACACGAGCGAGACGAGAGCGGTCACGACGACGACGGCCACCAGCGCGGCGCCGATGACGAGCTGCGGGTGGACGCCGGGACGGCGCGGCGGTCCGACGGCGGCGGTGTCGACGAGAGGGGTGCCGGGGGCAGGACGCTCATCGCGCCACCCGCAGCCGGGGGTCGAGCACCGTGTACAGCAGGTCGACGACGAAGTTGACCACCACGACGAGCGCCACGAGCACCACCACGATCGACTGGACGGCCTGCAGGTCCCGCTGCTGCACCGAGTCGACCAGCAGCGACCCGAGCCCCGGCACCACGAACACGCGCTCGACGACGACGGCACCCACGAGCATCGCCGCGAGCTGCACGCCCACGACCGTCACGACGGGCACGCCCGCGTTGCGCAGCCCGTGCCGCACGAGCGCCGACGTGCGCGTGTGGCCGGCGGCTCGCGCGGTGCGCAGGAAGTCCTCGCGCATGACCTCCAGCACGGCCGAGCGCACGTAGCGCGTCATGACGGCTGCCTGCACGGTGCCGAGCGACACCGCGGGGAGGATCGCGTGCCGCCAGAACCCGGCCGGATCGACCGCGGGCGGGGTCCATCCGCCGGCGGGCAGCCAGCCGACGTGCACCGCGACGAACGAGACGAGCAGCACGCCCACCAGGAAGTTCGGCACCGCCACACCCACCTGCGAGGCGCCCGCGATGACGGTGCCCCACGCCGAGCGGTGCGTCACGGCCGCGATCGTGCCGAGCGGGACCGCCACGAGCACCGCGAGCAGCATGCCCAGCCCCACGAGAATGAGGGTCACCTGGACGCGGTCGGCGATCAGCGTCGTCAGGTCGTGGCCCGTGACGAAGGACGTGCCGAAGTCCCCGCGCAGCAGGCCACCCATCCAGTCGCCGTACTGGGCCAGCAGCGGCCTGTCGGTGCCGTGCTCGGCACGCCACCGCGCGAGGGCCTCGGGGGTCGCGTTGACGCCGAGCGCGACGACGGCGGCGTCGCCGGGCAGCACGCGCAGCACGAGGAACACGAGGGCGCTGGCCAGCGCGAGCGTCGCGACGAACTGCCCCGCGAGCCAGCCGACCTGTCGCCTCACAGGGACCATCCTGCAACCGGGGCGGCGGTTCGCGCCCGCTTGGCGTGGGGAGCACCCGCGCGGCCCGGCGGGGTCAGGAGGTCCACGCCAGGGTGGTCAGGTCCATGGACTCCGTGACGGCGTTCGCCGCGATGCCCGTCAGCCCCTTGTCGGCGACGATGAGCGTCGGGGCCAGGTACAGCACGACGCCGCCCGCGTCGTCGACGATCTGGCGCGCCACCTGCTTCATGCCGGTGACGAACTCCTCGGGGGTGCCCGCGTCGGCTCGCGCGGCGATCGGGGCGATGACGGAGTCGTCGTAGCCGAGGTAGTAGTCGCGGTGGAAGACCGTCAGCATGTCGTTCGCCTCGGAGTGCTGGATGACCGACATCTGGAAGTCGTGGCGGGTGAACACCTTGTCGAGCCAGACGGCCGGGAACTCGAGCGTCGAGATGGTCGCGGTGACGCCCACCTCGGCGAGCTGGGACACGATGAGCTCGGCCGCCGTCGTCGCGTAGGCGAGGTTGGGCACGTCGAACGTGACGCGCAGGTTCTGCTGGCCCGCCTCGGCGAGCAGCGCGCGCGCCTTGTCCGGGTCGTAGGGGTGGACACCCGTGAGGTCCTCGTAGAACGGGTCCTGCGGTGTGACCATCGCGCCGACGAGCGTGCCGTACCCGGCCGAGGCGGTGTCCATGACGGCCTGGCGGTCGATGGCGTAGGCGAACGCCTGCCGCACGCGCACGTCGTCGAACGGGGCGGTGCGGTTGTTGAACGACAGCAGCACGTCACCCGTCGAGGTGCCCTCGACGACCTGGAAGGCGGCGTTGCCCGCGAGCTGGCGCACCTGGTCGCCCGTGGCCGAGTTGAACAGCATGTCGACGTCGCCCGCGCGCAGCGCGTTGACCGCGGCCGTCGTGTCGGTCAGGTAGCGGACCGTGACCGTCGTGAGGCGGGCCGGGCCGCCCCAGTAGTCGTCGCGGCCCGCCAGGACGATGCGGTCGCCCTGGCGCACCTGCGTGACCTCGTAGGGCCCCGTGCCGACCGCGGCCGTCTTGAGGTCGAAGTCGAGCGTCGCGGGGAAGATCGCGCCCACCGACGTGCCGAGGTTGAACAGCCACGCGTTCGACGGCTGCGACAGCGTCACGCGCACGGTCGCGTCGTCGACCTTCTCGGTGCTCGCGACGACGTCCATCTTGCCCTTGATCGCGTTGAGCCAGTCGGTGCGGACGCGGTCGAAGCTCGCCACGACGTCGTCGGCCGTGAACGGGCGGCCGTCGGAGAACGTCACGCCCTGGCGCAGGTGGAACGTGTACTGCGTGCGGTCGTCGGAGACGTCCCAGCTCGTCGCGAGCAGCGGCACGAGGCTGCCGTCCTGGTCGATCTTGACGAGCGTCTCGTAGACGTTGTTCATGAGGAGCTGCGGGATCGCGGCACCCGACGTCGTCGTGAAGTCGAGGTTGACCGGCTCCGCGCCGACGGCGATCGTGACGTCGGTGCGCGCCGCGCCCGGGCTCGCGCTCGGGTCCTGCGCGGTGCTGCCGGCCGTGCAGGCGGCGAGCGCGGCGACCATGAGAGCGGCGAGCGCGGCCCCGAAGGCATGGGGGCGGAGCCGGGCGCTGCGGCTGATGCTGCGCCGGGTTCCGCGCCGGGTTCCGTGCTGGGTTCCGTGCTGGACACGGTCAGGGGCGCTGGGGCTGGTGAGGCGCGAGGCGGGGCGTGCCATGGGGCTCCTTCGAGTGCGAGCGCTGGAACCGAGTATCACGCGCCCAGGTCAACGGCTGACGCTAGAGCGCCAGGAGCGGTGAGCGCAAGCGCCTGTCGCTGACCTGGGGAAACACCGCACCCATGACGCCCCCCGCTGCACCACCAGTCTGGGCCCGCGTCTCACAGCAGACGCGACTGCGTCTCACGCGCGGGGTGGCGCACCCGGTTGTCAGGTCGGCACTTAGTCGTCAGCTCGTGCGCCCGGGGCACGAGCTGACGACTAAGTGCCGACTCGGCAACCGGTCGCGGCGCCCGTGGCGGCCGCTCGGGCAGGTGTGTTGGCGGCGGCCTCTAGGGTGGCCGCGTGCGACTTGCCACCTGGAACGTGAACTCCGTCCGCGCCCGCGCCGACCGCGTCGTGGCCTTCCTCGAACGTTCGGGCACCGACGTGCTCGCGATCCAGGAGACCAAGTGCCGCGACGACCAGTTCCCCTACCTCGCGTTCGAGGCCGCCGGGTACGAGGTCGCGCACGTCGGGTTCTCGCAGTGGAACGGCGTCGCCGTGATCTCGCGCGTCGGGATCGACGACGTCGAGCTCGCCTTCGCGGGGCAGCCCGGGTTCGCCAAGGCCCCCGCGGTCGCCAGCGGCCCCGGCGTCGACGGCGGCGCGGGGCAGGCCCCCGCGGCCGAGGACGCCCCCGACCCGGTGCACGAGGCGCGCGCGCTCGGCGCGACGTGTGGCGGGGTGCGCGTGTGGTCGCTCTACGTGCCCAACGGGCGCGCGCTCGACGACCCGCACTACACGTACAAGCTGGCGTGGCTCGACGCGCTGCGCGCGCAGGCGACGCGCTGGCTCGGCGAGGACCCGGCCGCGCAGGTCGCGCTCGTCGGCGACTGGAACGTCGCCCCGCTCGACACCGACGTGTGGGACATGGCGCCGTTCGACGGCGCGACGCACGTCTCGGCGCCCGAGCGGGCCGCGTTCGCGGCGTTCGCGGACGCCGGCTACCGCGAGGTCTCGCGCGAGCACCTGCCGGCCGAGCACACCTACACGTTCTGGGACTACAAGCAGCTCGCGTTCCCGAAGAACAAGGGCATGCGGATCGACTTCGCGTGGGCGTCGCCCGCGCTCGCGGAGCGCGTGACGGGCGTGACGATCGACCGCGAGGAACGCAAGGGCAAGGGCGCCAGCGACCACGTCCCGGTCATCCTCGACCTCGACGGGGACTGACGCCCCTGCCCTGCGTCGCCGCTATGCCCGCGGGAAGAGCAGCACGGGCTTGATGGTCGCGCCCGACTCGGAGTCGGCGAAGGCACGGTTGATGTCGGCGAACTCGTACGTCGTGACGAGCTTGTCGAACGGGAACTTGCCGGCCTCGTACAGGCTGATCAGCCGGGGGATGAACTCGCGGGGGATCGAGTCTCCCTCCACGATCATCTTGATGGTGATGCCGCTGGTCAGCAGCGTGCCGATGTCGAAGGGCGCGTCCGTGCCGAGCGGCGCGGCCCCGACCAGCCCCCCGACACCCAGGAGGGCCAGCGATCTGGTCATCTGCGCGAACACCGCGGGGACGCCGGTCGTGTCGAGCGCGTAGCGCGCGCCGCCTCCGGTGATCTCCTTGATGCGCTCGACCGGGTCGGCCTCGGTGGAGTTGACGACGTGGGTGGCGCCGAGCTGGAGCGCGAGGTCCAGCCGGGACTGCACGATGTCCACCATGACGACGGTCGTCGCGCCGGCGGCGACCGCGGCGAGCATCGCCGCCATGCCGACGGCGCCGGTGCCGAAGATCGCGATCGAGTCGCCCGCGCCGGGGCGCAGCACGTTCAGGACGGATCCGGCGCCGGTCATGATCCCGCAGCCGAGCGGGCCGAGCAGTTCCAGCGGGACCGTGTCGCTCACGGTGACGGCGTTGCGGGCCTTGACGTTGACGTACTGCGAGAACGAGGACTGCCCGAAGAAGTTCGACGACACGGCCACGCCGTCGTCGGTGAACTGCGTCGAGCCGTCGGGCCGGGAGCCGCCGAAGTTGTAGGCGTAGAACTGCTCGCAGTACTGCGGGTGCCCGGCGATGCACTGCGTGCAGGCTCCGCACGACGCGGGAGCGAGCACCACCCTGTCCCCCGGCGAGAAGCCGGTCACGTCGGCGCCGACGGCCTCCACGACCCCCGACCCTTCGTGCCCCAGCACGGCGGGCAGCGGCGTCGGGTACCACTGGTCGCGGACGATCGCGTCGGTGTGGCACACACCGGAGGCGACCATCCGCACCCGCAGCTCGTCCGGGCGGCACTCGTCGAGCTCGAGCTCCGTGACGCTCAGGTCGGTCTTCGGAGCCGTCGCAACGGCAGCAAGAGTTCTCACAGCAGTCTCACCTTCCACCACGTCGGGGTGACCCATTCACGGCCGAGGGCGCGTCGTCGCCGACCGCAAGTCGTAGCCCGAAGCAACCCTCATCTCGCAGTGTGAGCGCCCTGCGGGCCGCGACCCGTCGCGCTGGCACGGGATGCGCGGCAGCGGCCGACGGCGTCGCGACCGCGCTGGTCCGTGCCCGGGCGCAGCCCGCGCGGGCCGGGTCAGACGACGAGCCGCAGCGCCGTCGGCGCGCGACCGACGCGGACCGTCTGGCCCCAGGTCAGGGTGAGCGCGTCGCTCTCGATGCCGTCGCCGAACGCGACCAGCCGGTCGGAGGCGACCGTCAGCGCGAGGTCGCTCCCGTCGAGCTCGCCCTCGGTCAGGCTGGCCCCCGTAGCGGGCGAGGGCCACGCCTCGCGCACGTACCAGACCAGCCGGCGCTCCGTCGGCGCGGGCAGTGCGAGCGGGCTGTGGCGTTCGCGGGCGACCGACCGGCACCAGCCCGTCGCGCCCGTCCCGGTCGCCACGAGCACGCCCGAGGACGCCTGCGCCTCGACCTGGTCGTGCGGCGTGCGCAGCTCGTACCGTGCGGTCTGGTGGCTCGGGTGCCCGACGAAGACCTCGTTGAGGGCGAGCAGCACCTGCCCGTCGTCGGCCGTCGCACGCACCATGGTGCGCTCGGTCACCTGGCCGACGGCGTGCAGCAGGTCGCCGAGGTCGCGCGGAGCGTGCGTGACGAGCACGCCGGCGTTGCGACCGGGCTCGGGGTCGATGCCGATCACCGGCTGCCCGTCGAGGTACTTGGCCACGTTGGCGACGAGGCCGTCCTGCCCGACCACGACGACGACGTCGTCGGGGGCGAACAGGAAGCGGGCGACGTCACTCCGCTCGACGCTCCCGCGGCGCCAGTCGACGGGGACGGCCGCGGCCGCTGCCGCGACCGCCTGCCGGGTGCGCTGGTCACGCTCTTCGAGCTCGGCGATGTCGCGCCCGCGGCCACGCAGGAAGAACGCGGCCTGGCCGCGGGTGCCGTGCGTCGCGATCAGCTCGTCGTACTCGGTGCGGCGGTGGACGACGACGACGCGAGGCGTCTGGCTCATGCCGCCGCCCCCGTTCCGAACCGGGCCAGCGCCTGGGTGACCAGGTCGGGGCTGAGCACCAGCGTGTCGATCTTCGGCAGGTTCGCGGCGAGCTCCCGGACGGCGAGCGCGAGCAGCACCGCCTCGGGCACGTCGCGGTAGGCGGCGACCCGTGCGGCCTCGGCCTCGCCCTGGGCCGCCCCGGCGAGGCGGGTTTCCTCGGCCCGCGCCTGGGCGGTCGTGACGGTCCGGTCGGCCGAGGCCTGCGCGACGATGGCGTCGGCGGCCGCGCTCTCCTCGGCCTCGCGGCGGGCGTTGGCGCCGCGCTGGCGCACGAGCTGTTCCTCGCGGCGTGCGAGCTCGATCTTCGTCTGCAGCTCGTTCTCGCCGATCGCCCGCTCGCGTTCGACGGCGACGGCGCGCCGTTCGAAGGTCGCCCGGTCGGCCTCCTGCTGGACGAGCTCGCGGGTCGGGGTCCGCAGCGCCTTCTCGACCTCGGGCTCGGGCCGCAGCGCGACCACGCGCACGCCGACGACGGTGAGGCCCGTCGCGGCCAGCCGTTCGTCGGAGCGCAGCCCTTCGGCGATGACGGCCCGGACGGGGCCGACGCCACCCGCGGTGGCTCCGGCGAGGTCGACGGCGGCCAGCAGGTCGATGGCGTACTGCTGGGCCGACTCGGTGAGCATGCCCGCCACCTGATCGAGCGGGGTGCTGCGCCACCTGCCCGACGTCGGGTCGATCGAGAAGTCGATGCGGCCGGCGGCGGTCGCGGGGTCGGTCACGCGGTAGGTCACGGTGGCCTGCACGGTGACGTCCTGGAAGTCGCTGGTGCGGGCGTGGAACAGCAGGGGCAGCTCGCGGTCGTCGACGGGCACCTCGTTCAGGACGGCGCTCAGCGGCCGGAACCAGAACGACGCCCCGACGCCGGAGCGGACCGTGCGGCCCTTGCTGATCAGCTCGACGTGCGTGGTGCTCGACCCGCGCAGGTGGCGGCGGATGGGGTAGCGCGTGATGTCGGCCATGGCCGGCTCCTCTCGTTGTTATCGTCAAACCGACAATAAGCCAGAACGGTCAATACCGTCAACCTGACGTTAAGCGGGTAGGCTCGCCCCATGCGGCGCGACAACCCCTACCCCCCGTCGCGGTCACGGTCGACCTCGTCGTCGTCACCGTGCGCGACGACCGGCTGCAAGCACTCACCATCCGGCGCGGCGAACCGCCCTTCGCGGGCCGGTGGGCGCTGCCCGGCGGGTTCCTGCGCCCCGACGAGGACCTGCCTGCGGCGGCGGCGCGCGAGCTGCTCGAGGAGACCGGGCTGCCCAGCGACCGGTTCCACCTCGAGCAGCTCGCCACCTACGGCGCCCCCGGCCGCGACCCCCGCATGCGAACCGTGACGGTCGCCTACATCGTGCTCGCAGCCGACCTGCCGTCCCCCACGGCCGGCACCGACGCCGCCGACGCACGCTGGCAGCCCGTCGACACGCTGCTCGCACGCGACGACACGCTCGCCTTCGACCACACGACCATCCTGCGCGACGGCGTCGAACGCGCCCGCGCCAAGCTCGAGTACACGCCCCTGGCCGCCGCGTTCTGCCCGAGCGGTTCACGATCAGCGAGCTGCGGCACGTGTACGAGGTGGTCTGGGGCACCACGCTCGACCCGCGCAACTTCCACCGCAAGGTCACCGGCACCGCGGGGTTCCTGCGCCCGACCGACCAGACCACCACCCGCGACGGCGGGCGCCCCGCCCGCCTCTACGAGGTCGGGACGGTGGCACACCTGCACCCGCCCCTGCTGCGGTGACCCGCGACGGCACCCCGCGCACGACCCTCGGCGGGCGGCCCGCGGCCTCGCAATCCCACCGTGCCCACAGCGCCCACAGCGCCCACAGCGCCCACAGCGCTCCGCGCCGGGTGCGTGCGGCGAGACGACCCTAGGGTGGCCGCCATGAGAGCAGCCCGCCTGCACGGCATCGGTGACCTGCGCGTCGGGCACGAGCCGCCGCCCTCCCCCGGCCCCGGAGAGGTGCTGGTGCGCGTCACCGCCGTCGGGCTGTGCGGCTCCGACCTGCACTGGTTCGCCGACGGCGGCATCGGCGACGCGACCCTCACCCGCCCCCTGGTGCTGGGGCACGAGCTCGGCGGCGTCATCGCCTCCGGGCCGCGCGCGGGCGAGCGCGTCGCCGTCGACCCAGCCGTGCCGTGCGGTCGCTGCGACCTGTGCGTCGAGGGCCACGGCAACCTGTGCCCGCAGGTGCGGTTCGCCGGCCACGGCGAGACCGACGGCGCGCTGCGCGAGCTCGTCGCCTGGCCCGAGGACCGGGTGCACGCCGTCCCGGACACGCTCGACGACGCCGACGTCGCCATGCTCGAACCGCTCGGCGTCGCCATCCACGCCGTCGACCTGTCGCACCCGCGCGTCGGCGGGACGGTCGTCGTCGTCGGCTGCGGGCCCATCGGGCTGTGCGCGCTCCAGGTCGCGCGGGCCGCCGGGGCGACGCGAGCCGTCGCCGTCGAACCGCTCGCGCACCGAAGGGCGGCCGCCGCCCGGTGGGCCGACGTCGTGCTCGACCCCGCCGCGGGCGGGTTCGCCGCCGCGCTGCACGACGCCGTCGGGCCCGGGGCGCACACCGTCATCGAGTGCGCCGGCAACGACGACGCCGTCGCGACCAGCGTCGCCGCCGCCCGGCCGGGTGCAACCGTCGTGCTCGCCGGCATCCCCGACGACGACCACACCGCGTTCCCCGCCGCGCACGCCCGCCGCAAGGGCCTCACGTTCCGCATGGCCCGGCGCATGAAGGAGGTCTACCCGCGCGCGATCGACCTGGTCACCAGCGGGCGGGTCGACGTGCGCTCCCTGGTCTCGCACACGTTCACGCTCGACGACGCCGCCCGCGCCTTCGAGGTCGCGGTGGCGCGCCAAGGGCTCAAGGTCGTGGTGGCGCCGTGAGCGGCGGCCCGCTCGTCGTCGCCGTCGACTGCTCGACGACGGCAGCCAAGGCGGTCGTCGCTGACGCGTCCGGGGCCGTCGTCGCGACGGGCGCCGCACCACTGACGACGGCGACACCCGCGCCCGGGTTCCACGAGCAGGACGCGACGGCATGGTTCGACGCGACGCTCGCCGCGGTCGGCTCCGCCGTCGGCGCCCTGACCGGCGCCGACCGGGCGCGCGTGACGGCGATGGCGATCACCCACCAGCGCGAGTCGTTCGTGCTGCTCGACGCCGACGGCGCACCGCTGCGGCCCGCGATCCTGTGGGTCGACTCACGCGCGTCGAAGCAGATCGCGCGGCTCGGGTCGCAACCCCTGCCCGGCGGTCGGTCGGTGCACGACGTCTCGGGCAAGCCGCCCGACACGACGCCCGCGATCTACAAGCTCGCCTGGCTCGCCGAGCACGAGCCCGGCGTCGTCGCCCGCGCCGCGTACCTCGCGGACGTGCAGGCGTACCTCGCGCTGCGGCTGACGGGCCGGCTGGCGACGAGCCACGCGTCGGCGGACACCCTCGGCCTGTTCGACCTGGAGCACCTGACCTGGTCCCCCGCGCTCCTGACGGCGGCCGGGCTCGATGCTGCCGGGCTCGATGCGGCCGGGCTCGATGCTGCTGCCGGGCGTCCCCGTGTGTCACGACGAGGCGTGTCACGGGGAGAGGCCGCGACCGCCACGTCCCAGGACGCCCGCCCGGGCGGCATCGGGCTGCCCACGCTCGTCGCGGGCGGCGAGGCCATCGGGGGCCTGCTTCCCGACGTCGCCGAGCGGCTCGGGCTCGAGCCGGGCGTGACACTCGTCGCCGGCATCGGCGACGGGCAGTCGGCCGGGATCGCGCTCGGCGTCGAGGAACCGGGCGTGGCCTACCTCAACCTGGGCACGTCCATGGTGTGCGGGGTCGCGGCCGGCACCTACCTGACCAGCCCCGCGTTCCGCACGCTCGCCGGGGTGCGACCCGGCACATACATCCTGGAGACGGTGCTCAACGCGGCCGCGTACGTCGCCGACTGGGCCGCCCGGTTCGCGGGCTCCGACGTGACCACGATGGAGACGGCCGCAGCAGCGGTCCCGCCCGGAGCCGAGGGGCTGCTCGTGCTGCCCTACTGGAACGCCGCGCAGACCCCGCACTGGGACCCGCTCGCGCGCGGCGCCGTCGTCGGGTGGCACGGGCGGCACACCCCGGCACACCTGTACCGGGCCGTGCTGGAGGGCGTCGCGTTCGAGCTGCGGCTCCAGCTCGGCCTGCTGGAGGCCGCCACGGGCACGTCGGCGCGCGAGCTGCGCGCCGTCGGCGGCGGGGCGCGGTCACCGCTGTGGGCACAGGTCGTCGCATCGGTCACCGGGCGTCGCGTCCGGGTGTGCGCGGACGGCGAGGTGAGCGCCGCGGGCGCGGCGATCCAGGCTCACGCCTGGATCGCCGGACCCGCCGACGCGGGGCCGAGCCCCGTGAACCGGTTCGTCGCCGCAGGGCACGACATCGTTCCCGAGCCGGGCGACGTCGCCGTGTACGACGGGCTCTACCCGGCGTACGCGACGCTCTACCCGGCCCTGCGGGAGACGTTCGCGCGACTGTCCGGGGCCTGACGCCGCTCAGCCCTCGCGGGTGCTCAGCGTCAGCCCCTCCACCTCCAGGTCGTCCGGCCGGTCGACCAGCACCGTGGCGCCGTCGTGCACCTCCCCGGCCAGGAGCAGCCGGGCCAGGCGGTCGCCGATCTCGCGCTGCACCAGGCGGCGCAGCGGGCGCGCCCCGTACGCGGGGTCGAACCCTTCGAGGGCCAGCCACTCGCGTGCGGCCGGCGTGACGTCGAGCTGGATGCGCCGGTCGGCGAGGCGGCCGGCGAAGGCGCGCACCTGCAGGTCGACGATCTTGCCCAGCTCGTCGAGCGACAGCGCGTCGAACACCACGACGTCGTCGAGCCGGTTGAGGAACTCGGGCTTGAACGACGCCCGGACGGTCGTCATCACGGCCTCGCGCTTGCCCTCGTCCGACAGCGTCGGGTCCACGAGGAACTGCGAGCCCAGGTTGCTCGTCAGCACGAGGATCACGTTGCGGAAGTCGACGGTGCGGCCCTGGCCGTCGGTCAGGCGGCCGTCGTCGAGCACCTGGAGCAGGATGTCGAAGACCTCGGGGTGGGCCTTCTCGACCTCGTCGAGCAGCACGACCGAGTACGGACGGCGGCGCACCGCCTCGGTGAGCTGACCTCCCTCCTCGTAGCCGACGTACCCGGGGGGCGCCCCGACCAGCCGGGCGACCGAGTGCTTCTCCCCGTACTCGGACATGTCGATGCGGACCATGGCGCGCTCGTCGTCGAACAGGAAGTCCGCGAGCGCCTTGGCCAGCTCGGTCTTGCCGACGCCGGTGGGCCCGAGGAACAGGAAGGACCCGGTGGGCCGGTCGGGGTCGGCGACCCCGGCGCGGGCGCGCCGGACGGCGTCGGACACGGCCTGCACGGCGGCGGCCTGCCCGATGAGCCGGGCCCCGATGACGGACTCCATGGACAGCAGCTTCTCGGTCTCCCCCTGAAGCAGCCGTCCGGCGGGGATCCCGGTCCACGCGGCCACGACCTCGGCCACCTCGTCGGCCCCGACCTTGTCGGCGATCATGGGCGCTTCCCGCTGGGGGTACGGGTTTGCCCCGGATCCGGCGTCGGTGGTGGACGAACCCGTACCGCCGTCGGGGGCGTGGCCGGACTCGGCGGACTCCGCCTCCACCAGCTCCTTCTCGACGGCCGGGATCTCGCCGTACTGGATGCGCGCGGCGCCCTCGAGGTCGCCGTCGCGCAGCTTGCGCTCGGCGTCGACGCGCAGCTCGTCGAGGCGGGCGCGCAGGTCGCCCACCCGGTTGTGGCCGGCCTTCTCGGCCTCCCAGCGGGCGGTGAGCCCGGCGAGGGCCTCGCGCTTGTCGGCGAGCTCGGCGCGCAGGCGGCCGAGACGCTCGACGGAGGCGGCGTCGGTCGACTCGCTCAGCACGACCTCCTCCATCTCCAGGCGCGTGACGGCGCGCTGCAGCTCGTCGATCTCGACGGGCGACGAGTCGAGCTCCATGCGCAGCCGCGAGGCGGCCTCGTCGACCAGGTCGATGGCCTTGTCGGGCAGCTGGCGGCCCGAGATGTAACGGTCGGACAGGGTTGCGGCCGCGACGAGCGCGGAGTCGGCGATGGTCACCTTGTGGTGGGCCTCGTACCGTTCCTTGAGCCCGCGCAGGATCGCGACCGTGTCCTCCACGGACGGCTCGCCCACGAAGACCTGCTGGAAGCGGCGCTCCAGGGCCGGGTCCTTCTCGATGTGCTCGCGGTACTCGTCGAGCGTCGTCGCTCCCACGAGGCGCAGCTCGCCGCGGGCCAGCATGGGCTTGAGCATGTTGCCCGCGTCCATGGCGCCCTCGCCGCCGGCGCCCGCGCCGACGACGGTGTGCAGCTCGTCGATGAACGTGACGACCTCGCCGTCGGAGGACTGGATCTCCTCCAGCACGGCCTTGAGCCGCTCCTCGAACTCGCCGCGGTACTTGGCACCCGCGACCATGCTGGCCAGGTCGAGCGCCACGAGCCGCTTGCCGCGCAGCGAGTCGGGCACGTCGCCCGCGACGATGCGCTGCGCGAGGCCTTCGACGACGGCCGTCTTCCCGACGCCGGGCTCGCCGATGAGCACGGGGTTGTTCTTGGTGCGCCGCGAGAGCACCTGGATGACGCGGCGGATCTCGGAGTCGCGCCCGATGACCGGGTCGAGCTTGCCGTCGCGGGCGCGCTGGGTGAGGTCGGTGCCGTACTGCTCCAGGGCCTTGTAGGTGCCCTCGGGGTTGGCGCTGGTCACGCGGGAAGAGCCGCGCACGGCGGGCAGCGCGGCCCGCAGCGCGTCGGGGGTCGCGCCGGCGGCGGTGAGCGCCTGCGCGGCGGGGCTCTGACCGGCGGCGATGCCGATCAGCAGGTGCTCTGTCGAGACGTACTCGTCGCCGAGCGCCTGCGCCTCCTTCTGGGCGGTCTCCAGCGCGACGGCGGTGGCGCGGCTCGCGCGCGGCTGCGCCGTCGTCGTGCCGCTGGCCTGGGGCAGCGCGACGAGCGCGGCGCGCACCTTGCGGCCGATCTCCTGCGTGTTCGCGCCGACGGCATCGAGCAGCCCGACGGCGACGCCGCCCTGCTGCGCGAGCAGCGACGCGAGCAGGTGAGCGGGTTCGAGCTGAGGGTTGCCGGCCGCGGACGCCGACTGGACGGCGTCGCCGAGGGCCTGCTGCGACATGGTCGTGAACTTGGTGTCCATACGTGCTCCGCGAGTGATCCGGGATGGGTGGCGGTTGCCTGCCGGGGCAACCATCGCAAAGTTGAGTCTATTCCGCTCAACTTTGAATGCCAACCGGGAACCCGCAGGCCAGGCCGACCTGGCAGCATGGACGCATGCACCGAGGCATGAGCGACGCACCCCGCTGGCAGCCCGACGTCCTGGGCGAGGAGTTCGAGCAGCGACCGCTCCCCTGCGCGACGGCGCGCAGGCCACGCTCGTGCGCCACACCCCGTCGGTCGACGGCGACGACGGCCCGCGCCCGGTCGCCGTGCTCTACGTCCACGGGTTCGTCGACTACTTCTTCCACCCGCACGTCGCACGCGCGCTCGCGGCCGCGGGCTACGCCTTCTACGCCGTCGACCTGCGCGGATACGGGCGGTCCCTGGCGGCGCACGCCGCCGCGGGCCACGACCCCAACCTGGTCCCGGACATCGCGCTGCACGCGCGCGACCTGGACGCCGCGGCCGGGGCCGTGCGCGCGGCCGGGCACACGACGCTCGTGGTCCTGGCCCACTCGATGGGCGGCCTGGTGACGTCGCTCTGGGCCGCGAGCCGGCCCGGACGCGTCGATGCCCTCGTGCTCAACAGCCCGTGGTTCGACCTCAACGAGAACTGGCTGCTGCGCGGGCCCGTGACGCGGCTGGTCGACGTCGTCGGACGCGTCGCGCCACGGCTCCCCCTCGGCGGGCTGGGCGAGCACTACGGGCGAGCGCTGCACGAGGCCTGGGGCTACGACCTCGCCTGGAAGCCGGTCGAGGGCTTCCCCGTGCGGGCCGGCTGGTTCCGGTCCGTGCGCGCGGCACAGCGGCGGCTCCGGCACGGACTCGACGTCGCGGTGCCGACGCTCGTGCTCGTCTCGGCACGGTCGGGGCCGCACCGGCACGCCCACGACGCGCTGCTGACCACCGACTCGGTGCTCGACGTCGCACACATCCGGCGCGGCGCACGGCACCTGGGGCGCGACGTGCAGCTCGTGACGGTCGAGGGCGGCGCGCACGACCTCGCACTGTCGCCGCCGCCCGCGCGCGAGGAGTACCTGCGGGCGGTCGTCGACTGGCTGGGAGCGCGCGTGCCCGCGTGAGGCACCGGCTCGCGCGGCGGCGTGGCGCGACACCTCACGCCGTCATGTCCGAATCCCGCTAGCCGCGACGAGCCGCGGCAGGTCACGATGGCCGCATGACCGCCACCGGGACCGACCTGTTCGCCGAGCGCTACCGCGCGATCGCCGCGCGCGACGCCCGGTTCGACGGGCAGTTCTTCACGGCCGTGCACACCACCCGGATCTACTGCAGGCCGTCGTGCCCGGCACGCACCCCGCGGCCCGAGAACGTCACGTTCTACCTCACGTCCGCCGCCGCCCACGAGGCCGGCTACCGCGCCTGCAAGCGCTGCCTGCCCGAGGCGGCACCCGGCACGCCCGCGTGGAACCTGCGCCGCGACCTCGCCGGGCGGGCCATGCGCCTGCTCGCGGACGGCGTCGTCGACCGCGAGGGCGTCGCCGGGCTCGCGGGGCGGCTCGGCTACAGCCCCCGGCACGTCCACCGGCTGCTCGTCGCCGAGCTCGGCGCCGGGCCGCTCGCGCTCGCCCGCGCGCAGCGGGCGCAGACGGCGCGGGCGCTGCTCGCCGGCACCGACCTGAGGCTCGCCGACGTCGCCTTCGCGGCCGGGTTCGGGTCGATCCGCCAGTTCAACGACACCGTGCAGGACGTCTTCGCCACGACGCCCGGAGCGCTGCGGGGGGCGGCCACGCGGGTCCGCGCAGGGCGGCGGGGCCAGGCGGCACACGACCGGGCGGCACACAACAGGGCGGCACACGACCGGGCGGCACACGACGAGGCGGCACACGACGAGGCGGCCCGCGCCCCGGTCCCCGCACCGAACCGCGGCCCCGCACGCGACCCAGGCCCCGCACGCGGCGAGGCTCCACGCGGTGCCGGTGCGGCCGAGAGCCTGCGCGGGGCCGACGGCGGCGACGGCCTGCGCGGCCCCGACGGCGCAGACGGCCTGCAGGGCGCCGACGGCCACGACCACGGCCCGGGCCATGCGCCGGCACGCCCGGCCGACGGCGAGCGTGCGCACCCCGCGCGAGTCCTGCCCCGCGCGGAAACCACCGTGCGCCTCGCGCTCCGCCTGCCCGTGCGCGCCCCGTTCGACGCGCCCGGCATCTTCGCCTTCCTCGCGGCGCGCGCCATGGACGGCGTCGAGTCCGCATCCCTCGACCCCTCAGCGCTGCGCTACGCCCGCACGCTGACCCTGCCGCACGGCCCCGCCGCGCTGGAGGTCACGGCCACCCCGACGGTGTCGCCGGAACCGGGCCCGCGGCGCGCCGGGTGCGCCGCGACGCGGCAGGCGTGGACCCTGCGGCTGCGCGTCGAGCTCACGTCCCTCGCCGACGTCGCCGCCGCCGTCGCGCGCGCACGGCGGCTGCTCGACCTCGACGCGGACCCGGTCGCCGTCGACACCGCCCTCGCCGTCGACGCCGCGCTCGCCCCGCTGGTCGCCGCGACGCCGGGCATCCGCGTCCCCGGGGCGGTCGACCCGCACGAGCTGGTGCTGCGCGCGATCGTCGGGCAGCAGATCTCCGTCGCGGCGGCGCGCACCCACCTGAGCCGGCTCGCGGCCCGTCTCGGCACGCCGTACGCCTCGGGGTTCGCCGGTCTCACGACGCTGTTCCCCTCGCCCGCGACGATCGCCGCGGGAGTCCCCGTCGCGGACCCCGGCAGCCCCGCGGCGTCCGACCCGGACCGGCCGCTGCGCCTGCCCGCGCGCGGCGTGTCCGCCGTCGTCGGCGCCGCACGCGCCCTCGCCGACGGCACCCTCGCGGTGGACGTCGGCGCGGACCCCGAGGCGTTGCGGGCTGCGCTCACCGCCCTGCCCGGCGTCGGCCCCTGGACGGCCGCGTACGTCGCGATGCGCGTGCTCGGCGACCCGGACGCGTGGCTCGACGGCGACGTCGCCCTGCTCGCCGGGGCCGCCGCGGCGGGCGTCGCGCCCCCTGCCGGCCTGCCCGCAGGGCGACGGCACCGCGACCTCGCCGCACGCGCCGCCGCCTGGGCGCCCTGGCGCTCGTACGCCGCCATGCACCTGTGGCGTGCCGCCACCACGCCGGACGCCGCCCCGGCGCCCAGACCCGAGAGGACCCCTCATGACCGCCCGCTCCGCCACCCTCGCCACGCCCGACGGACCCTTCACCGTCGTCGTCTGCGACGACGCCGTGCTCGCGTCCGGCTGGACCGACGACGTCGCGGCGCTCGTCGCGCTCGTCCACCCGTCGCTGCGGCCGCCGTCGGTCGTTCCCGACGCCGGCACGACGGTCGGCGCAGCGGTCGGCACAGCGGTCGGCGCAGCGGTCGGCACCACGGACGACGCTGCGGTCGGAACAGCGCACGCCACCACAGCCGACGCAACGGTCGGTACCACCGGCGGCGCAGCGGTCGGCACCACGGACGAGGCTGCGGTCGGAACAACGCACGCCACCACAGCCGACGCAACGGTCGGCACCACCGTCGGCACAGCGGTCGGCACCACGGACGACGCTGAGGTCGGAACAACGCACGCCACCACAGCCGACGCAACGGTCGGTACCACCGTCGGCCCAACGGTCGGCACCACCGTCGGCAGCACCGCCGCGAGCGCCGGCACCGACAGCCGACCCGCCCGCGACACGCTGGCCGACGCCGTCGCCGCCGTCGAGGCGTACTACGCGGGCGATCTCGCCGCGCCCGCGGCGGTCCCCGTGCGGCAGCGGTCGGGCGAGTTCCGGCAGCACGCGTGGGACGTGCTGCGCGGCGTCGAGCCGGGCGAGGTCGTCACGTACACGCAGTACGCGCAGCGGTCGGGCCGGCCGGCGGCCGTGCGCGCGGCGGCGGGGGCGTGCGCGATGAACGCGGCGGCGCTGTTCGTGCCGTGCCACCGCGTGCTGCGCACGGACGGGACCCTGGGCGGGTTCCGCTACGGGCCCGGGATCAAGAAGGCGCTGCTGGCGCGTGAGGCCGGGGCGGGCGTGTGAGGTCCGCGGGCGCGCCGGACGTGCGTCGGACGCGTATCGGCGCGTCGTGGAGTCCGATGCGCGTCGCGGGAGCCTGCCAGGAGCCGCAGCGGCCCGGCGCCCCGTCGAGGGTGCACCGGTTGCCGCGTGCGTCGCGGGCCCGGGTGCCGCTACCGCCCCGAGCCTGACAGGTCGTCCACGTCCAGGTCCTGCGAGCGCACCTTGCCGGTGCGGAACCCGGCGCGCCCCACCATGTGCGCGGCGACCGGGCTGGTCAGGAGCTGGAACACGACCACGAGGCCGAGCAGCGTCAGCGCCGCCCCGCTGCGCAGGCGCAGCGCGACACCGGCCAGGAGCAGGATCAGGCCCAGGACCTGCGGCTTGGTCACGGCGTGCATGCGTGCCAGCAGGTTCTCGAACCGCAGCACGCCCACCCCGGCGGAGAACGTCAGGAACGCCCCGAGCAGCAGGCAGACGGCCGCGACGACGTCGGCCACGCCCGTCCAGAACCCTGGCTCGACGTGCGTCATGGCTGTTCCTCCTCGGCGTTCTTCTTCAGCTCGGCGCTCTCGGCGCGCCGGCGTGCCGCGTCCCGGGCGTCGAGCGCGGCCTGCCGTGCGGCGTCCTCGGCGGCGACCTCCTCCGCGGTGCGGATGCGGCCTTCGCCCTCGGGCTCGACGGCGGCGAACCGGGCGATCGTCACCGACCCGACGAAGCCCACGAGCGAGAGCACCACGAGGATCGGGATCGACTCGGTGCGCCGCGACCACGCGGCCTCGACGGCGATGGCGCCGACGATCGTCGTCGTCAGCAGGTCGAAGGCGACGGTGCGGTCGAGCATCGACGGGCCTCGTTCGAGTCGCACGAGCGCGAGCACCGCCGCGGCGGCGATCATCGCCGTCGCGATCACCACGACGAGCATCATGGCTGCTCCTCCTCGGGCACGGTCGCGCCGGTGGCGGGCGCCGCCTCACGCTGCAGGAGGCCGGCGCGGGCGAGGGCCGGCCGGGAGGCGAAGGCGCGCAGCACGCGTTCCTCCAGGTGGAGGGTCTGCTGGCGTACGCCGTCCGCACCGCCCGCGGTGGCAAGGTCGAGCACGTGCAGGTAGAGCACGCAGCGCTCGGTGTCGGCCTCCACCACGAGCGACCCCGGGACCAGCGACGACAGCTCGGCCGTCATGGCGAAGAACACGTCGGGCGCCGGGCGCAGCGGCACGGCCACCACTCCCCCGCGCGGCGCCGGCCCGGGCCGCAGCGCCGTCCACGCGACCTGGAACGACGCGACCACGAGGTCGGTCGCGAACCGGAAGGCGAGCACCGCCGCCCGCCACGGGCGGATCGTCCCGCGCACGCCCACGGGCGGCAGCGGCAGCACCGCCACGACGACGGCGCCCAGCAGCACGCCCGCGACGAACGTCCCCCAGGTGATCGTGCCCCACAGCGCGACCCACAGGACGCCCAGCAGCAGCAGCGCGGGCCACTGTGCGGCGACGCGGCGCAGCCGCCGCCGACGTCCGGGTGGGGTGAGGTCCGGCATCAGTGCCCCACCTTCGCCGTCTTGGCCGTGGCGGTCGCGTCGTCGGACTCGCCCACGCCGCGGTCGCCCCCGCCGGGGAACACCGCGTCGATGTACGCGTGCCCGCCGGTCAACGCGTTCGCGGCCCGCTGCGCGTACCCGTAGACGGGCCCCGCGAAGACGGTCAGCGCGAGGCTGAACCCCACGAGGGCGGACGTCGCGGCGACCATGCCCCACGGGAGGCGGGCCTCGTCGCGCGCACCCGGCTCGGCGTCGTCGGGCGCCATCTGCCAGAACGCCTTGTTCCACGCCTTGACCAGCGCGTACAGGGTCAGCAGGGACGTCACGACGGACCCGACGACGAGCATCCACGCGAGCGGCGACCCGTCGCGCACACCCGCCTGGATGAGCCCGACCTTGCCCAGGAACCCCGACATGGGCGGGATGCCCGCGAGGTTCATCGCGGGCACGAAGAACAGCACCGCCAGCCCGGGCGCGACGCGTGCGAGCCCGCCCAGCCGGTCGAGCGACGTCGTCCCGCCCCGCCGCTCCACGAGCCCGACGACGAGGAACAGCGCCGTCTGGACGGTGATGTGGTGGACGACGTAGAACACCGCGGCGGCCGTGGACGCCGGCCCGGCGAGCGAGACGCCGAAGATCATGTAGCCGATGTGGCTGACGAGGGTGAACGACAGCAGTCGCTTGATGTCGTCCTGCGCGACGGCGCCCAGGATGCCCACGAGCATCGTCGCCAGCGCGAGCACCATGAGCACCTGGTCGACGCGTTCGGACCCGGCTCCGGCCGCCGGGAACAGCAGGGTCTGGGTGCGGATGATCGCGTAGACGCCCACCTTGGTGAGCAGGCCGGCGAACACCGCCGTCACGGGCGCGGGCGCGGTCGGGTAGGAGTCGGGCAGCCAGGCCGACAGCGGGAAGATGGCCGCCTTGATCCCGAACCCGAGCAGCAGCAGGAGCTGGATGCCCAGGCGCACCGCGGGGTCGACGTCGGGCAGGCGCTCGGCAAGCTGGGCGAGGTTGACGGTGCCCGTCGCCGAGTAGGCGAGGCCCACCGCCGTGAGGAACACGAGCGAGCTGACCAGCGCGACGACGACGTACACGCTGCCGACCCGGATGCGGTCGCCCGTGCCGCCGAGCGTCAGCAGCACGTACGACGCCGCGAGCAGTACCTCGAACCCGACGTACAGGTTGAACAGGTCACCCGCGAGGAACGCGTTGGCGACCCCGGCGGCGAGCACCAGGAACGTCGGGTGGTAGATGGCGACCGGCAGCAGGTCACGCCGGTCGGCCTCGTCGGGGTCGCCGTCGGTGCCCGCACCCACCACGCCGACGTCGTCGCCGCCGTCGGCGACGCCCTGCGCCATGGAGTACAGCAGCACGCACAGCAGGACGACGCCGCTGACCAGCAGCATGAGCGCGGCGAGCCGGTCGGCCACGAGGTCGATGCCCACGGGCACCGACCAGTCGCCGATGACGGCGACCACCGGCCCGCGGTCGGCGGCGGCGACGAGCGCTGCCGCGGTGGCGACGACGATGCCGAGCGCGACGACGGAGATGACGCGCTGGGCGCGCGGGCGCCGGTGCAGGGCGAGCGTGAGGCCAGCGGCGAAGAGCGGCACGAGCACCGGCAGCGGCAGGAGGCTGGCGACGGACCAGGTCATCGGGCGTCACCGTCCCGCGGGTCGTGCGGGGCGACGCCCGGGGCGTCGGCCGGGTCGGCGGGCGCGAAGCCCTCCTCGATGTCGTCGTGGATCTCGGCGGCCTCCTCGTCGAGCGTCTCGCCCGTCTCGGCGGCGTCGAAGTCCGCGTACGCGGCCTCGTTGCGTGCGGCGCGGCGGGCGATGCGCCGGTCCTCGTCGTCGTCCTGGACCTCGTCGTGGCCGTTGAGCTGCCACGAGCGGTAGGCCATCGCGAGCACGAACGCGGTCAGGGCGAGCGTGATGACGATCGACGTGAGAACCATCGCCTGCGCGAGCGGGTCGCTGAGCGCGATCGCCGGGTCGGCGTTGCCCACGATGGGTGCCGTGCCCGCGCGTCCGCCCGCGATGAGCAGCGCGAGGTTGGCGCCGTTGCCGACGAGCACGAACCCGAGCAGCACGCGCGTCAGCGACCTTTCGAGCAGCAGGTAGACGCCGACGGCGAACAGCACGCCCACGGCGAGCACCAGCGCGGCGGAGGGCACGTTGTCGAGGACGATCATGTGCTCACCGCCCCTCGAGCTCACGCTGGTGGTCGATCTCGGCGCCCAGCGACCGCAGGATGTCGAGCACGAGCCCGACGACGACGAGGAACACCCCGAGGTCGAAGAACAGCGACGTCACCAGGTGGACCTCGCCGAACAGCGGCAGGTGCAGGTCCACCAGGAAGCTCTCGAGCGCGTGCTGCCCGGCCAGCAGGGACACCAGCCCGACACCCGCGGACAGCACGAGGCCCGTGCCGAGCACGCGGCCGGGGTGGACGGGAGCGGCCTCGCCCAGCTCGTAGCGCCCGCCGGCCAGGTAGCGCACCGCGAGCGCCAGCCCCACGACGAGCCCGGCCGCGAACCCGCCGCCCGGGGCGTTGTGCCCGCGGAACAGCAGGAACAGGGCGAAAACGATCATCGCGTGGAAGACGACGCGCGTGACGACCTCGAACATGATGGAGCGCCGTTCGGGGGCGAGCGTGGGCCCGGCGACGATCCACGCGGTGCGCCGCGGCCGCGTCGCGACGCCCGGCTCGACGGCTGCCGCGGGGCGGGGGCGCGCGCCCGGCCCCTTGTCACGCACGCGTGGCACGCGCCCCGAGCGCTGCCGGAGGAACACGAGCGAGGCCACGCCGGTCGCCGCGACGAGCAGCACGGAGATCTCGCCCACGGTGTCCCATGCGCGCACGTCGACGAGCGTCACGTTGACGACGTTGCGCCCGCCGCCCCACATGACGGCCTCGTCGGGGAAGTCGACGGCGATGGGCAGGTGGGTGCGGGCGAGGGGTGCCGCGGTGACGAAGAGCATCATGACGAGCCCGACGCCGACGCCGATCGCCAGGCGCACCCAGCGGCTCGCGGCCAGCGGGCGGTCGGAGAAGTACGGGGGCAGGCGCCGCAGCACGAGCACCATGACGACGAGCGTGACGGTCTCGGTGAGCACCTGGGTGAGCGCGAGGTCGGGTGCGCCGTGCAGCAGGAACAGCACGGCGTTGCCGTACCCGGTGACCCCGACTAGGAACACGGCCTTGAGGCGGCGGCGGGCGCGGGCCGCGAGCACGGCTCCGGCGCCGATGACGAGCACGATGACGAGCTGCACGGCCCGGTCGAACGGCACGAGCGCCAGCGGCCCGATCTGGAACGCGCCGGCGCGCCCGGCCGCGTCGAGGGTGCCGGGCAGGGAGGCGCCGCGCAGGCCCCAGGCGAGCGCGAGCCCGGGCCCGGCGACGAGGACCAGCAGGATGACGCCGAGGTAGAACGGCAGCGAACCGCGCTGCGTGACGGCGGTGACGTCCGCGGCGAGGTCGTCGAGCCGCCGCATGGAGCGGCGGTAGACGAGGTCCGCGCCGAGCGGGGACCACAGCCGGTCCTGGAGGCGTTCGATGCGCGCGCGCTGCCAGAACGCGGCGGCCCCGAGCGCGAGCACGGCGAGCGTGACGGCGAGCGTCGGCGTGAAGCCCGCCCACAGCGTCAGGTGCCCGGTCTCGCCCTGCGGGTAGGTCGCGGCGTGCGGCGCGAGCAGGTGGTCGCCGACCTGCGGCAGCAGCGCGACGACGAGGCCCAGGACGGCGAGCACGAGCGGCGGCGCGACCAGCAGCACCGGGGGCCGCCGCACGACGCCCGACGCGGGCGCGGCCGTCGCGGTGCCCACGGTCACGGGGTGGGCCGCGCCCGCCGGCGTCGCCGCCGTCGCGGGCTTCGCCGCCGTCGCGGGCTTCGCGCCCGCGGGCGCGACGATCTCCATGACGGGCACGACGGTGGCCCGGCGCCCGAACGCGCCCCACGCGAACCGCAGCCCGTAGGCGACCGTGAGCACCGACCCCGCGGCGACGACGACGGTCAGCACCACGCCCATCGCGTCGTCGCCGTGCGCCCACGCCTCGAGCGCGGCCTCCTTGGCCACGTAGCCCGCGAACGGGGGCAGCCCGATCATCGACGCCGTCGCGAGCACGCCCGCGGCCGCCGTCAGCGGGAGCTGTCGCGCCAGGCCCGCCAGGCGCCGCAGGTCACGCGTGCCGGTCGCGGCGTCGACGACACCGACGACGAGGAACAGCGACGCCTTGAACATGGCGTGCGCGCCCAGCAGCGCAAGCCCCGCGAGCGCGGCCTCACGGGTGCCGTACCCCAGCAGCAGCACCAGCAGCCCGAGCTGGGAGACGGTGCCGAACGCGAGCACGAGCTTGAGGTCGTGCTGACGCAGCGCGCGGTAGCCGCCCAGCAGCAGCGTCGCCGATCCGAGCACGACGACGACCCACCGCCACGCGGCGAGGTGCGAGAACGCGGGCGCGAACCGCCCCACGAGGTACACGCCCGCCTTGACCATCGCGGCCGCGTGCAGGTACGCCGACACGGGTGTCGGGGCGGCCATGGCGGCCGGCAGCCAGAAGTGCGTCGGCACGAGCGCCGACTTGGTCGCGGCCCCGGCCAGCAGGCACAGCGCGGCGACGACGGCGGGTGTCCCCGTGGGCGGGTCGGCGAGCACCTGCGAGATCTGCCAGGTCCCGGTCGACACCCCCAGGACGACGATCCCCACGAGCATGGTCAGCCCGCCCGCCGTCGTGACGACGATGGCCTGCATGGCGGCGCGACGCGACGCCTTGCGCTCGGCGTGATGGCCGATGAGCAGGTAGGAGAAGACCGTCGTCAGCTCCCAGAACACGAACATCAGCAGCAGGTTGTCGGCGGTGACGAGGCCCGCCATCGCCCCGGCGAACGCGACCAGCACGGCCGCGAACTTCGTCATGCCGACGGCGCCGCGCGCGAAGTAGGCGGAGCAGTACAGCAGCACGAGCGCCCCGACCGCGCCCACCACGAGCAGCAGCAGCCACGAGAGCGTGTCGAGCCGGAAGTCGAGCGAGAGCCCCAGGGCCCGCACCCAGGCCACCCGCTCCACGGGCCCGTGCCCGCCGAGCACCGCGCCCGTCTGCGACAACGCGTACCCGGCGGCGGCCGCCGGCCCGGCGGCCAGCACCCAGAACGCACGGCGCCCGAGACGCGCGACCAGGACGGGCGCGGCCAGGGCCAGCAGCAGGTGGACGACGACGACGGTCAGCACGGGCGCCTACAGGTCGTCCGGGTCGACCAGGAAGTCCGACTCGTCGGCGATCTCGCCTCCCGCGGCCTCCCACAGTGCACGAGCCAGCCGAGCGACGAGCTCGGCCGAGCGCCTGCGCGCGACCAGATGACCGTGCGACGGCAGCTCACGGTTCGCGTCGACCAGGTCCGGCGGGTCCCAGTGGACGCGGTAGGCCACGCATCCCCGCGCACCCACGGCAGGTCACGCAGCAGCAAGGGCACGACGTCGTCGCCCGCGACCTCGACCGAGACGTAGCCGTCGACGCCGAGGTCGGCCACGACACCGAACCCGTCGAGCACCTGCGGCTGCTGGAGCGCGGCGATGTCGAACTCGTCGGCCGCGGCGTGCAGGTCGCGGCGCGCCTGCGGGTCGAGCTTCTCGCCCGGGTACAGCGGCAGGTCGGCGATCCCCGGCGGCGGCCCCTGGTAGGGCGCCCCCTCGGTGGCCAGCACCGCGCGCGGGTGGACGCCCTGGACCACGCGGTGGCACGCCTGCGGGTCGAGCCACACGTCCGAGTACAGCGTCAGGTCGACGGCGGCGCCGGGGTCGGGCGTCAGCACCACGCCCGTCCCGACCCGCGTGGCGGGCGCGCCCGGCCGGGCCACGTCCCACATGCCGCCGACGTCGACCCGCACCGACCCGCCGAGGCGGCGCGCCACCGCGACGAGCCACGTGACGACGCGTTCCTCCTCACGGTTGGGCAACCCCGCGGGGAAGGACCGTGCCAGGCCGTCCTTGTCGCCCCCCTCGGCAGGCGGCGCGTCGCCCCACCGCTCACGCGGGCACACGACGTCGAACACGAACGCGGTGCCGGGCGGCAGCCCGGCGTCGAAGCCCACGCCGACGGGCGCGTACGGCCCCGTCAGCACCGAGTGCCGGCTCACGCGCAGCACCCCCGGCTCCCCCTGCCCGGCCATGCGCCCCACCGGCACGTCGGCGCCCGGCATCTCGCGCGGCACCACGTCCCAGCGCGCGGCAGCGAACCGGGACAGGGCGAGCACCTCGATCTCGCCGACCTCCACGTCGGCGGGCAGCGCCAGCAGGTGCCGGGCCTCGTGGCCGCGCGTCACGGCGCGCGGCAGCACGGGGTATTCCGGCTGGTCCCCTGCGGTCTGACCCATTCGGCGCTGCTCCTTCCGGGAGGGAATGGGGGCACGACGCGTGCGCGCACCCCCGTGGCGCGACCGAGCGTATCGGTGCGCGGGCGCACCTCTCCCCGGGGTCTCGTCGCGGAGCCCCCCGCTCACACCGCCGTCCGGTGAAAGCTCTGCCACGAACGGCTGGCCGTCGGCCCCCGCTGGCCCTGGTAGCGCGAGCCGTACTGCGACGAGCCGTACGGGTGCTCGGCCGGGCTGGACAGGCGGAAGAAGCACGTCTGGCCGATCTTCATGCCCGGCCAGAGCATGATCGGCAGAGTCGCCACGTTGCTCAGCTCGAGCGTGACGTGACCGCTGAACCCCGGGTCGATGAACCCGGCCGTGCTGTGCGTCAGCAGCCCCAGCCGGCCCAGGCTGGACTTGCCCTCGAGCCGGGCCGCGACGTCGTCGGGCAGCGTGATCGACTCGAACGTCGACCCGAGCACGAACTCCCCCGGGTGCAGCACGAACGGCTCGTCCCCCGTGACCTCGACCAGGCGGGTCAGGTCCGGCTGCTCCTGCGACGGGTCGATGTACGGGTACTTGTGGTTGTCGAACAGGCGGAAGTAGCGGTCCAGGCGCACGTCGATGCTGGACGGCTGAAGCATGGCGGGCTCGTACGGATCGAGGACGACGCGCCCTTGGTCGAGCTCGGCCCTGATGTCACGATCGGAGAGCAGCACGGCCCCACCGTATCCGGCGCTCGCGGCCCGTGCCGTCGCACGGTCGCAGCGTGCGCCGCGCCACCTGCCGCCGGGCCGGTTCGGTGCCGCGGCCCGGTATGGGTATGATCGGGGCCGCACCCCGTCGGCGCGCGAGCGCTCGGAGGGGACTGCGCGGGTGTAGTTCAATGGTAGAACTTCAGCTTCCCAAGCTGACAGCGCGGGTTCGATTCCCGTCACCCGCTCCACCACGAGCAGGCGCCCCGGTCAGCGGGCGTGCCGCCACTGTCCGGTCACCACGTCGACCGACCCTCCCGTCGCCCGCGCCGGGCACCGCTTCATGTCGCGCTCGGCCTCGTGCGCGGCCGCAGCCGCACGTCGGGCAGCGTCGGCGCGCGCAGCGGACCGCCCGCGTAGCCCGCCACGTGCCCGAACCGCCGGTCGCCCGCGCCGGGCGTGTAGACGGTCGCGACGCCGTCGGCGGCGTCGCCCACCTGGGCCATCCAGTCCGCGCGGGCGCGGGCGACGTCGTCGTGCGTGCGGCCCACGAAGTTCCACCACATGACGATGTCCTCCTCGAAGGGGACGCCGCCGAGCAGCACCGCGCGTGCCGGGCCGCCCGGCCCGGCCTCGATCGTGAGCGAGTCCCCTCCGGGCGCGGCGTAGCCGAGCTGGTCGCGCGGCACGACGACGCCCTGGAATCGCACGTCACCGGCGTCGGCCAGGAGCGCGTGCTCGAACCTCTCGTCGGCCGCGACCTGGATGCGCGCTCCCGGGGCGAGGTCGACCTGGGCGCCGACGAGCGGCGTGTACGTGCGGGCCGGCGAGACGAGCGCCTGCCCGGCGACGGTCAGCGACCCCATGAAGACCTGCACGCGGCCGCCGTCGACGGCGACGGCGGGCAGGTCGGCATGGTGCTCGAAGTGCGGGTCGGTCCCCAGCGCGGCACCCGGCAGCGCGGTCCACAGCTGGACGCCGTGCAGCACGGGCGGGCGCCCGGCCGCGGGCGACTCCTCGGAGTGCGAGATGCCGACGCCGGCCGTCATGAGGTTGAGCTCGCCCGGGCGCACCGTCTCCAGCGAGCCGACCGAGTCGCGGTGCAGTATCTCGCCCTCGAACAGCCAGGTCACGGTCTGCAGGCCGGTGTGCGGGTGCGGCGGCACCTGCATGCCGGCCGAGCGCGTGACGTCGTCGGGCCCGTAGTGGTCGCAGAAGCACCACGCGCCGACCATCGAGCGGATCCGCTGGGGGATGGTGCGCCGCACGGTCATCGCGCGCGGGCCTCCCAGCGGCACGTCCCGCGCGGTGAGGAGCTGGACTCCGGCGTCGGCGCTCCCGGCCGAGCAGACCCGCTCGGCCGGACGGCTCTCGAGGTTGCTCACCCTCCGACCCTAGGGCCTGCGCAGCTCCCGCGGTGGGCCGGAGGGGAAGCCCTCGGCACGGGCGGCCCGTGAGCCAGACCCTGCGTGGTGCTGGCGCTGCCGGCTGCGACGACGGCCCCCGACCTCTCGCGTCAGGACCGGCGTCGCCGGATGCGCATGCCGACCAGCGTCAGCGCCCAGATGCCTACCACCACGGCGAGCAGCTTGTTGAGCTCGTGCGTGGTGGTGGCGGAGAGGAACCCGGCATTGACGAGCTCGATGACGACAGCCAGGACGAGAAGGCCGACGGGGCGGTTGCACCGAGTCGGCTGCGCGACGTTCATGACGCGTCCCGGTCGAAGCGGCGGCGCACCGGGCGCATGCGCAGCATGCCGGGGAACCGGGTGGTGGCGGGGGCGGCGACAGTCACAACGACTCCCATCTCCCGTGCGGCGTCAGTGCGCGCGGAACTCGACGATCTCAGGAACACCACTGCACGCCCACCCCTCGCCGGTGAAGGCCGGGCGATCTGTTCGGGCTGAGCGGCGAAAGCGTACCGCTCGAGGGTGTCGAACGCGGTCCCCGATGCGCACCATGCGAGAGCGACGCGTCTGGGGGCGCGGTCGGGGGGCTCCAGCGCCGCGCGCCGGGGGCTCGGAGGCCTCGGACTACACCGCGGACCCCTGGCTCGGGAGAAACCCTGAGCCAGGGGCGCCGCGCGTCGACGACACGGCCCCGGCGGCCCGCCGGGCCGGGGGTCTGTCCTCGCGAGGGACCCCCGGCCCGCTTCCACGGGCCTGCGGACGCGGGTGGTCTTCCGGCCCCGCTCGAGCACCTGCGTCGTCACCCGCAGCCCGCACCGCGGTACGGGGTGGCTCGTCGTTCTCCGGTCGACCGTGTCTCTGGGCGGCGGGCGGCGACCCGCTGCAGCGGGTCGCCGGTACGCCGTCGCGGAGACCAGTAGCCACGATTCAACCCCCCTCGCGGCGACCGTGCAAGGGATCCGGCGCGGTCGGCGGCGCTGAAGAATCACCCGCCCCGTCGTCCACAGAGAGTGCCGCGGAATCCCCACACCGTCCACAGCCCTGGGGACAAAAGATGTGGACGCCGGGTGAACGGCAGACGTCCTGCGAGCGTGAGTTTCGCGTCACCGGCCCGCCCCGCGCGGACGCGTCCGCGTCGAGACAGGCGCCGCGTGCCCGCTCTCCCCTGGCGGCGCCCGGCCCTGCCCGCGACGCACCGGACCGCTGCAACGCGTGCGCGAGCCGCGCGATCTCGCGGCTGGGGCGGGTCCTGGGCCCTGCTCCTCGCAGGGCGACGGCACGCAGACCCCACGGCCCGGTCGCGCCGGTCGCCCGGCCGGTTCCAGCCACGGTTCATGTCACGAACGAGGGGCTGAACCGTTTTCGCAGGTGAGGGCCTCTCACCCGTTCTGTCCACACAGGAGTGTGGACAGAAGCTGTGGAAAACTTCGGCTCGGGCTACGCACCGACGTCGTGCAGGTGATGCGCCACGTCGTGGAGGAAGTACTGCCCCAGCGTGCGGACGGTGAAGACCGACCCGTTGGAGCGGCGCCCCGGCCTGCCCAGGTCCCCCGGCCCGACGACGTCGAACCGGGTCGCGACCGACTCGCCCGCCTCCACCAGCTCGCGCGCGACGACACGCGGGTCCTGGTGGGCGTAGTCGGCGTCGAGCGCGGCGGCGTCCTGGTCCCAGTTGGCGAACAGGGGGTCGTCCGACGTGAGCATCGACGCCAGACGGCCGTCGAAGACGCGGAAGACGTCGCGCACGTGGGCGCCGTACTCGAGCGTGGACCACACGCCGGGCTCCGGGCGCACCCGCACGTCGGGGTGCGCGAGCGCCGCGACCCACCGCGGGAGCATCGCCCTGACCTGCGCGCCGACCGTGAGGGGATCGACGCTCGCGGCGTCGAAGCCGCACTCCGGGCACCTCCGCCCGAGCACCCAGGTCCAGTCCTTGGTGTCGGGGGTGACCCCGTCGTCGCGCATCCGCGCAGAGTACAGGAGGCGGTGTCCGGGTCCTGTGTACTGACAAGCTCGCCCTATGATGTCATCATGCCCAAGATCATCGGGAAGAGCCTGCACGAGCATCGCCAGATGACCCGGCAGCGACTCTTCACCGCACTGTCCGCACTCATGGCCGAGCGCGGGTTCGACACCATCACCCTCGCCGACATCGCCGCCGCCGCGGGAGTAGGCCGCACCGCGGTCTACAACCACTTCCCCGACAAGGAGGCGCTCCTCCTGGGCTTCATCACCCACGAGACCGAGGAGTACGCCCGCCGCCTCGAACGAGCGCTCGACGGCATCGACGACCCCGTCGAGCAGATGCGCACCTACATCCGCCAGCAGGCTCAGCTCTCGCGCATGTTCCACCTCGCACCCGGGCCCGACCTGCGCACCGTCCTGTCCCGGCCCACCCTGCAGCGGCTGCGCGAGCACGCCGAGATCGTCGAGATGATCCTGCGCCGCATCATCGCGGCCGGGATCACGTCGGGAGAGTTCCCCGAGCAGGACGTCGACCCGACGGTGCAGCTCGTCAACGCCTGCCTGTCGGGGCGACTGATCCCCGAGGAACCCGCCGCGCGCGACCGCGCCGTCCGGGCGACGGAGCAGTTCATCCTGCGCGCCGTCGGCGCCCGCGAGGTCGCCGCCTGACCCAGGTCGCCGGCCAGACGCTGACCGGTCGTGCCAACGCGGCCGGTCAGCTCGCCAGCTTGGAGCGCAGCTCCGACGGGGTCGCTCCCGTGGCGGACTGCACCGCGCGGCGCAGGGCCAGCGCGCTCCCGTAGCCGCACAGCTCCGCCACGTCCTCGAGCGTGACGTTCGCGTAGCGCGGGTCGTGCAGCCGCGACAGCGCGGAACGCAGCCGCTCGTGCGCGATCCACCCGCACACGGTGCGCTCCTCGCCCTCGAACAGCCGGTGCAGCGTGCGCGTCGAGACACCGAAGTGCTCGGCGATCACCGCCGGGGTGAGGTCGCGCTCGGCGTGATGCACGGCGATGTGCTGGATGACGCGCGAACGCTCCACCTGCTCGAGCAGCGCCGCCGAGCGGGTCTCCGGCCGGCATGTCGCGACGGCACCCACGAGCTGCTCGACGATGCGCACCGACTCCGCACGCACCTCCGGCACCACGCCGGGCTGGCACACCAGCTCACGCAGCGCCGACGCCGTCGCGCTCGGCAGCACCGTCTCGGGGCCCCACACCGTCAGCGGGGTGTCGTCGAACGTGCCACGCATCGCCGTGCGCTCCACGGCCACGTCCACCTCGACGAGCAGCGCGCCCGGCGACGAGACCTCCAGGGGCCGCCAGCCCACCGCGAGCGCCGCGGCGCGGGGCCCGAGCACCTCGATGGTGCCGGCCGTCTTGATGGTGACCTCGCCGTCGAGCACCACGACGAGCCGCACGGCACGCCACGGGTGACCGAAGTTGTCGCCCGGTACACGTGTCGTCATCGGCCCGAGCTGGACCAAGGAGACGAGGTACGCACCGAACCGTGCCGAACGTCGTCGCCCTGCTTGCACGGATGCCATGGCCGGACCTATCCCACCGTGACGATCGGCAGGCTGAGGACGACGGCGAGCAGCGATCCCACCAGGAGATCGCGCGCGACGACCCGTCCGATGGTCCAGCGGTACGTCGTCGCGTCCACGAATCCTCCCTGGTCTGTCGGCTGACCGGGGGCCTGGCCCGTGGCCCGGCACCCGATCTGAGGGGCGGTCGACGTCCGCGCGCACGGGGGATGTCGCGCGGACGTCGGCCCTTCGCGGCGTGACCGGCACGGACGACGAGGGGACGGTTGTCGCCCGGGCTTGGGGATCGCTCCCTGCCGCGGTTCTCCTACCTTTGTCGGCCCGTCCTCGCGCGAACGCAGATTGGCGCTGCCTGCGCGACCGCCTGGCACCGACTGTCATGCTGAGTCACGATGTGATTCATGACGCCGCATGGGACCCTGCACGGCCACGTGCGCGACGACGCAGTCAAACACCTGCTGACGGGGACGAGCGTCGATCTCCAGGGGCTTCCCGGCTCCGGCCGCAGCGTGCTGGCGCGTGCGATCGCGACCGAGCTGGAGGACGCCGGCTGGCAGGTGGTCCAGGCGCACGGCGTCCACGCGCTGCGCGACCGGCCCCTCGAGGCGCTCGCCGTCGCGGGGCTCATGGCCCGCCAGGGCAGCGGCCCGCAGGCCCCGGCGACGGCGGTGTCCGCCGCCGTCCAGGGCATCGCCGCGGCCACGCGCGGCGGGAGCACGCTGCTGGTGGTCGACGACGCCGACGACCTCGACGACCTCTCGGCCGGCGCGCTCACCGCAGCCCACGCGCAAGCCCCCTTCCCGCTGCTGACGACGTCGCGGCAGACGCCCCGCGCGCTGCGCGCCTCGACGCGTGCGTCGGCGACGATCCTGCCGGGCGTGACCCTCCAGGTCCCCCCGCTCGGGTACGTGGACACCCAGACGCTGCTCATCGAGGCGCTCGGCGGGCCCATCGAGTCCACGACCGTCAGCCGGGTGTTCTCCGGCTCGGGCGGCCTGCCGGCGCTGACGCTCGCGCTCGCCGAGAGCGCGCGGCTGCACGGCTCGCTGCGGCGGGTCGAGGGCCTGTGGGCGGCCGGGCCCGAGCTGTGGACGCCCGAGATGGTGCGCGCCGTCGACCCGCTGCTCCAGCACCTGAGCGCCGAGGGCCTCGACGGCCTGCACACCCTCGCGCTCGCGGGAACCATCGACGTCGCGATGGCTCGCCGCCTCATGCCGTGGGAGGTGCTCGAGGAGCTCGACGGGTACGCGTTGCTGCGGTTCGTGCCGCGCGACGACAAGATGCTGGTCAGCCTCTTCCCGCCGGCCATCGTCGAGTACTTCCGCAACCAGGGTGTCGGGGCGCGGCACCTGCGTGTCGACGAGGCCGTGACCAGCGCGTTCGGCGGGCTCGCGACCCAGCGGCCGCCGATCGTGCTCGCGCCGTGGCGGTTCGTGGGCCCCACCGACGCGGGCGGGCCGACGCGTGCCGCGCTCGGCGCGGCCGGCGAGGCCGACGTCATCGTCAACCGCCTCCTGCACGAGCACTGGCACCGCGAGCTGCTCGTGCGGCGCACCGAGTGGGAGGAGGCGCCGACGCCCCGCACGGCCGCGACGCTGCTGCGCACCATGCTCGTGACGGGCGCCGACGCCGAGTCGGTGCTCGCCGTGCGCGAGGCGACGCCACGCATCGGCGACCCGCGAGACCTCGTGGCCTTCGACGACTGGTACGCGCTGTTCCTCGGCGCCGTCGAGCACAACCTCGAGTGGGTGCACGCGGTGCTGGAGCAGGCGCGTGACGAGGCAGACGAGTGGGTCGACCTGGTCGACGGCATCGAGGCGTTCATCGTGCTGCTCGTCGACCACGCGCCCGACCCCGACCTGCTGCCGAGCGCCGAGGCGACCGCGGCCGCCCCCACCGACACGCGCGAGATCGTGGGCACCGTCCGCGCCGAGCTGCTGCTGGCGCGCGGCCGCTCCGCCGAGGCGCTCACCGTGATCGACGACCTTGCCCCGGTGACCTCGACGTTCGCGCTCGCACGGGTGACGTCCCGCCCGTGGGCGCTCATGCTCGAGGCGCGCCTGGACGAGGCCCTCGCCGAGGCGCAGGCCATGCTCACGGAGGCTCGCCGCGAGCACGACGTCGAGGGGATCGTGGGAGCCGCTTACGTCGCCGCGCAGGTGCTCACCATGCGCGGTCGTGTCGCGGAGCTGCGCAACCTGCTCGGCTCGGTGCTGTCGTCGGGGGTGCTGCCCGCGCTGGAGCGCCCGCAGCACGTCGCGCTGCTGTCGATGGCGGCCGGGCTCGCCGCCGACGAGGGGCGCGGCACGACGGCACGCACGCTGGCGCAGCAGGCCCTGGCGCTGCGCACAGGCCCCGGGCCGTTCCCGCTCGGTTCCCCGACGCTCGCGAGCGCCCGCCTCGACGGCGCCGACCTGCCGCCAGTGCAGGCGCGGACGCTGGCCGCCGAGCGCCTGTGGGCCGAGACCCAGACGCTGCTGGCCAGCGGCTACCTGGTGTCCGGGTACGTGTGCGGCATGCTCGCCGTCGTCGAGGAGCCGACGCCCGAGCGCGGGGCGGTGCTGGCGCGCGTCGCCGACGAGATGCCCGCGCCTCTGGTGCGGCAGTTCGACCGGTTCGTCCAGGCGTTGTGCGACGGCGACCCCGAGGTGCTCGTCGCGGTCGCCGACCGGCACGCGGACGCGGGCCTGGTGTGGACCGCGACGCGCGCCTACACCGCGGGGCTGTCGGCGCTGCGCGCGTCGGGATCGGCTGCCCGGGCCGCCGAGGTGCACGAGGAGGCGCGCCGGCGGCTCGAGGTGTGGGGCGCGGAAGCGGCGTCGGGCATGCGCTCGGCGGCCGAGGGCGCGGAGCTGACGGCACGCGAGGAGGAGATCGCCCGCCTGGCGGCGTCGGGCATGACCAACCAGGACATCGCGCGGCGCCTGCTGATCTCGGTGCGCACGGTGGAGAACCACCTGCACCGCGTGTTCCGCAAGCTGGGTGTGGACAACCGCACGGACATGTCCCGCGTCCTGACGGCCTGACCCCGGACGCGCCGCAGGCCCGCGAGCACGAGTGCTCGCGGGCCTGCGGTCACGCTGGAGGACGCGGGAGGACGCAGTGGGTCAGTTTGCCGCCCAGCCGGAGAGCGCCTCCTGGCGCAGGGCGGACGGCGTGCGGCCCGTGGCCGCCTGGACCGCCCGGCGCAGGGCGAGCGCCGAGCCGAAGCCCGTCAGCACGGCCAGCTCGTCGAGCGAGGTGCCGGCGTAGCGCGGGTCGCGCAGGCGCAGCAGCACCTGGTCGACGCGCTTGGCCTGGACGAGCTGCGAGACCGACATCTTCTCGCCCTCGAACAGGCGCTGGAGCGACCGCTTCGACATGCCGAGGTGCGCGGCCAGCGTCGTCGGGCCGAGCTGCGGGTCGGCGTAGTGCGTCGCGATGTAGCGCACGACGTGCATGCGCTGGCTGCGGCGGTTCCAGTCGCCACCCGAGGGGACGGCGAGCGTCGAGACCGTGCCCGAGTACAGCGACTCGAGCGAGTCGGTCACCTGGGCGCGCACGGCCGGGGTGAGCGTCTCCACGTCCTGGCGCAGCAGGTCGAGCGCGAACGCGGCGAGCGCGGACAGCAGCGCGGTCTCCGAGCCGCCGACGACGAACGGCGCCGTCTCGGGCAGGCCCACGAGGGCGTCGTGGTCGGCGGGCACGTCGACGACGACGACGCGCGCGGGCGTCGCGGCCGTGTAGGTCACCGGCGCCCAGCCGACGATGAGGGCACCGTCGCGCCGGCGCAGCGTGGCCTGCTCACCGTGGAGCGCGTCGCCCGTGCGGAGCACGATCTCGCCGTCGAGCACCACGACCATGCGCAGCGTCTTGACGTCGTGGCCGAAGTTGTCGGACGCGCCCTCGAAGCGCAGCGGGCCGTGCACCATGTAGGTGACGTCGAACGCACCGAAGCGCGCCGTGCGGGTCTGCACGTGGAAGGACTCGGGCCGCGCGGTCACCGCGACCAGTCCGGAGAGCTGAGCAAGCGCTTCCTCGCCCTTCCACTCGCGCACGCTCACGGCGGCGCCTGTCTCGGGCTCGAACGGGCACCCGGTCGTGGTACGTGCCGTGATGCGGGTGGGGCGGGCGGCGGGGGCGGCCATGGCCGTGCGACGGGTCATCGGGCGGGCCAGCGGGGCGGTCATCGTCATGGGGTCGTCCTCCTCGTGTCGACACGACCCTCCGTGCCGCGACGGGCACCCTGGCGCGCATCGTCGGCCACGTGAGTGGTCGCGGAGGCCGATGTGAGTACGTGTCGGACACGGTTCCGTGCATTTCGCGCCTGCCCCTGGGCCAAAGCGCCTTCCGGTGTCGTCACGTCAGCGCTGCCCGGACTCGCCGGAAGCCCCGACCGCCCACCGCAGGGCGCGCAGGAGGGAGTCGCGGGACGGGCACGTGCGGTCCGGGAGCCCGAAGGCGTAGACGATGTCGCCGAGCGTCATCCCGAGGGGCGAGGGGTCGGCGAGACCGGGCAGGTAGGTCGCCGGTCCCGACCGGAGCGTGGGCGTGACCTCGACCTCACGGACCTGCTCCCAGAGGTCCTGGGTCGGGTTGTCCAGCAGGGCGAAGAGCGCGGCGCGCAGAGCGCTCTCACCGTCGCCGTCCGCTCCGACGGCGGAGCGCGCGACGCAGACGGCGTCGAGGGTCTCGGCAATCTCGAGGAGGGTCGCGGGGCCGACTGCCACGACGCCTCCCCGTTGGCTGCGGTGCGTGTGGGTCATGCAGGCTCCAGGGTCCGCCCGGGCGTGCGCCGGGTACGGTCCACCGTCCGCCTGTGAGCGAGCGCACGCGCTGCCGAGGCGCTCATCGAACGTTGGCGTGGCGCTGGACTATCGCCCGTGACGGCGCGTCGCCCGTGGCGCGCTGGTACGGCGTCTCACGATGCGGACATCGTGGGTTCGCCGATCACCACGCGTCGGCCGGCAGATGGTGATGCTCGGCGGCCGGCGGCCGGTACGCCGTCGGCACAGGCGCCAGGTACGAGCGCGCAAACGTCAACGCCGCCTCGAGATCGCCGTGCCGCTCGTGCGCCGACCGGTCCCGGCGCGTCGAGATCTCGACCACCACGTCACCCCGCCACCCACGCCGCGCGAGCTCGACGAGCACGTCGGCACAGTCCATCGAGCCACGGCCCGGCACCAGGTGCTCGTCACGCGGGGCCCCCGTGCCGTCGGCAAGGTGCAGGTGCCGCAGCCGGTCCCCGAACGCCGCAACCAGCTCCAGCCCCGACTGGCGCGCCACCGCGGCGTGCGACAGGTCGAGCGTCACGCAGTCGTAGTCGTGCTCCGTCGCGTCCCAGCCCGGCAGATAGGCCACATAGTGCCGGTCGCTGCGACCCCGCGCCTTCCACGGGTACATGTTCTCGACCGCCAGCGTCACGCCCGACTCCGCCTGAAGCTCGCGCACCTGGTCCTGGAAACCGCGCGCGTAGCGGTACTGCCACCGGAACGGCGGGTGGACGACGACGGTGCCCGCGCCCAGCTCGAGCGCCATGTCGACGGTGCGCCGCAGCTTGGTCGCGGGGTCGCGGCCCCACACGCCCTGACTGACGAGCAGCGTCGGAGCATGCAGGCTGCGAACGCGCACGCCGTGGTGGGCGGCCAGGCGCGCCAGAACGGCCGGGTCCTGCGACGCCGGGTCCGACCACACCATGACCTCGACGCCGTCATACCCCAGCTCGGCAGCCGACTCGAACGCGTAGGCGGCCCGCCGCGGGTACACCGAGGCAGTCGAGAGGGTGACCGGGATCGCCGGGTCCATGGTGCGAACCATACGTGCCCGCGCCCGGTGACGACGGGCGGGCGGTACGGTCTGCTCGTCGCCACCCGGCACCGTCCGTTCGGGAGGACCATCCATGCTCGAACCGCTCACCGTCCGCTCCCCCGTCACCGGGAACGTTGTCGACGTCGCCGACGTCCCCGACCCGGTGTTCTCCGGCGCGCTCGTCGGCTGCGGCATCGCCGTCGTGCCCGACCCCGCGACGGGCGGGCGCGTCGTCGCCCCCGTCGACGGCACCGTGGCCAAGCTGCACCCGCACGCGTTCGTCGTCACCGCGGACGACGGCCCGGCGGTACTGGTCCACCTCGGGATCGACACCGTCGAGCTGCGCGGCGTCGGGTTCGTCACACACGTCACCGAAGGCGACCACGTCACGGCCGGACAGGTCGTCACGACGTGGGACCCCGAAACCGTCCGCGGCGGCGGCCGATCACCCGTGGTGCCCGTGATCGTGCTCGGCACGGCACCCGAGGCGCTCGCGGGACTGCCCCGCGTCGGTGCGCCCGTGACGACGTCCGACGTCCTGTTCACGATCCAGGGCACCGTCGAGCGCACCCCCGACCGCCCCCTGACCGGTTCATCGCCCGCGCCACGGCCAGCCGCGTAGGCTGCCGCCCATGGTGCGCGCGGTGGTGTTCGACGTCGGCGAGACACTCGTCGAGGAGACGCGCATCTGGACCGGCTGGGCCCGCAGGCTCGGCGTCCCGCCGCTCACGTTCCACGGCGTGCTGGGCGGCTGCGCGGCGCTCGACCTGCCCCACAGCGCCGCGTTCGAGATCGTCCGACCGGGCTGCGACCTGGAGGCCGAGGAGGCCGCCTGGGCCGCGGAGGACCCCGACGGGCTGCGCAACGGCTTCGATGCCGACGACCTGTACCCCGACGTCGTCCCCGCCCTCACCGCGCTGCGCGACGCCGGCCTGCGGCTCGTGATCGCGGGCAACCAGCCGCCGCGCGCGCTCACCGCACTGCGCGCGATGGACCTGCCGGTCCACGAGATCCGCAACTCCGCCGAGCTGGGCGTCGAGAAGCCCGACCCGGCGTTCTTCGCCGCCGTCGCCACCCTGGCCCAGGCCCCCGCACACGAGATCGCCTACGTCGGCGACCGCCTCGACAACGACGTGCTGCCCTCCGCCGCCGCGGGCATGGTCCCGGTGCTCATCCGGCGTGGCCCCTGGGGCTACCTGCACGCCCGCAGGCCCGAGGCGGCCCGCGCCCACGTGATCGACTCGCTGCTCGACCTGCCCGGCCTCCTCGCGCCCGACGACGCTCAGAACGCGTCGGCTCAGGGCGCTCCTGAGCGACACGGGGACGAACGCACAAGGCCGCCCACAGGCACCGCCGACGCGGGCGCGGCCTAGTCTGAGTGGCATGGCCGCACCGGTGCGCGTAGTCGACATCCACGTGGTCGCCGACTCGACCGGCGACACCGGGGCCCGTGTCGCCCGCGCGGTGCAGGCCCAGTACCCCACCCTCGAGGTCGTCGTCGTGCGCCACCCGCGCATCCACGACACCTCGGGGGTCGACGACGCGATCGCGCTGCTGCGTGAGTCGCCGGGCAACGCCGTCGTCTTCTGCACCATCGTCGACCTCGGCCTGCACGAGCGCATCGAGGCCGCGTGCCGCGAGCTGGGCGTCCCGTTCGCCGACCTCATGGCACCCGCGCTCGACGCCGTGTTCACCCGTGTCGGGCAGCACCCCTCACGCATCGTGCAACCCGTCGGGCTCGCGGCCGACTACTTCGAACGCATCCACGCCATGGAGTTCGCCGTCGCCAACGACGACGGCAACCTGTCCGACAGCCTCACCGAGGCCGAGATCGTCCTGGTGGGCGCCTCGCGCACCGGCAAGACGCCGTTGTCGATGTACCTCGGCTACCTCGGGTACCGGACGGCCAACGTGCCGCTCGTGACGGGCGTCGCCCCGCCGCCCGCGCTCTTCGAGGCCGCACCGTGGAAGGTCGTGGGGCTCACCATCGACCCCGAACGCCTGCTCGCGATCCGGCGCCGCCGCGTCGACCTCATGGGCGCGGGCGGCCTCCACGTGGCAGGGTCGGACGGCGGGCACCTCGGAGGCTACGCGGACCTCGGCCGCATCTACGACGAGCTCGACGAGGTCGCCCGCATCCAGCGGCGCCTCGGCTGCCCCGTGCTGGACACCACCTCCCTCGCACTGGAGGAGGCCGCCGGCCGGGTCATCGAGCTCGTCACCGCACGTCGTCGGGCGCACACCGCGTCCGTCGCCCCGTTCCCCAGCCAGCTCTCGGAAGGACCGGATCGATGACCACCTCGGCCACACCCACCGCCACCGGACACGACGCGGCACCGGACCGCCGCCACGTCTACGACTTCACCGAGGGCAACGCGCAGATGAAGTCCCTGCTCGGTGGCAAGGGCGCCGGGCTCGCGGAGATGACGCGCATCGGCGTCCCGGTGCCCGACGGCTTCACCGTCACCACGCAGGCGTGCGTCGCGGCGATGCAGGCAGGCGGCACCTGGCCGGACAACCTGTGGGCGCAGATCGAGGCGCACCTGGACGACCTCGAACGGCGCACGGGCCGCACGCTCGGCGGCTCCGAACGCCCCCTGCTGGTGTCGGTCCGCTCGGGCTCGGTGTTCTCGATGCCCGGCATGATGGACACCATCCTCAACCTCGGCATCAGCGACGACGCCGCCGCGGGCCTCGCCGCCGAGACCGGCAACGCGCGCTTCGCGTGGGACTCCTACCGCCGGTTCCTCCAGATGTACGGCGAGGTGGTCGAAGGCGTGCCCGCGCACGCGTTCGAGGACGAGCTGGCCGCGCTCAAGGGCCGCCGCGGCGTCACCCAGGACACCGACCTGACGGTCGAGGACCTTCAGGAGCTCGTCGCGACCTTCCGCCGCGTGGCGCGCGCCAACGGCGCCGACATCCCCACCGACCCGCGCGAGCAGCTGCGCCGCTCGGTCAACGCCGTCTTCGCCTCGTGGGACAACCCCCGCGCCCGGGTCTACCGCGGCCTCAACGCCATCCCCGACGACCTGGGCACGGCCGTCAACGTGCAGCAGATGGTGTTCGGCAACCGTGGCGAGTCCTCGGCCACCGGCGTCGCCTTCACCCGCAACCCGTCGACCGGCGCGAAGGAGCTCTACGGCGAGTTCCTCGTCAACGCCCAGGGCGAGGACGTCGTCGCCGGCATCCGCACCCCCCGCCCGCTGGCCGAGCTCGAGACCGTGCTCCCCGAGGCCTACCGCCAGTTCCTCGACACGATGACGCTCCTCGAGAGCCACTACGGGGACATGCAGGACATCGAGTTCACCATCGAGCAGAGCAAGCTCTACCTGCTGCAGACCCGCAACGGGAAGCGCACCGCCGCCGCCGCGCTCAAGGTCGCCCGCGACATGGTCGACGAGGGCGTCATCGACCGTGAGACGGCGCTGCGGCGCATCGAGCCCGAGCAGCTCGACCAGCTCCTGCACCCGGGCCTCGACCCGAAGCACACCGCCACCCCGGTGACGCGCGGCCTCAACGCCTCCCCGGGCGCCGCCGTCGGACGCCTCGTGTTCGACGCCGACACGGCCGCCGAGCGCGGCAAGGCCGGCGACGCCGTCGTGCTGGTGCGCTGGGAGACGACGCCCGACGACATCCACGGCGTCGTCGCCGCGCAGGGCGTGCTCACCGCCCACGGCGGCATGACGTCGCACGCGGCCGTCGTCGCGCGCGGCATGGGCAAGCCGTGCGTCGCCGGGGCCGGCGAGCTGCAGATCGACGTCGCGGCCAAGACCGTCACGATCGGCGGCACGGTGCTCACCGAGGACGACACCGTCACGCTCGACGGGTCCACCGGCAACGTGTACGTCGGCCCGATCGCCCTGGTGCCGCCGCAGATCACCGACGACTTCCGTGAGGTGCTCGGCTGGGCCGACGACGTGCGCCGCCTGGGCGTGCGCGCCAACGCCGACACCGGCCCCGACGCCGCCAAGGCGCGCGAGCTGGGCGCCGAGGGCATCGGCCTGTGCCGCACCGAGCACATGTTCATGGCGGCCGACCGGCTGCCCGTGGTGCAGCGCATGATCCTGGCCTCCGACGCCGACGCGCGCGGCGCAGCGCTCGCCGACCTGCTGCCCATGCAGCAGAGCGACTTCGACGAGATCTTCGAGGCCATGACCGGGCTGCCGGTCACCATCCGCCTCATCGACCCGCCGCTGCACGAGTTCCTGCCCGACCTCGTCGAGCAGTCGCTGCTGGTGCAGCGGCTTGAGATCGCCGGGGCCGGGGCACCGCCGTCGGACGAGCTGGTCGCGGCGCGCGACCTGCTCGCGCACGTCAAGCGGCTGCACGAGATGAACCCCATGCTCGGCACCCGAGGCGTGCGGCTGTCGCTGCTCTACCCGGAGATCTGCGTCATGCAGACGCGCGCGATCATCCGGGCCGCGATCGCCGTGCGGGCACGCGGGCTCGACCCGCGCGTGGAGATCATGGTGCCGCTCGTCGGGTTCGCCGAGGAGCTGCGGCGCATGCGCGAGGTCATCGTCGCCACGGCCGACGAGGAGCTCGCCGCCGCGGGCGTCGCGCTCGACTACACGGTCGGCACCATGATCGAGCTGCCGCGCGCGGCGCTCACGGCCGACAAGGTGGCCGAGCACGCCGACTTCTTCTCCTTCGGCACCAACGACCTCACGCAGACGGCCGTCGGCATCTCGCGCGACGACGCCGAGGGCTCGTTCCTCGCCTCCTACCTGGAGGCGGGCATCGTCCCGGCCAACCCGTTCGCGTCGATCGACGCCGACGGCGTGGCCGAGCTGGTGCGCATCGGCGTCACGAAGGGCCGCGAGACGAAGCCCGGCCTCAAGACGGGCGTGTGCGGCGAGCACGGCGGCGACCCGGCGAGCATCGCGATCTTCGACAAGATCGGCCTCGACTACGTCTCGTGCAGCCCCTACCGCGTCCCGCTGGCCCGCCTGGCCGCAGCCCGCACCACGCTGGACGGCTAACCCCGGGCTCGCTCGGCCGGGCGACCCCGCTCGGCTGGGCGACCCCCGTCCGGCTGGGCGACCGGCCCCTGCCCGTCCGGCAGGGCGACCGACCCGACCCCGTTCGGCCGAGCGACCGATCCCGGCCCGCTGGGCTGCCCACCACAGGCGCGTCCAGCCGGACGGACGCCAGCCCGCCGACCCCGACCCACCCGTACCCTCACCGACCACCACGAACCGCCCGAGCGAGACGGCACCCACCGCCGGTCTGGTCGTCGGTTTGGGGTCTGGTCGTCGGTCCGATCTGACGACCAGACCCCAAACCGACGACCAGACCGCTGGCCCCGCTGGCCCCGCTGGCCAACCGGTCAGCGGGCCCGCCGGTGCCGAGCGGGCGGCCAGGCGGCCGCCGGGCCGGGGTCGCCCGGCAGGGCGACCCGGCCCGGCAGGGCGACCCGGCCCGGCGGAGCGACCCCGGCCCGGCGGAGCGACCCCGGCCCGGCAGGGCGACCGACCGCACCCCGCCCGACCGGGCGACCGATCCGACCCCGTCCGGCCGAGCGACCGATCCCGGCCCGCTGGGCTGCCCCGCCACAGGCGCGTCCAGCCGGACGGACGCCAGCCCGCCGACCCCGACCCACCCGTACCCTCACCGACCACCACGAACCGCCCGAGCGAGACGGCACCCACCGCCGGTCTGGTCGTCGGTTTGGGGTCTGGTCGTCGGTTTGGGGTCTGGTCGTCGGTTTGGGGTCTGGTCGTCGGTTTGGGGTCTGGTCGTCGGTTTGGGGTCTGGTCGTCGGTCCGATCTGACGACCAGACCCCAAACCGACGACCAGACCGCTGGCCCCGCTGGCCCCGCTGGCCAACCGGTCAGCGGGCCCGCCGGTGCCGAGCGGGCGGCCAGGCGGCCGCCGGGCCGGGGTCGCCCGGCAGGGCGACCCGGCCCGGCAGGGCGACCCGGCCCGGCGGAGCGACCCCGGCCCGGCAGGGCGGCCGACCGCACCCCGCCCGACCGGGCGACCGATCCGACCCCGTTCGGCCGAGCGACCGATCCCGGCCCGCTGGGCTGCCCCGCCACGGGCGCGTCCAGCCGGGCGAACGCCAGCCCGCCGACCCCGACCCACCCGTACCCTCGCCCGCCACCACCAACCGCCCGAGCGAGACGGCGCCCACCGCCGGCCCCGCTGGCCAACCGGTCCGTGGGCCCGCCGGTGCCGGGCGGCAGGCGGTCGGGCGTCAGGGCGGCCGGGGCGGCCGGGGCGGCGGGTGGGTTCGGGTGTTAGCCGCGGAGGGGAGGGTGAGGGTGGTGGCGCCCTCGGGGGTGACGACGACGGGGACGCCCCAGTCCTGCTGGGCCAGGTGGCAGGCCGGGAACTCGCCCTCCGCGTCGCAGCTCGCCGCCTTGGCGGTGACGTGGAGAACGCCCTCCGGGATCGCCGGGTTGATCCGCAGGTCACGGACCAGGTCCGTCGCGTCGCCGGCCCCCGCCAGCAGCAGCTCCGGGGGTGTCGCGCTGACGTGCAGCGACGTCGACGGACCCCAGCGGTCGTCGAGCTTCTGGCCCGGTGCGGGCGTGAACGGGACGTCCAGGCGCAGCGACCCCGGCCCGACGGCGGTGGCCGGGCGCTGCGTGCGGCGCGCCCCGCCGTCGAGCACCTCGCCCGCGAGCGACGCCGGCAGGGCCACACGCGTCAGCCGGTGCGCAGCCGACTCGACCACCAGCAGCCGCACCGCGTCGCCGTCGACCTCGACGACGACGCCCGACGGTTCGGCAAGGCCCGTGGCGAGCGTGGTGACCTCGTCGGTGGCCGGGTCGACGCGGCGCAGCGCGCCGTTGTAGGTGTCGGCGACGACGACGGAACCGTCGGGCAGCACGGCCACGCCCAGCGGATGCTGGAGGAGCGCCTGCGCGGCGGCTCCGTCACGGTGCCCGAAGTCGAACAGCCCCTGGCCGACGGCGGTGGCGACCTCGACGTCACCCGGCGCGGCGTCCGGCCGCACCGTGACACGGCGCAGCGCCGACGTCTCGGAGTCGGCGACCCACAGCACGTCCGTCGTCGCGCCCGTGGCCGGGTCGGTCTCGCGGCGCACCGCCAGGCCGGAGGGCTGCGCGAACCACGACGCGAGCCCGGCGCCGTCCTCCAGGCCCTCGTTCATCGACCCCGCGATCTGCACGAGCGAGCCCTGTTCGCCGTCGAACGCCCACAGCGTGTGGTTGCCGGCCATGGCGACGACGAACGCGCCGAGATCCTGCACCCACGCGACGTCCCACGGGGACGAGAGCCGGACGTGCGTCGGCGCGTACGACGCTCCGGGCTCGTAGACTCCGGCGCCCCCGCCCGGCCCTCGTCGACGTTCTCCCGGCCCCCGACCATGAACTGCCGGCCCGTCCCGGCGACCGTGGTGACCGCGCCGTCGTCGAGCCGCACTCCGCGCAGCACGTGGTTCACGGTGTCGGCGACGAGCACGTCGTACCCGAGCGAGGGCCGCAGCTCCACGGGCACGAGGCACAGCCCGTTGGGCTCGGAGAACCGGGCGACCCCCGCAGGACCGTCGACCAGTCCGCGCTCGCCCGAGCCGATGCGCCGCACGAGCGTCTCGCCGTCGGGAGCCAGCTCGGCCAGCGAGTGGTGCCCGGCGTCGGCCACGAGCAGCGTCCCGCCTGGCAGGGTGATCGCCTTGGCCGGGAAGCGCAGCGTGCCCTCGCGCGGGGCGGGCGCGACGTACGGGCCCTCGCCGCGGCGCAGCGTGCCCTTCGCCTCGTGCTCCACCACGAGCTCGCGCACGAGGGCGGCCAGCGCCGACGCGTGCCCCTCGCCGGCCATCTGCGCGACGACGTACCCCTCGGGGTCGATGACGACGAGCGTCGGCCACGCCCGCGCCGTGTACGCACCCCAGGTGACCAGGTCGGGATCGTCGAGCACCGGGTGGGCGACCGCGTACCGCTCGACGGCGGCCGCGAGCGCCACCGGGTCGGCCTCGTGCTCGAACTTGGGCGAGTGCACGCCGACGATGACCAGGACGTCGCGGTGCTGCTCCTCGAGCTCGCGCAGCTCGTCGAGCACGTGCAGGCAGTTGATGCAGCAGAACGTCCAGAAGTCGAGGATCGTGATGCGGCCGCGCAGGTCGGCCAGAGTCAGGGTCTTGCCGCCGGTGTTGAGCCAGCCTCGGCCGATCAGCTCGGAGGCGCGGACACGCGGGGTACGGATGGCTGTCACACGCCCATTCTGGTGCGTCACGGCCTTCGTGGTACACGCCGTCTCGGCTCCGGGCTGGGGCGGGCTGCACCCGGCTCGCGGGGCCCGGCTCGCGGGGCCCGGCTCGCGGGGCCCGGCTCGAGGGGCGCCGTCGAGCGACCAGCGGGGCGGGGCCCCGCCTCAGCATCGGCTCGACGGGCCGGGCGCGTCGCTAGAGCGCCCGCACCGCCCCCACCACCCGCACCACCACGGGCACGCCCTCCATCGCGGGCGGCACGTCCTTGCGGGCGCGGATCGTCGCGACGTTGACCTGAAGCACCCAGTCCTCCGGCCCGCCGCGCTGCGCGATCCCGACTCCGGCGATGCCCTCGACGGCCGCCAGGGCGTCCCGCAGCGGTTGCTTCGCGGCGCGAGCCGCGTCGATCGTCGCCATCGTCACCTCCTGGGGAGTGCCCTCCCATTCTCCCCCACGACGGCGTGCCGCGTCAGCGATCCGTCCGGTTCTCGGTGTCCGGGTGGGATCCCGTGCGCCCGTCGCGGTCGAGGGCGTCGATCGCGGCCACGTCGGCGTCGTCGAGCGTGAACCCGAAGATGTCGGCGTTCTCGACGATCCGCTCGGGGGTCGCCGACTTGGGGAAGACGACGTCGCCGCGCTGCACGTGCCAGCGCAGCACCGCCTGGGCCGGGGTGACGCCGTGCCGGGCGGCGACGCCCGCGATGACGGGGTCGCCGAGCACCGTCCCTCGGCCGAGCGGCGACCACGCCTCGGTGACGATGCCGTGCGCGGCGCCGTAGGCCCGGACCTCGTCCTGCCGCAGGTAGGGGTGGACCTCCACCTGGTTGACGGCGGGCACCACCGTGCCGGTCTTCAGGATGCGGTCCAGGTGGGCGGGCTGGAAGTTGGAGACGCCGATGGCGCGCGCCCGCCCGGACGCGAGGATCTCCTCGAGCGCGGCCCACGCCTGCGGGTACAGCCCGAGGGCGGGCACGGGCCAGTGGATGAGGAACAGGTCGACGTAGTCGGTGCCGAGCGCGTCGAGCGAGCGGTCGAAGGCGGCGAGCGCGTCGTCGTGCGCGTGGAACGCGTTGTTGAGCTTGGTGGTGACGAACACCTCCGACCGGGGCAGGCCGCCGGCGCTGACGGCCTGGCCGACCTCGCGTTCGTTGCGGTACATCTGCGCGGTGTCGACGTGCCGGTACCCGGCGTCGAAGGCACGCAGCACGAGGTCGCGGGTCTGCGCGGGCGGCAGCTTGTAGGTGCCGAAGCCGAGCTGCGGGATCTCGACGCCGTTGTTCAGCCGGAGGGTGGGGATGGTCACGGGCACCATCGTCACCCCTCGTGGGGCGTGGGTCATCCGAGCGTGACGCCCAGCGCCTCCAGCACCGCGTCGATCGGGTTGACGTACGTCAGCCCAGAGCCGTCGGACCCGCCCGTCTCGGACCCGGCGAACAGCAGCCCGAGCGCGACGCCGTCCTCCCGGTAGACGAGCGACCCCGAGTCGCCGCCGCGCGAGAAGGGCCCCCGGCGTCCCCCTCGACCTCGATCTGCCCGTCGAAGCCGAGCACGCCGAGGTCGTCGCCGTACCCGACCAGGACGTCGTCGAGCTCGATGGCGCTGACCCGCCCGCGGGTGTGCGACGTCGTGCGGCCCACCTTGGCGACGCGCTCGCCGCCCACGGCGAGCGCCGTCGTCGTGACCGGCCCGACCGGGTAGGTCGCGTCGACGGGCACGTCGTCGTCGAGGCGGGCGAGCGCCGCGTCGACCTGGTGGTGCTCGCCGGGGGCGAGCGGTGACCAGCGGGCGAGCACCCCGATCCGGTCCCGCGGCGCGGCGCCGCCGTCCGCGGGTCCCGGCTGGACGACGACGTCGCCCGCCCCGGCCTGCGCGGACCCCGCGAGCACGTGCCAGTTCGACAGCACGTACCGCGCGTCCGGGGACGCGTCGGGAGCGTCGGCGACGAACGCGCCCACCGTGCCCGCCGTGACTGCGACGTGCCCCACGGAGACGCCTGGGCGCAGCGGCCGCACGCGCCCCGTCTCCCCCAGCGCGCGCGCCGTGGCCACGGGAGGGTTGATGGCCGCCAGGGCCCGGATGCGGCCCGTGCGCCGGACGTCGGCCTGGGCGCCGGCCTCGGCTGCGACCTTGCGGACGACGGCGCGTGCGGCCGGGACGCCGAGCCGGTAGCGGACCGCGACGGCGTACCCGCCGTCCTCCGGCCCGCCGCCGGGTGCGAGCCCGAGCGCGAGCGTCGGGGCGCGTACCGCGTCGGACGACGACGCACCACCCTCGACGGCGGAGACCGTCACCGCGCCGAACCTCTCCGCGAGCTCGAGCGCGAAACCGTGCAGCTGATCCTTGAGGCGGCGCGCCTCCGCCAGGTCCATCCACGTCATGCGCCGAGTGTGAGCCGCACCACCGACACCCTGGGGCGGGCGCGCCGTGACACCCCTCACGACACCGGCTTTCGCCGCGCCGCGCGCGCCCTTGTACCCTGCCCGCAAGCCGACGGGGCCGCAGGGGGCGCGCGGGCGAAGCAAGGGGAACCATGTCACGACCACCACACGGGACGGCGCCGTTGGCCGACCCGACGCCCGAGGAGCTCCAGGCGGCCCGCGTCTGGGCGCTCGAGCACGACCACGAGGCACTGCTCGCGCATCGCGTCGCACTGCTGACGCAGGCGTCGTGGGAGGTGCAGTCGGACGCGGAACGGCACCTGGTCGCACGGCACCGGGAGCACGCCCGGACACTCGTCCACTGAGCCTGTCCACGGGCCCGTCCAGCGGGCCCGTCCAGCGGGCCCGCTAGCGGGGCGCACCGGGTGCGCCCCGCGCTGCTCATGCCGCCGCGAGCAGCCTGGTCACGCGCACCGTGCGCGCCCGTGCCGTGGCGAGCACCGTGAGGCCGAGCCCCGCGACACCCCACACCACGAGCCCCACGAGGGCGGCACCCACCCCGCCGGCAGCCGGCACCACGAGGCCCACGAGGGCCTGGCGTGCGTCGCCGATCGCGAGCAGGTCGGCGATCGAGCTCAGCCACCCGGGCACCGTCGCGACCACACCCGTCGCGATGACGAGCACCGCCATGAGCAGGCTGACGCCGCGCGCCAGGTCGCCCAGCAGCAGGCTGAACCCCTGGTGCAGGGTCACGAACACCACCGAGGCGAGCACCCCGAGCGCGATCGCCCCGAACCAGCCGCCCACCGACAGGTGCTCGACGGCCGCGATCACCACGCCGACGACGGCACCCGTCACGGCGGCGACCGCCGCGGGCAGCGCGAGGTCGGAGACCGCGAGCCGCAGCGCGCCCCTGGTCGCACCCAGTGCACGCGCACGCGACGGACGCACCACCGTGGTCAGGCCGAGCGCACCGAGCCACAGCGCGACGACGGCGAACAGCGGCCCCGTCGACCCGGTGTCGAGCGCGTCGTCGCCGGGGGCCCGGACCGGGTCTGAGACCACGGACGCGAGCGTCGCGCGCTCGCCGTCGCTGTAGCTCGGCACCTGGTCGACCGCCTGGCCGAGCCCGTCGGCGAGGTCCCCGGCACCGGACGCGAGCAGGCCGGCGCCCGTGGCCAGGCCCTGGGCGCCGCTCGTGACGCCGTCGGCCCCGGACGCGAGCAGGCCGACCCCGGACGCGAGCCCGTCGGCCCCCGAGGCGACGCCCGACGCGCCCGTCGCGAGCTGGCGGGTGCCGCTCGCGAGGTCGCCCGCACCGGCGGCCACCTGGCTCACACCGCCCTGCAGCAACGTCGTCTTCGAGGCGAACTGCTGCGCGCCGTCCTGCAGCCCGTCCGCCCCGGTGGCGACCTGGGCGGCACCGGCCTGGAGCTGCCCGAGGCTCGTGCCGAGCTTCTGTGCGCCGGTCTGGAGCGCGCCCGCACCCTGGTCCGCGGCGGCGGTGAGGCCGTTCGACAGCGCGTAGAGGGTCGTCGACTGCGCCGGGTCGTCCTGGGGCGTGCCGGCGGCGGCCTTCAGGCCCGCGACCGCGCCGCTGAGCCCGGGCGTGGTGGTCCCGTCCCCGTCGAGCACGACGGGGATCGTCGCCATGGCGGTGAGGAGATCGGCGTGCGTGGCGCAGTCCGGGCCGGGCTGTGCGACGTCACACCCGTCCAACCGCAAGAACTCGGCCAGCGCCCGGTTCGTCGCGGTGGTCGCGGTCCGCAGGGCGTCGACGCCGCCGCCGATGTTCGTCGCGGCGCCCGCGAGACCCTGAGCCGCGCCCGACGCGCCCGCGGCCGCCGTCGTGAGCTGGCCCTTGAGGTCCCCCGCCCCGTCGGCGAGGTCGGTCGCGCCCTTCGTGGCGAGCCCGAGCCCGTCCGACACCTGGCCTGCGCCCGTGGCGATCCCTCCCGCGCCGTCGGCCAGGGTCGACGCGCCCGCGGCGAGCTGGGCCGCGCCCGACGCGGCCTGGGACGCCCCGGACGCGAGTGCCGTCGCGCCCCCCGACGCCGACCGAGCCCCGGTGGCGAGCTGCTGCGCACCGTCCGCGAGGTCACCGGCTCCGCTCGCCGCCGACGTCGCGCCGGCAGCGAGCTGCGAGGCGCCGTCCGCGAGCTGCGTGGCACCGTCTGCGGCCGACGTGGCGCCGTCCTGCAGCTGTGTGGCTCCGTCAGCCGCCTGCCCGAGCTGGTCGGACAGCGTGGTGAAGCCGACCAGCACGTTGTCCACGAACGTCTGCGTGAGCGACGAGCCCAGCACCGACGTCGCGGTCGAGGCGACGACGCGCGCGAGCACGGCGTCCGCGACGCGCCCGCCGGGCGGGGTCGCGACGTCGATGGTCGCCTGCCGTGCCTTGCTCGGGTCGTCCCCGCCGAACGACGTCGCGGCCGCCGAGAAGTCCTCCGGGATGGTCACGACGGCGGCGTAGGTGCCGTCGGCCAGCCCGGCGCGGGCCTGGGCCGCGTTCGTGAGCTGCCACTCGTAGCTCGCGTCCGAGGCGGGCGCGGCCTTGACGGTCTGCTCCGTCGACGGTGCGGCACCCGAGACGAGCCCTGCCGCGAGCTGGCGCCCGAGCGGCACGAGCTGCCCGTCCACCGTGACGGGCACGTCGTTGTTGACGATGGCGGCCTTGACGGTGTCGAACCGCTCGGCGGGGTTCCACAGTGCGGTCAGCAGCAGCCCGAGCACGAGGATCGGCAGCAGCGCGACCGCGGCCAGCCGCCAGACTCCGGCGCGGGTGCCGGTGCGGATCAGGGCGTTCACTTCGACACCTCCGAGTCGTCGTTCGCGGTGAGCGCGCCGACGGCGGCTCGGGCCGGGGCCGTCGCCCCGGCCGGCGTGTGCGCGGGTTCGGGCCCGCCGGGGGGTGGGCAGTCGCCGAGGTCCACGACCTGCGCGTCGGGCAGCAGGTCGGACGCGTCGGCGCCGGTCGTGCCCACGAGCACGGCGACGCCCGCCGAGCGCGCGGCCCCGAGCGCGTACGCCAGCGCCTCGCGCCCGCCCCTGTCTCCCAGGGCGTGCACGCGCAGCACGACGACGGCGCGCGGGGAGTCCTCGAGCGCGTCGACGACCGCGCCGGCGACCGCCAGCCCGTCCGGTGAGGGGCCGTGGGCGGAGCCGCCGTCGGCGGCCGAGGCGTCGAGCACCGCGACCCGCGACCGGACCGCGGCCGCCCGCTCGGGCAGCACGTAGCCGGCGACCTTGACCGCACCCGCGGACCCCTCCGAGGGGTGCAGCCGCAGCCGTCCGGCGAGGGCGAGCAGCACTGCGTCCGCGGACGCCGCGGCGTCGGCGCGCACGACGAGCGCCCCGCCGTCGGGCACCCGCACCGTGACCGGGCCGGCGAGCGGCTCGCCACCCGGGCCGTCGACCACGAGCCCGTGCGCGACGACGGCGTCGTTCGCGCCCGGCTCGGGCCAGTCGGCGAGCGCGAGCTCCTTGGCGACGCTCTCCCCCTCGACGTCGAAGTGCGGCAGCAGCCGGTCGAGCCACCGGGGGATGTACCAGGCGTGCTCGCCGAGCAGGGCCATGACGGCGGGCACCAGCACCATCCGCACGACGAAGGCGTCGACCGCCACGCCGACGGCCAGGCCGAGCGCGATCGGCTTGAGGTTCATGTCGCCCTCGGGGACGAACGCCGCGAAGACGGCGAACATGATGACGGCCGCGGCGGTGACGACGGGAGCCGACCCCTGGAAGCCCGAGAGCACCGCGCGGCGGGCCCGCGCCCGCGTCCCGCCCGCCGCGGAGCGGTCGCCGTGGACGAAGTCCTCGCGCATGCGCGACACGAGGAACACCTCGTAGTCCATGGCGAGCCCGAACAGCACGCCCATGAGGACGATCGGCATGAAGCTGATGACCGGGCCCGTGCGCGTGACCTGGAGCAGGTCGGCGAGGAACCCGTGCTGGAACACGAGCGTGACGACGCCGAACGCCGACCCCACGCTCAGCAGGTACCCGAGCGACGCCTTGACGGGCACCCACACCGACCGGAACACCATGGTCAGCAGCACCAGGCACAGCCCGACGACGACGAGCCCGAACGGCAGCAGGGCCTCGCCCAGCTTGGCCGAGACGTCGATGCCCACGGCGGTGAACCCGGTGACGGAGATGTCGACGCCGTACTCCTGCAGGAAGTGCGGGCGCAACCCGCGGATCTCGTGGACCAGGTCCTCGGTGGCGACCGACGTCGGGCCGCCCTCGGGGATGACCTGGACGATGCCGGTGTCGGCGGACTCGTTGGGGGTGGCGAGCGGCACGTCGGCGACGCCGGGCAGCGCGCGGATCTCGTCGGCCATCGCGTTCATGAGGCCGACCGGGTCGGTGCTCGTGACGATCGAGCCGGTGACGATGAGCGGGCCGTTGAAGCCCTCGCCGAACTCCTGCGAGACCAGGTCGTAGGTGATGCGCGCGTCGCTGTCACGGGGCAGCACCCCGGCGTCGGGCAGGGCCAGGCGCAGGCCGGTGGCCGGCCAGCTGAGCGCGGCGAGCGCGGCGACGACGAGCACGATCGTGACGACGGGCCACCGGGTGACGCCGCGCACCCACGTGGCGAAGAAGCCGCCCCGAGGGGCGGTCGCGGGGGCCGGACGGGAGGTCGCGTCGTCGTGGGCGGGGGCGGCGTCGGGCGTGGCGTCGGGCGCGGCCTTTGCGGCGGCGACGGTCGCGGTCCCCGTGCCCGCTGCCCCAGCAGCTGCCGCGGTGCGCTTCGCACGGCGACGGCCGCGCGGGGCGCGCGGCGCGGGTCGCAGCCGCTCGCCCGCGAACCCGAGCAGCGCGGGCAGCAGCGTGAGCGACACGAGCACGGCGACGCCCACGCCCCCGGCGGCGGCCACGCCCATGACGGTGAGGAACGGGATGCCCGCGACGGCGAGGCCCACCAGCGCGATCATCACGGTGAGCCCGGCGAAGACGACGGCGGAGCCCGCGGTCGCGGTCGCGCGCGCGACCGACTCCTCGACGGCGAGGCCGTCGCGTAGCTGGTCGCGGTGCCGCGAGACGATGAACAGCGCGTAGTCGATGCCGACGGCGAGGCCGAGCATGACGGCCAGCATCGGCGTCGTCGACCCGATGGTGGCGACCGACGTCGCGGCGAACAGCAGGCCCATGCTCACGCCGACGCCCACGAGGGCGTTGGCCAGCGGCAGTCCTGCGGCGACGAACGAGCCGAGCGTGAGCACCAGGACGACGAGCGCGACGACCAGGCCCAGCCCCTCGGTGACCGAGATCGACGGGAACTCGGTGGCGAAGAGCTGGCCGCCGAGCTCGGCGCGGGCGCCGTCGGGCAGCGCCGACCGCAGCTGCGTGGTCTCGTCCTGGAGCGCGTCCTTGGTCGAGTCGAGGATCGACCCGAGGTCGCCGTCGAGCTGCACCTGGAGGATCGTCGCGTTCCCGGCGTCGTTGACCGACGCGGCCATGGTCTCGTCGTACGGAGAGGTCACGGCGACGACCTGGTCGAGGTGGCCGAAGGCCGTGACGGCGGCCTCGACGGGCGCCCTCATGCTGGCGTCGGTGATCGCCCCGCCGTCGGGGGCGACCACGATGACCTGCGCGGACACCCCGCTGACCTGGGGGAACGTTGCGGCGAGGCGTTCGAGCGCCTGGTTGGCCTCGGTACCGGGGATCGTCACCTCGTTGTCGAGGCCCTGCATCACCAGGCCCGCGGTGCCGCCGACGACGGCGAGGACCACCACCCAGCCGATGACGACGAGGCGGCGGGCGCGCAGCGCCCATCGGCCGAGCTGGTAGAGGACGGAGGACATGCGTCTCCCAATCGAAGTGCGGAGCTGGCGCGGTTCGATACATGACTGTATCCGATACAGCGGTGTATCGGATACAGTCATGACGTGACCGACCTTCCGGCGATCTCACCCCGGCGCGAGCGCACGCGCGAACGACTGCTCGACGCCGCCGCCGAGGTCTTCGCGCGCGTCGGCTTCGGGGCAGCCTCGGTCGAGGCCATCGCCGACGCCGCCGGCTTCACCCGCGGGGCCTTCTACTCCAACTTCGAGAGCAAGGAAGCCCTGTTTCTCGCGCTCATCGAACGGCAGGGGCGCCGGCACGTCGCCGCGCTCGAGGCAGCGGTCGCCCGGCTCGACGCCGACGTCGTCCGCGCCCGCCACCTCAACAGCGACGCCATCCGCTCGGTGCTCGCCGCCGTCACCCAGGGGAAGGTGCCCGAGAGCGGCTGGTACCTCATGAACTCCGAGTTCGAGCTGCTGGCGATGCGCGCGCCCGGCATCGGGGCCGCGTGGATGGCCCAGCAGCGCGCGATGCGCGCCGAGCTCAGCGGCGTGCTCGACCGGCTCCTGGGCGGCCTCGGCCTACGGTTCACGACCGACCCTGCGATCGCCGTCGAACTGCTGCTCGGCGCGTGGGCCGCGAGCGCCCGCGACGCGTCGGTCGCGGGCGAGCCCGAGGTCGCGCCCGAGGCGTTGGAGGCCCTGGTCGACCTCCTGATCACGGAAGCGTGACCGCGGAGGCATGAGCACCGAGGCATGAGCACCGAGGAATGAGCGCCGAGGCATGACCACGTGGGCCTAACCACGTGGGCATGACCACGTGGGCCTGACGTCGGCGGTGCCCGGTCGCGAGCTGGCGCCGTCGCCCTGGGCGGGTCAGCCTGGGCCGGTCAGCCTGGGCCGGTCAGCCTGGGCCGGGTCGGTCCGGGCCGGGTGCGTCGGCCGGTGCGGTGAGCGCGGTCGGCTCGGCCGCCGCCCCCGGCGCCGCCGCGTCGGGCGCCCGGCCCGCCATCTTCGCGAGCATCGCGTTGTACTCCGCGAGCTCGGCGTCGCCGTCGCGGTCGGCCTGGCGGTCGCGTCGGCGGGCCTCACGCTCGTCGGAACGCGTCCACAGGACGGCCACCCCGATCGCGAGCCCCAGCGTCGGCAGCTCGCCGATGCCCCAGGCGATGCTGCCACCGGTCTGCTGGTCGACGATCGCCGAGTCACCCCAGGGCCGGCCCATGTTGCCGAACCAGTCCGCGGCCAGCAGCGACGTCTGCATCATGAGGGCCACGCCGAAGAACGCGTGGAACGCCATCGTCGCGAACAGCAGCAGGAGCCGCTGCGGGTAGGCGGGGCGGTTCGGCCCCGGGTCGATGCCGATGAGCGCGTTGGCGAACAGGTACCCCGCGAGCGTGAAGTGCACGACCATCCACACGTGCCCCACGTGCGAGCGCAGGGACCAGTCGAACAGCGGCGTGAAGTAGAAGACGATCATCCCCACGACGAACACCACGCCGGCCACGATCGGCTGCGACACGACCCGCCCCCACCGCGAGTGCACGAACCCGAGCACCCACTCGCGCGGCCCGCGCGACCCGTCACGCCGCCCGGGCACCGCGCGCATCAGGAGCGTGACGGGCGCCGCGAGCACCAGCAGCATCGGCACCAGCAGCGCGAGCACCATGTGCTGCACCATGTGGGCGCTGAACAGCACCTCGCCGTAGATCGTCGGCCCCCGTTGGTGTCCCAGGCGATGACGGCCATGCCCAGGCACCACGCGACGGTGCGGCCCACGGGCCAGCGGTCGCCGCGCCGGGCGAGCCGGCGCGTCCACACGACGTAGACGACGACGGCGGCCGCGCACGCGAACGCGGACAGCGGGTCGAGCCGCCACTCCGTGAACCAGCGTGCCCCCGTCAGCTCGGGCGGCAGCGGCGACCCGGTGAGCTGGTAGGCGGGGCTGGTGTCGACCGGGACGTCGTCGGGCACCGGGGGTGCGGACGCCGCCAGGCCGACGGCGACCCCCATGACGGCACCCATGACGATCAGCTCGACCGCGGCGAGCCGGGCGAAGGCCCACGCGCGCGCCGGGCCGAGCAGCGCCGGGCGGCGACGCGCTGGGCCGCGCGCCTGCGGCCCGCCGCTCCCGGCGTCGGGAGCGAGCAGGCCCAGGTCCCGCAGCACGCGGCGGCGATGAGCCCAGCCCAGTGCACCGAGACCCGCGAGAAGCACGGCCTTGACGACCAGCAGCAGGCCGTACCGGCTGCCGAGGTCGCCGAGGTTCCCGACCCGGATCCACGCGGACACCACACCGGAGAACCCGACCGCCACGAGGCACCACGAGGCCACGTGGGAGTACCGCGGCACCGCGGCCTCCCACCCGTCGGGTCCGCTCGGCTCCGCCCCGGGCTTGCCCCGCGATCCCGCGTGCGGCTCAGACGCCGCGCCCACGCTGGGCGTGCCCGCGGGACGTGTGCGCCCGGCGGCGAGCACGAGCACCCCGATCGCCCCGAGCCCGCCCACCCACAGGGCGGCCCCGACCAGGTGCAAGGTCATCGCACCCACGGCCAGCGAGTGGCTCGCAGCGCCGGCGGCGTGGCCCGTCGAGGCCTGGTAGGCGAACGCGGCGAGCGGCGCCACACACGTCCACAGGGCACCGACGGCGCTCGTCGAGGCGAGCGCCATCGCCGACGTCACCGCCGCCAGGATCACGATCGCCAGCCCCGTCCGGCCCAGCTCGATCTCGGTGAGGAACTGCCACAGCCCCTCCCCGAAGCCTGTGGCGTCGAGCCGCGTCGCCGAGATGTCCGCGTACTGCAGCACCAGCCCCGCGACGCCGGCCAGGGCCCAGACCGCGGCGGCGGCGCCCGCCGTCGTCAGCGCCGTACGCTGCCACCGGCCGGGCCCGACCAGGGCCGCCGCGGTGACCAGCGCGCCGAGCGTGAGCGCCGAGGCCAGCCCGGTCGTCACGTCGAGGACCGGCAGACCCCAGCGCACGACGGCGCCCACATCGGTGAACTCCGCGAGCGCTGCGAACGCTCCGGTGAACGCACCTGCGCCCAGGGCGGACGCCAGCGCGACGACGACGGCGGCCGGCCCGGCGACGACGAGCCACCGCGCGCGACGGTCGCGGTCAGCGGCAGGGACCTCGGCGGGGGCGGTTCGCACGGTCACCCGACCAGCCTAGGCGGGCGCGACTCGCGGACGTGACCGGGTCCCTCGTGACAGGTTCGCTGGCGGCAGGTTCGCTGGCGGCAGGTCCCCCGCGACGCGCGCGGCCGTGGCCGGCGCGTGCGACGCCGGTCCCCCGCGAACCGTCCGGCAGCGAACCGTCCGGCAGCGAGCGCCGTGGCTCGCGCGCGACCACCCCTCAGGCCCAGATCAGACCTCGGGCGGGTTCCTCCAGCACGCGTGCGACGTCGGCCAGGAAGCGGGCGCCGAGCTCGCCGTCGACGAGCCGGTGGTCGAAGCTCAGCGCGAGCTGGGTGACCCAGCGCGGCTTGATCTTGCCCTTATGGACCCACGGCTGCTGGCGGATCGCGCCGAACGCGAGGATCGCCGCCTCGCCGGGGTTGAGGATCGGGGTGCCGGTGTCGGTCCCGAAGACGCCCACGTTGGTGATCGTGATGGTGCCGTCGGACATGTCGGTGGGGGTGGTGCGGCCGGCGCGCGCCGTCGCCGTGAGGTCGGCGATCGCCTGCGCGAGGTGGGTCAGGTCGAGCCGGTGGGCGTCCTTGATGTTGGGCACGACGAGTCCGCGCGGGGTCGCGGCGGCGATGCCGAGGTTCACGTAGTGCTTGTAGACGATCTCGCGTGCGTCGTCGTCCCAGCTCGCGTTGATCTCGGGATGCCGGCCGACCGCCATCAGCACGGCCTTCGCCGTGATGAGCAGGGGCGTGACGCGCACGCCGGAGAACTCGCGGTCCTCCTTGAGCGCGGCGACGAGCTTCATCGTCTTGGTGACGTCGACCGTCTGGAACACGGTGACGTGCGGGGCCGTGAACGCGCTCGTGACCATCGCCTCGGCGGTGCGCTTGCGCACGCTCTTGACGGGCACGCGGGTGCGGCGTCCGTCGGGCGAGACGGAGCCGGAGGCGAGCCACGGCTGGTCGTCGTCGGGGTAGGTGGCGAGCGCCTGCGGCTTGGCCGCCTCGGCCTGCGCGACGACGTCTTCGCGGGTGACGATCCCGCCCGGCCCCGTGGGGTGGACCGAGGCGAGGTCGACGCCGAGGTCCTTGGCGAGCTTGCGCACGGGCGGCTTGGCGAGCACCCGGCCGAACGCCGTGCTCGCACCGGGCGCGGCCGGCACGGAGATCACCCCGGGGTCGGGCGCGACCGGCCGGCCGTTCTCGGTGTCGCGGCCAGTGTCGCGGCCCGAGTCGCGGCCCCAGTCGCTCCCCCGCTCGGACGCCGCCCCGCCGGAGGCGCGCGCGGTCACCTGCTCGTGAACCTGCGCCGGGCGAGCGTCACCGCGGGTCTCGACGGCGGAGGCGGCCGGCGCGACGGCGGCGGGCGTCGTCGTCGCAGGGGCGGCGGGTGCAGAGGCGGCGGGTGCGGAGGCGGCGGGTGCGGAGGCGGCGGGTGCAGGGGCGGCGGAGGTTGCCGGCGCGACGGCAGCCGGGGCTGCCGCGACGGCTGCCGGGGCGTTCGCCGCGGCGCGGCGACGGCGACGACCGGAGCCCGCTGCGCCGTCGGCCGTCCCGTAGCCGACGAGCACCGAGCCGGAGCCCTCCGCGGCAGGCGGCTGCGCCGCGCCCGGCGTCGCAGCGCCATCCGCGCCCGCGGACGGCGCCGAGCCGCCCGGGCCCGCAGCGGCCGTCGTGACCTCGATGATCGGCGTGCCGACGTCGACCGTGTCGCCCTCGGCGACCAGCAGCGCGGCGACCGTCCCCGCCCACGGCGAGGGCAGCTCGACGAGCGACTTGGCGGTCTCGATCTCGACGATCACCTGGTTGACGGCCACGACGTCGCCGGGCTTGACGCGCCACTCGACGATCTCGGCCTCGGTCAGTCCCTCACCGACGTCGGGCAGGGGGAAGCGCTGTGTGCTCACGGATGATCCTCTCTGCGGCCGCGGTCAGAAGGCGAGCGAGCGGTCGACGGCGTCGAGCACGCGGTCCACGCTCGGCAGGTAGTCGTGCTCCAGCTTGGCGACCGGGTAGGGCGCGTGGAACCCGCCGACCCGGATGACGGGCGCCTCCAGGTAGTGGAACGCCTCCTCGGTCACGCGGGCCGCGACCTCGGCGCCCACGCCGTGCACCGTGGGCGCCTCGTGCACCACGACGCACCGGCCCGTACGCCGCACGCTCGCGACGACGGCCGGGATGTCGAGCGGCGAGACGGCCCGCAGGTCGACCACCTCGGCCGAGGTGCCCTCCCCGGCGAGCGCGTCCGCGGCCTTGAGGGCCGTGGCGACCGTCGGCCCGTAGGCGACAAGCGTGACGTCCGTCCCCGGGCGTGCGACGCGCGCGGTGTCGAGGATCCCCGGTGCGGGGGGCGCGGACAGGTCGACCTCGCCCTTCGACCAGTAGCGGCCCTTGGGCTCCAGGAAGATCACCGGGTCGGGCGAGGCCACGGCCGCCCGGATCATGTCGTACGCGTCCTGCGGCGTCGACGGCGAGACCACACGCAGGCCGGCGGTGTGCGCGAACAGCACCTCGGGGCTCTCGGAGTGGTGCTCGACGGCGCCGATGCCGCCGCCGAACGGGATGCGGATCACCACGGGCACCTGCAGGCGACCCCGCGAGCGGTAGTGCATCTTCGACAGCTGCGTGGTGATCTGGTCGAACGCCGGGAACACGAACCCGTCGAACTGGATCTCGCAGACCGGCCGGTAGCCGCGCAGCGCCAGCCCGATCGCGGTGCCGACGATGCCCGACTCCGCGAGCGGGGTGTCGACCACGCGGTCCTCGCCGAACTCGGCCTGGAGCCCGTCGGTCACGCGGAACACGCCGCCGAGCCGGCCGACGTCCTCGCCCATGATCAGGGACTTGTCGTCGGCCGCGAGCGCCGCGCGCAGGCCGAGCGTGATCGCCTTGGCGAACGTGAGGGTCGTCGCGCCCGTGGGCGTCGTGGTCGGTGCCAGGAGCTGTGCGGTCATCGGGTCGCCTCCGTCGCGGTCTCGTGGTCGGCCGGCTCGTCGGCCTGCTCGTACTCGGCCAGCCAGGCGCGTTCGTCGGCGACCGTCGCATGGGGTGTGGCGTACACGTGCTCGAACATCGCGGCCGTGGGCGGGGCGCCCAGCGCGCGGACCTCGGTGCGCAGGCGCTCGCCGAGCGCCTCGGCCTCGGCCTCGACGCCGGCGGCCCACACCTCGTCCCACTCGCCCTCGGCGCGCAGCAGCGCGCCCAGCCGGTCGATCGGGTCGCGGCGGCGCCAGTACTCCTCCTCCTCGCGCTCGCGGTAGCGCGTGGGGTCGTCCGACGTCGTGTGCGCGCCCATCCGGTAGGTGAACGCCTCGACGAGCGTCGGGCCGCCGCCCGAGTGCGCCCGTTCGAGCGCTTCGAGCGTGACGGCGTAGCAGGCGAGCACGTCGTTGCCGTCGACGCGCACGCCGGGGATGCCGAACCCGAGGCCGCGCTCGGCGAGCGGCACGCGCGCCTGGCGCGTGGTCGGCTCCGAGATGGCCCACTGGTTGTTCTGCACGAGGAACACCTGCGGGGTGTTGTTGACGGCCGCGAACACGAGCGCCTCGTTGACGTCGCCCTGAGCGGTGGCCCCGTCCCCGAAGTAGACGACGACGGCGGTGTCGCGCGCCGGGTCGCCCGTCCCGACCAGGCCGTCACGCTGGACGCCCATCGCGTACCCGGTCGCGTGCAGCGCGTGCGAGCCGATGACCAGCGTGTACAGGTGCGTGTTGTGCTCGGTCGGGTCCCAGCCGCCGTGGTCCTGGCCGCGGAACAGGCGCAGCCGGTCGACCGGGTCGACGCCGCGCACGTGCAGCACCCCGTGCTCGCGGTAGCTGGGGAAGACGTAGTCCTGGGGAGCCATCGCGTGGGCCGAGCCGACCTGGGCGGCCTCCTGGCCCCGCGACTGGGCGAACAGGGCGAGCTCACCCTGGCGTTGCAGAGCGGTGGCCTCGTCGTCGAACCGCCGGGTCAGCAGCATGTCGCGGTACATGCCGCGCAGGTCGTCGCCCTTCACGTGGGCGACCCGCTCCCGGTATGACTCGTTCTCCGGTGTGGTGACCCGTGCGCCTTCGGGATCGAGAAGCTGCACCAGCCCCGTCTCGCCCGTGCTCCTGCTGCTCACGCCGACTCCCTCCGAACCTACGGTTACGTAGCCTACGCAAGCGTAGGTTGGCGGGAGCCGACAGCGGTGTGCCACCGAAGGCCAATGTCGTCGGCATGTGTTTGGAGGTTCCCCACAAGAACGGGCGCAGCGCGGGCGTGTCGCGCGAATGCCTCACGGCCAGGACGGGCGTACGCCGTCGAATGCGGGCGGAGGCAGCGTCCGCTTCACCCCAGGTCGCCGCCCCGCACCCGCTGGCGTCAGCGGTCCGCGAGCCAGCCCTGCGCGACGGCGAGGAAGGCGTCGTTCGCCTCGCGCTCGCCGATGCTCACACGCAGGCCGTCCCCGGCGAACGGCCGCACGAGCACCCCGGCCGCACGCGCCTGCTTGGCGCGCTCCGAGGTCGCCTCGCCCAGCGGGAACCACACGAAGTTGGCCTGGGACTCGGGCAGGTCCCAGCCCTGGGCGCGCAACGCCGCGACCACGCGCTCGCGCTCGGCGACGAGCGCGTCGACCCGCGCGAGGAGCTCGGCCTGCGCCTGGGGCCGCAGCGACGCGAGCGCCGCCTGCTGGGCGACGTGCGAGACCCCGAACGGCGTCGACACCGCGCGGATGCCGTCGGCGATCCGCGCGGGCGCCACGGCGTAGCCCACGCGCAACCCGGCGAGCCCGTACGCCTTGGACAGCGTGCGCAGCAGCACGACGTTGCCGTGCCGGCGCAGCACGTCGACCGCCCCCGCACCCCGCGCGTCCGCCGCCGCACCGGGCGCCTGCGGGTCGCGCACGAACTCCAGGTACGCCTCGTCGACGACGACGAGCACGTCCGAGGGCACGGCCGCGAGCAGCGCGTCGAGCTCGTCGGCATGAACTGCCGGTCCCGTCGGGTTGTTGGGCGTGCACACCAGCAGCACGCGCGTGCGCGGCGTCACGGCCGCCGCCATCGCGGGCAGGTCGAGCCGGCCGTCGCGCGCCAGCGGCACCATGACCGACCGGCCACCCGCGACGGACACCGCGATCGGGTAGGCCTCGAAGGAACGCCACGGGTAGACGACCTCGTCGCCCGCGTCGACCACCGCGGCGAGGATGTGCGCGAGCACCGCCACGGAACCGTTGCCGACCACGACCTGCTCGGGCAGCACCCCCACATGGGCCGCGAGCGCCTCGACGAGCTCGCTCGCGTACATGTCGGGGTACCGGTTCGCGTCGGCCGCGGCCTCGGCGATGGCCGCCACCACGGACGGGAGCGGCCCGTACGGGTTCTCGTTGGACGACAGCTTCCACAGCCGCTCGCCGGCCGCGGGCCGGGCACCGGGGACGTACGGAGGCAGCGCCTCCACGGCGGCCCTCAGCGGAACGTGCTCCCGAGCGTCACGCGAAGGGTCGGAAGGGCGGTTCACGGCTGTCTCCACGGCGTCCAGCATGCCACGATGACGTGCATGAACTTCGTCGTGCGCGTCCTGGTGACCGCCCTCGCCCTGTGGGTGACGAGCCTCGTCATCCCCGCTCATGTCGACATCATCGACGATGGGACGCGGGGCGGGACGGTCCTCGCCGTGCTCGTCGTCGCGCTCGTCTTCAACCTGGTCCACCTCGTCGTCAAGCCCGTCGTCAAGGTGCTCTCCGTACCGCTGTACATCCTGACCCTCGGGCTGTTCACGCTGGTGGTCAACGCCTTCATGCTGTGGCTGACGACGTGGATCACCGACAAGAGCTGGTTCGGGGACCAGCCGTGGGGCCTCGACATCAACGGCGGCTTCTGGTGGTACGTGCTGGCTGCGCTGATCATCGCGATCCTCCAGGTGGTCATCGGGGCGTTCGCCCCGAAGCGTCGCTCCTGACGCACCCCGCCCCTCCCCCGGGTCCCCGGAAGGCAGGTGCGCCGGCGTCCGGCCGGTCACGGCTGCCCCGCCCACGCGCGGCGCGCCGTGTAGAACCGGGTCTGCGCGGAGGCTCCCCGCAGCAGCGGCTCGATCCTGCCGAGGACGTCGGCCACCTGGGCGTGGCCGGTCTCGCGCGCGAGACCGAGCGTCCGCAGGTGGGTCCCCAGCCCGTGGGCCGACGGGATGGTGCCCGCCGCGGCGCGGTCCACGGGCGACGACGACGCCCCGAGCCGCCGCGTGACGGTGACCCGGTCCGCCGTACGCGGGTTCTCGAGCCCCGAGCGCCCGTCGGTGGCCGACACCAGCTCCTCGTCGTTCTCCAGGTGCAGCACGGGCACACCGCGCGGGGCGGTGAAGCTCGCGGTCGGCGACCCCGCGGTGACGACGGCTCCCAGGCGGTGTCGCCGCAGGAACGCCGGCGACGACGCGAGGGACATGGCCGCGATCCCGCCGAGGCTGTGCCCCACGAGCACGACGGGCTCCTCGGGCTGCGCGCCCGCCTCGTCGAGCGCGTCCGAGACCGCGGTGGTCACGTCGGCGGCTCGGTGTGCCATGAGGTCGACGTCGGTGACGCCGTCGAACGGGTGCACCAGGCTCACGACGTCCTGCGTCCCCGGGACGAGGACCGTCCAGGACACGGTGCCGTCGTCGTGCACCACACGCTCGACGGCCAGCGTCCCAGCGGGCGCACGCACCGGGGCGCGGCCTGGGAACACGCCGTTGCCCGTCAGGTCGGCGACGCGGGCGAGCGCCTCGTCGACGCTGCCCGTGGGGGTGCCCCGCCACGCCTGCGCCCCGGGCGTCACCTCGCCGACCGAGACGCGCGAGGTCGGCAGCAGGTCGTGAACCATCGTGCTGAGCACCCGGGCACCGCCCGTGACGGACACGTCGCCGCGCGACTCCGCGGGCCGTGCCGCCGCGACGCCGACGCCGAGACCCGTGATCACCTCGTCGCCCCAGAGCGCCCCCACCGCGGTCAGCGCCCTGACGGCGGCGTTCTCCTTGTCGTGCGAGCCCGCGCTGTCACGCGCGCCAGGCTCGTCGCGTGCGCCAGGCTCGTCGCGTGCACCCGTCTCGTCGCGTGCGCCCGCCTCGTCGTCGTGCGCGCCCGCGGCCAGCCGGGCAGCACCCGCGGTGCCCACCACGACCGCCCCGAGCGTCCGGCGCAGCTGCGGCGACGACGCGTAGAGGTAGGCGGCCGATGCGGTGCCGACGCCGACGAGCGCACCGACCGCGCGCTCGGCGAACGACTCGCCCTCCTCGTAGAGCCCGGCGGCCCGCAGCAGGCGCTCGGCGAGGTGGGCGCACTCGTCGGCGTCCCCGCGCAGGCGGGCGGCCACGGAGCGTGCGTCGTCGGCCAGGGCACGCCGGGCGGCGGCGTCGCCCGGCGTGCACACGGCGCCGGCAGCGGCCTCGTGCCCGGCACCGGCACCCGCACCGATTCCAGTCCCGTGGGCGCCGATCCCCGCCGGGGCGAGGCCGAGCCCGGCCCGCCACGCCGCGCGGTCGAGCTCCTGCACGGCCAGGCCCGTGCGGGACACCGCGGTGAGCAACGCCTCGCCCGCGGCGCGGCTGCGCGCGGCTGCCGCACGCACCTCCTGGACGTCAGCCCTCGCGAGCCCGCGCCCACCCGCGACGCGGATCGTGTCGGCGGCCGGCACCAGCTCCGCACCCGAGCCCGTCGGGCCGGTTGCCGCCACGGCCCCCGGCAGGCGCGCTCCGGCCGCGCTCATCCCCGCACCGCCAACCTCGCGACCGCCGACCTCAGGTCGTCGACCGCACGTGCGTCGCGGCGAGTCGCCGCGACGACCTGCGCGAGCCGGTCGCGGAAGACCTCCGCGGCCGGGGACGCCCATGCCAGCGCAGCGGCTCGGCCGAGCCCGTCGAGCGCGTCCGCGAGCGCGGCCCGCGCGGCCTCGAGCTCGACGGCCGCGCCGTCCACGCCGGGTCCCCCACCGGCCCGCGCGGCCGGCCCGGCCGTCAGGCCGACGCCGAACCCGAAGGCCGGCCCCACGCCACCCTGGTCGGCGACACCGCCTCGCGACCTGCCCGCCATTCCGGTCCCCTTCCCCTCGGCGCAGCGGACCGCTCCCGCGACCACCGTGCATCCCGTCGCCTCCACCGGTGCTCGGTGCGCCGGCCCCGCGGACTCTAGGCAGCGCCCGCCCCCGCCGTCGGGCGCGAACGGCCCGCTGTGCATAACCCGGCGGCAGGCCCCCGCGGGCATCCGGCCCGCCCGTTGTGTGACGGTGACGCGGCGCGCCGGAACCGCGCGCCGCCGCGACCCGGTGACGCCCGGCGGCCGTGGGAGAATCGCCCCGTGACCTCCCCCGTGCTGCCCGCCGCGCCGACCTCCGCCCGCGTCGACCTCGCCGACGTCACCCCGCCCATCGCGCTGGGCCCCCTCGACGGGCGCTACCGCGCGGCCGTGGCGCCGCTGGTGAACCATCTCAGCGAGGCAGCGCTCAACCGGGCGCGCATCCACGTCGAGGTCGAGTGGCTCGTCACGCTGTGCAACGGGGTGCCGGGCGTGGCGACGCCCGTCGTCCCGGGCGCTCCCGCGCTGTCGGACACCGAGGTGGCCTACCTGCGGCAGATCCCCGCGACCTTCGGTGCCGCCGAGATCGAGGAGCTCGCCGCCATCGAGCGCGAGACGGTCCACGACGTCAAGGCGGTCGAGTACTTCATCAAGCGCCGCATCGCGGCGGCGCCCGCGGCGCTCGGCACCACGAACCTGCCGGCGGCCAGCGAGCTCGTCCACTTCGCGTGCACGTCGGAGGACATCAACAACCTCTCGTACGCGCTCATGGTCGCGGGAGCGATCCGCGACGTGTGGCTGCCCGCCGCGACCGCGCTGACCGACCAGGTCGCCGACATGGCCCGCGAGCTCGCGGACGTGCCCATGCTCAGCCGCACGCACGGCCAGCCCGCCACCCCGACGACGCTCGGCAAGGAGCTCGCCGTCCTGACCCACCGCCTGCGCCGCCAGCTGCGCCGCGTCGGCGCCGCCGAGTACCTGGGCAAGCTCAACGGCGCCACGGGCACGTACGGCGCCCACGTGGTCGCCGTCCCCGGCGTCGACTGGCCCGCGGTGAGCAGGCACGTCGTCGAGAGCCTGGGCCTGACCTGGAACCCGCTGACCACGCAGATCGAGTCGCACGACTGGCAGGCCGAGGTCTACGCCGACGTCGCCCGCTTCAACCGCATCCTGCACAACCTCGCGACCGACGTGTGGACGTACATCTCGATGGGGTTCTTCACGCAGATCCCCGTCGCCGGGGCCACCGGCTCGTCCACCATGCCGCACAAGGTGAACCCGATCCGGTTCGAGAACGCCGAGGCCAACCTCGAGATCTCGTGCTCGCTGCTCGACACGCTCGGCGCGACCCTGGTCACGAGCCGCCTGCAGCGCGACCTCACCGACTCCACGACGCAGCGCAACATCGGCCCGGCGTTCGGCCACTCGCTGCTCGCGATCGACAACGTCCAACGCGGCCTCAAGGCCCTGCACGCCAACGCTGCTCTCATGGCCGAGGACCTCGACCAGAACTGGGAGGTGCTCGGCGAGCCGATCCAGTCCGCCATGCGCGCCGCCTCCGTCGCGGGCGTGCCGGGCATGGAGAACCCGTACGAGCGCCTCAAGGATCTGACGCGCGGCCAGCGTGTCGACGCCGTGCGCCTGCGCGAGTTCGTCGGCACGCTCGGCCTTCCCGACGACGTCGCCGCGCGCCTCCAGGCGCTCACCCCGGCGTCATACACCGGGCTCGCGGCGCGGCTGGTGGCCGACCACCTGGCCTGACCGCGGACAGGCGGGACGGAACGGCTGCGGGAAGTCAGCCGCCGTCGCCGTCGCCGTCTGCGCTGCGCTCGCCGTCCTCGCCGTCCCGGTAGGCGACGCGCGTGCCCGGGCGGTGCACGAGCACCTGCGCGACCGCCGCGCGGTGCCACGACGCGGGGTAGCCCGCTTCGGGGCCGCCGGCCGACGAGACGTCGGCGTCGGTGCGCCACGTCACGAGCCGAGGCTCGCTCATGGCGGAGAGCGCTCCGTCGAGCCGCTGGACGAGCTCGTCATGGCATGTCTGGAGGCGTTCGATCTCGGCGCAGACGCCGCGTGGCACGCGCCGCACGCCGGCCTCCCAGCGGTGCAGCGACCGCTCGTTGACGTCGAGGTGGTCCGCCAGCCAGCGGGTGGTGAGCCCGAGGCGTTCGCGGGTGCAGCGCAGGGCGGCCCCCGTCATGGGGTCGGGTGCCGGGGTTCGAACGTCGGTCATCGTGACTCCTGCTGCTGAGGTCCTCCATCCCACCGTATCGCCAGGTGTGTCTCGTCTGGGAGTCCGCGGTGATCGTTCTGACAGGGTCACACTTCGGTGTCCCGAGCAACGTTTCGCGCCAGCGCTGGGTCTCGCCAGGACCGCCGCCCCCCTCCGGCTCTAGACTCGCCGCCATGGCACGCAGGGATGCGGCACAAGCCCCCCGTGGAGCCATCAAGGTCCTGAACAACAACGTTGTCGTCGCCGTCGACCCCCAGGGCGGCGAGCGCGTGCTCATGGGGCGCGGCCTTGCGTTCGGCCTGCGACCGGGCGGCGACATCGACCCCGCGAAGGTCGAGAAGACATTCATCCTCGCGCAGGGCGAGCAGGGGGAACGTGAGCGCCAGATCCTGGCCTCCGCCCCGTACGCCGTGGTCGAGGCGGTGAGCGCCGCCGTCGACGACGCCGAGCGGTTCCTCGGGCGCCGCCTCGGGCGCCGGCTCGTGCTCGCCGTCATCGACCACGTCCAGTTCGCGCTCGAACGGCTCAAGGACGCCGTCCGGATACCGACGGCAATGCCCGAGATCCGGGTGCTCTACCCCAAGGAGTCGGCCGCCGCCGCGCGCATGACGGACTCGATCGGAGCCGCACTCGGCGTCGTGCTGCCCGAGGAGGAGACCGTCTTCCTCACGATGCACCTGCTCAACGTGACGCGCGGGATGCCCGACGGCGCGACGACGCTCCTGTTCCGCCGCGTACGCCACGTCGTCGCCACGGTCGAGACCGAGCTCGGCGTCACGCTCGACCCGGACAGTGCCGACTACGCACGGTTCGTCATCCACGTGCAGTTCCTGCTCCAGCGGCTCGTGAACGACGCGATGCTGCGCAACTCCGACGTCTCGTTCCTCGAGTTCACCAAGCACACCTACCCGCGTTCCTACGCGATCGCACGGCAGGTCAAGACGTACGTCGTGGGCGCGACGGGCACCGAGCTCACCGACGAGGAGCTCATGTACGTCACCGTCCACGTCGAGCGTCTGGCCCAGCAAGTTTCAGGTGGCGGTCAGGACACACGGTGCTAGAGTCTTCTGCGCGAGGTACTCCTCGTAGACATCTCTGGATTGTTACCGCGTCGGCGGGCAAAACCTGAGCTCACATCACCGGTCCTGGTGGTGAACGGGCTCGGGTTTTTTTGTTGCCCTCGTTGTGTCGCCCACCGCGTGGTCGCAGAGTCGAAGTTCGACAGGCCGCAACGTAGCGGCGGAAGGTGGGCAGTCCGATGGACTATCCCAAGACAGCAGCCGACGTCCTGCGGGGCGTCGGCGGAAAAGACAACGTGCAGTCCCTCGTGCACTGCGCGACGCGGCTGCGGTTCGTCCTCAAGGACGACGCCAAGGCCGACCCCACGGCCGTGCGGCAGGCTCCCGGGGTCATCACGACGGCGACCGCCGGCGGCCAGTTCCAGGTGGTGATCGGCAACGAGGTCCCCGAGGTGTACCAGGCGCTGGAGCCGCTGCTCGGCACCGGCAGCTCCGCCGCGACCGGAGGCGGTCAGCGCACGAACCTGCTCTCCCGGTTCATCGCCATGATCTCCGGGATCTTCCAGCCCGTGCTGTGGATCATCGCCGCCTCGGGTCTCATCAAGGCGTGCCTCGCGCTCGCGCTCAACTACGCGTGGATCAGCCCCGCGGGCGTCAACTACTCCGTGCTGTCCGGCATCGCGGACGCCGCGTTCTACTTCCTGCCCGTGCTGCTGGCGATCACCGCGGCCCGGTACTTCAAGGCGAACGAGTTCACCGCCGTCGTGATCGCCGCCGCCCTCCTCCACCCGACGATCGTGGGGCTCTTCCCCGGCATCGGCGCCCCCTCCACGACCGAGAGCTTCGCGGGCATCCCGATGACGCTCATGGTCGCCTACTCCGGCAGCGTCATCCCGATCATCGTCGCCGTCTGGGTGCAGTCCCACCTCGAACGACCCCTGTACGCGCGCATCTGGGCGCCCGTGCGCCGGTTCGTCACCCCGATGGTCGTGCTGCTGATCATCGTCCCGCTCATCCTCATCGCCGTCGGACCGCTCGGGACGTACGTGAGCCTCGGCCTGTCGTCCGCGATCGACAGCGTGTTCGGTGCCGTGCCGTTCGTGGGCGGTGCGCTCATGGGCGGCCTGTGGCAGGTGCTCGTGATCTTCGGCCTCCACTGGGGCCTGGTCCCGGTGTTCATCAACGAGGTCGGCGCCAACGGCGTGACGATCCTGGCCGCCCCGGTGTTCGCCGCCGTCTTCGGCCAGTCCGCCGCGGTGCTCGCGGTGTGGCTCCGCACGCGCAGCGCCGCCCGCCGTCAGCTCGCCGCCCCCGCGACCCTGTCCGGGTTCGTCGCCGGCATCACCGAGCCCGCGATCTACGGCGTCAACCTGCCGCTCAAGCGGCCGTTCGTGTTCGGCGTGATCGGCGGCGCCGTCGGCGGCGCCATCATCGCCTCGGGCGGCACGTCGTCCAACAACCCCGCGCCGCCGTCGGGCCTGAGCTTCTGGCCCTCGCTCGCACCCCAGGGCGGGATCGCATGGATCGTCATCGGCGCGCTGGCCTCGATCGCCATCGCGTTCGCCCTCACCGTCGTGTTCTTCAAAGAGCCCGCCGACGGCGCCACGACCGCAGCCGCCGACGCACCGGGCGAGCACGCCGACGGCACCGACGTGCGCAGCCCCCTCGACGGGACCGCGGTGCCCCTGAGCGAGTCACCCGACGCGGCGTTCTCGAGCGGTCTGCTCGGGCACGGCATGACGATCAAGCCGCGTTCCGGCGCCGTGTTCGCGCCGTTCGACGGGACCGTGGTGACCCTGTTCCCGACCATGCACGCCATCGGGCTGCGCAGCACCGCCGGTGTCGAGCTGCTCATCCACGTCGGGATCGACACCGTCAAGCTCGGCGGGCAGCACTTCACCGCGCGCGTCGAGAGCGGCCAGCAGGTCAGCGCCGGCGACCTGCTGCTGCAGTTCGACCCGGAGGCGATCACGGCCGCGGGGTACGACCTGTCGACACCCGTCGTCGTGACGAACGGCGCCGCGCATGCCGTCGTCGACACCGTCGCGCCGGGCCCGATCGCCCACGGCGACCCGCTGTTCCGCACGGTCGCCCCCGGGCAGGCCGAACCTGAGAGCACCGCCGCGGCCGCCAGCGCCGCCCCGGCGGCCCGGTGACCCGGTGACCCGGTGACCCGGTGACCCACGGTCGTGCGGCGGCGAGAGCCGCCGCACGACCCCAGCCCCACGACCCCAGCCCCCACGACCGCGCGCACCATCGGAGGACGACATGACCGGTACGACCTTCCCCCCGGATTTCCTGTGGGGCGGCGCGACCGCCGCCAACCAGATCGAGGGCGCGTACGCCGAGGGCGGCAAGGGTCTGTCCGTCCAGGACGTGCTGCCGCATGGGCTCACCGGCCCGCGCACCCCGTCCCCCACCCCCGACAACCTCAAGCTCGAGGCGATCGATTTCTACCACCGGTACGCGCAGGACATCGCGCTGTTCGCCGAGCTCGGCTTCACGGTGTTCCGCTTCTCCATCGCGTGGAGCCGCATCTTCCCCGCCGGCGACGAGGCAGAGCCCAACGAAGAGGGGCTGGCCTTCTACGACCGCGTGCTCGACGAGTTGGAGAAGCACGGCATCGAACCGCTCGTGACGATCTCCCACTACGAGACGCCGCTGCACCTGGCCGAGGCGTACGACGGCTGGACCAACCGCAGGCTCATCGGGTTCTACGAACGCTACGCGCGCGTGCTGTTCGAGCGGTACGGCTCACGGGTGCGCTACTGGCTCACCTTCAACGAGATCAACTCCCTCGTCCACGCCCCGTTCATGAGCGGCGCCATCAACACCCCGGCCGACCGGCTCACCGACCAGCAGCTCTACCAGGCCATGCACCACGAGCTGGTCGCCAGCGCCTCCGCCACCCGGATCGCACGCGAGCTCATGCCTGACGCGCGCATCGGCTGCATGGTCCTCGCCATGCCGACCTACCCGCTGACCCCAGCGCCCGCCGACGTGCTCGCCGTCATGAAGGCCGACCACGCCAACCTCGTGTTCGGCGACGTCCAGGTGCGCGGCGCCTACCCCGGTTACTTCCTGCGCACCCTGCGCGAACGCGGCATCGAGCTCGACATCACCGACGACGACCGCGCCACGCTGGCGCACACCGTCGACTTCGTGTCCTTCAGCTACTACATGAGCGCCTGTGAAAGCGCCTCCCCCGACCGGGCCCCCGGCGCGGGCAACATCATGGGCGGCCTGCCCAACCCGACGCTCGAGCAGAGCCAGTGGGGGTGGCAGATCGACCCCGTCGGCCTGCGTATCGTCCTCAACCAGTTCTGGGACCGCTGGGGGAAGCCCCTGTTCGTCGTCGAGAACGGCCTCGGCGCCCGAGACGAGCTCGTCGTCGTCGACGGCGTCCCCACCGTGCTCGACGACGACCGCATCGCCTACCTCAACGACCACCTCGTGCAGGTGCGTGAGGCGATCGCCGACGGCGTCGACGTGCTCGGATACACCAGCTGGGGGTGCATCGACCTCGTCAGCGCCAGCACCGCGCAGCTCAGCAAGCGGTACGGGTTCATCTACGTCGACCGTGACGACGACGGAAGCGGCACCTTGCAGCGGCACCGCAAGAAGTCGTTCGGCTGGTACGCCGAGGTGATCCGGACGAACGGGGCGAGCCTGCGCTGAGGCGCGGGGTCCAGCCGGTCGAGCCCTGCGCTGTGGGTGCTGGCCTGGATCGCGGGGCCCTCGGGCCCCGTCGAGGCGCAACGCCGCAGGTCACACATCCGTCGGTCCGCTGCGCGCGGCTGTGCCGGAGCCCGGAGGCCGCTCGGCGGCCGGCATCTCATCCCACGAACTCCAGGTGCCATGGCTCGCCTGCCACTCTTCCGGTAGCCCAGCCGAACTGCCGTGCATTGGCTACCAACCAGTGGTACTTCTCCCCGTCAGGGCCGAAGTCCTCGTGACCGTACCGGTAGTCCGGCACGTCGATCGCGATGCCGCACCCGTGGTTCGACGTTCCCGGCTTTGCCGCCCAGTCGCCCTGCTGCGCCTTCGCGTCGACCTGGTCCTCATAGGACCGGTAGGCGTCGTCGAGCGGCAGGCTCATCCCGAACGCCCCGGAGAACGCCTCGTTCAGCCGCTCAAGGCCCGCGAACGCCGACGGCGCGAGCAGCATCGGGTGGGCCGGCTCGATCCACGTAACCGTCGGAGCCCACGGCACCTGTACGAGGGCAGACGCCGGAATGCGCCCGTTCCCGTACTTGGCGCACAGTTCCCGCCCTGAGACGGGGGCCGAGCCGGCGGCCGCCGCCGACCCGGTGGCCGAACCGCCCGGCGTCGCCCCCGCGGACGACCCGCCGGCGGTCGCCGACGCCCTGTCGGCGGCCGCACGAGCAGCCTCGTCCGCCGCGGCCTTCGCGGACACCGCCTCGCTCACGACGTGAGCCGCTGCGTCGAGGGCGGCCTGAGCGGCCGCGAACTCCTTCGCGGCCGCGCCGAGCGCGTCGGCCGAGCTCGCGTCCACTGCGTGGTCGCGGTTCTGCCGTGCGGCGTCGAGCGCGTCCTTCAACGCCCGCCGGACCGAGTCGTCGCCCACCTTGCCCTCGGACTCGGTCAGCGTCTTGTCGGCCGCCTCGATCGAGGCGTCGAGAGCCAGCTTCGCCGCAGACGCCGCCTTGGTCGCCTCGTCGAGCAGGTACCCCGCGTGCGACGCGCGCACCGCATCGATCGCAGCCCGAAGCGCGGCCTCCGCGCCCTTCGCATGAGCCACCTCGGCGTTCGCGGCGCGGAGCGCAGCGCGCGCCGCTGTCAGCGACGCGCCATGCACGACTCCTTTGGCGTCCGCCTTCTCCTTCTCAGCGGCCTCGATCGCGCCCGCGAGCCCATCGCGAACGCCGTCGTCAGCGACCGCGCCCTCGCTCGACGTGAAGAGGGACTTCGCCGTGGTGATCTCGTCGGCGAGGCGAGCGACCAACGCGCGCTCAGCCGCCTGCGCCTGCGCCGTCTGGGCCGTCACCTCATCGAGCTGGCGAGAGATGCCCCGCCGATGGGTCACGACGGCGCAGGCGCCGACGACAAGAACGACGACAACGACAGATGCAATGGTGACTCGTGTCAAACGAGCCATTCCCGCACGACGACGGCGCGCGCCCATTATGGGTCCTTTCAGACTGATTGCTCCCAGCAATCGTCAGCCATTGTGGATAATAGTGGGTCTTCTGCTCCGCGCCGAACGGTCGACCAAATCGGCCGCGATTGCACCCCGACATGGCACGATCCGCACTGACCTGCACACCCGACGGGACCGCCAGCCGATTCCCGGCGATCGCCGCGTCCGCGCGGACGGCGTCGTACCCGATGCGACGTCGTCGGCGCACTCGACGCACGAAGGGACGTCACCGATCTCTTCGAAGAAGAGCCGCTCGCGCTCCTGGGGAGCCGACGCCGCGTTCGCGCGGCCCGTTCCGCCCGCGTGTCTCGACCCGCGTGCGCGCCCACACAGAGGAGGTCTGTCTGGGTGAGGTTCGACATGGCGTCGTCGGTGCACGATGTCTCGTTGCCGCGCGGGTCAGACCTTCGCTGAGCAGATTGGCGAGAAGGTCGCCCACGTCATGTGGTGGCGGCGTGTGCCGCAGACCCGGCTCGCGCCCTCATTGGGAATCACTCAGCCGACGCTGTCGATGAAGCGCCGCGGTCAGATCGCCTGGAGCGCTGCGGTCGATCTGCTGGGAAGTGAAGACCTCACGGCGCGAGCCGAGGCCGCTCGGCTCAGATCGCTGACAGACGCTCCTATAGTTGTCAACTCGCCGGAAGGGCCGCTCTCGGTGTTGGTCGGAGCAGGTGGAAGACCTCGCGGATGACGTACCGCTTGAGGCAGCGGATGATCTCGCGCTTGGTCTTGCCCTCGGCGGTGCGGCGGGCGACGTAGTCGATCGTGGGTTGGTGGAACCTCATGCGGACGATCACGGTGCGGTAGATCGCGGCGTTGAGCTGTCGGTGGCCGCCGTGGTTGATGCGGTGCCTTCCAGACGTCGTCCCGGAGCCTGTGGGCACGGGCGCGATCCCGGCGAGCTTCGCGAGCGCGGCTTCGGACTTGATGCGTTCGGGGTTGTCGCCGGCCACGACGAGGATCTCGGCGGCGGTGTCCACGCCGATCCCGAACGACTCGAGCAACTGCGGTGCGGTGCGGTTGACGAGGTCGCCGATCTGCTTGGTCAGCTCCGCCGCCTCGGTGGCGTCCAGGGCGAGGTCGGTGCGCAGGGACCTCGCCAGCTGCCAGCCGACGACCCGGCGGGAGAACACATCGATGACGAATGCGGCGTAGACCCAACCGGAGAACGTGCGGCAGTAGGTGATGTCGCAGACCCACAGCCGGTTCGGCGCAGGGGCGGTGAAGTTCCGCTCGACCAGGTCCGGGCGGGTGTCCGGACCGGTGCCCCGGATCGTGGTGCGTGGCCCTTTGGCCCGGGTGATGCCTCGCAACCCGGCGACGCGCATGAGCCGCTCGACCGTGCAGCGGGCCACTCGGTGCCCCTGCCTGCGCATCTCGGCGTGGACTTTGCGGGCACCGTAGACCCCGAAGTTCGCCGTGTGGACCTGCTCGATCACCTTTGTCGTGGCCCGGTCACTGACCGAGCGAGCCGATGGCCGGCGCGCCTTGGCCGCGTAGTACGTGCTCGGAGCGACCTGCAGCTGCTCACAGATCGGCTCGACTCCGAAATCGTCCTTGTGCTCGTCGATGTAGGTGACGATCACCGCTGTGGGCGGTCGAGCTCCGCCGCGAAGAAAGCCGACGCACTACGCAAGATCGCGTTCGCGCGCCGCAACTCCCGGTTCTCCCGCTCCAGCTCGACCAGCCTCTGTGCATCCGTCGTCGTCGTGCCCGGCCGGTCACCGGCATCGATCTCAGCCTGGGTCACCCAGCCCCGTAGCGTCTCGGGGTTGATCCCGAGCTGCTCACCGATGCGCCGACACGCGGCGTGCCTAGTGGCCGGGTCATGCTTCGCCTCGATCACCAGCCGAACCGCGCGCTCACGCAGCTCATCGGGGTACTTCCTCGGTGCCACCCTGACTCTCATCCTTCCGTGGAATGAGAGCCTCCATCAGACCCGGGGCGAGACACTCCCGTGCGGCGTGTTCCCGAAGTCAGCGCGACAGCCCGGTGGGGACCGCTCGCGCGGGTGGGGCCGTGACGTGCTGGGGCCGCTGTGGGACGCGCTCGGGAGGGGATCAGTGCAGGGTGCGCGCGACCGGGTTCGGCGGTAAGCGCCTCAGAAACCTGCGCGGACTGCGAGCGGCTATCACCAGCCGGACAGCGGGAAGTGGCGCGGGGGTCACGCCCCACCCCGAACGCGCCGCGTGCGCTCGCCCATGCCGTAGCCGTCGAAGTCGCCTTGTCTGACAGCGATGCCCGCTGCCCGCGCCGTGCTCGCCGCCCGCACGCGCAACGCCGCCCGCCGTGTACCGGCCCGGAAGCCGCACCCACACCCGATCACGTCAGGCCGATGCCGTCAGCCCGCACGGGGGAACCTCACGCCTCGCCGCCGCCGACCTCGCCGCCGCCCCGCTGCCTGCCGCCTCTACGGGAACGCTAGAGGAACGCGCCGAACCGGGGCCTTACGGGAACGACAACAGCCAGGCCGCAAAACCGCTGCTGACCTGGCTGTTCATCTTGTGCGCTCGAAGGGATTCGAACCCCCAACCTTCTGATCCGTAGTCAGATGCTCTATCCGTTGAGCTACGAGCGCGTGGCCGTCGCCCCGGAGCGCTGCTCCGGCTGACCGGCCGTCGAGAACACTACAACGACTCGGCGGTGATCCCCAAACCGTGGCCGTCGTTCGTGATCCACCCCACGACTCGACGGCGGCGCCCGCGCGGTCGCCCGGGCAACAGAAAAGGCCCCGGGCTCACGGCGGCCGGGACCTTCCTGGCGGAGACGGAGGGATTTGAACCCTCGAACGGATTGCTCCGTTACCACCTTAGCAGGGTGGCGCACTAGACCTGACTATGCGACGTCTCCATTGCGGTCGCTGAGAGCACCGCGACGGCCAGGGTACCCGGCCCACGCTCCAGCGCCAAAGCCTCTGTCACCTGCGTGCCCCTGCTGTCATCATGATCGCCCCGGTGACGAGCACGAGTCCGGCCGCCTCGGGCAGGGTCGGTACCTGCCTCAGCACCACTGCTCCGACGGCGACGGCCGTCGCCGGCAGCAGCGCCGTCAGCACCGCGAATGTCGCCGTGCCGGTGCGCCGCAGCACCACCTGGTCGAGCACGTACGGCACCACCGACGAGCACACCGCCACCACCAGCAGCAGCCCCAGCACTCCGGGTCGTGCCACGACCGTGGGCGCGGTGTGCGCGAAGACGGGCGCGAAGGCGATCGCGCCGGCCACCATGCCGACGGCGAGCGAGTCGATGCCCGCTCCCGCGCCGGCGACGCGCTTGCCGAGCACGATGTACCCGGCCCAGCACGCGGCGGCGGCTGCGATCGCGAGGAGCCCGGAGACGGCGTCGTCGTGCGCGAGGCCCGAGTCGAGCGTGACGCCGGCGAGCAGCACGACGCCCGTGGCGGCGACGATGATCGCGGCGCGTTCGCGCCACCCGCGGCCGGTGACGGCCCCGACGGCGACGGGGCCGCAGAACTCGATCGCGACGGCGACGCCGAGCGGCAGGTGGTCGATCGCGATGTAGAACGCGATGTTCATTGCGGCGAGCACGACGCCGAACGCCGCCGCCGCGGCGAGCGCGCGCCGCGTCCACCGGCGGCGCCACGGCCGCCGCCAGGCGGTCAGGACGACGGCGGCCAGCACGATGCGCCACCATCCGACGGCGGGCGCGGCGATGCGGTCGAACAGGCCGACGGCGACGGCAGCGCCGGCGTAGAGGGTGAGCCCTGAGACGAGGAACAGCGCGGGGCGGGCACCCGCTCGCCGAGCCGGTGTGACGCGGTCGGGCGGCTCACAGGCTTTCGAGGTGGCGCAGGATCGCGCCTTCGCGCAGCGCCCACGGGCAGATCTCGACCTCGTCGACCTTGAGCGCGCGCATCGCCTCCTCGGCGACGACGGCGCCCGCGACGATCTGCCGGGCGCGGCGCGGGCCGATGCCGGGCAGCACGGTGCGGTCGGTCGAGGACAGCCGTGCGAGGCGCGGCATCCAGTCCTCCAGGTGCGCGAGGCGCATCCGATACCGTTCTCCGGCCCGAGCACCTCTCGGGACATGCCGGCCAGCCGGGCCAGGGAGCGGAAGGTCTTCGAGGTCGCGACGACGTGGTCGCCGCTGAGCATGCGGCCGGCGCCGAGGGCGTTGCCGAGCGTGTGGCGCACGTGCTCGCGCAGGAGGGCGACGTCGGCGGGGGCGGGCGGGTCGGCCTCCCACAGGAACTCGCGGGTCATGCGTCCGGCTCCGAGCGGGACGGACAGGGCGACGTCGGGCTCCTCGTCGGTGCCGGCGGCGATCTCCAGCGACCCTCCCCCGATGTCGAGCAGCAGCAGCCGGCCGGCGCCCCAGCCGTACCAGCGACGCGCGGCGAGGAACGTCAGCCGCGCCTCGTCCACGCCGGCGAGCACCTCGATCGGGACGCCCAGGCGGTCGGTGAGCATGGCGAGCACGTCCGCACCGTTCGTGGCCTCGCGCACGGCCGACGTCGCGATGGCGAGCGTCTGCTCGGCGCCCTGCTCACGCCCGACGGCGGCGGCGCGCGTCACGGCGGCGTCGAGCGCTGCGACGCCCTCGTCGGAGATGGAGCCGTCCGGCTGGAGGTAGCGCATGAGACGCACCTCCATCGACTCGGACGCGGCGGGCACGGGGCGTGCTCCGCGTGCGGCGTCGAGCACCGCCATGTGGACGGTGTTGGACCCGATGTCGATGATTCCCAGGCGCACAGCGCAACGCTAGCCCCTCGGTGGTGCGCGTCGCCGTTCATCTGCGCGACACTGCGTCACCGCCCGCGACGGACCGTGCCAGGTTTCGCTACGCTGCGGAACCGATTGCTCGTCCAACTTCAGGAGCTGCACATGTCAATGGTCGACGCCGTCAAGTCGGTCTTCAGCAAGTACGCCACGTTCAACGGCCGCGCTCGCCGCGCCGAGTACTGGTGGTTCGCACTCGCGATGGCGATCGTCTCGGCCGTCCTGAGCGCGGTGCTGATGCCGATCGCCCTCTCGTCGGTCGACGTCGCCACGGGTGAGATCGGGGCCGGGTACTACGCCGCTCTGATCCCGCTCTGGGTCGTCAGCCTCGCCGTGCTGCTGCCGGGCCTCGCCGTCACGGTGCGCCGCCTGCACGACACCGGCCGCCCGGGCGGGTGGATCTTCATCGCTCTGGTTCCGTTCGTCGGCGGCATCCTCCTGATCGTGTTCACGGCGACCGCGGGCACCGTCGGTCCCAACCAGTTCGGACCGGACCCCAAGGCCGTGCAGGCCTGATCGGGTGCTCACGACGACGGCGGCCGTGCCCAGGTGGCACGGCCGCCGTCGTCGTGACCGGGGCCGTCAGCCCTTGACGCTGCCCGCCAGCAGGCCGCGCACGAAGTAGCGCTGGAGGGCGAGGAAGACCACGAGCGGCACGATCATCGAGATGAACGCGCCCGCGGACAGCAGCTGCCACTGCCCGCCGCGGGATCCCGCCAGCTCGGCGACCGCCACGGTGAGCGGGCGACTGCCCGCTCGGGTGAACGTGAGGCCGACCAGCAGGTCGTTCCACACCCACAGGAACTGGAAGATGCCGAAGGACGCGATCGCGGGCACGAGCAGCGGCATGAGCACGCGGAAGAACACCTGCACGTGCCCGGCACCGTCGACGCGGGCCGCCTCGACCAGCGACGGCGGGATCTCCTTCATGAAGTTGTGCAGCAGGAAGATCGCCAGCGGCAGCGCGAAGATCGAGTGCGAGATCCACACCGTCCAGAACGAACCGTTGATGCCGATCTTGACGTAGTCGCGCAGCAGCGGCACCAGGGCCACCTGGAGCGGCACCACCTGGAGCGTGAACACCGCGACGAACAGGAAGCTGCGGCCCTTGAACGGGATCCACGCGAACGCGTAGGCGGCCAGCAGCGCCAGCGTGATCGGGATGACCACCGCGGGCAGCGTGATGACGAACGAGTTGACGAAGAACTCGCCCAGGCTCGCGTTCCCGTGGATGGCCTGGTCGTAGTTCTCCAGGGTGAACGCGGCCTGGCCGCCCAACAGGTCCGGGACGACCGTCCACCAGCCCGACCGGCGGATGTCCAGCGAGGGCCGGAACGAGGTCACGAGCAGGCCCAGCGACGGCAGCGTCCACAGGATCGCCAGGATGATCGCGATGCCGGACGCCCAGGGCGAGCTCAGCCTCCCCTTGGTGGCGATGGCGCGCCGTTCGAGGCGTGAGAGCCGGTCCTTGCGCGCAGCGGGCTCGTCGTCGTCGCGTCGGCCGGCCGCCGGGACGCCGTCGATCGGGGGCGGGAAGGTGGGCGTGTTCGAGCCGCTCATCGGATCTCCTCCGTCTTGCGGAGCTGGCGGACGTTGTACGCGATGATCGGGATCACCAGGATGAACAGCACGACGGCGAACGCCGAGGCCAGACCCTGGTTGTTCTGCCGGAATGCCTGCGTGAAGAACTCGTTGGCGACGACGCCGGTGCCGAACTGCCCGCCCGTCATGGTGCGCACGATGTCGAAGACCTTGAGTGCGGTGATCGCGATGGTGGTGAGCACGACGATGAGGGCCGGCCGGATCGACGGCACCGTGATGTAGCGGAACATGCCGACGCCGCTGAGCCCGTCGAGGCGGGCCGCCTCGATGATGTCGTCCGGGATCGCCTTGATCGCCGCGGACAGCACCGTCATCGCGAAGCCCGTCTGGATCCAGATCATGACGACGATGAGGAACGCGGTGTTCGACGGCTGGTTGAGCAGGAACTGCTGCGGCTCCAGGCCGATCCACACCAGCACCTGGTTGAGCAGGCCCGTCTGCTGGATGTTCGGCTGGTTGGGGCGGAACTCGTACACGAACCGCCAGATGATCGACGCGCCGACCATCGAGATCGCCATCGGGATGAAGATCAGCACCTTGGCCGCTCGTTCGAACCGGCTGCGGTCGATGATCACGGCGTAGACCAGACCGATGAACGTGGCGAGCACGGGCACCGCGATGACCCAGATCGCGGTATTGACCAGTACCTGCTGGAACTGGCCGGTGGTGAACATCTGCTTGTAGTTGTCGAACCGGACGAACGTGTCACCTGTGCGGTCGAAGAACGAGCTCCACAGCGTGATGAGCGCCGAACGCACCAGGCCGTAGGCGAGCAGCAGCAGCGGCACGCCGGCGAACGCGAGGGCGACCACCCAGTTGGGCACGCGTTTCGGCCGGTCGACGAGGTACAGGATCAGGCCCATGACCACCACGAAGAGCGCGATGGCGATGAACATGTCGGCGATCTTCTCGCCGGGAGTCGTGGGGTTGAGCAGCCATCCCATGGTCGGACCTCCTTCGGTGGACACACGGATATGCCAAGGCCGGGGACCCGGGGTCCCCGGCCTCACTGCAAGGGTCAGGACGACGGCCAGCTCGCCTCGATCGCGTCGACGACGTCCTGCGTCGACTGACCGGTGAACCAGTTGACCATGCCCGTCCAGAAGGTGCCGGCTCCGACAGGCCCCGGCATCAGGTCGGACGCGTCGAACCGGGCGACAGCCTTGGGGTCGGCGAGGATCTTCGCCGACTCCTGGTCGAGCTCGCTCTTGAGCAGCTCGGGCTTGAGACCCGTGTTGGCGCTGACCCAGCCGCCGTCGGGGGTGGCCACGGCCTTGGAGTTGGCCCAGTCGGCGCTCGCGAGGAACGTCTGGAAGGCCTGGACCTCCGGGCGGTCGGCGAAGGCGGCGACGAACTCGCCACCCACGGCGACCGGCTTGATGTCGGTCTGGTCGGTCGGCAGGTAGAACGCGAACACGTCGCCGTCCTCGCCCACCGTGGTGCCGGACGGCCAGTTGGCCGCGTAGAAGTTCGCGGCCCGGTGCAGCTCGCACGTCCCGTCGAGCAGGCCGAACCCGGCGTCGGTCCACGGCGTGGAGGCGATCGAGTCGATGCCGCCCAGGCCGGCGTTGACGTAGTCGGGGTTCTTGAGGATCTTGCCGGCCTCGTCGAACGCCGCGACGACCTGCGGGTCGTTGAACGGGATCTCGTGCTTCCACCACTGGTCGTAGACGTCGGGCCCCGCGGTGCGGAGCATCATGTCCTCGATCCAGTCGGTGCCCGGCCATCCGGTCGCGTCACCGGACTCGACGCCCGCGCACCAGACGGGCCCGCCCGCGGTCTCCTGCATCTGCGCCGTCAGCGCGAGCAGGTCGCTCCAGGTCTCCGGGACCGTGTAGCCCTTGTCCTTGAAGTCCTGCGGCGAGTACCAGACGAACGACTTGACGTTCGCGCCGAGCGGTGCGGCGTAGAACGTGCCGTCGACGGTGCCGTAGCTCTTCCACGACTCGCTGAAGTACTGGTCGACGTTCGCCTCGGTCTGCGCGGGGGCAGGCTTGATGAGGTCGGGGTAGTCGTTGACCACGGTGTTCAGGAGCCCGGGCTGCGGGAGGTAGGCCAGGTCGGGCGGGGTGCCCGCCTTGAGCCGTACCAGGAGCTGGGCCTCGAACTCTCGCGAGCCCTCGTAGTCGATGGTGATGCCGGTGCACTTCTCGAACGCCTCGTAGGAACGCTGCTGAGCGTCGCCCTCGACGTCGGTGATCGACGCGTACACGGAGACCGTCTTGCCTGACAGGTCGCCGAACTCGTCGTACGCGGAGCAGTCGATCGGGTAGGCGGATGCGTCACCGTCGGCGCCCTCCCCACCCCCGTTTCCGCCTCCGTCACCGCCACATGCGGCGAGACCGAGCGCGAGGACCGCGAGGCCCGCGCCGGTCGCGAGCGTCCGCCGGCGATGGCGGAGGCTCTGTGCGTTTCGTGTCATTGTTTCTGTCCTTCCGACTCAGTTGTCATGACGAACAGGGCGGTCCCGGTGCCACGCTCACCGCTCTCCCGAGAACCACCTGACCGCTCCCCGCATGGTCGCGCAACCGGACCGCGGCGTAAACCCGGCATTTCACCTATCGAGCAGTTCCTTCTGTCCGTTTCGTGACCCCTGTGTCGCTGGAGTCCTTGCCGCGGCGGCTCGGGCGGCGCGTGCTGCACGAACGCTCGGCGCCGATCAGCGGGCTTCGGGTCTCGCCGTAGGATCACACCCTGCAGACTGGACCCGTGCGCTGGTGGAGGAAGAGGACCCCGATGATCGAGCTGAGGACCCCGCAGGAGATCGAGCAGATGCGACCCGCGGGGCGCTTCGTGGCCGACGTCCTGCTGGCCTGCAGGGATGCCGCCAAGCCGGGCGTGAACCTGCTCGAGCTCGACGCGCTCGCGCACCGCATGATCAAGGACCGCGGGGCCGAGTCCTGCTACATCGACTACCACCCGTCGTTCGGCGCGATGCCGTTCGGCAAGGTCATCTGCACGTCGGTCAACGACGCCGTGCTGCACGGGCTGCCGCACGACTACGTGCTCCAGGACGGCGACCTGCTCTCGGTCGACTTTGCCGCGTCGGTGGACGGCTGGGTCTCGGACTCGGCACTGTCGCTCGTCGTCGGCCGGGCGACCGCAGATGATCGACGCACCGCGGACCTCGCCCTCATCCGGACGACGGAGGAAGCCCTCGACGCGGGCATCGCAGCCGCGACCGTGGGCCACAAGATCGGCGACATCTCGGCCGCGATCGCACAGGTCGCACACGCCGCGGGCTACACCATCAACACCGACTTCGGCGGCCACGGCGTCGGCCGCACCATGCACGGCGACCCGCACGTGCCCAACGACGGGCGCCCCGGGCGGGGCTTCCCGCTCAAGCCGGGCCTGGTCATCGCGATCGAGCCGTGGTTCCTGGAGACGACCGACGAGATCTACACCGACCCCGACGGCTGGACGCTGCGTTCGGTCGACGGCAGCCGCGGCGCGCACAGCGAGCACACGATCGCGATCACCGAGGACGGCCCGGTCATCCTCACCGCCCGCGACTAGCGGACTGCCGTCCCTGGACGTCGTCGCCGACGTCCCGCTCCGGGAGACGCCTGTCAAAGAGACTTGACAGTCCCCACTCGCGGGCCAGGGTCAGGTGTCAAGGACACTTGACACCTGACCCTGGGGGACCGATGCGCGCCACGCCCGAGCCGACCGACGCCGCACTCGACGAGGACGCACCCCCGCCGGGCACCCCACCGCGCCGCTGGGCGCTCGCCACGCTGCTCGCGGCCCCGGCAGTCGCGGCGTACGGGGCGCTCGTCGCCGTCGTCGGACGCGGGCTGTTCCTCGACGACGCCCAGGCGGCGGCCCTGCACGAGAAGATCCCCGAGATCGGGCCCACGACGCTCCTGTGGATCCTCGCGGCGACGGCGGCACTCCCCGGCACGACCGTCGTCGCGCGCGAGGTGCTCGAGGGACGCGCCGCGCGCCGCGACGGCCGCGAGCCAGACCGCACGGCCACGGAACGGGCGCGCGCCTGGCCGGTCGTGTGGGCCGGCAGCCCGGTCGCCGCGATCGCCTGCGCGGCGGTGATCGCCGGCCTCACCCAGGTGTTCGCAGGCGGCGAGCACGGGCAGGCGGCGGCCACCTTCGCCGTCCTGGCCGGATCGTGGCTGACGCTCTTCGTCGCGATCGGGTGGATCCTCCTCGTGGTCCGCACGCCCGACGAGGAGAGCGCACCGTCGCTGGAGGGCGTCGAGGAGACATGGATGCGCGACGCCGCCACCCGGGCGTTCTGTGAGACGTTCGCCGTCGGGGGCGCCGGCACGCTGGTGCTGGCCGTCCTCGGCGACCCCGTCGATGCCTCGCTCGCGCTCGCCGGGCTGCTCGTCTTCGCGCAGGGCGACTTCGCCGTCCGGCTGTGGCTCCTGCGGCGCCGCGAGGAACGCGCCTGATGGACAACGACGTGGCCGCCCGGCGCCTCGCGCGCGGCTGGTCGCAGACGGAGCTGGGCAAGCGCCTCGGCGTCTCCCGGCAGACCGTCATCTCGATCGAGCGCGGCCGGTTCGACCCGTCGCTGCCGCTCGCGTTCCGCATCGCGCGCACGTTCGACGCACGCATCGAGGACGTCTTCACGCCCCCGAGCGAGGGCCTACCCGAGCAGCGTGCGCAACGTGAGCGCCGCGCCGTCCTGCTCGACGGCGAGCGTCCGCTCGTCCGCCTCCGCGGCCACCGCCTCCTCCGCGTTGCCCATCGCGACACCGCGCGCCGCCCAGCGCAGCATCTCGACGTCGTTGTACCCGTCGCCGATCGCCATCGTGCGTGACGACGGGACGCCCAGCGACGCGCGGACCTTCTCCAGGCCGGCCGCCTTCGTCACCCCGAGCGGGGCGATGTCCATCCACGAGGACCAGCCGACCGCGTACGTGACGTCGGAGAGACCCAGATCCGCGACCGACGTGTGGAACTCCACCGTGGGGGTCTCGGGGGCGCGCACGACCACGCGCGTCACCTCCTCGTCCCACAGGTCCTCCAGGTCGACGACGCGGTGCTCGCCGTCGAGCTCGCCGTCGGGGAACAGCTCGGTCAGGCGGAACCCGACGCCGACGTCCTCGACCGCGAACCGCGCGCCCGGCATCTGCCGGGCCAGGCGGCGCAGCGCAGGCTCGGGATCGAACGTCACCATGTCCTCGACGACCCAGCCGCCCGGCGCCTGACGGTCGGCGCGCACGGTCACGGCGCCGTTCGAGCAGACCATGTACCCGGACGTGATCCCCAGCTGCGTGGCCACGGGCGTCATCGCGACGAGCGAACGGCCCGACGCCAGCACCACGTGGTGGCCCGCCTCCGCGACGTCGCGCACGGCGTCACGCACCGCGGGCGACAACGTCTGGTCGAAGTGCAGCAGCGTGCCGTCGATGTCGAGCGCGACGAGCCACGGTTCCACCGCGCCGCGCCCGCTCACGTGACCGGCTCGAGCACCTCGAGGCCACCCAGGTAGGGGCGCAGGCCCTCGGGTACCACCACCGAGCCGTCCGGCCGCTGGTGGTTCTCCAGGATCGCGACGATCCAGCGCGTGGTGCCCAGCGTGCCGTTGAGCGTGGCGACGTTGCGCGTCGTGCCGTCCTCGGTGCGCTCGCGCACCCCCAGGCGGCGGGCCTGGAACGTGGTGCAGTTGCTCGTCGAGGTGAGCTCCAGCCAGCGGTTCTGCGTGGGCAGCCACGCCTCGCAGTCGAACTTGCGGGCCGCGCTCGTGCCCAGGTCGCCGGCCGCGGTGTCGATCACCCGGTAGGGCAGGTCGACCTTGGCGAGCATGGCCTCCTCCCAGCCGAGCAGCCGCTGGTGCTCCGCGGCGGCGTCCTCCGGGCGGCAGTAGCTGAACATCTCGACCTTGTGGAACTGGTGCACGCGGATGATGCCGCGCGTGTCCCGGCCCGCCGAGCCCGCCTCGCGGCGGTAGCAGGCGCTCCACCCGGCGTACCGCGCGGGACCGGCCGACAGGTCGATGATCTCGTCCGCGTGGTAGCCGGCCAGCGCCACCTCCGAGGTGCCGACCAGGTACAGGTCGTCCTTCTCCAGGCGGTAGATCTCGTCGGCGTGCGCGCCCAGGAACCCGGTGCCGCGCATCGTCTCGGGCTTGACCAGCGTCGGCGTGATCACCGGCGTGAACCCTGCGGCCACGGCCTGGTCCATGGCGGCGTTGAGCAGCGCGAGCTCCAGCCGCGCCCCGATGCCGGTCAGAAAGTAGAACCGGGCGCCCGAGACCTTGGCGCCGCGCTGCGTGTCGATCGCCCGCAGGCCCTCGCCCAGCGCGAGGTGGTCGGCCGGCTCGAAGCCCTCCCCGGCGAAGTCGCGCGGCGTGCCCACGTGCTTGACGACGACGTAGTCCTCCTCGCCGCCCGCGGGCGCACCCTCGACGACGTTCGCGATGCGGTACAGGACGCCGTCGAGCTCGGCCGCGGCGTCGTCGGCGTCCTTCGAGCGCGCCTTGACCTCCTCGGCGAGCTGCCGCGTGCGGGCCAGCAGCGCCTGCTTCTCGTCGCCCTGCGCCCGTGCGACCTTCTTGCCCATCGCCTTCTGCTCGGCGCGCAGGCTCTCGAAGTCCGCCAGGGACGAGCGGCGGCGCGCGTCGGCGTCGAGCGCCAGATCGACGAGAGCGGGGTCGTCGCCGCGGGCCAGCTGGCTCGCGCGGACGACGTCGGGGTTGTCGCGCAGCAGACGGAGGTCGATCACGGACGAAGCCTAACGGGGAGGCGCGGCGCGGGTGTCGCCCGGAGACCGCCAGCGAGTCGTTCCGCGCCTCCGGCGTCTACGGTGCTTTCCATGAGCTGGGAGCTGTGGCTGACGATCGCCGCCGTGGTGATCGCGCTCGCCGCGCTCACGCTCGTGCTGGTGCTGTGGTCGCGCGCGCACCCCCGCACGGCCCACGGCGTCGTCCCGGTGGCTCACGCCACCGCGCGCGAGGCGGGGCAGCGCGTGGCCGTCGTCGTCAACCCGTCGAAGGAGGGCGCCGCCGACCTGGTCGCCACGGTGCGGCGCGTGTGCGCGCAGGCCGCGCTGCCCGAGCCGTCGTTCTACGAGACGACCGTCGAGCAGACGGGTGCCGCGCAGGCGCGGCAGGCGGTCGCTGCGGGCGCCGACGTCGTCGTCGCCGCCGGCGGGGACGGCACCGTGCGCGCGGTCGCGAGCGCCATGGTCGGCACCAGCGTGCCCATGGCGCTGCTGCCCGTGGGGACCGGCAACCTGCTGGCCCGCAACCTCGACGTGCCCCTCGCCTCCGTCGATGAGGCCATGGCCGTGGTGCTCGGCGGACGCGACCGTCACATCGACGTCGGGTGGGCGCGCGTCGCCGAGACCGAGACGGGCCTCGACGGCGAGCCGCGCGCCGACGCCGCCACCCCGGGCGACACCCAGCTCTTCCTCGTCATCGCCGGGCTGGGCTTCGACGCCGCCATGGTCGCCGACGCCGACGACACCCTCAAGCGCCGGGTCGGGTGGATCGCCTACTTCCTCGCCGGGGTGCGGCACCTGCACGGGCGGCGCATGCGCGTGCAGGTCTCGCTCGACGGCGGCGAGCCCGTCACCGCACGGCTGCGCTCGATCATGGTGGGCAACTGCGGCCGCCTTCCCGGCGGCGTCACGCTCCTGCCCGACGCCAAGCTCGACGACGGCGTGCTCGACATCGCCGCGATCGACACGCGCGGCGGCCTGGCCGGCTGGGCGCAGCTCCTGGGCGAGGTCGTCATGCAGGGCGCGGGGCTGCACAACGACCTGCCGGGCAAGATCGGGCGCATCGACCACGCCCGAGCGACCCGCACGAGCATCCGCGTCGAGGGCGGCGAGCACGCCCAGGTCGACGGCGACCCGATGGGCCGGGTGATCGAGCTGGAGGCGTGGGTCGATCCGGGCGCGCTGCTCGTCCGGGCGGGTTGAGCCGCGTCTCCTAGGGTGGGGCGTGTGATTCCTCGTGCCCGAGCCGCCCTGGCCGCCCTGCTGGTCGCGTTGCTGGGCACCGTGACGCTGCTCGGCCTCCCGTCGGCCGCCGCTGCGCCCGCCGCTGCGCCCGCTGCTGCGCCAGCGGTCCGGACCTCCGTGGCGCTCGACCACGACGACACCCCTGACGCCGTGACCGAGCCCGTCGTGCTCGTCGGCGTCGCAGGGCTCCAGTGGACCGACGTCGACGCCGACCGCACCCCCCACCTGTGGCGCCTGGTGTCGCAGGGCTCCGTCGGGTCGATGGCCGTGCGCACCCTGACACCGACCTGCCCGCGCGACGCCTGGCTGACCATCTCGGCAGGCAGCCGCTTCGTCTCCCCACGGCTCGCGGACGTCGAGCCCGCCGTCGACGGCGACGCCGCGTCCGACGTGTGCCGCGGCGTGCCCGCGCCCACGCGGCTGAGCGACTCCGCCGACGGCGTGCCCAGCCCGGCCGTCCTGGAGAACTGGCCCGACGTGCTGCTCACCGACGAGCGCGGCTCGTACGGGACGCCGGGAGCACTCGCCACCGCGCTCGCGGCCGCCGGCACCTGCTCGACGGCGATCGGACCCGGCGCGGCGCTCGCGCTCGCCGACGACACCGGCCGGCTCGACCGGTACGCCCCGTCGCTCACCACGCTCCACCCCGCCGAGCTCACCGCCTGCCCGGTGACCGTGATCGACGCGGGCGTGCTGCCCGACCGCGCGACCGCGCGCACCACGGCCGTGCGTGACTTCGACAAGGCCCTCGGCTCCGTCGTCGCGGCCCTGCCCCGCGGGACGCGCGTCGTCGTCTCCGGCATCGCCGACACGCCGCTCGGTGCGTCCACGCTCCAGGTCGTCGTGGACTGGCAGGCGCCCGGCGGCGAGGCCACGTGGATCGACTCGCGCTCCTCACGCTGGCAGGGCATCGCCGTGCTCGACGACCTCGCCGCCACGCTCGGCGGTCCCGCCACGGGCGACGGCAGCGTCCTCGAGGCCGGGGCACCGCGGCGCATGGCGACGTCACGCACCGTCGACAACCGGCGCTACCTCACGGTGCTGACCGACACCGTCGAGCACGTCTCCCCCGTGCTGCTGGGCGGCCTGGGCGTCGCCACCGCGGGCGCGCTGCTCGTCGTCGGGCTGCGGCGCCGCCGGGCGCACACCCGCGTCGGCGTGCCCCGGCTCGGCGCCGCCGTCCTGCTCGTCGCCGCCGCAGCGCCCGCCGGTGCCACGCTCGCCACGATCTCGCGCTGGTGGGTGTGGCCCGTGCCCACCACGGCCCTCGCCATCGCCGTCACCGCCGCAACCCTCGCCGTCGCGCTCGCCGCCTGGTACGCGCGGCGTCTCCTGCCGCACACGCCGATCCGCCTGGCGACCGCGGTCGCGGGGCTCACCTGGCTCATCCTGACCGTCGACGGCGTCACCGGCACGACGCTCCAGCAGGGCTCGCTGCTCGGGCCGTCGCCCGCGCTCGGCGCACGGTTCTTCGGGTTCGGCAACACCGTCTTCGCCGTCTACGCCGTGTCCGGGCTCGTGCTCGCATGGGGGCTGGCCGCACCGCTCGCGGCCGCCGGGCGGCGCCGCGCGGCCCTGAGCGTGGTCGCCGCGCTCGGCGTGCTGACCGTCGTCGTCAACGTGCTGCCACGCTTCGGCGCCGACGCGGGCGGGCTCGTCGCGCTCGTGCCCGCGTTCGCCGTGCTGCTGTACGGGTTCACCGACCGTCGGGTCAGCCCGCCACGAGCGACCCTCGTCGTGCTCGCCGTGACGGTCGTGGCCGTCGTCGGCATCTCGCTCGCGGTCTGGCTCGCCCCAGGCCACGGATCGCACCTGGGGGCGTTCGTGCAGCGCCTGTTCGACGGCGACGCGCTCGCCGTCGTGCGCTCCAAGGCGGCCGGCGCCTGGGCGACCGTCGCGACGGTGCCCGGCGTTCTCGCCGTGCTGGGCTGCGCGGGCGCCGCGTGGGTGACGATGCGTCCCGAGCGCGCCCGCCTCGCCGGGCTCGCCGCGGTCTACCGCGCGCTGCCAGGGGTACGTACCCTCGTCACCGCGCTGTGGGTGGTCGCCCTCGTGGGCTCGGTCGCCAACGACTCGGGCATCGCGGTCGCCGTCGTCGTGCTGCTCACCGCGGCGCCGGCGCTCGGGGCGGCACTGCTCGGCGAACCTGGCGAACACCACGGCGAACCGGCCGGCGACGGCGAGGCGCGCCCGACCGACGCGACGCCGGCGGTGCTCCTGATCCGCCCGCCCGCCCGGCTCGTCGCCGTCGCGTGCGGGATGCTCGGCGTGCTGCTCCTGGGCACCGTCGTCGCGCCCGCCTCCGGCTCGGTGACCCGCGCGGGCGACGTCATGCGCGGCGGCACCGAGGTGATGCGCAACAGCACGTCGATCGTCGTCGTCGGCACCGCGGGTATCGGCTGGGCCGACGTCTCACCGACGACGACGCCCGCGCTGTGGTCGCTCGTGCGCGACGGCGCCGACACGGGCGGCGTGACACCCGCCGTCGTCGACACCTCACGCCAGTGCGAGGGCGCCGGATGGCTGGGCCTGTCCGCGGGCCGGACCGTCGTCACCGGCGAGCGCCGCGACGGTGCGTTCGCGTGCGAGCCGTGGTCGGTCACGACGAGTGCGGACGCCCCCGGCACGGCACACGTCGACGGGTGGGACGGCCTCGCGGCCGCGCAGGCGCGCTCTCCGTTCCGGCCCCGGCTCGGCACGCTGGGCGACGCGCTCGGCTCTGCGGGCGTGTGCGCCACCGCCGTCGGCCCCGGGGCCGCGCTCGCGCTCGCGGGCCACGACGGCACCGTGCCGCACTACCTGCCGCTCGAGAACCTGACGGCCGACGCGTTCACCTGCCCACTGACCCTGATCGACGCCGGCGCCGCACCGACCGACCACCCCGACCGGGCGGCTGCGCTCGCCGCCGTCGACACGGCCGTCCGGCACGCCGTCTCCAGGGCCCCCGACGGCGCAACCGTCCTGGTCGTCGACGTCGGCAACCCCGACGTGAGGGCGCCCGCGCTCGGCGTCGGGATCGTGGAGGGCGGCAGCCCCGCCGCGGCCCGCTATCTGTCCAGCGCCGCGACGCGCTGGCAGGGCGTCGTGCGCCTGCTCGACCTCCCGGTGTCGATCGCCGCCGCGCTCGACCTGCCCCAGCCGGCCGACTTCTCCGGCACCCCGGTGCTCGCCGCGGGGACGCGCCCGACGGGTGCCACGCAGACCACCCACCAGCTGTCGCTCATCACCACGCGCGACCGCGCGCTGCGCCGCGTGACCGGGACGACGACGGCGATCCCGTTGTGGATCGGGCTCGCCGCGTTCGGGGTCGCGGTGCTGGTGCTGCCCCTGCTGCGACGGCGGGCCGCGGGCGAGACGGGCGCGCCTGCGGGCGGCGCTCCTCTGATCGACCCGCCCGCGGGCGGCGCTCCCGCAGCCGGGGCTCCCGCAGCCGGGGCCCCCGCAGCCGAGACCCCGGCAGCGGGCGCTCCCGCGCCGGACACACCCGCGGCTGCACCACCCCGGGCAGCCGGGCACGCGCGCACAGCGGCCGACCGGCCTGCACGCCGCGAGCACACCCTGCGACGCGCGCTCGACGCCGTGCTGCTCGTGCTGGCGTCCATCCCGGCCGGGCAGTTCCTCATGGGTGCCTGGGGCTGGTGGCTCCCGTCGGCGACGCAGGGCCGGCTGTGGGCGGCGCTCGCGGCGAGCACACTCATGGTCGCGGCGGTCGCCGCGCTCGCCCCACGCCGCCCCGCGTGGGCGGCGCCGACGGTGATCGCCACCCTCACGTTCCTGCTGCTCACGCTCGACGCGGTGCTCGGCACGCCGCTGCACCGCGGAAGCCCGCTCGGGCCGTCCCCGACGCTCGGCGGGCGGTTCTTCGGTTTCGGCAACCCCACGTACTCGGTGTACGTGGGCGCCGGGCTGGTCGCGGCCGCCGGGCTGGCCACGCTCGCGGGGGCCCGGTGGGGCCGCCGCTGGGGTGGCGTCGTCGTCGGAGTCGTCGGCGTGATCGCGATGGTCATCAGCCTGTGGCCCGATTTCGGTGCCGACGTGGGTGGCGGGCTGGTGGTGCTGCCCACCTTCGCGGTGCTCGCCCTTGCCGTCTCGGGCGCGCGCATCACCTGGGTCCGGCTGCTGGCCGTGGCCGTCGCGGGCGTCGCCCTGGTGGCGGGCATCGGGGTGCTCGACTGGATGCGCCCGGCCGACGAGCGCACGCACCTGGGGACGTTCGTGCAGTCCGTCATCGACGGCTCCGCGCTCGAGACGGTGTGGCGCAAGGCCGGGTTCGCGCTGCGGACGGTGACGCGCGGGCCGGAGGCGTGGATCACGCTGGCGCTGCTGGTCGCGGTCGTCGTCGTCCTGCTCGGCTGGTGGCGCGCGCGCTGGCTCGACCGTGCCCGGGCCGACTGGCCCGCGCTCGTGCCGATGCTCGCCGCGATGCTCGTGGGAGCCGTCGCGGGTGCGGTCGTCAACGACTACGGGGTGCGGATCGTGACGATCATGATGTTCGCCGTGGTGCCGCTCGTCGGGTTGCTGGTGACGCGGGGCGACCCGGACGAGCCGACGGGCTGACACGGCCGGGGACGGGCCGGGAGGCCCGGCGGCCGTCAGGCGCGCGAGCCCGCGCCCGACCGCACCCCGCGCACGGCGTCGAACGCGCCCCGCATCCGGCGTGCGTTGACCGCGACCATCACGTCGCGGTACTGGGCCGCGCGGTGCATCTGACCCTTGAAGTCGTTCGACGACGGGCGGTGCTTGAGGTCGCACGGCACCTCGACGGCGACGTACCCCTGGCGCAGCAGGTCGATCGTCATGCCGGTCTCGACGCCCCACCCGCGGGCGAGCGGGGTCGCGGCCTCGAACGCTTCACGCGTCAGGCAGCGCATGCCGCTCAGCGGCTGCGTCGGCGTCCATCCGGTCAGGGCGTGGATCGCTCGGCGTGCGGCGCCGACGACGATGCCGCGCCCGCCCGCTCCCGGCTGGGGCGGCAGGAGGGCGATCGCCAGGTCGGCGACGCCCTCGCGCACCGGGGTCACCAGCGGCGCGGTGTTGACCGCCGTCTCCCCCAGGTCGCCGTCGACGAACAGCAGCAGCCGTTCGGGGCGCCCGGAGGCGTCGCGCATCGCCACGACGGCGGCGCCCGTCTCCATCGCCGCGGCCTTGCCCCGGTTGTGCGAGTGCCGCACGACGACGGCGCCCGCCGCGCGCGCGGCGTGCTGGGTGTCGTCCTCCGAGCCGTCGTCGACGACGAGCACGAGGTCGACGTGCGGGATGGCGCGCGCCGAGCGCACGGTGGCGGCGATGCGCTCCTGCTCGTCCTTCGCCGGGATGACGACGGCGACGCGCTGCAGGTCGCGGGCGCGGCTGCCACCGTCGGGGCGAGCCGTCTTGGCGACGGGGAGCTCAGCGCGTCCGGTCGCCTCGGACTGGCCGTCGGCGGCGTTGGTCACGATGTCAGGGTCGGTGCGTCCCCGCACGTGGTCGGCGTTCACACGTCCTGCCTGCAGCGTCGATGGGTGGGCCTTCCCCGGGAGGGGGCCCATGCCGGGTTGAGTAGTGCGAAGGTTGCGTAGTGCAAAGGTTGAGTAGTGCAAAGGATTACCCGCAGAATGCTACTCCCACGGTAGCGGTCTTCTTGCCGCCGCGGCGTACTTGCAGGTAAGGGCCTTGTGTCAGCGCAGGGTGACCTGACGGGAAACGATGCCCGCGCGGGCGCGCCGCTCGTTCGCGTCAAGAGAGTCGGTGACGGCCACGGCCGCGTCGAAACGCGCCGCGAGCTGTGCGGCCGGTGCCTCGACGGCGGCCGCCTCGGTGCCGGCCGGCAGCTCCCAGACGGGCACCACGAGACCCGCGGCGCGGAACATGCCCAGGAACCGGCCCTCGCCGCCGTCGTCGAGCAGCAGCGCCGACTCGCGGCGCGCGTGCAGGCGGGCGAGCGCGTCGACGACGACGTCCTCGTCCTCCGTGCGCGCCCAACGCAGGAACTCGCGGCTCATGCGGCACCAGTAGGCGTGCTCGACCGACGTGAGCCGGACGGTGGGGATGGTGGCCTCGGCGGCCTCGGCCAGCGACGCGTCGACCTCGGCGGTGCGCTCGGCCGTCGCGTCGACCCAGAACTCGTAGTCGTCGTGGACGGTGACCTCGAACGGCACGCTCAGGTCGAGGACGTCCTGCAGGCGCGGGCCGTCGGACGGCTTCGCGACGACGGCGGTGCCGGGCTCGGCGTCGAGCGCCTCGAGCAGGGCCGCCGCGAGGTCGCGCGACAGGTCGCCCGAGCTGAGCGCCCCCTGGAGTGCGAGCAGCACGGTGCCGTCCGGCCGGTGCATGGCCGCGTACCCGCCCGGCAGCATCGTCACGACGACGACGTCGCGCGCACCGTGCTCCGCCGTCGTGCGCGCGGTCGCGGTCGCGGCGGGCACGATCTCGCGGAACGCGACCCAGTCGGGCTCACCGGGAAGCCCCTCGAAGGGACGCAGCACGAAGTCAGGGGCGGAACTCTTGGCCATGAGGGGGAGCCTACCGTCGGCCTACCGTCGGGCTACCGTCTGGCGGGGTCACGACGCCGTCGAGGACTCACCGGCCCCGGGCACGTGGCAGTCCCCAGGGTGGTAGCCCGCGCCGGCCAGCACCGACATCGTGGCGTCGTCGGGGTAGGCGATGATGTCCGCCGTCGCGCTGCGCCGCACGGGCACGTCGGCGACGTGCGCCCCGGACAGCCGGGTGAGCCCGGCCAGCTCCGGCAGCGAGGTGCCCGAGTCCACGGCGAGACCGCCGGTCGCAGCCCAGGCGAGGCGCTGCACACCCCACGGTGTCGCGACAGCCGACCTGGCCCGCACGGCGAGCGCGCTCATCACCGAACCCGCCATGTCCGCCCGGTGCGCCGCCCCGGCGTCGTCGCTGTCGGCCACCCACGCCCCGTCGATCCTCTGCTCACCGTGGCGCGATCGGACCAGGGCGAGCGCGTCGTCACCCCCGAGCCGGACGGTGCCCGCCGCGGGGATGTCGATCCCCGTGCCGTGGTCGCGGTACGGGTACGGGACCGTGACCTCGACACCGCCCACCGCCTCGACCATCGCCACGAAGGACTCCATGCGGACGATGACGAGGTGGTCGGTGCGGATGCCCAGATCGCCGCACAGCGCCGTGGTGAACGCGCCCGGCGCCTCGAACAAGGTCACCGAGAGCCGGTCGGCGTGCCACCCCCGGCAGGGGTGACGTACAGGTCACGCGGCAGCGAGAGCGCGTGCGTGCCGTCGCGGGTCTCGTGGACGACGAGGACGGCGTCGGCGTGGTCACCGTCCCAGCTGTCGCCGAGGGCGATCTCGCGTCCGCCCGAGGGCCGGTAGGCGCGGTTGTCGGAGCCGACGATCACCCAGGTCGTGCCGGGGTCGTCACCGGCCAGCGCGGGCAGGTCGACCCGCTCGACGCGGCAGACCAGGAGTGCGGCGTCGCCCAGGGCCAGCAGCGTGAGCACCAGGAGGCCGACGAGGCCGCCACGCCAGGCCCGCCCCCACAGGGACCGCGCCGGACGGGCGGCGGCGTCGCCGTCGTGGCGCACCGCCGCGTCGTCCGCGGCCGGCTTCTCGGCCTTGCTGGGCACGGCGGCCCCTACGCCGGGTGCGAGGAGACGAGGTGCGCCGCGACGACCACGTTCTCGGTCGCGGACCCGTTCCGTGCGGCGGCGCCGGGCGCGTGGTTGCAGGTGACCAGGAGCAGCTTGCCCGGCTCCTGGTCGACGGCGAGCGGAAGGGAGGTGTAGTCGCCCTTGTCCACCGTGACCACCTGGTCGACCTCGTAGGTCAGCCGCCCGTGCGGGTTGGAGACCTCGACGGACGCACCGGCCTGCAGCTCGTAGAGCCGCGTGAAGATGCCGCTTCCGTCGTCTGTCGCATGGCCGAACAGGTACACGTTGGCCTGGCTCTGCGTTCCGGGGGCGTCACCGAAGGCGACACCCCCGACGCCGCCCTGCATCCAGTAGACGTCGCCCATGGTCGGCGGGTCGATGCACGTGATCCGTCCGTCGGCGTAGCAGCCCGTACCCGTGAGCGCGTTCCTGCCCTGCTCTGCGTCGGCCACCGTGTACGGCTGCACCACGGCGTCCAGCCCGAGCACCGGGACCGACACGTGCGTGGGGGCCGCGGCGATCACGGTGCCGGGAGGCGGTGCGTATGTGGCATCCGGCACCGGCGCGGGCGAGCGGCTCGGCGCCGCCGTCGGCACCGCGACCGGAGTTCCATGCCCCGCGGAACGGACGACGACGACGCCCGCCAGCGCGACGACGACCACCACCAGAGCGACGACCACCAGCACGCCGACCGGGCGGCGGGCCTGAGGAGGCCGCGCCGCCCGGAGGCGTTCACCAGGTTGACCCACGTGCGCCGTCCGGTTCAGCCGAGCGCGGCCGACGGCAGCTGAGCGCCGGCCGTCCTGCCTGCGGCCGCGCCGGCGGTACCGGCCGCGGCTGCGCTGCCTGCCTCGACCTGGAGGTTGAGCGTGACCGTCCTGCCCGAGGTCAACCCGGTCAGCACCACGGTGTGGGCGCCGACCTCGAACCCCTGGGGAATGCGGGCCTGGAACGACACCGCGCCGTCCGCACCCGCCGGGAACGTCCCCAGCTCGACGGGCTCCGAGTGCAGGGTCGCCTTGACGCCCTCGCCCGGGACGAACCCGCGACCCGCGACGGAGAGCACGCCACCGGCGACGGCCGTGGCGGTCTGAGCACCGTTGACCGTGCCCGTGGGCGCCTCGCCCACCCGCACCTCGACGGCCGGGTAGATCACGCTCACCCCACCGTTGTAGCCGTGGCACTCCACGGCGATCGTGTACGTCCCTGCGGGCATCGGCAGCGGTACCTCGGTCGATCGCTCACTCGGTGTGACGCCGCTGGTGTCGAACCGCACCGATGTGCGCAGCGTCTGGTCGACGTCGGTGAGCGCGAACCAGGACCACCACGGGGCGTAGTGCTCGCCGTCGGCCTCGGTCCAGTGCGCGAACGTGGTCGACGTGACGCTGACGCCCCACCACTCGTAGTCGCTGTTGCTCCCGCACCCGTCGGCGCCCGGTGCGGTCACCGTGACCGACTGACCCATGACGATGTCCGTCGAAGACAATGTGACGGGAACATCCGTCTGGAAAATCGCGGGGCCCTCGTCCGCGTCGGCGCTCGACGCCCCTACCGCTCCGCCGACCGCCAGGCACCCGACGGTCCCTGCCGCTGCCAGCACTCTGGTTACTCGGTTCATCGCATCGGCTCCTCTTTTCGCTCTTGCGGCGCAAAAAGGCTGCCGTACCCCAACATCTCACCGGCGAGAAAGGGGCAGCAGCGCGCCGTCCACCATTGCTGGCGGAACGCTAGCGAGAGGTGGAGCGTATAACCCCTCCAGTGGGGACCTCCCGTCCCTTCAGTTCTCCAGAGTGAGCCCTTCAGAGGCTCGCGCCGCTGCTACCTGCGGTTTTGATCTCCCCTGCGCGTCTTTCATGAAACGCCGGAGGCAAGCCGTCGCTCATTGCGCGCCACGGGCGATCGCTGTGCGCGACACGGCCCGGGGCCAGGTCGCCGGCACGGATCGCAACGGCGCCGCCCGGAGCACTGTTCCTCCCGCGTGGCGTTCGGTTCCCCGCACCGGGGGCACCCATTTCGGGTGATGCGACTCGGGAATGCGCCCCGACACGCCACGGGGCGGTCGGCGCAGTGGTCCCTTAGGCAATACTGCCCCCCATGAGCGACCACGCTTCCACCGATCAGAAATCGGCGCTCGCGTCGTTCGGCGCCGATCTGCGAGAACTGAGAACCGCGGCCGGCAACCCCACCTATGAGGCGATGGCGCGCAAGGCGGGGCTCTCCTTGTCGCTGCTGTCGACGGTGGACAAGGGCCGCGCCGCACCCTCGCGCAACGCGCTGCGCGGCTACCTCGTCGCGCTCGGCCGCCCCGATACCGAGGTCGAGGCGTGGCTCGCGCGCCGCGAGCAGCTCCATGCGGCCGCGCAGGACGCGTCCTCGGCCGGCAGCGAGCAGGACGTCGACGGCGGCCAGGTCGTCGACGGCGACGACGTCTCGCACCCGGCAGCGGTCCCGTCCGCGCGACCCCGCAGCCGGCTCGCAGCCACGGCCCTCCTGCTGTGCGTCGTCACACTCGTGAGCGGGTTCGCCGTCGGGCGCTCCACCGCGGTCGCCCGCTCCTGGTGGCCCGGCCCCACCACCCCCGCGTCGACCGCCCAGGACAAGGCTCCGCGCGTCCCGGTCTCGGGGACGACCCCTATGTCGCCGGGTGCCTCGACGACGCGATCGCGGTGGCCGCGACCTCCCAGGCCGACGGGACCGTCCTCCAGCTCATGTGGTCCCAGGCGTGCTCGGCGAACTGGGGGCGCATCACGCTGCCGCAGGAGACCGACCTGACCACCGCCTCCGTCACGGCGACCGTCGCCACCACCGAGGACGCGGGGCGCGCCCAGAAGTCCGTCGCCACCGGCCAGCAGACCGTCTACACGCCGATCCTGGTCGTCGAGGTCACCGACCAGGCTTGTGCCGCCGGGCAGTGGACCGTCGACGGCGTGACCACCACCGCGGACCAGCCCGCGTGCGCGTGACGGCACGCCGGTTCCTGAGCCCGACCCCGAGCACGACCCTGAGCACGACCCTGAGCACACCGGCACGGCGCCCGCAGCGCCCGCAGCGCCGTGCCGGCGCCGGGAACGGGTCCTTCAGATTCTCCAGGCCGGGTTTTCAGGGCATCGTGGCCTTCTGACCTCCCTTTTCACCCGCTCGGCCAGGCCGTGGGCCGAAGAACCCGCCGGCCGCCGGTCGATCGCGCAACGCCCGGCCCGGTCAACCCGCGCCAGGGGCGCCGCGAGCGCGACGCCCCGCCCATGGCCCGCCACGGCCCCCGGCAGGGCCGCCGTCACATGGAATGCCTGGCCACGCGGCACGGCCGCGCGTCGCGTGCGCGCGCTGCGACGTGAGCGGATGTCCGGTGCCGTTGTGCCGACGTCTGCACTTGCCTACGGTCACGAGATGGAAGGTCGTTCTCCGGGCGAGGCCCTGGTCTCCGACTACGAGGCGGGCGTCGCCGTCGAGCCCGTCGAGCCGCTGCGCGACGTCGCCGAGGCGGGGCCGCCGTGGCTCGCGGCGACACTGCCTGCGCTCGACCTGGCGGCGGGGTCGGTGCGAGCACTCCGACGGGCCGCCGTCCGGGCGGGCGCCCGGGGGCCGCTGGCCGAGGCCCCGCTCGACCTGTCACGCGTCGCAGCGGCGTTCTCCTCCGACCGCCTGCTGCGTCTTGACGGGCGCGTGGTCGCGAGGTTCGCGCCGCTGTCGGGGTTCTACCGCACCGCGGACGGCTGGGTCCGCACCCACGCCAACTACCCGCACCACGAGCACCGGCTGCTCGCAGCGCTGCACCTGCACGGCGTCGGCGGCGGTCCGGGGTCGCTCACCCCCGCCCTGCACGGCGTCGGACCCGCGGACATCGCGCAGGCGCTGCGGGCACTCACCGCGCAACAGGTCGAGGATGCGGCGACGGCGGCCCGCGCCGTCGCCGCACGCGTCCGCACCGAGGAGGAGTGGCGGTCCTCCCCCCAGGGCGTGGCCGCCGCGGAGGGACCGCTGGTTCGCCTCACGCCCCGCGACGACGGCGCCGAGGTCCGCGCGGCGGGCGCCTCGCCGCACGGGACGCCACGGCTACCGCTCGCCGGTGTGCGGGTGCTCGACCTGACCCGGGTGATCGCCGGCCCCGTCGGCACGCGGACGCTGGCGCTGCTGGGCGCCGACGTGCTGCGGATCGACCCGCCGGTGCCCGCCGAGGTCCGCTGGCAGCACCTCGACACCGGGCAGGGCAAGCGCACCGCCCTGCTCGACCTGCACGACGCCGGCGACCACGCCCAGGCGCAGGCCCTTCTCGACGAGGCCGACGTGCTCGTGACCGGGTACCGGCCGGGCGCGATCGAGGCGTTCGGGCTGCGGCCCCCGCCCGGCCTCGTGCACGCCCGGGTGAGCGCGTGGGGCGAGACCGGCCCGTGGTCGGCGCGACGCGGCTTCGACTCGATCGTCCAGGCGGCGACGGGGATCGCCCTCATCGAGGCACAGCACGACGCGGACGGCCACGCGGGCTGGCCCTCCACGCTGCCCGCCCAGGCGCTCGACCACGCGTCCGGCTACCTGCTCGCGGCAGGCGTGCTCGACGCGCTCACCGCCCGCAGGGCCGACGGCCGCGGCCGTGACGTCGTCGCCTCCCTGGCACGCACCGCGACCTGGCTGCTCGACGCGCCCGGCCGCGACCCGGGCCACCCGCCCGCCGCGCCGGTCACGGCCGTGGAGACCGTCACGCACGGCCGCGGGCCCGAGGTCACGACGGCGCGCCCGGCGCTGCCCGGCTTCGACGACTACCCCGCGCCCGCCCACCCTTGGGGGACGGATCACGCCCGCTGGTAAGGCGCCCGGCTGGTGAGGCGCCTATTCCGGTCTCGCCTCCGGTCTCAGCCCTCCGCTGCGGCCCTCGTCGACGCCGAGGCAGCGGCGGCCTGCGCGCCGTCGACGACGGCGCGCTCGGCGGTACGGGCGCGCGCGACGGCAGCGGCGCGCACCGCGACGATGCGCGCGTGCAGCGAGGCGTGGACGCGCCGGCGCACGTCGCGTGCGATCTGCTCGACGTCGTCCTCGTCGGGCTCGGCGGGGTTGCCGCGCAGGTCGACCTCGCCACGGGCCGCGAGCTCGCCGCGCAGGCGGGCCACGGCGGCGTCGATCTCGGCCTGCACGCGCTGCTCGGCGTCGTCGAGCAGCGCGACCACGGCGGCGTCGGCCTCGCGGCCCACCTGGTGCTCGTCGAACTCGCGCGCGGCCCCGGCGACGAGCCCGCGCGCCTGCTCGACGACGGCCCGTGCCGTCACGGGCGCGTGGGCCTTGAGCGCCTGGAGGTCGTACAGGAGCACGCCCTCGACGTCGGCGACGGCGGGGTCGACGTCGCGGTGCAGCGCGAGGTCGAGCACGACGAGCGGGCGGGGCGCCCCGTGCCCTCCGTGCCCGCCGGGTGCGGCGTCGCCGGCACGTGCGGCGGCGCGCTCGGCGGCACGCACGCGTGCCCGCGCGACGGCAGCGGCGCTGAGCACGAACGACAGCGACGCCTCGGGCGCCCCCTCGGGGTCGCGCCCGGCGTCGGGCGTTCCCGAGCGCTGCTCCGGGTGCGTCCCTGACAGGTCGCGGACGGCACCCTGGACCCGGGCGCCCGCGCCCGACACGGAGACCACCAGGTCGGCCTCGGCGAGCGCCTCGACGAGCGCCTCCTCGTCGTCGGGCAGCGCGACGACGCCGTGCCCGTCGGCGAACACCTGCGCGCGGCCGGACTGCGAGTAGACGCGCACGTCGTCCGACCCGTGGCTGCGCAGCGCGGCGACCGTCGCGCCTGCGTAGGACCCGGTGCCGATGAGCACCGTGCGTACGGCCCGCCACTCGGGCAGCGAGCCCTCGGCGAGGTCGAGCGCGAGCTTGACGATGGACCGTCCCGTGGAGCCGAGCGCCGTGGAGGCGCCCACGCGCTTGGACGTGCGCGACGCCGTCTGGAACAGCAGCTCGAGCGTCTTGGACGTCGTGTGCTGTTCGCGCGCGACCTCGAGCGCGCGCTTGACCTGCCCGGCGACCTCGCGTTCACCGATGACCATCGAGTCGAGGCCCGACGCGACGGAGAACAGGTGCTCGGGCACCTGCGATCCGGCACGCACCGTGAACGAGTCCGTCGCCGTCTGCACGCTCACGCCGGACGCGGCGGCGACGAGCTCGGCGACGTGCTCGGTCGCGTGCCGCACGACCGGTCCGTTCATGGGTGCCTCGACGTCGAGGTAGACCTCGAAGCGGTTGCACGTCGAGATGACGACGGCGCCCCGGACGGGTTCGCACGCCCCCACCGCTTTGCGGCCCACCGAGGACGAGCCGGACGACAGACGCTCCAGTGCGTCGAGGTCCAGTTCACGATGGCTGGCAGTCAGGGAGAGCAGTACCACAATCCCCGGACTTTATGCTCCTGCGGTCCCCAGGGCAGAATCCTGCCTCGTGACCTCAGCCACTCCGGCCCTCGAGCCGTCCGGTGCCCCGACCCTGCCGTCGCCCGCACCGCTGCCGGCCGACCATCCCCTCACCGACGGCCGCACCGGGGCGTCGCCGCTGGTCAGAGCCCTGCGGGGCGACCGTCCGGAGCGGCTTCCCGTGTGGTTCATGCGGCAGGCGGGGCGCTCGCTGCCCGAGTACCGCGAGGCGCGCAAGGGCCACGCGATGCTCGACTCGTGTCTCGACCCAGCCCTGGTGACCGAGATCACACTTCAGCCCGTGCGCCGCCACGGCGTCGACGCCGGCATCTTCTTCTCCGACATCGTGGTGCCGCTGCGCCTGGCCGGTGTCGGCGTCGACATCCAGCCCGGCGTCGGGCCCGTGATGGACCAGGCGTACCGCACGCCCGACGACGTCGCGCGGCTCGTCGACAAGACCCTCGACGCCGGTGCGCTCGACCCGATCCGCGAGGCCGTGCAGCGCACCGTCGCCGAGCTGGGCACCACGCCGCTCATCGGGTTCGGCGGCGCGCCGTTCACGCTCGCCGCCTACCTGGTCGAGGGCCGTCCCTCGCGCGACCACCTCGCCGCGCGCACCCTCATGCACGCCGACCCGCAGACCTGGGACCGGCTCGTCACCTGGACGGCCGACCTGACCGGCGAGTTCCTGCGCGCCCAGGTGCTCGCCGGGGCGTCGGCCGCGCAGCTGTTCGACTCGTGGGCCGGGTCGCTCTCGCTCGCCGACTACCGGGCGCGCGTCGCGCCGTCGTCGACCCGGGCGCTCGCACACGTCGCCGGCCTCGGCGTCCCCGCCATCCACTTCGGCACCGGCACCGGGCACCTGCTGGGAGCCATGCGCGACGTCCTGACCGACGCGGGCGTCACCGACCGCGCCATCGGGGTCGACTACCGCACGCCGCTCGACGAGGCTCTGGCCATGGTGGGTCACGGCGTCAGCATCCAGGGCAACATCGACCCCGCACTGCTCGCAGCACCGTGGGAGGTGCTCGAAGCGCACGTGCGCGACGTCGTCGCACGGGGCGCGACCGGCGGGGACGCCGCGCCCGGCCACGTGGTCAACCTCGGCCACGGCGTGCCGCCGGACACCGACCCCACGGTGCTGACGCGCGTCGTCGACCTGGTGCACGCGCTGTGAGCGCCGCGGTCCCCTCGCCCGGGGCACAGGGCGGCGAGCAGGCGGACGAGCGCGTCGACGTCGTCGTCGTCGGCGGCGGCATCGGCGGTCTCACCGCGGCCCGGACGCTCGCGCGGCGCGGGCTGCGCGTCGTCGTGCTCGAGGCCGACGCGCTGCCCGGCGGGCCGGTGCGCGGCGGGACCTTTCCGACGTTGCCGCAGGTGCCGGTCGACGTCGGCGTCGAGTCGTACGCGGCGCGCGGCACGGCCGTCACCGAGCTCGCCGAGCAGCTCGGTCTCGACGTCGTGACGCCCGCCGCCGCGCAGGCCTGGGGCTACGCCGCCGGGCGCACGTTCCCGCTGCCCAAGGCCGGCATCCTCGGCATCCCGTCCGTGCCGTGGGCCGCGGACGTCCGGCAGGCCATCGGGTGGCCCGGCGTGCTGCGCGCCTCGCTCGACCGCGTGCTGCCCGCGCGCTTCGCCGACACGTCGTCGCTCGGGACACTCGTGCGCTCCCGGCTCGGCACGCGCGTCGCCGACCGGCTCGTCACGCTCGTCGCCGCGGGCGTGCACTCCGCGACGCTCGACACGCTCGACGTCGACGCCGTCGCGCCCGGGCTGCTCGACGCGTTCCGCCGCGAGGGCTCGCTCTCGCGCGCCGTCGCCTCGCAACGTCGCGACGCCCCCGCCGGGTCCGCGGTGCGCGGGATCGACGGCGGCATCCACGCGATCATCGAGGCGATCGTGGGCGAGCTCAACGCCGCAGCCGAGGGATGGGCCGAGGGCTGGGCCGACGGCGCCACCGGGCCGCGGGACGGACTCGCCGGGGAGGCGCTCGCCGGCGCCGGCGTGCGCGTCGGGCACCGCGTCACCGGCATCACCCGCGACGGCGACACCTGGCGCGTGACGTCCACGACCCGCGGGCACGACGTCACCCTCGCCACCCCGCGGCTCGTGGCCGCCACGCCCGCCGTCGCACCCCTGCTGGCCGGCGTCGTCGGTGCCGAGGCGCCCACCCCGGCACCCGGGGCGCCCATCGCGCTCGTCGCGCTCCTGCTCGACGCGCCCGAGCTCGACGCCACCCCGCGTGGCACGGGCATGCTCATCGCCCCCGACGCCGCCGGCACCCCCGGCGCGGTGGCAGGCGTCGCCGCGAAGGCGTTCACGCACGCGACCGCCAAGTGGCCATGGCTCGCCGACCGGATCCGGGTGGCCGCCGGGCCGGGCGTCCACGTGGTTCGGCTCAGCTACGGACGCCTGGGCGACGGCACCGTCGACCCCGACGTCGATCGCGCGACGCACGACGCGTCCACGCTGCTCGGCGTGCCCCTCGACGGGCGGGTGCGCGACCACCTCGTGCAGCGCTGGGACGGCTCCCTGCCGCCCCCCACGCCCGCGTACCGGGCGGCGCTCGGCGGGTTCTGCGACGCCGTCGGCACGACGGACGGGCTCGCCGTCGTCGGCGGGTGGATCGCGGGCACGGGGCTCGCGTCGATCGTGACGCACGCGCAGTCGGCGGTCGCCGAGCTGTGACGCACGAGGCAGCGGAGGGATTCCGTCCGGCCCGCGCGGCGCGCGACACTGGGCGGGTGATCCCCCACCCCGACGTCGCTCCCCTCCGGCTCGGCACGCGCGGCAGCGCCCTGGCGACGACCCAGTCGGGCATGGTCGCCCGGCGGCTGGAGGAGCTGACCGGCAGGCCCGTCGAGCTGGTCCGCATCCGCACCGAGGGCGACGTGCGCACGGGCTCGCTCGCGAGCCTCGGCGGCACGGGCGTGTTCGTCGCCGCGCTGCGCGAGGCGCTGCTCGACGGACGCTGCGACGTCGCCGTCCACAGCCTCAAAGACCTGCCCACGGCCCTGGTCGAGGGCCTGACGATCGTCACGCCCGAACGCGAGGACCCGCGCGACGCCCTGTGCGCGCGCGCCGGGCACACGCTGGGGTCCCTGCCGCGCGGCGCGCGCGTCGGCACCGGCTCGCCGCGCCGGGCCGCGCAGCTGCGGGCGGCACGCCCCGACCTCGACGTCGTCGACATCCGGGGCAACGTCGACACCCGCCTGCGCCGCGCTCTCGGCCCCGACGCCGACCTCGACGCCGTCGTGCTCGCCTGCTCGGGCCTGGTGCGGCTGGGCCGCACCGACGCCGTGACCGACGCGCTCGAACCGTCCGTCGTCACGCCCGCCCCGGGGCAGGGGGCGCTCGCCGTCGAGGCGCGCACCGCCGACGTCGGCCCCGGCGGACCGCTCGCCGACGCGTTCGCGGCGCTCGACCACCGGGCCACCCGGCTGGCCGTCCTCGCCGAGCGCGCCCTGCTGGCCCGGCTCGAGGCGGGGTGCGCGGCCCCCGTCGGAGCGCTCGCGCACGTCGAGGAGGGGCAGCTCGTGCTCGGTGCCGTCGTCGCACGCACCGACGGCACCGAGAAGCTCCAGCACCGGGCCGCGACACCGCTCGACGCCATGACGGAAGGGCGCGACGACGACGACGACGCACGCGAGCTCGGGGTGCGCGTCGCCGAGGCGCTGCTGGCCGACGGCGCCGACCGGCTCGCGCCCCTGGCGTCCACGGCCGCGCGACCAGCGTCGGCGACCACCGACCCCGCGCTCGCCGACCCGACCGAGGCGGGGGCGCCCGGGCAGGACTCCGACCGCTCGTGACGCCCGACGCTCGGCAGCCCGACGCGGCACAGGCCGACCCGGCACAGGCCGACGCGGCACAGGCCGACGCGCCGCAGGCTGACGCGGCACAGGCTGACGCGCCGCAGGCTGACGCGGCACAGGCCGACGCGCCGCAGGCCGACCCGGCGCAGCCCGACCCGGCACAGCCCGACGCGGCACAGCCCGACGCGCCGCAGGCTCACGCGCCACAGGCCGACGCGCCGTCGGCCGCCGCACCTCCGGCCGACGCCGTGGTGCCGGGGGCATCCCGGCCGCTCGACGGTCGCACCGTGCTGATCGCGCGCACGCCGGAACGTGCGACCGGGCTCGCGGGGCACTGCGCGACCTCGGGGCACGGGTGCTGGTCGCGCCGCTCACGGCGACCACCGGCCCGGCGTCGTCGGCCGAGCTCGACGCGGCCGTGCGGTCGCTCGACAGGTACGCGTGGGTGGCCGTGACGAGCGTCAACGGCGTCGAGGCACTGGCCGCGGCGGCCACGCGCGCGGGGGTCGACCTGGCCCGGGCGCGCACCCGCTGGGCGAGCGTCGGCCCGGCGACCGCGCGGAGCCTGCACGCCGCGGGCCTCGCCGTCGACGTCGAAGCCACCGGGACCGCCGCCGACCTGGCCCGGGCGCTGCCCGCCGCGGATCGCCCGGAGGCCCCCGCGGCCCCCGGCACGGACTCGGGCACGAACTCGGGCACGGACTCGGGCGTTGCCGCCCGCGTGCTCCTGCCGCTCGGGGACCTCGCGGGCGACGCGCTCGCCGGGGGGCTCGCCGCTCGCGGATGGCACGTCGACTCGGTCGTCGCCTACCGGACCGTGCCCGTCGCCCTGCCCGGCGACGTCGTGGCGGACGCCCGCGCGCACCGCGTCGACGTCGCCGTGGTCGCCGCGGGCTCGGCCGCGCGGCAGCTCGCCGCCCAGCTCGGCGACGACGCTCCGGCCGTCGTCACCATCGGGGAGCCCTCCGCCCGGGCGGCGCGCGCCGCGGCGCTCAGCGTCGTCGCCGTGGCCGCTCACCCGACCGACGCCGCCCTGGTGGACGCGCTGGTGGACGCGCTCGTGGACGCGCCCGCCGGCGCGGTACCGAGCGCCTCGGGCCCCGTCGGCCCGCGGGAGCGTATCGGCGCGTCCCGACCCCTCCAGCCCACGTCGGCGCCACCGGTCGAGCCGGCGCCGAGCGCGCTCCCGGTCGCACGCGACGCGTCCACCCGTTCTCCCGCCCCGGCGCGTGCGCGCCGGGGTGCAGTCCCGCTCGAAGCAGAGGAGTCGTCACGATGACTACGGCAGGGATCGTCTACCGACCGCGGCGCTTGCGCGCGACGGCCCGCATGCGGCGGCTCGTCGCCGAGAACCGGCTGCACGCCGCGGATCTGGTGCTCCCGCTGTTCGTCAAGGAGGGCATCACGGCGCCCGTCCCGATCACCTCCATGCCCGGCCAGGTGCAGCACACCGAGGCGACCCTGCGCGACGCCGTCGCCGCCGCCGCCCGCGCCGGGCTGGGCGGCGTCATGCTGTTCGGCATCCCCGCGGTGCGCGACGCCGTCGGCTCGCAGGCCGAGGCGCCCGACGGCGTCCTCCAGCGCGGCATCGCGATCGCGCGCGCCGCCGTGGCCGACGTCGAGCGGGAGACGGGCCGCCCCGGCCCCGTCGTCATGGCCGACACGTGCCTCGACGAGTTCACCGACCACGGGCACTGCGGCGTGCTGACGCCCACCGGCGAGGTCGACAACGACGCCACGCTCGAGCGCTACGCCGTCATGGCCGTGGCGCAGGCCCGCGCAGGCGCCGACGTCGTCAGCCCCAGCGGCATGATGGACGGCCAGGTCGCCGTCATCCGTGACGCGCTCGACGACGCCGGGTTCACCGGGGTGTCGATCCTCGCCTACTCGGCCAAGTACGCCAGCCCCTTCTACGGCCCGTTCCGCGAGGCTGTGGACAGCGCGCTGCAGGGCGACCGCCGCACCTACCAGATGGACGCCGCCAACGGCCGCGAGGGGCTGCGCGAGGCGGACCTCGACCTGGCCGAGGGCGCCGACATGGTCATGGTCAAGCCGGCGGGCTCCTACCTCGACGTGCTGCGCGGCGTCGCCGACCGGTCGGACGTGCCCGTCGCGGCGTACCAGGTCAGCGGCGAGTACGCGATGATCGAGGCGGCCGCCGCCAACGGCTGGATCGACCGGAAGGCGTCCGTGCTGGAGAGCGTGCTGGGCATCAAGCGCGCCGGGGCCGACGTCGTCCTCACCTACTGGGCCCTGGAGATCGCGGAGTGGATCGCATGAGCACGGCACCGACCCTGGACAACCACGCGGCGTTCCTGCGTGCGCAGGCCGCCATCCCCGGTGGCGTCAACTCGCCGGTGCGGGCCTACGGCTCGGTGGGCGGCGACCCGCGCTTCCTCGCACGCGCGGCGGGGCCGTTCGTGTACGACGTCGCGGGGCGCGAGTACGTCGACCTGGTGTGCTCGTGGGGGCCGGCGCTGCTGGGGCACGCGCACCCGCAGGTCGTCGCCGCGGTGCAGGACGCCGCCGCGCGCGGGCTGTCCTTCGGGGCGCCCACGGTCGCGGAGGTCGAGCTCGCCGAGGAGATCCGCCGCCGCGTGCCCGCCGCCGAGCGCGTGCGCCTCGTGTCGACCGGCACCGAGGCGACCATGACGGCGATCCGCCTGGCTCGGGGCGTCACGGGCCGCCCGCTGGTGGTGAAGTTCGCGGGCAACTACCACGGGCACGTCGACGCGCTGCTGGCCGAGGCCGGCTCGGGCGTCGCGACGTTGGCCATGCCCGGCACGGCGGGCGTCACCGCGGCGGCCGCGGCCGAGACCCTCGTGCTGCCGTACAACGACCTCGACGCCGTGGCGAGCGCGTTCGCCGAGCGCGGTGCGCAGATCGCGGCCGTCATCGTCGAGGCGTCGCCCGCCAACATGGGCGTCGTCCCGCCGCAGCAGGGGTTCAACGCCGGGCTGCGGCGGATCACGCGCGAGCACGGTGCGCTGCTGATCCTCGACGAGGTGCTCACCGGGTTCCGCGTCGGCCCCTCCGGCTGGTGGGGCCTGCAGCAGGTGGCGGGCGAGAGCTACACCCCGGACCTGTTCACGTTCGGCAAGGTGGTGGGCGGCGGCATGCCCGTCGCCGCGATCGGCGGACCCGCCGCGATCATGTCGCACCTCGCCCCCGAGGGCCCCGTCTACCAGGCGGGCACGTTGTCGGGGAACCCTGTCGCGGTCGCGTCGGGCCTGACGACGCTGCGCCTGGCCGACGACGCCGTGTACGCCCGCGTCGACGCGGCCGCCGCGACGCTGTCGGCCGCCGTCGCCGAGGCCCTCGACGCGGCGGGCGTCGAGCACCGGGTGCAGCGTGCCGGGTCCCTGTTCAGCGTGTTCTTCGGCCTGGGCGCGGCGGCGGAGGGCGTGCGCGACTACGCGCAGGCGCAGGCGCAGGAGGCCTTCCGCTACAAGGCGTTCTTCCACGCGATGCTCGACGCCGGGGTCAACCTGCCGCCGTCGGTGTTCGAGGCGTGGTTCGTGAGCGCGGCGCACGACGACGCCGCGCTGGGGCGCGTGGTCGACGCGCTGCCGGGCGCGGCCCGGGCGGCAGCGACGGCGGGCTGAGCGAGCCGCCCCGGCGTCACGCACGGTCGCGACGGGCACCCCCAGCACCCACGGTGCTGGGGGTGTCCGCGTCCGCGGGCAGCGAGCACGGCACGCCTCGGCACGGCGGTGACGTCGGCCACCCTCCCCACGCAGTACCCCTAGGGGGTATAGTCGAGGGTATGAGCGAGCACACCCCCACGAAGGCACGCGCGGCTTCGCCGCCGACAAGGACGCCTACCTCAAGCGCATGCGCCGCATCGAGGGCCAGGTGCGTGGCATCGCTCGCATGATCGACGAGGACGTGTACTGCATCGACATCCTCACGCAGGTGTCCGCGGTCACCAAGGCGCTCCAGGCCGTGAGCCTCGCGCTCGTCGAGGATCACCTCGGCCACTGCGTCGTCGACGCCGCCCGCAAGTCGCCCGACGACGGCGCACAGAAGGTGCGCGAGGCCGCCGAGGCCATCGGGCGCCTCGTGCGCAGCTAGCCACGCCCGACCCCCTCCCGCCCCACCACCCAAGGAGCACCATGACCACCCTCACCACGCTCGCCGTGACCGGCATGACCTGCCAGCACTGCGTCGCAGCCGTCACCCGCGAGCTGAAGAACGTCGACGGCGTCGGCAACGTGACCGTCGAGCTGCGCACCGGCGACACCTCGGCGATCTCCGTCCACTCGGCGTCCCCCCTCGACGAGACGGCGCTGCGCGAGGCCATCGACGAGGCCGGCTACGACGTCGTCGGCGTCGACGTGCTCGAAGACGCGCTGGCCGCGCAGATGACCGGGCGGGCCGGCCAGTACCGCGCGACGGGGACGCGCGCCACGGAGACCACCAGCGCAGAGGCGACGGGCACGGAGACCACCGAAGCGGCCAGCACTGCCGTGGCCAGCACTGCCGAGGCCAGCACTGCGCACGCCGGGCACGGTCACGCGCACGGCGCGGGCGGCTGCGGCTGCGGCGGCGCGTGCGGCTGCGGCGGCAAGGGCCGCCAGGGCCTTGGCATCGGCCTGCCGATCGTCCCCCTGGGCTGAGCCACAGCCACCCTCCCCACGCGTCCCTGACGCCCCGAACCCACGGAAGCGGACCATGAGCTCCGACACCCTCACCCCCGCCACCCCCCGGCGGGAGGTCGACCTCGCCGTCACCGGCATGACGTGCGCGTCGTGCGTGGCGCGAGTCGAGCGCAAGCTGCAGAAGATCCCCGGCGTCGCCGCCACGGTCAACCTGCCGCTCGAGAGCGCCCACGTGGTGCTCACCACCGACGTCGACGACGCCGCGCTGGTCGCGGCCGTCGAGGCCGCGGGCTACGGCGCCCAGGTGACGGGATCGCGGGCCGCGGGAGCGGCGACCCGCGACGCGGGGACCGGCGGCACGGTGACCCGCGACGCGGGGACCGGCGGCACGGTGACCCGTGAGGCGGTGACCCGTGAGGCGGTGACCCGTGAGGCGATCACCGGAGAGGCTCCTGCCGGCGCCGGCCACTCCACGCGCGGGGCGGACGCCCACGCCGGTTCCGCGGCGCACCACGGCCTGCCCGCCGCGGTGCGCCCGCGCGGCCACCGCGGGTACGAAGGCGACATCGACCTGCACGGACGCGACCTGCTGCGGCGCCTCGTCGTCGCGGCGGTGCTCTCGGTGCCCGTCGTCGCCGTCTCGATGGTCATGTCGTGGCACTTCCCCGGCTGGGCCTGGGTGGTCGGCGTGCTCGCGATGCCGGTGGCCACCTGGGCGGGCTGGCCGTTCCACCGGGCCGCCTTCCGGGCCGCGCGGCACGGGGCCGCGACCATGGACACGCTCGTGTCGATCGGCGTGATCGCCGCCGTGATCTGGTCGTGGGTCGAGGTCGTGCGCGGGCGCGAGCACGGCGTCTACTTCGAGGTCGCCGCCGTCGTCGTCACGTTCCTGCTCGCGGGGCGCTTCGCCGAGCACCGATCGCGCCGCCGCGCCGGCGACGCGCTGCGTACGCTGCTCGAGCTCGGCGCCAAGGACGCCGAGCGCGTCGCGCTCGCGGCCGACGGCACGCCCCTGCGCCGCGCCGACGGCGCCTGGGACGCCGCCAGCGTGCCGATCGAGGACCTGCGCGTCGGCGAGGTCTTCGTGGTGCGGCCCGGCGCCACCGTCGCGACCGACGGCGAGGTCCTCGACGGCGCCTCGGCCGTCGACACCTCGCTCGTCACCGGCGAGCCCGTCCCCGTGGACGTCACGGTGGGCGACGCCGTCGTGGGCGGCACCGTCAACACCTCGGGCCACCTGCTGGTGCGGGCCACCCGCGTCGGCGCCGAGACCACGCTCGCGCGCATCGGCCGCCTCGTCGCCCAGGCGCAGACCGGCAAGGCCCCCATCGCACGGCTCGGCGACCGCATCTCGGCCGTGTTCGTGCCCATCGTCATCGGGCTGTCGTTGCTGACGCTCGCCGGGTGGCTGCTCGCGACCGGCGACGTCGACCACGCGTTCACGGCCGCCGTCGCGGTGCTGATCATCGCGTGCCCGTGCGCGCTCGGCCTGGCGACCCCGACGGCGATCCTCGTGGGCACCGGCCGGGGGGCCCAGCTCGGCGTGCTCATCAAGGGCCCGGAGATCCTGGAGCGCACCCGCACCATCGACACGGTGGTGCTCGACAAGACGGGCACCGTGACACAGGGCCGCATGGTGCTGGAGCGCGTGACGCCGTCGGCAGGCGTGGACGCCACCGAGGCCCTGCGGTACGCGGCAGCGGTCGAGGCGCTCAGCGAGCACCCCATCGCGCAGGCGATCGCCGCCGCGGCAACCCACCCCGGGCAGCCGCCCGAGCCGGGCGGGCACACGCCCGGTCTCGCGCTCGAGGTCACGCAGTTCCAGGCCGTGCCCGGAGGCGGTGTCGAAGGGCTCGTGCGCGTCGCCCACGCGGGTCTCTCCCCGATCGGCACGGGCAACGCCCGCCGCGTCGTCGTCGGCCGCACCACGTGGCTCGCCGGTCAGGGCATCACCGTGCCCGACGACGTCGCCACCGCCGTCGAGCGCGCCGAGACCGGGGGCGCGACCACCGTCGTCGTCGCCTGGAACGGTGCCGCACGTGCGGTGCTCGAGCTGCGCGACCCGCCCAAGCCCACCTCCGCACAGGCCGTGCGTGAGCTGCGCGACCTCGGGCTGCGGCCCGTGCTGCTCACCGGCGACGGCGAAGGCGCGGCCCGCGCGGCCGCCCTGGCCGTCGGCATCGACCCCGCCGACGTCGTCGCCCGCGTGCTGCCCGAGGAGAAGGCGGCCGCGGTGGCCCGCCTCCAGGGCGAGGGCCGCGTCGTGGCCATGGTCGGGGACGGCATCAACGACGCCGCGGCGCTCGCCACCGCCGACCTCGGCCTCGCGATGGGCACCGGCACCGACGTGGCGATCGAGGCCGGCGACATCACGCTGGTGCGCGGCGACCTGCGCGCCGCCGCGTCGGCCGTGCGGCTCTCCCGGAAGACGTTGCGCGTCATCAAGCAGAACCTGTTCTGGGCGTTCGCCTACAACGTGGCGGCCATCCCGCTCGCGGCGGCCGGCGTGCTCAACCCGATGATCGCGGGCGGCGCGATGGCGGCCAGCTCGGTGCTCGTGGTCGCCAACAGCCTGCGGCTGCGCCGGGCACGGTGAGGCGGCAGGCGAGGCGGCAGACGAGGCGGCAGGCGAGGCGGCACGGCGGGGCGGCGCGCGCCGTGCCGCCGACGCCCCGCCGGCGCCCAGCACCCGCGCCTACGCTGGGAACGTGACCTCGACCGACGCAGCCCGTCGACGCATCGTCTGGGAGATCTGGATCCTGCTCGGGCTCAGCCTCGGGCGCGCCGCCGTCTACGCCGTCGTCAACATCGTCGCCCGGCTCACCGAGGGCACGCCGCTGGCCGACCAGACCGCCACGCTCAACCCCTCGCAGTCGCCACGCCCCTACCTCGACCTCACCTACCAGCTCCTGACGATCGGGTTCGCGCTGGTGCCCGTCGCGCTCGCGGTCTACCTGCTGGCCGTGCGGCCCGGAGCGCGGCCCGTCACGCGGGCCGTCGGCCTCGACTGGCACGTGCGGGGCCGCGGGTTCGACCCCGATGTCGCCACCGGCCGGCGACGACGCGACGTGGGCTGGGGCGTGGCGCTCGCCGCCGCGATCGGCGTGCCGGGGCTCGCGTTCTACCTGATCGGGCGGCTCGCGGGGATCACGGTGTCCGTGCAGGCCAGCGCGCTCGACACGCACTGGTGGACGGTGCCGGTGCTGGTGCTCGCGGCGTTCGAGAACGGCGCCCTCGAAGAGGTCATCGTGGTCGCCTACCTGTTCGAGCGCACCCGCGACCTCGGCTGGTCGCCGACCGCACGCCTCGACTGGCGGTTCCTCGCCGCGAGCGCGCTGCTGCGCGGCAGCTATCACCTGTACCAGGGGTTCGGGCCGTTCCTCGGCAACGTCGTCATGGGCGTCGTCTTCGCGTGGTGGTACCGCTCGCGCTGGGGACGACGGCGGGTGCTGCCGCTGGTGATCGCGCACACGCTGCTCGACGTCGTCGCGTTCGTCGGGTACGCGCTGCTGCCGCCGGGCTGGCGGGAGGCGCTCGGCCTGACGTGAGCGCGGCGACACCGCCGGGCACGCACGCCCGTTCCCGACCCGGCCGGGTCGATCGGTGCGCGGCCGGGTCGGGAAGGGCAGCGGCCCGGGGTCAGCGGGACGTGCGACGAGCGGCCTGCGCGCCGGGGTCCGGGACCGGGAGCGACGCCAGCAGGCGGCGGGTGTAGTCCTCCTGGGGCGACTCCAGCACTTGAGCCCCCGTGCCCTCCTCGACGAGCTGCCCGTGGTACAGCACGGCGATGCGGTCGGCGAGCAGGTCCACCACCGCAAGGTCGTGCGACACGAACAGGCACGCGAACCCGAGGTCACGCTGGAGCCGCGCGAACAGGTCCAGCACCCGGGCCTGCACCGACACGTCGAGCGCCGAGGTCGGCTCGTCCGCGATGAGCAGCTCCGGGTCGAGCGCCAGAGCGCGGGCGAGCGACGCTCGCTGCCGCTGCCCGCCGGAGAGCTCATGGGGGAACCGTTCCCCGTAGGAGCGAGGGAGCTGGACGGCCTCCAGGAGCTCGTCGACTCGTGCACGCGCCGCCGAGGGCGACGCCGTGCGCCCGTGCACGACGAGCGGCTCTGCCACGCACTCCGCGATCGTCAGCAACGGGTTGAACGACGTCGCCGGATCCTGGAACACGAACCCGATCCGGGGGCGGATCGCCGCGAGGTCCCGCCCCCGCGCGCCGCGAAGCTCGGTGCCCAGCACGGCGAGCGACCCGCCCGAGACGGGCTGGAGCCCTGCGATGGCGCGCGCGATCGTCGTCTTGCCCGAGCCTGACTCGCCCACCAGACCCAGCACCTCGCCCGGGCGGATCTGCAAGGACACCTGGTCGACGGCGGTGAACGCCGGCTGCCGGAAGCGTCCGGGGTAGGTGATGACCAGGTCGGAGGCCACGACGACCGGTTCGGCGGTCTCCCAGCCGGGTGGCCGGGCTGCGGCGCGCGCCTGCGCACGCACCCTGCCCTCCCCGATCCGCGGCACCGCACCCAGGAGCGCCTTCGTGTAGGCGTCCTGCGGGGAGGCGAAGAGATCCCGCACGGGCGCCTGCTCGACGACCTTGCCCTGGTACATCACGGCCACACGGTCGGCGAGGTCGGCGACCACGCCCATGTTGTGCGTGATGAGCACGATGGCCGTGCCGGTCTCGTCACGCAGCCTCCGCAGCAGGTCGAGGATCTCGGCCTGGACGGTGACGTCGAGCGCCGTCGTCGGCTCGTCCGCGACGATGAGCCCCGGGCCCAGGGACAGCGCCATGGCGATGACGATGCGCTGCTTCTGCCCGCCCGAGAACTGGTGCGGGTAGTGGTCGACACGCTGCTCCGGCTCGGGGATGCCCACCTGCCGCAGCGCCTCGATCGCGCGGCTGCGAGCCTGCGCCCGCGACAGCCGCCCATGGGCGCGCAGCCCTTCGATGATCTGCCAGCCCACCGTGTAGACGGGGTTGAGCGCCGTCGAGGGCTCCTGGAACACCATCGCGACGTCACGCCCTCGCACCTCACGCAGTCGCGCGCGCGAGACGGCGACGACGTCGGTCACCCTGTCGCCCGCGGTGCCGTCCGCGCCGCGCGTCGAGAGGATGACGGCGCCGCGCACCGTCGCGGTCTCCGGCAGGAGGCCGAGGATGGTCTTGGCCGTGACCGTCTTGCCGGACCCGGACTCGCCGACGATGGCCAGGACCTCACCGGGGCTGACGTCGAGCGTGACGCCGTCGACGGCCCGGACGGGCCCGGCGTCCGTCGCGAACGAGACGGCGAGGTCGTCGATCCGCACGACCGGGGTGGTGGCGGTCATCGGGCATCCTCCGAGTTCTCGGCAGCGGCCGTGACCCGCACCCGTGAGCGCAGCCGCGGGTCTGCCAGGTCGTTGAGCGACTCGCCCATGAGCGTCATCCCCAGGGCGACGACGACGATCGCGACACCGGGGAACAGTGCCGTCCACCAGATGCCGGAGGTCACGTCGGCGATCGACCGCTGCAGGTCGTAGCCCCACTCGGCAGCGGCGGTCGGCTCGATGCCGAACCCGAGGAAGCCCAGGCCTGCGAGCGTCAGGATCGACTCGGACGCGTTGAGCGTGACGATGAGGGGCAGCGTGCGCACGGAGTTGCGCAGCACGTGACGCGTCATGATGCGGCGGTGGCTCGCCCCGATGACGCGAGCCGCGTCGACGAAGGCCTCGCCCTTGACGCGCAGCACCTCGCCACGCACGACGCGCAGGTACTGCGGCACGAACACCACGGTGATCGACAGCGCGGTCGCGCCGATACCGCCCCACAGCCGCGACTGTCCCTGGGAGATGACGATCGCGCCCAGGATGGCCAGCAGCAGCGAGGGGAACGCGTAGATCGCGTCCGCGACGAGCACGAACACACGGTCGAGCCAGCCACCGAAGTACCCGGACACCAGCCCGAGGAGCACGCCCAGCACGATCGACGCGAGGATCGACACGACGACGACGAGCAGCGCCGTCCGCGCGCCGAAGACGACGCGTGACAGCACGTCGTAGCCGCCCACCGTCGTGCCGAGCAGGTGCGCCGACGAGGGCGCCTGCTGCGCACCGAACGGCTCCCCCGCATCGCGGAGCTGGCTCGGCCCGTAGGGGCGAGCAAGGGCGCCAACGCCGCGACCAGCACGAACAGGCTCGTCAGGACGAGACCGGTCACGAGCATGCCGCGCTGGAGGCCGACGCTCTGACGCAGCTGATGGACCACGGGCAGGGTGCGCAGCCACGACCCGCGCCCCCCGGGGTGTTCCGGCGTCGCACCGGCGGTGCCGACGGGTCCTGCGGAGATGACCTCGGCCATGTCAGTACCTCACCCTCGGGTCGACGAGAGCCGCGATGACGTCGACCAGGAAGTTGGTGACGGCCACGACGACGGCCATGAGCGCGACGATGCCCTGCACGGCGACGAAGTCCCGCGCCTTGAGGTACTCGGCGAGCTGGAAGCCCAGGCCGCGCCACTCGAACGTCGTCTCGGTGAGCACGGCCCCGACCAGCAGCATCGCGACCTGCAACCCCACCACGGTGATGACGGGTATGAGCGCCGGCCGCCACGCGTGCGCGGTGACGAGGCGTCGTTCGCGGACGCCGCGCGAGCGTGCCGCGTCGACGTACTCGCGCCCGAGGGTGCCGATCATGTTGGTGCGCACCAGGCGCAGGAAGACGCCCGCCGTGAGCAGGCCCAGGGCCGTCGCCGGCAGCGCCGCGTGCAGCAGCACGTCGCCGACCACCTGGGGGTCGCCCGTACGCACCGCGTCGACCAGCATGAAGCCTGACGCCGCGTCGGCCTTGCGCATCGCGATCTCCCCGCTCGTCGACACGCGCCCCGAGACGGGGAACCAGCCGAGCCCGACGGCAAAGACGAGCTTGAGCAGCAGCCCCGCGAAGAACACGGGTGTGGCGTACGCGAAGATCGCCAGCACGCGCAGCACGGCGTCGGGCCAGCGGTCACGGAAGTACGCCGAGACCATGCCGAGCGGGATGCCCAGCAGCAGCGCCACGAGGACCGCGTACACGGTCAGCTCGAGCGTCGCGGTGCCGTAGGTCGTCAGCACCTCGGTCACGGGCCGGTGGTCCGAGAGCGTGGTGCCGAAGTCGCCTCGCACGATGCCCGCGAGGTACTCGCCGTACTGCACGAGGACGGGCCGGTCGTAGCCGGCCGTGTGGATCCGCTCGGCGAGCTGCGTGGGCGTGAGACGGCCGCCGAGAGCGGCCGTGATGGGGTCACCGGTGGCGCGCATGAGCACGAACACGGTGGTGACCAGGATGAACACTGTCGGGATGATCAGCAGGAAGCGCACCAGGACGTACCGTCCCAGTGCGCCTCCTGAGGTGGAGCGACGCGTCACGAGAGGTACGTCAGCCCTTCGCGAGTGCGCCGTAACGGAACTTGAAGGACGCGTCGAGCGTCTTGTCGGCGCCCGTGACCTCGGCCCGTACGACGGCGGTCTGCGCACCCTGCAGGTACGGCACCGTCGACAGGTCCTGCGCGACGGCGTCCTGGATCTGCCCGATGAGCTCGGCCCGCTTGGCCGGGTCCGTCTCCACGCCCTGGTCGTGGATGAGACCGTCGACCGTCGGGTTGACGTAGTGGTTGCTCAGGAAGTTCTCCTCGAGGAAGAACGGCGTCAGGTAGTTGTCGGCGTCCGAGTAGTCCGGGAACCAGCCGAGCTGGTAGGCCGGGTAGACGTCCGTGGTGCGGTCCTTCGAGTACTGCACCCATTCGGTGGTCTGCAGGTCGACCTGGAACAGGCCGTCCGCCTCGAGCTGGTCCTTGATCTGCGCGTACTCGTCACCCGACGACGGCCCGTAGTGGTCGTTCGAGTACTGCAGGCTGAGCGTGACCGGCGTGGTGACCCCGGCGGCGTCGAGGACGGCCTTGGCCTTCTCGGCGGACGGGCCGCCCTCGCCGTCGCCGTACAGGCCCTTGAGGGCCTCGTTCGCGCCGGTCAGGCCCTCGGGGACGTACGAGTACAGCGGGGTGTAGGTGCCCTTGTACACCTGGTCGGAGATCGACTGGCGGTCGATGAGGTTCGCGACGGCCTGACGCACCGCGAGCGCCTTGGCGGGGTCGGCCTCGGCCGTCTTGGCGCCGAACGGCTGGGTGTCGAAGTTGAACGTGATGTAGCGGATCTCGCCGCCGGGCCCGTGCTCGACCTTGACGGCCTTGTTGTTCTCGAGGCTCGCGACGTCGGTCGCGGACAGCGAGCGGTAGGCGACGTCGATGGCGCCCTGCTCGATCTCGAGCTTGAGGTTCGAGGAGTCGGCGTAGTACTTGACGTTGACCTCGGACGTCGCAGGCTTGCCGAGCAGGCCCTGGTATCCGTCGAAGGCCTCGTAGCTGATGAGCTCGTTGACCGCGTAGCTGGTGATCTTGTACGGGCCGGCGAACGCGTCGCCCTGGACGATCGTGTCGTCGGCCGTCACGGCGTCGGGCGAGAAGACCTCCTCGTCGACGATCGGGCCGACGGGCGACGACAGCACCTGCGGGAACGTCTGGTCGTTCTCGGACTTGAGGTGGAAGACCACCGTGGTGTCGTCGGGGGCCTCGGTCGAGTCGAGGTTCCACAGCAGCGAGGACGGGCCGTCGTCGGCCGCGATGGCGACCTGCCGGTCGAACGTGAACTTCACGTCCGACGACGTCAGGTCGTGGCCGTTGGCGAATGTCAAGCCCGGCTTGAGCGTGACCGTGTACTCGGTGGGCGAGGTGAACTCGGCCGACGCGGCGATGTCGGGCTCGACGTCGGGGCTGCCATAGGGCGTGTTCAGCAGGAAGGGATACACCTGGTTCATGACGGCGAAAGAGCCGTTGTCGTAGGACCCGGCCGGGTCGAGCGACGTGATCTTGTCGGTCGTGCCGATGGTGAGCGAACCGCCGTCGGCCGCGCCTCCCGCTCCGTCGTCCTTCGCGCCCCCGCAGGCGGCGAGGATCAGCGCGGCTGCGGCGGCGCCCGCCCCGGCTGCCACCAGCCGTCGATGGGAGGCCTGGAATGAGGTCATGGTGGAGTTCCCCTCTCGAATGCCACAAATGAGCGTGGTGCGGTGGTTCTAGCACATCCGTAAGGAAATGTGACCCCCCCGTGCACCATTTGTGATGTCACCGTGACTGTCGCTCCAGGACGCCAACCCGTCTCTGCCCGAGAGCCCCGGTCATAGACTGCAACCCATGCCCGAGACGGTTCCCCCGAGCGCGGACGCGAGCCCCTCGGGCCCGCAGACCGCCGCGTTGCGGGCGGTGCTGTTCGACGACGCGACGCCGCCGGACGCCGACCTCGTCCGCGTCGTCGACACGCCAGAGCGTCGCGTGCGCCACCCGTCCGACGTCCTGGGCATGATCGCCTCGTCCCTCGGGATCGCCCTCGTGCTGGTCCTGTCGGTGGTCGCGCACGGCACCACGGAGGGCGTCACGCAGGACGTGCGCGGGTTCGCGACGCTCCTCGCCCGGATCCTCATCGTCCCGGTCAACGTGCTCGAAGGCCTCGTGACGATCATCCTGCCGGTCGCCGTGCTCGTCGAGCTCGGCGTGCGCCGGCTGGGGCGGCAGGTCCTGGAGTCGATCGCGGCGGCCGCGCTCGGCATGGTCCTGGGCGTGACCGCGCTGCTGCTCGTCCACCATCTCGGCACGCCCGAGTTCGTCCGCGGCCTGTCGGTGTACGACGGCAGGGCGTGGCACCTGACCATCCCCGCCTACGTGTCCGCCGTGGCGGCGCTGCTGACGGTCGCGGGCCCGCGCACCCGCCGTCGGACGGTGCGGTGGTCGTGGAACGCGCTGTACGTCGCGCTGCTGGTCGTGCTCATCACCTCGCAGGTGTCGCTGCCGGGCGTGCTCCTGTCGCTGCTGCTGGGGCGGCTCGCGGGCCAGGCCGTGCAGTACATGTCCGGCGTGCGCTCCGAACGCGCCTACGGCCAGTCGCTGGTCCTGGCGGTGCGCCGCGCCGGGTTCCGCCCGACGGCGCTGGTGCGGGTGCGCGACCTCGGCGCGGCGTCGGGCGTCGACGACCTCACGCGCCTGGACGACGCCGCCGCCGTCAGCCGCTCCTCCGACCCCGCGGCGCTCGCCCTGGCCCGCTCGGGCGACAACCGCGTCTACGCGATGCTGGGCGACGACGGCGCACGCTACGACGTCGTCGTGCTCGACGGCGACCGGCAGGTCGTCGGCATGCTGACCCGGATGTGGCGGGCGCTGCGCATGCGCGGGCTGGAAGGCCGCGCCGCGATCTCGCTCAAGGCGGTCGCCGAGCGCACCGCGCTGCTGTCGTACGCGGCGGCGGGCGCGGGCGTGCGCACATCGCGCCTGCTCGGCATCGGCATGGCCGACGACTCCGCCGCGCTGGTGCTGGAGCACGCGCGCGGCGCCGTCTCGCTGCGCGACCTGGACGACGACGAGCTCGAGGGCGAACGCGGCGACGCGGTGCTCGACGCCGCCTGGGACCAGCTCCAGCGCGCGCACGCGGCCGGCTTGACCCACCACCAGCTCACGTCCGACGTGCTGCTCGTCCAGCGCGACGCCGACGGGTCGACGCACGTGTGGATCGCCGGCTGGGAGCAGGGCGAGATCGCGTCCACCACGCTCTCGCGCCGGCTCGACCTGACCCAGCTCCTCGCACTGCTCGCGCTGCGCGTGGGCCCGAGCCGCGCGGTCGCCTCGGCCGTGCGGGCGCTGCCCCCGACGGACATCAGCGCCATCGGGCCCCTGCTGCAGACGATCGCGCTGCCCACCGACACACGCCTCGCGGTGCGGCACGCCAAGGGGCTGATGGACGAGCTGCGCACCGCGCTCGTGGAGCGGCTGCCCGAGACCGACGTCCAGCCCACACGCCTTGCCCGGTTCGGCGCCCGCACCGTCATCACGCTCGCGCTGACCATCGTGGCGGTCTCCGTCGTCGTCACGACGATCAACTTCCAGCAGATCCGTGACGCCGTCGTCGAGGCCAACCCCTGGTGGGTCGCGGCCTCGTTCACGTTCGCCGGCATCACATGGTTCGGCGCGGCCCTGACGCTCGTGGCGTTCACGCCCGGACGCATCCCCGTCATGCGCGCGACGCTCGCCCAGATGGCCGGCTCGTTCGTCGCGCTCGCCACGCCCGCGGGCATCGGGCCCGCCGCGCTCAACATGCGCTTCCTGTCGCGCCGTGGCGTGTCCACGCCCATGGCGGTGGCGACGGTCGCGCTCATGCAGTTCTCGCAGATCGTCGTGACCGTGCTGCTGCTCGTCGTGCTCTCGCTCACGACAGGCTCGGGCGGCCTCGTCGACCTGCCGTCGACGACGATCCTCATCGCCGTGGGGATCACGGCCACCGTCGTGGTGGCGCTCATGCTCGTGCCTGGCATCAGGCGGTGGGCGTGGGAGAAGTCGCGGCCCACGCTCGAACAGCTCTGGCCGCGGCTGTCGCAGATGCTCGGCCAGCCCACCCGGCTCCTGCTCGGCCTGGGCGGCAACGTCATCATGACGATGGGGTACGTGCTCGCGTTCGACTTCGCGCTCGAGGCGTTCGGGCACTCGCTGCGCCTCGTCGACGTCGCCGTCATCTACCTCGTGGGCAACACGCTCGGGGCGCTCGTCCCCACGCCCGGCGGCGTCGGTGGCGTCGAGGGCGCGCTCATCGCGGGCCTGACCGCCGCGGGCGTCACGGGCGGGATCGCGTTCTCGGTGACGCTGCTGTTCCGCGTCGTGTCGTACTGGATCCGCGTGCCGATCGGCTGGGTCGCGATGCGCTACCTGGAGTCGAAGGACGAGCTGTAGCGACGGCGTCGGCCGTCCGCGCCACGTCCCCCGGATGCGCGAAGACCTGCGGGGCGGGGAGGTTGCACCTCCCGCCCCGCAGGTCTTCACAGCTCGGACCGTCACGCCCGGCCGCGCCCCTCACGGGACGCACCGGCCGACGCGGCGCCACGAGCGGGTGGCTCACTCGCCGGCGACGGCCTTCTTGAGCACCGAGCCCGCCGAGACCTTCACGCCGAACCCGGCGGGGATCTGGATCTCCTCGCCCGTGCGCGGGTTGCGGCCCGTGCGGGCGGCACGCTCGACGCGCTCGACCGCGAGGAGACCCGTGATCTTCACGGCCTCGCCCTTGCTGAGCGACTCGACCAGCACCTCCTGGAACGCGTTCAGGGCGTCCTCGGCCTGGGCCTTGGTGAGCTCAGACTTGGCAGCGATCGCCGAGACGAGCTCGGACTTGTTGAGCGACATGCGGTTCCCTTCCTCAGTCCACGCCGTGCGGCGGTTGCCGGCAGGCGTAAGTCGTGGCCCCACGCGGCACACGGCCGGGAGGCTGTGAACACAGTAGGGAACAACGGCGGAATTCCGCGAATTCTCGCCGTTGTGTCTCGTTTTCGATGCCGCGTCCTGTCCAGGGCGGTGGCGCCGTACGTCACCCGCCGCGCCACGGACCCCCGCGTCGTCCCGGTACGCCCCGCGCGGGACGCCGCGTCGTGGCAGCCACGGCCTGGGCGCGGCCGCCGGCACGACGGCGGCGGCCGGCGTCGTCGGCGGCCGCCCCGCGTGCGGCGGCGCGCACGCTCCCGAGGACGGGCCGATCATCGCCGGTGCCGCGAAGACTGCCTCTCTGACCAGCGGGAACACGCGGCCAGGGCGCGACCCGCGGCGCGCGGCCCGAGCCCGGAAGCGTTCCTGGCCGCTCGCAGGCGTCGTCTGGGCGGGCCGCCACGGGCACCCGGAACGCCCTTCCGGCGGCGCGGCGACGCCTGGCTGCGCGACGGGCCGGACCGCCGACGAGCCACCGCCCCGACGTCCGCGCCGAGAGTGCAGCAGCGCTCCACGGAACCGCGGGGGCCGTCGAGACACCAGTTCCGCCTGCGGCTGAAATGCGTCCCCGACGTCGCACATCGCCGCGTGCACGGGCGACGGCGGGTGACGTACCGCCCGGGGCGGCGGGAAGGGACGGCGCGCCGGCGCCGCGGGGGCACCGGCGTACCACCGGTCCGCAGGGCGCCGCGCGGGTCGCTCCCGTGCCGGTGGCGTGGCACCGGCCGGACGCGCGTCAGCGGGTGCGGCGCCGGCGTGCACCGACGACGGAGGCTGCGCCCGTGGCGACGACGGCCGCTCCGACGACACCCCACACCCAGGCGCGAGACCCGCCCGCGGAACCTGCGTCACCCGGGCCGGCCGCGGCGTCGGCGGGCTCGGTCTGCCCACCGGTCGGGCCGGTGGCCGACCCTGCGGAGGCGTCCGCGTCGGGGTCCGCGGTCGCGTCCGACGGCTGCTCGGTCGCGTCGGCGGCCGCGGGCGGGTCCGCGGCCGCCGGGCCCCCCTCGGACGCCCCGGACGTCGCGACGGTGAACGCGAACGTGCCCTCGATCGGGTGCCCGTCCGCCGAGACGACTCGCCAGGCCACGTGGTACGCACCGCCTGGGGCGTCCGGCGGCAGGGCCGACACGACGGTGGTGCCCTCGACCTGCGCGGGCTGCGCGGCGACGTCGGCGCCGCCCGCCGTCACCACGACCTGCGCGCCCGTGCCCAGCACCTCGTCGTTGAAGGTCAACGTGATCGCCGCGGGCACGGCGTCGAGCGCGGCGCCGTCCGCGGGGTCGGACGACACCAGCCTGTCGTGCGCCCCCGCAGGGGCCGCGAACCCGATCACGGCCGCGACGGCCGCGATCACGGTCAGCGTCACGAGCGACAACGCGGCGGGCAGCGTACGACGGCGGGGAGCAGCGACGACCATGGCCTCCACCCTAGAGCCGCGCCGCCCACGCTCGAAAAGCTCGCCGGACGCCCCGCACGTCGGCCCGAGCGAAGGCGGCCCGAGCGCTGCCGCACCCACTCACTGTGCGCGCGCCCGAGGCCCGCCGACGGCCGGCCTGCCCGCCGCCCGCGATGCCGGCACGCCCGCCACGCGCTCCAGCCGTCCGGGCGCGCCGCGGAGCGCACCAGGACGGCAGCCCCCTGCGGCGTCCGGCAGACTCGGGGCATGTCCAGCAGCGAGTTCTGGTCCGCCTACGCCCACGGGTTCGCACGCGTGGCAGCGGTGACCGTCCCCGTCCGCGTGGCCGACCCGGCCACCAACGCCGCCCACGTCGTCGAGCAGGCGCGCGCGTGCCACGACGACGGCGTGGCCGTCGCCGTCTTCCCGGAGCTGTGCCTGTCGGGGTACGCGATCGACGACCTCCTCCTCCAGGACCCCCTCCTGGAGGCGGTGCAGGACGCGCTGGCGACCGTCGTGGAGGCGTCCGCCGACCTGCTGCCGGTGCTGGTCGTGGGGGCGCCGCTCGAGGCGGGCGGGCGGGTGCTCAACTGCGCCGTCGTCGTCCACCGCGGGCGCGTGCTCGGCGTCGCGACCAAGTCGTACCTGCCCACCTACCGGGAGTTCTACGAGCGGCGCTGGTTCGCGCCCGGCGACGACCGGCGCGGGCAGACGCTGCGACTGCTCGGCGAGGACGTGCCCCTCGGGCCGGACCTGATCTTCGCGGCGTCCGACGTCGCGGGGCTGAGGCTGCACGTCGAGGTGTGCGAGGACATGTGGGTGCCCGTGCCGCCGTCGGCGGAGGCGGCGCTCGCAGGCGCTACCGTGCTGGCGAACCTGTCGGCCTCGCCCATCACGGTGGCGCGCGCCGAGGACCGCCGGCTGCTGGTGCGCTCGGCCAGCGCGCGCTGCTCGGCCGCCTACGTGTACGCGGCGGCGTCGCAGGGCGAGTCCTCGACGGACCTGAGCTGGGACGGCCAGACGATGGTCTACGAGTGCGGCGACCTGCTGGGCGAGAGCGAACGGTTCCCCGACGGGCCGCGCCGCACCGTCGTCGACGTCGACCTGGACCGGCTGCGGCAGGAACGGCTGCGGCAGGGCACGTTCGACGACAACCGGCGCGCGCTCGCCGCGCGCACCGACGACTTCCGCACCGTCGAGTTCACGCTGCGCCCGCCGTCGGGCGACATCGGGCTGCGGCGCAAGGTCGACCGCTTCCCGTTCGTGCCCGACGACGCCGAGCGGCTCGCGCTCGACTGCTACGAGGCCTACAACATCCAGGTCACGGCGCTGGAGCAGCGGCTCACCTCGATCGGGACGCCCACCATCGTCATCGGCGTCTCGGGCGGGCTCGACTCGACGCACGCGCTCATCGTCGCGGCCCGGGCGATGGACCGGCTGGGGCGGCCGCGGTCGGACATCCTCGCGTACACGTTGCCGGGCTTCGCGACCGGCACGGCCACCAAGGAGCGCGCGTGGCGGCTGGGCCGCTCGCTCGGGTGAGCTTCGAGGAGATCGACATCCGGCCTGCGGCCGAGCAGATGCTGCGCGACCTCGGCCACCCCTACGGGCGCGGCGAAGCCGTGTACGACGTGACCTTCGAGAACGTACAAGCCGGCCTGCGCACCGACTACCTGTTCCGTCTGGCCAACCACAAGGGCGGCATCGTGCTGGGGACGGGCGACCTGTCGGAGCTCGCCCTCGGGTGGGCGACGTACGGCGTCGGCGACCAGATGTCGCACTACGTGGTCAACTCCGGGGTGCCCAAGACGCTCATCCAGCACCTCATCCGGTGGGTCATCGCGTCCGGGCAGTTCACGTCCGAGACGAACGACGTGCTCGCGGAGATCCTCGACCAGGAGATCTCCCCCGAGCTCGTGCCCGCCGGCGCCGACGGCGCGCTCCAGTCCACGCAGGCCAAGATCGGGCCCTACGAGCTCCAGGACTTCACGCTGTACTGGACGCTGCGCTACGGGCTGCGCCCCTCGAAGATCGCCTTCCTCCAGTGGCACGCGTGGCACCGCGCGACCGCCGGCGAGTGGCCCCCCGGGTTCCCTCACGACGAGCGCTCGGAGTACGACCTGGCCACGATCCGCCGGTGGATGGACCTGTTCTTCCGCCGGTTCTTCGCCAACCAGTTCAAGCGGTCGGCTATCCCGAACGGGCCGAAGGTCTCGGCCGGGGGCACGCTGTCGCCACGCGGCGACTGGCGGATGCCGAGCGACGCGACGGCGGCGGCCTGGCTCGCGGACCTGGCGAAGGTTCCGCAGGAGTGATCGCGGACCCCCGTGGGGGAGGGTGCACGTGCTCGTCGACCCTGACGAACTCGCGATCGAGCTGAGGAAGCGGTTCACCACCTGGACCACCGGCCGAGCGCTTCGGCTGCGCGAGATCGAGCCACTCGGCGATGCGGTGCGCGTGATCTTCGACGGCCGGCCCGGCGATCAGGGAGGACCGTATGGCGCCCTTGTCGCCGTCCCTCGGGACGACAGCGACCCGCGATGGTCGGACTGGCCCGAGTTCAGCAAGGACGAGTGGATCGACCACGCGGCGTTCGGCGTCATCGCCGAGGCGTACTGGACGGGCGCCGTCGCCGCGACGGTGGACGGCATCACGTGGCTCCGCCTCGATCAGGGTCCGGTGCGGTAGCCGCCTGCGCGGCTGCCGCTCACGGCCTGGCCCCTCGAGACGCTATGACCCCGTGAGGAACGCGTGCATCAGCGGTCCGCTCGTCGTCGAGCCCCGGTCCCCGACCTCGACGAAGACGGCGACGGCCAGGTCACCCGCGATCGCGATCATCCAGGTGTGCTGCTGCGTGCCGTCGCCGAACTGGGCGGTGCCCGTCTTGGCACCGACGATGCCGGGGACGTCCTGAAGCACGGTGGCGCTTCCGCTCTTGACCACGCCGCCCATCAGATCGCGCAGCGTGGCGGCCTCGTCGGCCGTGAGCTTCGACGGGGGAACCTCCTGGGCGTCGGGCGCCGTGGCCGGGCGCACCAGCACGGGGTCGACACGCTTGCCGGCCGCGACGCTCGCGGCGACGCGCGCCATCGCGAACGGCGACGCCTCGACCCTGTCCTGTCCGATCAGGGTCGCGGCATGCTGGGCTGGTGTCGCGTCGCTAGGCACGTTCCCCGCGAAGACGGGAGCTCCCACGGGCGTCTCGACGCCCAGGCCCAGGTCGGCGGCCGCCGAGACCAGGTCGTCCTGCGCGACGACGTCGTGCTGGCTGATCATCGCGGTGTTGCACGACTGGGCGATCGCGGTGCGCAGCGGGATGTCGCCGACGGCGCTCTCGGGGTACCCGGGCACGTTCTGGAACTCGCGGCCGTTGACGGTGATCGTCGGCGTGCACGGCAGTGTCGTGTCGGGCGTGATGCCCTCGCGCCCGAAGGCGAGGGCGTCCACGACCTTGAAGGTCGAGCCGGGCGCGTACTTGCCGAGCATCGCGGTGTCGAGTCCGTTGCTGCCGGGCCCCGACGCCGCCGCGAGCACGTCGCCCGTCGACGGCCGGATCGCGACGATCGCGCTGGCGGGAACGACGTCGGCGAGGACCTGCTCGGCACGCTCCTGGAGCCCGACGTCGAACGTCGTCCCCAGTGGCGTACCGTTCACGGCCTCCTTCTTGTACAGCTCTCGCGCCTCGCTCGCGTCGGCGTCGGGCTTCGCCGCCGTGACGACGACGCCGGGCGTCCCCGCAAGCTGCGCGTCGTACTGCTTCTGCAGCCCCGAGAGCCCCGTGACGTCGCCGGGCTTCACGCGGCCCTTCGAGTTCTCGACGATCTCCGCGGTCGCCTCGCCCGAGCGCCCCAGGATCGCGCGAGCGAACGTCGACGTCGGGGCGAGGGCAGCGGAGTCCGCGATGACCCCGACACCGGGGATCGCGCGCGCGCCCTCGACGTCGATGCCCGAGCCGTCCTTGCGCACCGTCAGGAGCTCGACGAACGCCTTGGGCCCGGCGGACTGCACACGCTGGGCGTAAGCGTCGGCGTCGACGGCCACACCGCCGTCGCTGACGAGCGCGGCGAGCGCGCGCGCCGACGCGTCCCACGCGCTCGCGTCGACGTGCGTCTTGTCGATCCCGAGCCGGTAGACGTCACGCGTCGTCACGAGCGGTTCACCCGTGCCGTCGAGGATGTCGGCGCGCTGTGCCTGCACCGTGCTCACGGTCAGGCGCTCCCCCGGCTGCAGGTCGGGGACGAGGATCGACGGCGACCACGCCGTCGTCCAGGTGGGCTGGTCGCCCGACCCGTCGGGCGGGTCGGTGAGCGTGAGCTCCGCGCTGGTCAGGTAGGTCCATTCCGACGCACCCCCGAAGGGCCACGACCACTTCAGGGTCGCCGTCGCGCTGCGCCCGGCGTCCTCGCCGTCCTGGGCGGTCGCGACCTTCACCAGCGAGACGTCTGGCTGCTCGGTCCCGGAAGCCTCGAGCAGCGGGGCAAGGATCTCGGTGAGCTGGGTTTGCAGGTCGCCAGAAGTGTCCTGCGCGAGCGCCAGGCCGTCGAGCGACCCCGACTTGAGACCGCCGACGAGCGCCTTGGCGGTCTCGTCGGGAGCCGGGCCGTCGGACCCGGTACACGCGGCGAGCGGCACGGTCAGCGCTGCGGTCAGCAGGAGTGCGCCGAGGCGCCGGGACAGGGTGGTGCGGGGTGGGATACGCACCCGGGCAGGCTAGCCGAACCCGCCGACGCCCGGGACCGCGCATCGCCGGGCCGGTCGGCGCCCGCCTGCGGACGCCCCCGTCCCGTCAGCGGACGGGCGCCGCCTTGACGACTTCCTCCCACGCCTCGCGGGCCAGCGGCGCCGCGTCGTCGTCGGTGCGGCCCGCCCAGCCGCGCGCCTCGTCGATCGTCTCCGTCAGCAGCGTCCGCAGCCGTGCGTCGACGTCGGGAACGAACGCCTCGCTGATGCCCTGCACCGCCGTCGAGACGACCGACGGCGTCGCGTCACGCACGAACCGCTTGGGCCGCAGGTGCGTGCCCGCGCAGAACGCCCGCGCCCACTCGGCCGTGCGCGGCACGGCCGCGAGCGCCTCGGTGCTCGCGGTGTCGACGGTGCCTTCGGGGCGTCCGTCGAGGACGTCGAGCATGCGCTCGCAGCCGATGATCGCGACGGCGAGCGTCTGCTGCCGGTCGGCCGGTGACACGGGCAGCGCGGTGCGGGCGGCGCGCAGCGCGATCCGTACGTCCCAGCGCGGGTCGTCGCTGGTCAGGCCGATGACCGACGGGATGAGCGGTGCGAGCTGGGGCCTTGCCTGGTCGGAGGTGAGGTCGTTGACCGCGCGCGCGAGCATCGCGAGCAGCGGGTGCGTGCACCGCGGATGGTCGGTCCACCGTTCGCCCGCGAGGAACGAGGCGAGCTCCATGAAGCACGCGCCCTTTCTCGGGTTGCGGTGCTTGCCTCTCCCCAGCATCGGAAGGGCGTCGAAGGACGACGTCGCGCTCAGCTTTCCTACCACCGTTCCACCCCCGCATCGGGTCCGGGCCCGTGTGGACCCGAGGTGTCCCCCAGGGCGTCCCCACCCCGGCCGACTTCCAGTGTGCGCGCGGTGTGACGTAGATCGCAATCGTGGATCACATCCTCCTCGGGGTCCACGCCGAGAAGGCGGTCCGGAAAACCTTCCCCTCGTGTCGGACGGGGTGGCACGATCGACCCGTGCGCCGTTCCACGACAGTGCCGCTCATCGCCCGGGGCCCCGAGGTTGCGACGTTCCGTCGCGCCCTGGCGGCCGCCGGCGGCGGGCGTCCCGGGATGCTCCTGGTGGGCGGCGACGCCGGCGTGGGCAAGACGCGGCTCGTCTCGCACCTGGCCGAGGTCGCCGAGGACGGCGGCGCGAGCGTCGTGGTCGCGCACTGCGTGGACCTCGGCGACGTCGGGATCCCCTACCTGCCGTTCTCCGAGGCGCTGTCCCTGCTGCGCGACGCCGGTGGCCCCGTCGACACCGTGATCCGCGAGCGCCCCGCGCTCGCACGCCTGCTCGACCCGGCGTCGGCCGCCGTCGGCACCGACGACGCCGCCGAACGTCTCCAGCTCTTCGACGGCATCGCGTGCAGCCTCGCGGCGTCGGGCGCTCCCGGTGCGCCGCTCGTCCTGATGATCGAGGACCTGCACTGGGCCGAGCCCTCGACCCGAGACGTGCTGCGCTTCCTCGTCGCGCGGCTGCGCGCGGAGAACCTGCTCGTCGTGGGCACCTACCGTGCCGACGACCTCGACCGCCGGCACCCGCTGCGGCCGGTGCTCGCCGAGCTGTCGCGGTCCACGGCCGTCGAGCGCATCGACCTCGCACCGTTCACGACGGACGAGCTGCGGGAGTTCACGACGGCGCTCGCGGAGGCGCCGCTGCCCGAGCCCGAGTTCCAGCGGGTGCTGGGCAGGTCGGAGGGCAACGCGTTCTTCGCCGAGGAGCTGCTGCGCTCGGACGCGCTGTCTGACCGCCTGCCGTGGTCGCTGGCGGACGTGCTGCACGCGCGCCTCCAGCGCCTGGAGCCCGCGGTGCAGGAGGTCGCGCGCGTCGCGTCCGTCGCGGGCCGCACGGTCCGCGAGGACCTGCTGCGCGCCGCGGCCGCGCGCACGCGGATCCTGGCCGACCCCGCCGTGCTCGACGCGGCCCTGCGCGACGCCGTCGCGCTGCAGGTGCTGGAGGTCGAGGGCGAGCACCTGGCGTTCCGCCACGCCCTGCTGGCCGAGGCCCTGTACGGCGACCTGCTGCCCGGCGAGCACGAGGCACTGCACCGCGCCTACCTCGCCGCCCTGACCGACGTGCCCACCCTCGGGGTACCGGCTCAGCGCGCCCACCACGCGCTGCACGGGCACGACCTGGCGACGGCGCTCACCGCGTCGCACGCGGCCGCCGACCGCGCCGCGCTGCTGCTGGCACCCGACGAGGAGCTGCGGCACCGCGAGCAGGTGCTCTCGTTGTGGGACCTGGTGCCCGACGCCGCCGAGCTCGTCGGGCAGGACGTCGAGGCCGTCGTGCTCGCCGCGTCGGACGCCGCGAGCCGGGCCGGGCTCTTCCCGCGTGCCGAGCAGCTCGCGCGCCGCGCGGTCGCCGCGCTCGACGGCGACCCGCACCGGCAGGCGACCGCCCGCGACCTGCTCGCCCGCCACCTGCTGGACCTGGAGTGCATCGACGGAGCCCTCGAGCAGGCCGAGCAGGCTGTCGCGCAGCTCACCGCCGAGCGCGACGCGGGCGTCGGCGCCACGGCCGACCTGGCCGTGGCGCTGGCCCGCCTCGCGCGCGTGCTGCTGAGCCTGGACCGCGACGACGAGGCCGCGAGCGCCGCGACGCAGGCCGTGACCGTCGCCCGAGCCGTGGCGGCGCCGGGCGCCGAGGCCGACGCGTTGACGACGCTCGCGATCCTCGACGTCGACGACCCGGCCGCGGCCGCGGAGCTGCTCGCCACCGCCCGTCGTCGCGCCACCGAGGCGGGCGACCTGCTGGTCGAGCTGCGCACGACCCTCAACCTCGCGATGACGTACTTCTACGCGGGCGACCCTGCGCTCGCCGCGACGGTGCTCGACGAGGGCGTGCAGCGCGCCGAGGCGACCGGCCTGGGCTGGTCCGCGGCGGGCATCCAGCTCCACGTGATCGGCGAGCTGGTGCGGTACGTGCGGGGTGACCTCGCCGCCCGCCCGGCGCCGGAGGGCATCGCCGCGCAGGCGGTCCCGTTCCTCACGTCGGTCCAGCAGTACGCGGCCGTCGCGCGCGGCGACGCCGACGTCATCGAGCGGGGCGAGGCGTTGCGCGGGGCGTGGGAGCGTGACGGGCAGATCGCGCTGTACGCCGGCGGCACGCAGGTCGACGCGCTCACATGGGCCGGGCGGCACGAGGAGGCGGTGGCGCTCGCGATCGAGCTCGCCGAGTTCCTGGGCAAGGTGTGGTCGGAGTTCTTCCTGGGCCGCATCTGGATCAGCGCGCTCGCGCTCGCCGCCCTGGCCGACGCCGCCGAGCTCGCGACCCCCGGGGCGAGCCTCCAGGCCGTGGCCGCGGCCCGCGCCGAGCTGCTTTCCACCGGGGACACGCTCGCCGCCGTCGCGCGCACGACGGCCGTGCGGGGCCGGCCACGCGGCGGGCAGCTCGGCCCGGAGGGCCGTGCGTGGCTGCTGCGCGCCGAGGCCGAGCACGCCCGGCTGCGGGCCGCGGCGTCGGGGGTCCCGGCGGACCCGGCCCTGTGGGAGGCTGCGCTGCACGAGTTCGGCTTCGGGTACCGGTACGAGGTCGCGCGCACCCGGTGGCGGTGGGCGCAGGCGTTGCACGCCGCCGGGGACGTCGCAGGCGCGGCCGCCCAGAGCGCGACGGTGCTCGCCGAGGCCGAGGCCCTGGGGGCGGCGCCGCTGGTCACGGCGCTGCGGGAGTGGGCGCGGCGCGCGCATCTGCCGCTGCCGGGCACGCCGCGCCGCACCGCGCCGGCGGCGTCGCTCACCGACCGCGAGGAGGAGGTGCTGGCGCTCGTCGCCGAGGGGCTGTCCAACCGGCAGATCGGCGAGCGGCTGTTCATCAGCACCAAGACGGTCAGCGTGCACGTGTCGAACCTGCTGGCCAAGCTCGGCGTCTCGGGGCGCGCCGAGGCCGTCGACGTCGCACACCGGCGCGGGCTGCTCGAGGTGTGAGATCGCTCCCAGAGCGCGCCCGCTGAGCCGCCAGGCGTGGTCCGGGCTCGACGCAGGTGGATCGGCGCGACGATCTGCACCATCCTTGGCCCATGGCCCCGGACGTGCAGGCTGCAAGGCAACCCCGCCTCGGCCTCACGCGCGCCGACGACGAGTTCGATCGCATCGCGCGCCTCGTGTGCCGGCAGCTCGACGTCTCGATCGCGACCGTGGCCCTCCTGGCCCCCGACGGCGTCGTCCTGCCCGGGGCGCTCGGCATGCCCGAGCCGTACCAGACCACGCGGCGCCTCCCGCTCGACGCCTCCCTGACCCGCAAGGTCGTCGAGTCGGGCAACCCGATCGTGCTCCAGGACGTCGCCGCCGACCCGGTGGCCGCCGAGATCTGCGCGATCTTCGGCGCGCGGACCGGGGCCGCCGTCGCCCTGCCCGTCCACGCCGCCGACGACCGGCCCGTCGGGGCGCTCGTCGCCATCGACACCACCCCGCGCGTCTGGACCGGCGCCGACCTGGCCACGCTCGCCGACCTCGCGGCGTCGTGCAGCGGCGAGATCCGGCTGCGCACCGAGCGGGAGCGCGCCCGGCAGGCCGAGCGCACCGCGCGCCGCGAGCAGCGCCGCTCCCAGCTTCTGCTGAGCCTGTCCGAGGCCTTCGCGGACACCACGACGGCGGCGCAGGTCGAGATGGCGATCCGTGGCGTCGTCGACCGTGGCATGGGCGCAGCCTCCAGCTACCTCGCGCTCGTCGATCCCGACCGGCGCGGCATCACGTTCGTCTCCTCGGGACCGGACGTCGCCCCCGCGTCACCCCAGGGGCGGTCGGCGGTGCGCGCCCGCATCGAGGACGACCTGCCGGTGTGCGAGGTCGCCCGCACGGGCGTGCCGCAGTTCTTCTCGGGCGGACGCGAGCTCGTCGCGCGCTACCCGCGCCTGGCGGGGCACCTCGACCACGACGGCGCCTGCTCGCTGATGCCCGTGCACGCCGACGGCCGCGTCGCCGCCGTCGTCTGCACGCGCTGGGAGGCCGAACGCGCGCTCGACAAGGACACGGCGTCGCTTGAGGCGACGCTCGCGCCGTACATCGCGCACGCGCTCGACCGCATCGCCCTGCTCGAGGCGCGCCGTCAGGTCTCGACGACGCTGCAGGCCGCGCTGCTCACCGCACCGCCTGCCGTCCCGAACCTCGACATCGCCACGACGTACGAGCCGGCCACCCGGACCGACCAGGTCGGCGGCGACTGGTACGACGTCGTCGCCGTGGACGACGACACCACGCTCGTCATGATCGGCGACGTCACGGGACACGACATGCGCGCGGCCGCGCAGATGGGGCAGCTGAGGTCGATGCTGCGCGCGCTCGCGTGGAGCCACGACGAGACGCCGTCGGTGCTGCTGACCCTGCTCGACCGCGCCAACCACCAGCTCGGCCCACGTGCGGGCGCGACCGCCGTCGTGGTGCGCCTGGAGCGGCTGCCCGTCGTCGGCGAGCACGGGAGCAAACCCGGGACGTACGCGGTGACGTGGTCGAACGCGGGCCACCCGCCGCCGCTCGTGCTGCGCCAGGACGGCTCGGTCGAGGTGCTGCGGACGCGCGCCGACCTGCTGCTGGGCGTGATCCCGTCCACCGAGCGCGCCGACCACACGACGACGCTGCGACCCGGCGAGACGCTGCTGCTGTACACCGACGGGCTGGTCGAGCGCCGCCGGGAGTCGATGGCCGACCGCATCGCGCTGCTCGCGGACACGTTCGCGCGCACCGCCGCGGCCGCGACGGCCACCCTGCCGGCCGCGCTCGTGCGGGCGCTCGTTCCGGCCCCGCAGCGCGACGACGTCGCGGTGCTCGCGGTGCGGGCGCGCGAGGCGGCCGTCGCGCCACCCGAGGAGGAGGAGCCCGACGCCGAGGGCGAGGCCGGGGCGGGGGCCGCCCTGGTGCGTGCGGAGCGGCGCGTGGCCGACTCGCTCGCCGACCTGGGGCCCGCCCGCCGGTGGATCGACGACATCCTGGAGACGTCGGGCGTCGCGACCCGCGAGCGCCGCACGGCGATGCTGCTGTCGAGCGAGCTGCTCACCAACGCGCTCGAGCACGGCGGCGGGCCGGTCACGGCGACCGTCGTCATCGACCTCGACACCACGCGGGTGCGGGTCGGCGTGCGGGACGCGTCGCCGGCGCGGCCGCTCCTGCGCAACCCGCAGCCGCACGAGCTCTCGGGCCGCGGCGTGCTGTTCCTCGACCGGCTCGCGTCGCGGTGGGGTGTCGTCGACCACGACGGGACGGAGGTCGTCGGGCGGCACGGGCAGGACGTGGCGGGCAAGACGGTGTGGTTCGAGCTCAACGGGTCGTCCTGAGCCGGGCGCACTCCGCCGCGTCCTGAGCAGGGCATCCGGCACGGTTGCCTGGGTCTGCCTGGGTCTGCCTTGGTCTGCCTTGGTCGGCCTTGGCCGGCCCGAGTGTCGGACCGTCGGCGTAGCGTGTGATCCATGACACAGGTTGCCGAGACGGCCCTCGCGGCCGAGCTCGACCGCTACCGGTCGGAGCTCACGGGGTACTGCTACCGCCTGCTCGGAGGCGTGTCCGACGCCGACGACGCCGTGCAGGAGACGATGCTGCGCGCCTGGCGCGCGTACGGCCGGTTCGAGGGCCGATCGTCGCTGCGCTCCTGGCTGTACCGCATCGCCACCAACGTCTGCTTCGACCACCTGGGCTCGGCCGCGCACCGCCGCGAGCGCCCCATGGGCCTGGGCGCCGCGCAGCCGCCCGAGCTCGAACGGTTCGGCGCGACGCTCCCCGAGGAACGCTGGGTCGAGCCCGTGCCCGACGACGCCGTGCTGCCGCGCGCGGGCGACCCGGCACAGGTCGCGGTCGGGCACGAGTCGATCCGGCTGGCGTTCGTGGCCGCGCTGCAGCACCTGCCGCCCCGGCAGCGGGCCGTGCTGGTGCTGCGCGAGGTGCTGCGCTGGTCGGCCGCCGAGACCGCCGACCTGCTCGACATGACGGTCGCGGCGGTCAACTCGGCGCTCCAGCGTGCGCGCGCGACGCTCGACGAGAAGTCCCCCACGCCCGAGTCGACCCGGCACACCCCCGGCGAGGCCTGGCGCGACGCCATGCTCGTGCGCTACCTCGACGCCTTCGAGCGGTACGACATGGAGGCTCTGGTCGCGCTGCTGCGCGAGGACGCGCTGCTCAACATGCCGCCGTACACGATGTGGGTCCGCGGGAGCGAGAACGTGGTGGCGTGGATGCTGGGGCCGGGTGCGGAGTGCCGCGGGTCGCGGTGCGTGCCCGTGCGCGCCAACGGGTCGCCCGCGTTCGGGCAGTACCGGCCGGACCGTGAGCGCGGCGGGTACTTCGCATGGGGCCTGGTGGTGCTGGAGGCCGACGACGCCGGGCAGGTCACGGGAATCACGACGTTCCTCGACGTCGGTGCCTGGTTCCCGAGGTTCGGGTTGCCGTTGCGGCTCGACGACGCACGGCCCGGGGCCGAGCGGCTCGCGGGCCGCGCGCCCGGGACCCGGTGAAGGCCCCGCGCGAGCGGCGCGTGCCGCATGGGAGCCTGGCCTCGTGAGCCTGCTCCTCCTCGACACCGCGTCGCTGTACTTCCGCGCCTTCTACGGCGTGCCCGACTCCCTGCGCTCCCCGCGCGGCGAACCGGTCAACGCGGTGCGCGGCCTGCTCGACACGATCGCGTACCTGGTCACCGAGCATCGTCCGACCCGCCTCGTCGCGTGCTGGGACGACGACTGGCGGCCCGCGTGGCGCGTCGCGGCCATCCCCAGCTACAAGGCGCACCGCGTGGCGCGCCCGGGCGGCGGGCCCGGCGGCACCGACGTCGAGGAGGTCCCGGAGGGACTGGTGCCGCAGGTGCCCGTCATCGCCGCGGTGCTCGACGCCTTCGGCATCGCACGCGTCGGGGCGCCCGGCTACGAGGCCGACGACGTCATCGGCACGCTGGTGACCCGGGAGATCGCGCGCGGCCCCGCGGCCGAGCCGGTCAGCATCATGACCGGCGACCGCGACCTGTTCCAGCTCGTCGACGACGACGCCCGGGTCCGTGTGCTCTACCCCGCGCGCGGGGTGCGCGACCCCGACGTCGTCGACCAGGCGCGGCTCGCCGACAAGTACGGGGTGCCGAGCGGTGACGCGTACGCCGACATGGCCGTCCTCCGCGGCGACCCGTCCGACGGGCTGCCGGGCGTGCCCGGCATCGGTGAGAAGACGGCGGCCGGCCTCCTGGCGAGGTTCGGCACGCTCGCGGGTGTGCTCGCGGCCCGCGACTCGGGCTTCGGGCTCACGGCGACGCAGCAGCGACGCCTCACCGAGGCGGCGCCGTACCTCGACGTCGCTCCCGCCGTCGTGCGCGTCGCCCGCGACGCCCCGCTGCCCACGTTCGACGACGCACTCCCCCGGACCCCCGGTCCCCGGACGCCCTGGCGGACCTCACGGCCCGCTGGGGCCTGCGGTCCAGCACAACGCGCGTCCTGAACGCGCTCACGACCGCGACACCGGCGGGCTGAGCCGAGCACGCGGCCTGGCCCTGAGCCGGTCACCGCGCCGGTCACCGCGCCCGTCCCCGAGCCCGTCCCCGAGCCCGTCCCCGCAACGGAACGCTCCACGACGCAGAGAGACCGTGCCCTCGTCGGGCACGGTCTCTCTGGACGAACAGCTCACGCAGCCTGCCGGCTCGTGCCGGCGACTCCCGGCGCGGGGGGTGGCAGGCGGTGCCGGTCAGCCGGTGTTCTGGAGGCCGGCCGAGACTCCGTTGACCGTCAGCAGCAGAAGGTGCTGCCAGCGCTCGCGGCGGGCGACGGCGTCGGTCGACGGCTCCGAGGCTCCGTCGGTGCGCAGCGCACGCAGCGCGCGGACCTGCAGCAGCGACAGCGCGTCGACGTACGGCGACCGGAGCTGCACGGCCCGGCCGAGCACGCGGCGGCGGGCCAGCGGCCACGAGTTGCCGGTGATCTTCAGCACCCATTCGCGCGTCAGGCGCAGCTCGTCGAGCACCTGCTGCGCGAGGTCGTCCCGGTCGCCCAGGGCGAGGTACTTGGTGGCGATGCGCTCGTCGGTCTTGGCGATCGACATCTCGACGTTCTCGAGCAGCGTGTTGAACAGCGGCCACTCGTCGTAGGCGGCGCGCAGCTCGTCCAGCCCGTCGGGGCGGGACGCGGCGTAGGCGGCCAGGGCCGTGCCCAGGCCGTACCAGCCGGCCAGGTTGATGCGCGCCTGCGACCAGGAGAACACCCACGGGATGGCGCGCAGGTCGTCGAGCGAGTTGACCGACAGCCCACGCTTGGCGGGCCGCGATCCGATCGCCAGCAGCCCGATCTCCTCCAGCGGCGTCACCTGGGCGAACCACTGCGGGAACCCGTCGGCGCGCACCAGGTGGTGGAACCGCTCGCGCGAGCTGACGTCGAGCGCCGCGGCCAGCCCGGCGAACCGGGCCGTCGCCTCGGCGTTGCGCTTCTCGACCGACGGCGCCGACGCCAGCAGCGTCGCCGCGGCGACCTGCTCGATGTGCCGGGTCGCGATCACGGGGTCGCCGTAGCGGGCCAGGATGACCTCGCCCTGCTCGGTGAGCTTGAACCGGCCGTCGACCGAGTGCGGCGGCTGCGCGAGCACGGCCCGGTTGGCGGGGCCGCCGCCGCGGCCCAGCGCGCCGCCACGGCCGTGGAAGAGCGTGAGCTCGATGTGGTGCCGGTCGGCCCACTCGGCGATGCGCGACTGCGCGCTGTGCAGCGCGAGGGTCGCGGCGACCGGGCCGACGTCCTTCGAGGAGTCGGAGTAGCCGAGCATGACCTCGACCCGGCGCCCGTTGGCGGCCAGGCGCGCCTGTACCTGCGGCAGCTCGAGCATCGCCTCGAGGATCTCCACGGACCCCTCGAGGTCGGCGAACGTCTCGAACAGCGGGATCGCGTCGATCACGGGCCGCTCGTCGGCGTCGGGGAACGCGTGCTCGGCGAGCCGGTAGACGGCGGCGAGGTGCTCGGGCGCCTGCGTGAACGAGACGATGTAGCGGCGTGCGGCGCGCTCGCCGTACCGGTTCTGCACCGCGGCCAGCGCCCGGAAGGTGTCGAGCACCTCGCGCGTGCGGTCGCTCAGGTCAGGGCTGTTGGCGCCCTTCTCCTCGATCTCCGCGAGCGCGGCGGCGTGCACCTGCGAGTGCTGGCGCACCTCGAGCTCGGCGAGGTGGAACCCGAACGTGTTGACCTGCCAGATGAGCTTCTGGAGGCTGCCGTAGGCGAGGCGAGGCGCCCCGGCCTTCACGAGCGAGTCCTGCACGACGCCGAGGTCCGCCTCGAGCTTCTCGACCGACGGGTAGGCGAGGTCGGCGTCACGGCGGCGCGTGGCCGCGATGCGAGCCGCGATCATGAGCAGCACTGCGCGGTGGGGCTCGCCGGGCGACTCCTCGTCGGCCTTGACCGCGGCCTCCGCGGAGAGCTGGCGCAGGCGGTTCCACAGCGAGAGCAGCGCGTCCGACGGCGGGGTGTCGCCCGCGGCGACCGTCAGCTTGCGCGCGGTGACGAACGCCTCGGCCTCGAGCGCCGCGAGCGCGTGCTCGGACGCGAGCGCGGCCGCCTGCCGGGTGATGTCGGCCGTGACGTTCGGGTTGCCGTCGCGGTCGCCGCCGATCCAGGTGCCGAGCCGCACGAACGGCCGGACGGCCGGGGTCGCGCGCCCGGCGTCGTCGCCCAGGATCCAGTCGTCCACGCGGCGGTACACCTCGGGGAACGTCTGGAAGAGCGTCGCGTCGAACACGCCGACGGCGGACTTGACCTCGTCGATCACGGTCGGCTTGGCGGCCCGCAGCGGCTGGGTGCGCCACAGCACGTCGATCTCCGCGAGCAGGCGGCGGTCGATCTCGGCGAGCGCGGTGCCACGCGGGTGCAGCGTGTCGCGCTCGGCCAGCAGGCCGGAGATGCGACGCACTGCACGGGACACCGCACGGCGACGAGCCTCGGTCGGGTGCGCGGTGAGGACGGGGCGGAACTCGATCTCCTGGAGCCGGCGCAGCGCCTCGTCCCGGCCGACCTCGTCGGCAAGCTGCGTGAACGCCTGCGGGATCGACTCCTCGATCACGGCGGCCGAGCCGGGCTCCTCCTGCTCCCGCTGGCGCAGCACGCGCACGCGGTGGTACTCCTCGGCGAGGTTCGCCAGGTGGAAGTAGCAGGTGAAGGCACGGGCGACGTGATCGGCGCGGTCCAGGGAGAACGAGTCGACGAGGTCGGCCGCGGCGGCCAGCGCGTCGGCGTCGTTCCCGTAGGCCCGGATGGTCAGCTCGCGCAGGTGCTCGACGTCGTCGAGCAGGTCCTGCCCGCCCGCCTCCGTGAGGATCGTGCCGAGCAGGCCGCCCAGCAGCCGGATGTCATCGCGTAGCGGGTCGGGCATCTCGTAGCGCGCGACGACGCGCTCGGTAGCTTGCGGTTTGATCTCGCTCACGCCGACGAGACTATGCCGAACCGTCCAGATCGCAGGCATGCGTCCGCTCGGTGGTCCTCGGCTGGCGGGCGCGGCGGCGCCGGGCGGCGCCCTCGGCCGCCGGACGGCGGGCGTGCAGCGGCTGGTCAGGTGCTCGTGGGGCGCGCGGCGACGGCGTGCGCCCCCGAACCGGACCGGCAGCGCAGCGCCCGCAAGGCCGCGCCATCGCGCCTCACAGCCGGGCCGACGCGAGGGCCGCGTCCTGCCCCGCGGCCGTGATCTCGATGCGGTCCAGCGCCTCGATCGACAGCGCCGACGACGCCCCCAGCCCCTCCGCCGCCGACTCCGACGTCGTCCAGGTGGCGGCCACGCTCCGGCTCCCCGCACGGTCCACCAGCACGAGCTGGTAGGTCACGGCGCCGGACCCGTAGCCGTCGGGCGTCGGCAGCCCGTCGGTGAGCGCGTACCAGCAACGCCAGTCGAACCGGGTCCCCCACGGGGTCGCGGTCACCGACAGGTCGGCGTGCATGCTGCCGTCGCCCACCGGGACGAGCTGGACGGTCCGCCGGGAGAGCACCGACGACGTCGGGGCCGGCTCGCCGTCACCGGGACCGCTCACGCGCGGCGCGCCCGCGAGCGACCCCGCCGCGACGCCCGCGAGGACGAGCGCGCAGGCCGCCGCGGCGGTCAGCGCTCCGTGCCGACGCCGCGCCCGGCGCGCGGCCGCGGCCACCCGTGCGAGCGGGACCACGTCGGCACCCGTGCGCTCGGGCTCGACCGCACCGTCCGCGTCGCCCGTCCGTGCCGCAGCCGCGTCTGCAGGACTCGCACCGACCGGACCCACGGTGCCCGTGCCCGAAGCGACTGTGCCCGAAGCGGCTGTGCCCGAAGCGCCCGTGCCCGAAGCGGCTGTGCCCGCAGCAGCCGTGCCCGCAGCAGCCGTGCCCGCAGCGGCCACGCCGGGCTCGGCCGCGTCCTCCGCCGACCCGCCGTCAGCAGAGAAGCCGCCCGCAGAACCGCCACGCAGCGACCCGCCGTCACCCCGCCCGCCGCCTGCGGCGTCGTCGTCGGGCATCCGCACGCCGGCGTCCACGGCGCTCAGCATGCCCAGCAGCGGCGGCAGCTCCCCGAGCTCCGCGACCGCCCGCGCGCACGCGGCGCACCGGCGCAGGTGGTCCTCGTACTCGTCGCGCTCGGCCGGGCTGAGCGCGCCCAGGACATAGGCCCCGTCCCACGTCGCATACGCGTCCGTCGTCACGGCGCGACCCCCTTCTCCTGGAGCGCGAGCCGCAGCGCGCGCATCGCATAGTGCATCCGGGACTTGACCGTCCCGGGCGGGATGCCGAGCTCGGACGCGAGCTCGGCCACCGACCGCCCGCCGTAGTACGCGCCCACGACGACGGCTCGGTGGTCCGCGGAGAGCTCGGCGAGCGCGTCCGCGACGAGCCACGCGTCGAGCACGGCCTGCGTGCGGTCGGGCTCGGGCCGTTCGGGGACGGCGTCCGTGGGGCGCTCCCGGTTGCTGCGAGCGCTGCGCCGCTCGTCGACGACGAGATTGCGCGCGACCGTGAACAGCCACGCACGCACCGAGTCCTCTGACCGCGCGAGCACCTCGGGGTGCCGCCACGCGCGCAGCAGGGTCTCCTGCACGACGTCGCACGTCTGCTCGGTGTCGGACGTCAGGTGCCACACGTACCGGTGCAGCGCCGGTGCGTGCGTGCCGTGGACGGCGGAGAGAAGCTCGTCGTGAGCGGGCATGTGTCAGCCGGCGCGAGCCAGGAGCAGGGAGAACTCGATCGCACCCGAGTCCTCGACGGAGACGAAACCGAGCGACGGCGACGACACGCCGAAGTCCTCGAACGTGATCGGCACGCTGCCCACCACCTGGACCTCGCCGTCGTCCGCCTGGGCGAGGTCCGCCATGACGCTGACGGGACGGGTCACGCCGTGGACGGTCAGGTCCCCGGTGAGCTCGACGCGCGTCGCGCCCGCGCTCAGGGTGGCCGGCTCGGTGAGCTCGAACGTCGCCGTCGGGAACTCGTCGGTGCTCAGCGCGGTGTCGCGGAAGAACGCGTCGCGCTGCGGCTCGTCCGTCTCGATCGACGCCATGTCGACCGTGACCGTGGCCGCGGAGAGCGTGCCCGCGTCGAGCGTGACCTCGGCCTGCACCTGCTCGGTCCGGCCGGTCACGGTGACGGTCTCGTCGGTCAGCACCTCGTCGACGCGGTAGCCCGCGTACGAACCGTCCTGCGCGACCCAGAGACCATCGAGCGTCCCCGGGTCGGCGACCGGAGCCGAGGCGTCGACGTCGAGCGTCGGCGCGGCGTCGGCCTTGCCCGCGGCCCAGGAGGCATACAGCCCCGGCCCCCAGACGAAGGCGGCGATCCCGACGGCGACGACGGCACCGACCACAGCGAGCCACACCTTTGTTCGCGTACGCACAGTTCCCCTCTCCCGGGAGCGCCCCGCGCACCCCCGCGTGAGTGACGACGAACGACGGCCTCCTTCGGTTCAAGTGCTCACCGGGGGCGCTGCTTCCCGGGCCCGTCTCCGACGGCGTGTTGAACCGGAGCAGGCCCGGCCGCGTCGTCGTGGGCGACAGATCGCCGACGAGAAGGACGGACCATGCGACACCACGCACGCCTCGCCACGGCCGCCACACTCCTCTTCGCCCTGGCCGGCTGCTCGAGCAGCGGCACCGAAGGCCCGGCGGAGAACCCTGCCGAGCGTCCTGCCGAGAGTCCGGCGGGCGGCACCGCAGGCAGCCTGGAGGACGACACCGCGCAGGACCAGGGCACGGGGCAGGCGGGCACGGGGCAGGCGGGCACGGGACAGGGGGGCACTGGGCAGGCGGGCACTGGGCTGGCCACGGCGACCACGAGCCTCGGCGAGGTGATCGTCGACGCTCAGGGCATGACGGTGTACACCTTCGCTTCCGACGAGCCCGGCTCGGGCGAGAGCGCCTGCACCGACGAGTGCGCCGCACGGTGGCCGGCCGTCCACGCGGACAGCGCCGCGCCGACGGCGGACGGGGTCACCGGCGAGCTCGGCACCATCACCGGCACCGACGGCGAGCTCCAGGTCACGATCGACGGGCGCCCGCTGTACACCTTCGCCGACGACAAAGCCCCCGGGGATGCCACCGGCCAGGGGGTCAAGGGCGTCTGGTGGGCGGTCGCGCCCGACGGGACGGACGTGACGGGGGCGCCGATGTCGCCGAGCACGGGGTCCTGAGAGCGCTGTCTGCGCCTGGCGTCGTTGCCGGGGTGCCCGGGTGCCCGGGTGCCGGGGCGTTGGGGTGCCGGACTGCCTGAGTGGCGGGCCACCAGCCGGTTCCGGCGCGGGCTCCACAGGCGGGCGCCTCGCCCGCTCCCCCGGCTCCGCCCACCCTGGCGCTCAGGCCTGAGGGCCGTCAGCGGCCCTCAGGCCCTCGCTGCGCGCCCGCCTCATCCGCCGTCGTCGGCGCCGCCGCCTTCGCCGTCCCCGTCCGCCGTCCCCGTCGATGTCGATGTAGCCGTCGCCGTCAGCACGATGTCGATGAGCACGCTGCACCGGACGTTCGCCTCACGGCACGCCTCGGCCGACGCGGTGGCGAGCAGCACGGCGGCCTGGTCGCTCCATTCGACGATGTCGATCTCGAACGAGGTCTGGTGGCTCCGGGCGACGCCAAACCCGGGGAGGACCGGCGTCGGCTCCTGGGCCGGGAAGGTGCCTTCGAGCAGGCTCACGCGCGTCGCGAGGCGACCCAGCAGGAACGGCAGGTACGCGACGAGGCGCGACCGCGCGCGCACGGCGTCCTGGGCGTCGCCCGAGTCGATCGTCACGCGCACGGTCGCGGCAGGGCCCGGCGACGGCGCCTGGAACGCGCGCCCGACGGCGTACACCGCGTCCCCCGCGTCGCCTGTCAGGTGGACCGGGGCCAGCACCTGGACCCCGGTGAGCGCGAGCGCACCCGTCCTCCGTGCCGGGGTCAGGGCCGAGGCGAGAAGCTGCGGCAACGGGAGCGGCGTGCGCCACAGGCGGCTGGCGTCGACGTACGTCTGGAACCAGGCGACGTTCGTCTCCCGGGCCGACTCGGTCCACTCCTCGGACGCCGCGCTCATCGCCCACGGCGCGGGCGACCGCCCGGCGGAGTCGTAGACGCTGTTCCACCCCCACGAGGCCGCCGCGTGCACGAGCGCGCTGTACGGGTCCGCCTCCACCTCGGCGAGGTCGACGCCGCGCAGGTGCGCGTACCGCTCGAACGTCCCGAAGAGGGAAAGGACGATCCTCGCGTCCCGCACCCGCACCACCTCCGTCCCGCCCGGACGACGGGGCGCCCGCATGCCGGAGTCCCGTCGCGCCGAGGCACCTCTGCTGCCGACACCGACAAGGGAGCACCGGGTGCCGTGCCGCAGGCAACGCAAACGAACACCCGCGCGAGGAACCGTTCACTCGGAGCCCGCCGGCACCGGGTGGCGCCTGACGGCCGCCGGTGCTCGGGCACCGCCGGCGTGTGCCGCGAGCACCTACCAGGCCGCGCCGCAAGTGCACCCCCGCCGCCACCCCACCGCGCGTCCACCCTCCGCGCGCCCACACCGCCGCGACGTGCGCCGGCCGCCGTCCGGGGGCACCGCGCGGCGGCGTCCGCTGACGCCGCCGCCTACCCTGGGCGCCATGAGCATCCGCATCGGCGCGCACGTCGAGGCCGGCGACGCCGTCGCGCAGGCGCAGGCCATCGGGGCGCAGGTCGCGCAGGTCTTCCTCGGCGACCCGCAGTCGTGGAAGATCACCGGCCCCGGCTACCCGGGAGGCGCCGAGGCGCTGCGGGACGACGCCGCCGCCGCGGGCATCGACCTGTACGTCCACGCCCCGTACGGCATCAACGTCGCGTCGACCAACAACCGCATCCGCATCCCGAGCCGCAAGCTGCTCCAGGCGACGCTCGACGGCGCCGCCGCGATCGGCGCGAAGGGCGTCGTCGTCCACGGCGGGCACGTGACCGCCCAGGACTCGCCCGACATCGGGTTCGGCAACTGGCGCAAGGCCATCGACGCACTCGACACGGACGTCCCGGTGCTCATCGAGAACACCGCGGGGGGCGACCACGCGATGGCACGCCACCTGGAACGCATCGAGCGGCTCTGGGCGGCGGTCCAGTCGTCGGTCAACGCGAGCGTCGTCGGCTTCACTCTCGACACGTGCCACGCGTGGGCGGGTGGCCTCGACCTCTCGACCGCGGTCGCCGACGTGCGCGCGATCACGGGCCGCATCGACCTGGTCCACGCCAACGACTCCCGCGACGCCGCCGGGTCGGGCGCCGACAGGCACACCCACTTCGGAGAGGGTGCGATCCCGCCCGACCTGCTGACGGCGGTGATCGCCGCGGCGGGCGCGCCCGTCGTCTGCGAGACCCACGGCGACATGGGCCCCGACATCGCGTGGCTGCGCGCCCGGCTCCCCTGAGGGCCGCCCCCGAGGGGGGACCGGCAACTGGTCGCCGGAGCGCGGGCCGCCCGGGCCAGAGAGGCGGCTACGCGCCGCCCTTCTTCATCTCGACCATGATCTGCTCCGCGTCGAGCGCAGACAGCGCGCGCTCGAGCTGACGCGAGTCGTGGGCGCCCGAGGCGCGGGCCTCGAGCAGTGCGACCCGCTGCGCCTCGATGATCCGCAGGCGCAGCTGCCGGTACTGCCGCACCCTGTCGGCGGACTCCTGCGCGTCGACGTCGTCGGACGCCTGCCCGCGCACGACGTCGGCGCGCACACGGGTGACGACGTCCGCGTCGAAGGGGGTGCCGTCCGAGCGCTCGAGCTCGCCGCCGTCGAGCAGCTCACGCGCTGCGGACTCGACGACACGTCGCAGCGACAGAACCTCCTCGACCGAGACGCCGCCCTGGCCCGCCAGGTCCAGCCGCCGCACGACCCACGGCAGCGTGCCGCCCTGGAGCAGCAACGTCCCCGCCGCGACACCGAACGCGACCAGCACGACGAACGACCGCTCCGGGAAGTCCGCCGGCAGCGACTGCGCGGCAGCCAGCGTGACGACCCCACGCATCCCGGCCCACACGAGCAGCCCTCCCTCGCGCGGCCCCAGCGGTTTGGCCGTCAGGTAGTCGATGTCGGCGACGCGCCGCACCAGCCCGCTCTGCAGCCGCTTGACCCTGGCGACGGGCACCTCGCGCGGCCCGGTGCTGTTGCGGCCGCCCGAGAAGCTGAACGGTGCCCCGCCGCCGAACGGTGCCCCGCCGCCGATCGGGCCGACTCCGCGCGCGCCCTGCCCGAGCGGGTTGACGCGCAGACGCCCGCGCAGGTCGTCGTCCGCGCCCGGCTCGCGCGCGCCAGGGTCGTCGTCGGGCGATCCGCCGGACGGCACGCCCTCGGAGGGGCGGCCCGGGGAGAGCGCCTCACCCGATGCCAGCTCACCCGATGCCAGCTCACCCGGCACCAGCTCGCCCGGCACCAGCTCGCCCGGCACCAGCTCGCCCGGCACCAGCTCGCCCGGCACCGCCTCGTCGGAGGGCAAGCCTTCCGTGGGCCGGCCGCCGGCAACCACCACGCCGATCGGCAGGCCCTCGAACGCCCGCGGCCCGAACGTGAGGACCCCGTCAGGCTCAGCGTCCGCGAGGCGCGTCTCCAGACGTTCCTGCACGGTGGCGAGCACGCCGCGCGAGGCCGCCGCGCGGCGAGCACGGCGTGCGAGCGAGGCCAGCAGCGGCGCGACGTACGCGGCCCGCACGGCGAGCACGACGACGGTCGCGAGCCCGGCGATCCCGGCACCCAGCCACAGCGACCCGCCCACGTCGAGCACGTCCTCGACCGTCTTCGACAGTTCGAGACCCATGAGCAGGAACACGCCGCCCTCGAGCAGCAGCTCGACGGTCGCCCAGTTCGAGTACTCGAACTGGCGGTCCCGCGGGCCGAGGTGCCGCGCGGAGCCGTAGCCGGTGACCAGTCCGGCCGTCACGACGGCAACCAGCCCCGACGCCTCGACGTGCTCGGCCGGCAGGTAGGCGGCGAACGGCACGGCGAACGAGATCGCCGTCGACAGCGCCGCGCTCCCGACCAGGCGCCGCGCCTGCAGCGCGAGCATCCCGACGACGCCGCCGCACAGCACCGCGCCCGCGACCGCCCAGGCGAAGTCGCCGACGATCTCGCCGAACGACACGGACACCGCGGTCGCCGCGACCGCCGAGCGCAGCAGCACGAGCGCCGAGGCGTCGTTGAGCAAACCCTCCCCCTCGAGCACGGTGACGACGCGCGCGGGTGCCCCGAGCTTCTTGACGATCGACGTCGCCACGGCGTCCGTGGGCGACACGATGGCGCCCAGCGCGATCCCGCCGGCAAGGCCGAGCTCGGGCAGGATCGCGGAGAAGACGAACCCGAGCAGCACCGAGGTCACCACGACCAGGACGACCGACAGGCCCCCGATGGTCGCCAGGTCGCGCCGGAAGTCCATCGTCGGCAGCGAGACGGCCGTCGAGTAGAGCAGCGGCGGCAGCACCCCGGCAAGGATGACCTCGGGCGGGACCACGATCGCGGGCACCGTCGGCAGTGCGCTGATCCCCACCCCCAGCAGGACGAGGATGAGCGGTGCGGAGACTCCCGTCCGCGGCGCCAGGGCGGTCACCGCGATGACGGCGACGGCGGCGAGCAGGCCCACGAGCAGAGGATCCATGGGCGACATCATCTTCGCTCGGGCACCTGTTTCGCACCTCCCCTCCTACAATCCGCGACTCTTCCTGGATTCCGGGTCACAGCGCGGTGTCGTAGGACGGAGTCACAGCACGGTGTCACGAGGCGGTGTCACAGCACCGTGTCGTAAGGCGGTGTCACAGCATGATGTCGCCCGGCCCCGTCAGCACGGTCCACGCCGGGGGGACTCCCACCGCGGCCGGCACCGCACCGCGCACGTCGGCGTCCGGGAGCGGGCCGAGGTCGAGGCCCGTCAGCGCCGCCACCTGCGCGACCGACACCTGGAAGGTGCGGAACGGGCCGAGCGGCGGCGCGTCGTCGGCCGCGAGCGCCTGCGCCCTCGCTCGAGCAAGTTCGGCGTCGTCGAGCAGCGGCGTCTGGTCGAGCACGAACGCCGTCGCGGCCAGCACGGCGTCCTGCCGGATCGGGCCGCCGTCGGGCGCGGGATGCCAGCGCGCGACGGTCCACGCCGCGACCTTCCAGAACCGGCGCGGGATGCCGACGCCGCGGTACACGGGGTCGTCGGGCGCGAGGACGGGGCCGGTGAGCACGACCACGCGGCGCTCGTGCGCCTGCGCGTACGTCAGCACATGGTCCTCGAGGCCGTTCCACAGCTCCTTCGACTGGTTGAACCGGCCCACCTGCGGCACCGCGTTCGCGTACACGAACGTGGCCTCACCGGCCTCTTTCGCCTCGGCCGTGGTGCCCCACATGGGGTCGCGGCGCCGCACCAGATGACCCCGGTCGAGCTCGTTGCGGTGGTAGAGCTCGGGTCCCGCCTGTTCGCTCTCGGGTGCGCGCCGGTCGAACCTCCAGCTTCCCGTGCGGGGCAGCGGCCGCAGCCGCCCGCCGTCGATCCCGACGGCGGTCGCGGCGGCCAGCCGACGTGCGGGATCCAGCAGCACCGTGAAGTGGAGGTGGTCGAGCCGTCGTAGGGGGCGTCCGTCACGGGGGCGCGGGAGGGGGACGGCGATGCCGAGGAACGCGGTGTCGTAACCGGTCACGCGCCCACCTCACCACGCCCGACGCCGCGCGGCGCGCGGGAGCGGCGCGTCAGGCCACGCGCACCAGCTTGTCCTCCACCACGCACAGCAGCCGCCCCGCCACCGCCAGGCAGGTGCTCTGCGGCGCGACGATCTTCGCGGCCGCCGCGCCGTCGAGGTGCCACACGACGGCGCCGGTGCGCAGGTCGTACGCCGTCCACACCGGGAGCGTGCCGTCACCGGCGTCGGAAGGGGTCACGATCACGGCGACCTTGCCGTCGGTCCACGCACCGCGCGCGAACGCCCACGGGCCGCCGCCGTAGGCGACGGCCTCGTCGATCGGCGCGGTCCAGCGCGTGACACCCGTGGCCAGGTCGACGCCGCGCACCTCGGCACCGGAGGGCGAGCTGGCGACCAGCACGATGACACCGGCACCGCGCACGAGCGCTCCCTGGCTGCGCGGTCTCTCGTCGACCTGCCACCGCTGCGTGCCGTCGGCACGGACGGCGGCGAGGTGCGTCCCGTCGTGCGTGACGACGACGCCCTCCGGGTCCGGCTCGGGCCCGCGCAGGTCGAGGCCACCCGTCCCGTCGGTCGCCCACGGGTCGAGCGGCCCTCCCGTGAGCCGCACGACCTCCCGCCCCTGGGTGTCGACGACGACAGTGGGACCGGTCCACCCGTCACCCCATCCACCGGAATCGCCACCGTCGACGATGCCCAGGCCCCCGTCGACCAGGCCTGTCGCGACGACCGGAAGGTCCGTCCCGGCTCCGGTCGCGTTCTGCCGCACGACGTCGCCCGATGCCGAGAGCACGGCCTCGAGCCCGCACAGATGGAGGACGACGCCGTCGGTGCTCGCGGCCACGGCGACCATGTCGGCGTCGAAGACCGGCGTGCCCGCCTCGTCCCAGCTCGCGCACCCCCACCACGACGACGCGTCGTCGACCAGGCCGGGGTGGAGGGTCTGCTCCCAGACCTGCTCGCCGGTGACGGCATCCTCGGCCGAGACCTTCACCTCCGGTGGTTGGACGGGCTGCGAGATCCGCCACCCGCGAGCCCTGTCCTCCTCCAGCGCGACGCCGTCGGGCGGGTCGGCGGTCCGCGTGACGCGCAGCAGCATGCCCGCGGGCCCGGTCAGGATCGTCGTTCGGTCGTCGAGGCCTGCGGGCGTGCGGGTCGTGACGTGCCCGCCGGCCTCGATGACGGTGACCGTCGTCTCGGACCCGGCGCCCTGCACGCACATCAGCGACGACCCTTGCCCCATGTAGCCACTGGCCCGGTTCAACGCCAGGGACCCGGTGTCGCACATCGCGGCGCCGGGAAGCGTCACCTTCCAGCGCTCGTCGCCCGTGTCGACATCGACGCCCCGCAGCACGGTGGAGGTCTCGGCACGCGGTTCGCCAGCCGGTTCGCCAGCCGGTTCGCCAGCCTGCCCGTCGGCGGGGTCCTCGGCCGGGTCTTCGGCCGGGTCGTCGGCCGGGTCCTCAGCCGGGTCCTCGGTGACGGTCTGCGCGAGCACGATGACGCCGTCGAGCGCCCCGATCGGCCAGAGGCCGGAGTCCCAGCTGTTGCTGCTGCCGCCCGAGATCGTCCACCACTCGCGGATCGGGTGCGAAAGGTCGAGGACCCCGCCGGGCGCGGCACGCACGCGCGCGTCGGCGGCCCGGTCGCGCAGCACCGCAGCGACCCCGCCACCCGCGAGCACGAGCACGAGCACGACGACGCCCGCGACGAGCTGCACCGGAGGGCGGCCGCGCAGCCACACGGCGGCGCGGCGCACGGCCCGGGTGAGCAGGGACGGCGGGATGAGGTCGCGGTGTCCGTCAGATTCGGCACTCGGCTCACCGGCACGAGGTCCCGCCACACCCGCTGTCGTCGCGGGCCCCGCCAGGGTGCCGTCTCCGGCGGTGCGGGTGTCCGCTGGCGCCGACGTGTCGAGCGGGCCGTCGGCGTCGTCGTCGGGCACGAGTTCGAAGGTGAACCCTCCCCGACCATCACGGCGAGCCATTTTCTGAGCCTATCTGCCGGGTGAGACGCATCGCGGGGGCAGCACCACGCGCGAGGCACGTGTGGCGGGAGATGCCCGCCGCACGTGCCTCGCGCACCGTGCCTGCGCGGACGTGCCGGCGTAGACGTGCCGGCGCGGACGTGCCGGTCGTGACGAGACGTCCGCGCCGATCCTGACGTCAGCAGCAGCGCGCGCCCGGGTTCCGGTCCTGCTCCGCGTACCGGGCGCGCCAGTACTCGCTGACGGACGGGACCCGGGATCCGGGGTGGCGGCGACGCAGGTGGGCGACGTACCGCGCGTAGTCGCTCTCGCCGAGCACGCCGGTGACGTACCAGGCCACCCCCCGCCAGCCCCGCCTCAGGAGACCCACGCCGCCCACCTCCGGTGCGGGGCCCGGCGCGTCGGCACGCAGCGCGCGGTGCGCGGCGCGCACCTCACCGCACACCTCACCGCACACCTCACCGTGCAGCTCACCGTGCAGCTCACCGTGCACCTCACCGGGCAGCTCACCGTGCACCTGCCGACGCCCCGACCGTCCCGTGCTCCGCCTCGTAGGCCGCCCACTGGGCCGCGACCTCGCGCTCGACGTCGGTCATGACCAGCGACTTGGGTGCGAACCGGTACGAGGGCGAGTCGGGCTCCTCCGTGGTGGGCAGCCCGCCCGCACGGACGGCCCGGATGCCGACCCAGATCGCGACGAGCGCGACCACGATCACCAGCACCGCGAACACGATCGACAACGTGCCCTGCACGGCCGTGTTGCGGATGACGGCGTCCATCGCCTCGGGCGTGGCCGCCGTGCCGAACGACGTCTCGCCCGCGGCACGCGCCTGCCGGAACGCGCTGTTCTGCGCCCAGTAGCCCAGCGAGGGCACGTCGCTGAAGATCTTCTGCCACGACGCCGTCATCGTCACCGTGAGGTCCCACACGAGCGGAAGCGCGGGGATCCACGCCCACCGCAGGTGGCCCTTCTTGATGACGACGACGGTCACCACCGACAGTGCCATGGCCGCGAGGAGCTGGTTGGCGATGCCGAACAGCGGGAACAGCGTGTTGATGCCGCCCAGCGGGTCGGTCACGCCCATGAGCAGGATCGCTCCCCACAGCCCGCAGACGACGATCGACGCGATCCACGCCCCGACCCGCCACGACGGGTCGCGGAACCGCTTGAGGCCGCCGCCCAGGTTGCCCAGGGTGTCGGTCAGCATGAAGCGCGCGACCCGCGTGCCGGCGTCCACGGTGGTGAGGATGAACAGCGCCTCGAACATGATCGCGAAGTGGTACCAGAACGCCTTGAGCGCTGCCCCGCCGAGGAACGAGTGCAGGATCTCGGCCATGCCGAAGGCGAGCGTGGGCGCGCCGCCGGTGCGGGAGATGATCGACTCCTCGCCGACGCTGTCGGCCGCCACCTGGATGGCCTCGGGCGTGATGGGCGTGCCGCCCGTGATGGGCAGGCTGTTGACGTACTCGGCCGCCGACGCCGGTTCGCCGCCCGTGAGGTTGGCTCCCGCGTTGAGCGTGAAGTACAGGTGCTGGTCGATCGAGACGGCGGTGACCAGCGCCATGATCGCGACGAACGACTCGGTGAGCATGCCGCCGTACCCGATGAGGCGAAGCTGGCTCTCCTTCTCGACCAGCTTGGGCGAGGTGCCCGAGGAGATCAGGGCATGGAAGCCGGAGAGCGCACCGCACGCGATGGTGATGAACAGGAACGGGAACAGCGACCCGGCGAACGCCGGCCCGGTGCCGGTGCGGGCAAACTCCGAGACGGCGGGTGCCTGGACCGCGGGCTGGGCGACGAGCACCCCGACGGCGAGCAGCACGATGGTGCCGACCTTCATGAACGTCGACAGGTAGTCGCGTGGCGCGAGCAGCAACCACACGGGCAGCACCGAGGCGAGGAACCCGTAGCCCACGATGAGCCACGCGATCGTCGTCTTGTCGAGCGTGAAGAGGTTGGCGCCCCAGGTCGTGTCGGCAACCCAGCCGCCGACGACGATGGCCGCGACGAGCAGCACGACGCCGATGACCGACACCTCGGCGACCCGCCCGGGCCGCAGGTAGCGCAGGTACACGCCCATGAACAGCGCGATGGGGATGGTCATGCCGACCGAGAACACGCCCCAGGGCGACTCGGCCAGGGCGTTGACGACGACCAGGGCGAGCACGGCGATGATGATGATCATGATGACGAAGACGCCGACCAGGCCGGCGACACCGCCGACGCTGCCCAGCTCGTCACGGATCATCTGGCCCAGCGAACGACCCCTGCGCCGCGTGGACAGCCACAGCACGAGGTAGTCCTGCACCGCGCCCGCGAGCACGCCGCCGATGATGATCCACAGCGTGCCGGGCAGGTAGCCCATCTGCGCGGCGAGCACGGGCCCCACGAGCGGCCCGGCGCCGGCGATCGCGGCGAAGTGGTGGCCGAAGAGGACGCGACGGTCGGTGGGCGCGAAGTCGTGCCCGTTCTCGTGCTGCTCGGCCGGGGTCGCGCGGTCGTCGCGGGGCCGCACGACCTTGTACTCGATGAGCCGCGCGTAGAACCGGTAGGCGATGACATAGGTGCCGACGGCGGCGAGGACGAAGTAGGCGGCGTTGACGTCCTCCCCGCGCAGGATGGCGATGAGCGCCCACGCCACGGCGGCGACCACGGCGATGACGGCGAAGAGGACTCTCTTGCCGGGGGTCATGGGGCGCCGGTCGACGACGGCGACCGGTGGCCGGTCCGGATCGGTTCGGACCAGTTCGACAAGCTCGGGCGAGCGCACGTGGGGCCTCCTTGCCACAGGTGGTGCCGCGACTCCGGGCGTCGGTGCACGGGGTCGTCGGGCACACACTAGTAGCACCGATTACGTTTTCGCAGCACTTCTCCGCCGGGGAAGCAAACGTTGGATTTCTTGCGCCGCTGGGCTCGAACGGACCCGAACGGACGCGCCCAGGCCGGAACACGAGGAGCATGCGCGAACGGCCCCGCCGCCTCCTGTGGAGGCAGCGGGGCCGTTCGTCCTTCCGAGCGCTGTCAGCCGCGCAGAACCATCAGTTCCGCACGGTCACTTCTGCCAGCCGATGTTCTCGGCGTGCCAGTTGAGGTCCTTGAAGCCCGAGGTCCCGCCCTGGCTGCTCACGCTGAAGTTCGCCAGGCCGGCCTTCGCGGCGACCATCTGCGGGCCGTTGTACAGCGGGAACGTGCCGTACAGCTTGAGCGCGGCCTTCTCGGCCTTGTTGAGCTGCGCGATCGCCTTCGACGTGTCTTCGATCAGGCCGGCCTTCTTGAACTCGGTGTCGTTCGCGGGCGTACCGATGTACGTGAAGTTCGAGTCCGAGTCGGAGCAGTAGAGCTGGCAGCCCGAGGTCGAGTAGCCGTAGGGGTCGGAGGCCGACCAGCCCATGATGAGCATCTCGTACTTTCCGCCGATGACGACGTCGGAGAACTTCGACGGGTCCTGGTTGTCGAGCTGGACGTCGATCCCCGCAGCCTTGCCCATTGCCTGGACGGCGTTGGCGATGGCGGCCTGGGTCGGCGAGTCGCCGAAGAAGGTGTACTTGATCGACAGGGCCTTGCCGTCCTTCTCGTAGATGCCCGTCGACGAGTTCTTCGCGTAGCCCGCGGCCTCGAGCGTCTTGCCCGCGGTCTCGGCCGAGAACGTGGCGTCGGCCGGCATGTTGTCCTCGTATCCTTCCTGGAACGGGAACATGATCTCCGACCCCAGCGGGTCCTCGTGCCAGTTCAGGCCCTGGAACTTGATCTCCGCGAGCTTCGTCCGGTCGATCGACTGCGTCAGTGCCTCGCGCACCGCCTGGTCCTTGAGCGCGTCGGCCTTGGTGTTGAGGGTCACGACGGCCGACGACAGCGCGTAGTTCACGCGCACGGTGGTGTTGTCCATGCCCTGCGCGACCTTGAGACGGTCGGCCGAGGTGACGTCGGTGACGTCGATCTCGCCGTTCTGGAAGGCGTTGATCGAGGCCGACGGGTCCATGACCTTGAACTGAATCTTGTCGAGCAGCGGCTTGTCGCCCCACCACTTGTCGTTGGGCACGAAGGTGGCCTGCGTGTCATCGAAGGAGTCGACCTTGAACGGGCCGGCAGCCCACTCGTTGTGCGGGTTGTTGACCCAGCCCTGCGTGTACGTGTCGACGTCGACGGCCTTCGGGTTCTCCAGGTTGCCGAAGAGAACCTGGTACGGGTAGAAGGGCTCCGAGAACGTGACGACGGCCTGCTTCGCGTCCTTGCCCTGCTCGACCGACTTGACCTGGTCGTACCCGGTCGTCGACGGCGGGTTGTAGCCCTCGGTCTGGCCCGACTGCGTCTTCCAGGTCGCTTCGAACGCCGTCCAGTCGATCGGCGTGCCGTCGTTCCAGGTGGCCTTCGGGTTGACGTCGTAGGTGACGACCAGCGGGTCCTCGGACGTGACCTCGACCTTGGTCAGGTAGTCCGGGTTCGGCGTCGGGTTGCCCGACACGTCGTAGTCCCAGAGCTGGGGCTGGTAGAGCTGCCACATGTGAGCCATGTAGAGGGTGTTGCCGTCGGTCGAGAACGAGTTCCAGTTCGGGCCGATCTCCGACGTGTCGAGCGTCAGCGTGCCGCCCTGCTGAAGCGCATCGCGGTCCTGGGTGTTGTCGTAGGCGACTCCGGCCTCAGGCATCGGGTAGTTCGAGCCCATCGTCTTGGCGTCGAAGCCGGCGGCGGGCTGCTTCGCCGTCGCGTCGTGCTCGCCCGAGTCGGCGTTGTTGCCACCGGAGCTGCACGCCGAGAGCGCGAGCGCCAGGGCGGTGACGACGACGGCTGCGCGAGCCGACGTCTTCCGCATGCTCTTCATTCAGTTCTCCTTGGGTTCCGGTCCGGGTGAGGACAGCGGGAAGTGACAGGCGGCGGCGTGGTCCGCGCCTGTCAGCTCAGGAAGCTCGGTGTCGCACCGGCGCTGGTCCGCGGCGGGCAGGATCGCCCGCACCGGGCAGCGACCGGCGAACCGGCATCCCGTGATCTCCTGCGCGGGGCTGGGCTGGTCGCCCGCGAGCACGATGCGCGTTCTGCTGCGCTCGAGCTGCGGGTCGGGCAGTGGTACCGCCGACAGGAGGGCCTGGGTGTACGGGTGACGCGGGGCGGTGAAGACCGTCTCCGTGTCGCCCTGCTCCACGACCTGGCCCAGGTACATGACCGCGACGCGCGCGGAGATGTGCCGGATCACCGACAGGTCGTGGGCGACGAAGAGGAAGGCGACGCCGAGCTGCGCCTGGAGGTCTTCGAGCAGGTTGATGACGCCGGCCTGGATCGAGACGTCGAGCGCCGAGACGGGCTCGTCGAGCACGACGAGGCGCGGGCTGACGGCGAGCGCCCGCGCGATGGCGATGCGCTGACGCTGACCCCCGGAGAACTGCGACGGGAACCTGTCGACGTGGTCGGGGTTGAGGCCCACAAGCCTCATCAGCTCGCCGATGCGCTCGTTGATGCGCGTCTTGGACCAGCCGTGCACCGTCAGCGGCTCGGCGAGCACGTCGTAGACGGGCAGGCGCGGGTCGAGCGAGCTCATCGGGTCCTGGAACACGATCTGCAGCTCGCGGCGCAGCGCTGCCCGCTCGGCGCGGGGCAGGCCGTCGAGGTTCTTGCCGAGGACGGCGATGGTGCCGCCCTGCGGCGCCTGGAGCTTCATGATCTCCAGCAGCGTCGTCGTCTTGCCCGACCCGGACTCGCCGACCAGTGCGAGCGTCTCGCCCTCGCGCACGTCGAACGTGACGCCGTCGACGGCCTTGACCGTGCCGACGCGGCGGCGCATGAGCCCGCCCTTCGTGAGCGGGAAGTGCTTTTGCAGGCCGCTGACCTGCAGCACCGGGGCGCGCTCCTCGCGCGGCACGCCGGCGAGCACCGACTCGGCGGCTTCGTCCACGTGGTAGACGTCCTCGAACGTCAGGTCCCGCTCGGCGATCTCGTCGGCGCGGACGCACGCCGCGAGCTGGTCGTCGCGGCCGGTGACGGGCGCGAGCGGCGGCTCGGCGGTGCGGCAGCGGTCCTCGGCGAGCGGGCAGCGGGGCGCGAACGGGCACCCCACGGGCAGGTCGACGAGGGACGGCGGGGTGCCCTGGATGGGCACGAGGCGGCGGTTCTCGCCGCGGTCGGGGCGCGGGACCGCTCCCAGCAGGCCCATGGTGTACGGCATCGCGGGGCGCGCGTAGAGCTCGTCGACCGGTGCCTTCTCGACGGGCCTGCCCGCGTACATCACCAGGACGTCGTCGGCGACGCCGGCCACCACGCCGAGGTCGTGCGTGATCATGACGACCGCGGCACCCGTCTCGCGCTGCGCCGTCTTGAGGACGTCGAGCACCTGGGCCTGGATGGTGACGTCGAGGGCCGTCGTCGGCTCGTCCGCGATGATGACGTCGGGGTTGTTGGCGATGGCGATCGCGATCATGACGCGCTGGCGCATGCCGCCCGAGAACTGGTGCGGGAACGACTTGAGGCGCTCGGCCGGGTTGGGGATGCCGACCAGGTCGAGCAGCTCGATCGAGCGCTCGCGCACCTGCCTGCGCGTGAGGTCCTGGTGCAGGTCGAGCGCCTCGGCGAGCTGGTCGCCGATCGAGAACACCGGGGTCAGGGCCGAGAGCGGGTCCTGGAAGATCATCGCGAGGTCGTCGCCGCGGTACTTCGACAGCTCGAGCTCGCTGAGCCCGAGCAGCTCGCGGCCCTTGAGCCGGATCGAGCCCTCGACGCGCGCGTTGCGGTCGAGCAGGCCCATCACGGCCAGGGACGTCACGGACTTGCCGGAGCCCGACTCGCCCACGATGCCGAGCGTGCGCCCCGGCAGCAGGTCGAAGCTGACGCCACGCACCGCACGCACCGTGCCGGCCTCGGAGGCGAAGCTGACGTGCAGGTCCCGCACCGACAGCACGGGCTCGCGTGCGACGCCGAGCGGGTCGTGCACGTCCTGGGTCGCGGTCGTGATCACGCCTTGCCTCCCGAGCGCGAGTAGGGGTCGATGGCGTCGCGCAGGCCGTCACCGATGAGCTGCATCGAGAAGGTCAGGGCGACCAGGAAGATCGACGGCGCCAGCAGCACCCACGGCGAGGTGAGCACCACGGACTGCCCGGCCTGCAGGATCGTGCCCAGCGAGGTGTCGGGCGCCTTGACGCCCAGGCCGAGGAACGACAGCGCCGTCTCGGAGTTCACCGCGCCGACGACGCCGAGCACCGTCTGGATGATGAGCACCGACCCCAGGTTGGGGATGAGGTGCCGCCTGATGATCGTGAACGAGCGCACGCCCATGTAGCGGGCGGCATGCACGTAGTCGAGCTCACGCAGCGACAGCGTGAGGGTGCGCAGCACACGGGCGTAGCCGACCCAGCCGAACGCGGTGAGCGCCAGGGTCAGCACCAGCCATCCGCCCTTGCCGGACGCCGACCGCGTGATCATCGCGATGAGCAGGAACGACGGGATGACGAGCAGCATGTCGAGGATCCACATGCCGATGCGCTCGACGACGCCCTCGAAGAACGCGACGGTCGTGCCGATGACCGCCGCCACGAGCGTGATCGCCAGGGACGACAGGATGCCGATGAGCAGCGACCTGCCCAGGCCGCGCGCGACGAGCGCGAAGACGTCGGAGCCGCCCGTCGTCGTGCCGAACCAGTGCTCGGCGCTGGGCGCCTGGGCGAGCGCGAGGAAGTCGGGCTCGTCGTAGGCCCACTGCCCGATCATGGGACCGAAGATCGCGAAGAGGACCAGCAGGCCCAGCAGGACGAGGCCCGCCACCGCGGACCTGCGTCGCGCGAACCGCCGCACGATGAGGGTGGCCCGCCCGGTGCGCCGCAGTCCCGGCTGGTCGCCGCCCTGCTCGTCCGCGACGACCTCGGCCGCGGTGGCCGCCGTGACGGTGAGCTCGGTGTTCGCCATGGCCGTCCTCCTCAGCTGATCCGGACGCGGGGGTCGAGCCACGACACGGCGACGTCGGCGGCCAGCGCGCCGACGAGCGTGCACGCGCCACCGAACGCGGCGATGGCGACCGACGCGTTGATGTCGTTCTGGATGATCGAGGTGATGAAGTACCGGCCCAGCCCGTTGATCGCGAACACCGACTCGGTGATGACCGCGCCCGTGAAGACGCCCGCGATCGAGAAGGCGACGTTGACCGTCGTCGGGATGAGCGAGGTGCGCAGCGCGTGCTTGCGGATCGCGACGTTGAGCGGCAGGCCCTTGGCGCGGGCCGTGCGCACGTAGTCGGCGTTCATCGTGTCGAGCAGGTAGGTGCGCTGGGTCAGGTGGTACGTGACGCCGGTGATCACCGTGAGCACGATGGTGGGCAGGATGAGGTGCTGCCCCAGGTCGCTGAGCTTGAGCAACCAGTTGTGGCCGTCATAACTATGCAGCCCGGTGACGTAGAACAACCGGAAGCCGAGCGCCTGGTTGAGGTAGATCGCGCCGATGACGACGAACAGCGCGAGCACCGCCGTCGGGACCACCAGGAAGAACGTCGAGACGCCGCCCAGCACACGGTCCTGCCACTTGTACTGCCGGATCGCCGTGTACACGCCGACGCTGACGCCGATGACGATGCCGAGCACCGTGGCCAGGGTGACGAGCTGGACCGAGGCGCCGATGCGGGAGCTGATCGCGCCGGCCACCGGCTCCTGCGAGGGGCTCAGGCCCCAGTTCCAGTGCAGGACGATGTTGGTGAGCCAGTTCCAGTACCGCTCGAAGATGGGCGTCTGGTCGTTGATGTTGGCCGCCGTCAGCGAGGCGTTGATCGACGCCTCCGGTGGCCGGGGGTTGCGCGCCAGGTAGTTGGAGCGCGGGTCCATGAAGAACGATGCCAAGAAGTAGGTGAACGACGTCGCCAGGAACAGCATGACGATGTAGTTCACGACCCGGCGCAGGAGGAAGCGCGCCATCAAGGCCTCCGGCCTTCCCGGTAGTCCCCGCTGTCGCGGCCCTGATCACACGAGCACATGTCCACCCTCTGAGCAGTTTGCGCTGCGGCCTTGCGGGCCGCTTAACCGTCTGTTAACAACGCGCCCCCATCGGCCCGAGAAACGTAGTCCGGGCGGACTGGTGCTCCGCGCCACGGCTGGCATTCCCGGATCCTCCCGATGACGCACGCGCACGCAGTTCCACGGCATCGAGGCAGCATCGACGCAGGTCAGAGCGACGCTGCCAGTAAAAATTACGATTTGGTCACAATGTCTGATCGTTTGCACCCTTCTAGACTCCGGGCATGACCCCCCGCCCCGGCACCGAGCGACCTGGCGGGCGCGAGTCGCTGCTCGGCGTCGCGCTCGCCGTGCTCGGGGGCGTCGGCGTGGCCGTGCAGAGCCGGCTCAACGGCACGCTCGCCGAGCATCTCGGCTCCGGGTTCGCCGCCGCCGTCGTGTCCTTCGGGTCCGGGCTGGTGGTGCTCGCGCTCGCACTCGCGCTGTGGCCGCGCTCGCGCGCGGCGCTGCGGCGCGTCGCGTCGGCGCTGCGAGCCTCGGGGCGCACGCACGACGACGCTCCCCACGCCGCGACACCGCGCCTGCGCTGGTGGGAGTGCGTCGGCGGGGCGGCGGGCGGGTTCTTCGTCGCCACGCAGGGCCTGACCGTGGGCCGGCTCGGGGTCGCCGTGTTCATCGTCGCGATCGTCGCCGGGCAGTCCGTGAGCTCGCTCGTCGTCGACCGGCTCGGCCTCGCCCCGGGCGGGGTGCGGCCCATCACCGTGGGACGAGCGCTGGGGCCGGCGCTCACCGTCGTCGCGGTGCTCGTGTCCGTCGGAGACCGGCTCGGGTCGGCGTCCACGCTCGCGCTCGCCGCGCTGCCCGTGCTCGCGGGCGCGGGATCGGCGTGGCAGCAGGCGGTCAACGGCCGCGTGCGCGCCGTCGCGAGCGACGCCCCCGGCGGGTTCGGCCCGGGCGTCGCCACCGCGACGTTCCTCAACTTCCTCGTCGGGACCACCGTGCTGGTCGTCGCCCTCGCGGTGTCCCTCATCGTCTCGGGCGTGCCGTCGGGCCGCTTCCCGGCGGAGCCGTGGCTGTACGCCGGCGGCGTCGTCGGCATCGGGTTCATCGGGATCTCGGCCGCCGTCGTCCACCGCATCGGCGTGCTCCTGCTGAGCCTGGGCATGATCGCCGGGCAGATCGTCGGCGCGGTCGCGATCGACGCCGTCACACCCGGGGCGCGGCCCCCCGGGCTCTCCACCTACGCGGGAGCCGGGCTGACGCTCGTCGCGGTCGCGCTGCCTGCACTGGCCCAGCGCCGACGCGGCGGGGCCGTGCGGCCCCGCCGACGCGTCACGCAGCGGCGATGACACCAGACTGGGGAAATGACACCTCGCCACCATCCGAAGGACGCCCTGCGCGACTACCTGCAGCGAGCACGCGACGCGATCGTGTGGAAGACCGAGGGCCTCTCCGAACGCGACCTGCGCCTGCCCCGCACCGCGACGGGCACCAACCTGCTCGGGCTCGTCAAGCACTGCATCGCCGTCGAGGTCGGCTACCTCGGGTACACGTTCGACCGCCCGTGGCCCGACCTCGCCGAGATCCCGTGGCTTCGCTCGTGGATCGACCCCACCGTCGCTGACGTCGCCGAGGAAGACCTCTACGCGACACCCGACGAGTCCGCCACCGCGCTCGTCGACCTCTACCGCCGCGCCTGGGCCCACGGCGACGCCACGATCGACGCGCTCGACCTCGACTCCCCCGGCCGCGTGCCGTGGTGGCCCGACGAACGCGCCGACGTCGACCTCCACCTCGTCCTCGTCCACCTGCTCGCCGAGCTGCACCGGCACGCGGGCCACGCCGACATCGTGCGCGAAGGCATCGACGGCGCCGCGGGCGTGGGCCGGACGCACAGCAACCTGTGGACGCCCGTCGAGGAGCGTGCGACGTACGTCGCACGCCTGCGCGCGATCGCCGAGCGGTTCCCTGCGGGCTGATCCCCCAGGGCGTCAGGCCCGTCGCGTCACCCTGTTTCTCACCCTGGTTCTCACCCGGTTCCTCACCCGGCTCCGCACCTTCTTCCGCGTGTGGTTCCGCGTGTGGTTCCTCACCCACGCGTCACCCGCACTTCACCCGCGCGGCGCGACGCGCCCGGGGGCATACGGTCAGGGCATCCGGCACCCAACGCCCCACCCCGTCGGGAGGTTCCGTCATGATCGAGCGCGTCAACCCCGCCTCGCTGTACCAGAGCCCGGTGTTCTCCCAGGGCACCATCGCGCCCGCGGGCCGCACGCTCTACGTCGGCGGCCAGAACGGCGTCGACGCCGACGGCGTCATGGCATCGGGCGTGGTCGCCCAGGTCACGCAGGCGATCGCCAACGTCCAGGCGGTGCTCGAGGCCGCCGGCACCACGCCCGACGACGTCGCCAAGCTCACCATCTACCTCGACCAGACCGTCGACCCGCGAGAGGCATACGCGGCGTCGGTCGAGGCGTGGGGAGCCCGCCGGACCGCCGTGACGGCGATGCTGGTCGCAGGGCTCGCGGTGCCGGGCGCGCTCGTGGAGATCGAGGCCATCGCATCGCTGCCGGAGCAGCCCGCGCGCTGAAGGCCCGCGAGGGTTCGACCCGCCGTCCCTGCGATCGGCGACAATGGCCGGGTGCAGTGCCACCACTACGACGCCGGACGCTGCCGCTCGTGCACGCTGCTCGAGGTGGCCTACCCGACGCAGGTCGCTGACAAGGAGCGGCACGTGCGAGACCTGCTCACACCGCTGCCCGGCGCCCGCGACCTGGCCTGGCTGCCACCCGTGACCAGCACCGAGCACGGGTTCCGCAACAAGGCCAAGATGGTGGTCACCGGCAGCATCGAGGCGCCCGTGATCGGGATCCTCGGTGCGCTGCCCTCGGAAGAGCCCAGGGGCGTCGACCTCACCGACTGCCCCCTCTACCCACCCGCGCTCCAGGCGGCGTTCGGCCCCCTCGCCGAGCTCGTCACCCGCGCGCGGCTCCAGCCCTACGACCTGACGCCGTCACGCACCCGCGTCACCCCGCGCGACGCCGCCCGGCGCGGCGAGCTCAAGCACCTCCTCGTCACCGTGTCGCCCGCCGGCGAGCTGATGGTGCGCCTGGTGCTGCGCTCGCAAGAGCCCGTCGCGCGCCTGCGCAAGCACCTGCCGTGGCTCCAGGCCGCCCTGCCGCGGCTCGCGGTGCTGAGCGTCAACCTCCAGCCCGAGCACAAGGCGGTGCTGGAGGGACCCGACGAGATCGTCCTGACCGAACGAGGCACTCTGCCCATCACGCTGCCCATCACGCTGCCCATCACGCCGGCCGTCACGCTGCCCATCACACCGCCCGCCGGCCACGACGTCGGCCAGCCCGTCGGCGCCAGGCCCGCGGTCCGTCAGGAGACGAGCGCCCCGGCGTGACCAGCCGGGACGCTCACGAGCTCACGTTGCACCTGCGCCCGCAGTCGTTCTTCCAGACGAACACGACGGTGGCCGGGGCGCTGTACCGGCAAGCACGGGAGTGGGTCGACGACATCGGGCCGACCAGCCTGTGGGACCTGTACTGCGGCGTCGGCGGGTTCGCCCTGACGTGCGCGGCACCCGGGCGGGCCGTCACCGGGATCGAGCTGTCGGCGGAGGCCGTAGCGAGCGCCGAGTCGACCCGCGGCGAGATCGCGGCGGCGTCGGACGCGGGAACGGCAGCCATGGCGAGCGTCCGGTTCGCAGCAGGCGACGCGACGGCGTTCGCGCTCGCCGCCGATCCCGCGGAGGTTCCCGACCTCGTCATCGTCAACCCGCCGCGGCGCGGCATCGGCCCCGAGCTCGCAGGATGGCTCGAGACGTCGTCGGCGCGGTGGGTGCTCTATTCGAGCTGCAACGCGGTGACGCTGGCACGCGACCTGGCACACATGCCCTCGCTGCGTCCGAAGCGCGCCCGGCTGCTCGACATGTTCCCGCAGACCCGGCACTACGAGGTGCTCACGCTGCTGGAGCGCCCGTAACGGTGCGGGATCGGCGCCCCGGGAGAGCCCGGCCGCACGTCCGTCGAGTCCCGGCCGTCCCGGCGAGCGGCGCCCTGGCGCATCGACGTCGAGGAGACGCCGAGCGGACGCCGAGCGGACGCCGGGTGGACGCCGAGGGCGCGCCCCGACCACGGCCTAGCTAGCCTGCGGCCAGTCCAGCGGCCAGTCCCGCGCCGACGCCTGGTCCCGCACCCGGGTCGAAGCCCTCGTCAGGAGCCACTCCTGGGTCCGCGGCGTCGGCCGGCCGCCACTGTGCGAGCGCGACGGTCGTGCCCGCCGAGAGGGGCGTCCGCAGGTGGAGGGTGAGCACCTGCTCCACGCACGCCGCATTCCTCAGCAGCCATGCGCCCGGCGCCAGACCGGGTGCCCACGGCGGCGCAGGGAACGCACTCCCCCGTGAGCGCCGAAGGTCAGCAGCGACTCGGAGTCGACGTCCGCGTCGACCTGCGTGAGCGTGCGCGGGCGACCCACGCCGGCCTCGGACACCGTCACCGTGTAGAACGCGCCAGCGCCGGTCCCGGGCGAACCGCAGGCCGCGGGTGGCAGCACGACGGTCAGCGACGTCACCCGCTCGGGCGCGGAGGACCCCGACCCGTCGGGGCCGTCCTCGCCGTCCGGTCCCGTCGACGGCGGAGGCCCGGACGGGCCCCCCGACGGCTCCTGCGACGGCTCCTGCGACGGCGCTGTGCCCGTCGTGCCGTCGTCGTCTCCCGGCGCCGTCCCGGTCCCTGCTCCGGCCCCTGCTTCGGCCCCTGTTCCCGGCGTCGGGGGCCGGCTCGCGGGGTTGCTCGGTCCCGAGCTCGGCCCAGAACCGCCCGGCGGCGGTGCCGCCGCCGAGAAGCCGTCTGGAGCGGTGGTCGCTCCCTCGGCGAGGTGGTCGCCAGGCTCCGCGCCCTGGCCATCCGACGTCGTCCTGTCACCGGCACCGCGAGGTGACGGCGCGGGAGCGCCCGGAGCGTCGCTCGGTGCCTGTCCCGCCGGTCCGGACGGCGCATCTTCCGCGCCCTCGGCGCCCGCACCGTTTCCCCCAGACAGTCCCACGGCGGGTTCCGCCGTCCGTCCCGTGGCCTGCTCCGCGGCCGGAGCCGCGCCCGGACCGGCGACCAGCGGAGAGGTCGCACGGTCACCGCCAAGGGCCAGCGCAAGCGCCACCGCACCGGCGGCCACGGCCCCGACCGCCGCTCCTCCGGCCACGAGCCCGGCCGTCGGCACACCGTGGAACGTCGTGCGCGCCCCGCCCCGCGACGCCTCGCGCAGCACGTCACGGTGCCGGTCGTGCCGCCGGTCGTGACGCCGGTCGTGACGCCGGTCGGGCCGTCGGTCCTGCCGTAGGTCAGACCGTCGGTCGTGCCGCAGGTCCTGCCGCCTCGGCATGTCTCCCGCACCGCCCGCACCCCCGCACCGCCCGCAGCGAGCAGCGCGGACGGTCCGCCCGCCGACGCCGCCCCGCCGGCCCGGCGACGATCGGGCCCGCCGCGGTGAGGCCGGCACCACCGGCGAGCAGCGCGGCGGCCGCGTCACGCACCGCCCAGCCGGACTGCCGCACGTCCACGAAGGCACGCATGCACTCCTGGCACCCGAAGAGGTGCTCCTCGAGCACGCGTCTCCGCCCTGACGGCACCCGGTGACGCACGTACTCGGCGAGCGAAGCCCGCGTGGCCGCGCAAGCCCCTGACGCGTGCGCGGCCGCGCGAGCGTGCACGTCCGCGAAGCTCGACCTCAGCGCACGTTCCGCCCCGCGAAGCCGCCGCTGAGCCTCATCAGGCGCGACTCCGAGGCTGTCGGCGATCGTGCTGTCGTCGGCCACCTCGACGTGTCGCAGCCAGAGCACGAGCTGATCGTCGTGCCCGAGCCCGGCGAGCGCGGCCCGCACCACATCCGGGTCCGCGGTGCCGTCCTCTCCCGGCGCCCTGCCGTGCGCGAGGGCACGCATCGCCGCAAGTGCTTCCCCGATCGTGTACGCGCCGTCGCGACTGATCGTCACGATGCCCTCACCTTCGTCGGCCTGATCTGCTGCTCGCCTGGTTCTGCTGGTTCCGTCAGTTCTGGTTCTGGCTGTTCTGGTTCTGGTTCGGCTCTGGTTCTGGTTCGGCTTCTGGCTCGGCCAGCCCGGCGCTCAGCATCCGGCCGGCTGGACGCCACGCACCGCATGCCTCACGCATGCCTCGCGCGGGCAGCGCTCGCCGCCGGCTCGGCCGGATCGGCCTCGGCCCCCACTCCAGCCTGCGCAGTCCCCACCAATGCGAAGCCCAGCCCACGCGGAACACGTCCCACGCGAAGCCCAGCCCACGCGAAGCGCGTCCCCTCGGCCCGGCGTGCTCCGCCCGACGTGCGCGGCCCTCCCCACGGCCCCGCAGCGCCCCGGCTCAGCGGTCGTCTTCCCACGTCGTCCGACGACGGACGATCCGCCCGCTGGCACCACGCGCACCACGCGCACCGCCACGCACCACCATGCATCACCATGGCCCCCGCCATCGGGCGCCCTGGGCCGTCCATGATGCCATCCGGTGTCGGCGCCGGTCCACCATCCCCTCAGAGCGGGGCGACCACCCGGTTGCTCTCCGCCGCGACACGCGAAGACACGAGGGAGAACAGGTCCTTGGGGTCGGCCGGCTCGGCGATGATGTCGAGCCACTGGACCAGGTCGTCGGGCGCGACGCCGTCCCCCACCAGCTCGTCGCGCACGAACCGCAGCATCGTGAGGTCCTCGACGCCGAACCCGACCGAGTCGAAGATCGTCAGCTCGTCCGCACCACGACGGCCCGGTGCCTCGCCGCGCACGACCCGCCACAGCTCGGTCACCGGGAAGTCCGCGGGCAGCGCCTGGATCTCGCCCTCGACGCGCGTCTGCGGCTCGTGCTCCACGAACACACGCGCACGCGCCACGGTGGCCGCCTCGAGCTCCGTCTTGCCCGGGCAGTCGCCGCCGATGGCGTTGACGTGCTGGCCCGCGACGACGTCGGCGTCGCGCAGCACGACGGCGTTGCGCTTGTCGGCGGTGCACGTCGTGACGACGTCGGCACCGCGCGCCGCAGCGCCGGCGTCCCCGCACACCGTGACCTCGAAGCCCAGGGCGGCCGCGTTGCGGGCGAGCTTCGCGCTGGCCGCGGTGTCGACGTCGAACACGCGCAGCGTGGTGACGCCGAGCTCGGCGCGCATGCCCAGCGCCTGGAACTCCGCCTGCGCGCCGCAGCCGACGAGGGCAAGCGTGCGTGAGCCGCGCGGCGCGAGGTACCGGGCAGCGAGCGCCGACGTCGCGGCGGTCCGCAGCGCGGTCATGAGGGTCATCTCCGCGACGAACGACGGGTAGCCGTTGTGGACGTCGGCCAGGACGCCCATCGCCGTGACCGTCTGGTAGCCGCGCGACGGGTTGAGGGGATGTCCGTTGACGAGCTTGAACCCGAAGGTCGTGGCGTCCGCGGCCGGCATGAGCTCGATGACCCCGTCGCGCGAGTGCGAGGCCAGGCGCGGGCGCGTCTCCAGCTCGGGCCAGCGGCGGAAGTCACGCTCGAGGGCGTCGGTGAGGTCGGCGATGACCCGTTCCGGGCCACGTCGCGCGATCCAGCGGGCGGTCGCGGGGACGTCGAGGTAGGGGACGCGGGTCATCGGGCACCGTCCTCACGGATGGTCGGGCAGGGCAGGGTCGGACGTTCTCGGGACAGGCGCGCTCGGCGCGGGCTGGGTCAGCGCGAACTGGGTCGACGCGGACCGGGTCGGGCCGGGCCTGCCGTCAGACGGGCGGATCACCAGAGTGCAGCACTTGACGCCTCCGCCGCCCTTGGCGAGCTCGTCGATCTCGATGCCGACCGGCTCGAATCCGCGCTCGCGCAGCCGGGCGTGCATGCCGGTCGCACGGGCGTCGAGGTAGACGTGCAGTCCGTCGGACACGGCGTTGAGGCCGAGCACGGCCGCATCGCCGGGGTCGGCGACGATCGCGTCGGGGAACAGGTCGCGCAACATCTCACGTGACTCCGGCGAGAACGCCTCAGGCAGGTAGGCGACCAGCGGTCCGGGCGCGGCGCCGTCGCCACCGCCGGGCACAGCACCGCCGGGCACAGCACCGCCGGGCGCGGCGCCGTCGCCACCGCCGGGCACAGCACCGCCGGGCACAGCACCGCCGGGCGCGGCGCCGTCGCCACCGCCGGGCACAGCGCCGCCGGGCACAGCGCCGTCGGGCATAGCGCCGCCGGGCACAGCGCCGCCGGGCACAGCGCCGCCGGCAGGGACAAGGAGGTCGGCGGGGACGACACCGCCAGCAGGAACAGCGGCGGGGACGTCGAGCACGGCGAGCGCCGTGTCGAGGTGGTAGTAGCGCGGGTCGACGAGGTCGAGCGAGACCACTCGGATGCCGTCACGGGCGAGGCCGAGCCGCGCGTCAAGCTCACGGTGCGCCGCGCGCGAGGTGCGAAAGCCCGTGCCTGCGAGCAGGTAGCGCCCGGCGAGCAGGAGGTCGCCCTCGCCCTCGTTGACCTCCGCGGCCTGCCCGAGACAGACGCCGCCGGGCCCCAGCAGGCCGGCACGCGCGGCCGCCGCGAACCACCGCCCGTACGCGGGCCCCTCGGCCCGCCGTTCGCGATGCAGGAACCGGGGTGCGAGCGCGACGCCGTTCACGACGACGCCGCCGTTGGCCGCGTAGACCATGTCCGGCAGTCCGGGCTCGGGCTCGATGAGGTGCACCGTGTGCCCGTGCTCCAGGTACGTCTCACGCAGGCGCTCCCACTGCGCGACGGCACGGGTCGTGTCGACGGGGACCGAGACGTCCATCCATGGGTTGATCTGGTAGACGACATCGAAGTACTCGGGCCTGCACATGAGGAACGTGCGCGGCGACGCGACCCGCTCTGCACCGCGCCGGCGCTCGCGGCCGGGCGCAGTGTCGGCCAGGGGGCCGACCACGCTGCCAGCGGTGGCGCCCGCAGTGGTGGCGCGCGCAGTGGTGGCGGTCATGGTTCGAATGTACGGGCCGCATCTTGCGCAACGAACCTCTGTTCGTTGCGCGATCCATGGTTCTTTCTTGCGTGATCGGGCCCTGCGTTGAATGATCCGCTCGTATCCTTGCCCCGTGGACGATCTCAACCGCCAGATCATCGGTCACCTGCTGCGCGACGGCCGTGCGACGTTCCAGGAGATCGGGTCCGCCATCGGGCTGTCGGCACCCGCCGTCAAACGCCGGGTCGACCTCATGCGGTCGCGCGGCGAGATCTCGGGGTTCACCGCCGTCGTCGACCCGCATGCGCTGGGCTGGGCGATCGAGGCGTACGTCGAGATCTTCTGCCGAGGCAACGTCTCGCCCGCCGAGCTGCAGCGCGATCTGGGCGGCATCCCCGAGATCGTCGAGGTCGCGACGGTCACGGGCGACGCCGACGCGATCGTGCACGTCATGGCCGCGTCGATGGCGGGCATCGAGGGATCGGTCGAGCGGATCCGGTCGAGCGGCCGGGTCGAGCGGACGCGCACCTCCGTGGTGATGTCGCGCGTGATCGACCGGCCGGGCATCGCTTCACCGGGCATCGCGTCACCGGGCATCGCATCCACAGGCATCGCATCACCGGAGCACGCCTCGCCGCGCTGAGGCTCGCGCGAGGCCCCCGGGACTCGACAGGCAGGCTGAACAGTTCTACTGTTCATCTTGATGCCTGACACAACTATCCTCCGTGGTGCGGAGCCAGTCCCCGACGCCACGGAGCCGCATCCGCCCACGCCTCTCGACGCCGCCGTCGTCGCGCGCGACCTTCGTGTCGCCTTCGCGCGGCTTCGCCGTCGACTGCGAGCCGTCGCGCTGACCGACGCCCTGAGCCCGTCTCAGGCCGCCGTCGTCACCCGCCTCGGCAAGGGTGAAGCGGCCTCTGCGAGCGCCCTCGCAGCACTCGAGAACGTGCGACCGCAGTCCATGGCGGCCACCGTCGGTGCACTCGAGGACCGCGGGCTCGTCGCTCGCGAGGCCGACCCCGACGACGGCCGCCGCCAACTCCTTCGCCTGACTCCCGCAGGCCGCGAGGCGTTCGACGGCGACGTCGCCGCCCGCGCGGAGTGGCTCACCGACGCGCTGCGCACACGACTCGACGCCGCCGAGCTGCGCACCCTCGCCCACGCCGTGGCACTGGTCGAACGGATCACGGCATGAGCCGCGGCATGACGACCACGCAGGCGGCCGACGTGACCGTCACCCCGCCGCGCACCGCACCCCAGCCCGTCGAGCCCTTCCCCCGGCGGCTCGTGGTGCCCATGGTGCTGGGCTCGGTGCTCAACCCGCTCAACACGTCGCTGCTGGCGGTCGCACTCATCCCGATCGGGGTCGCGTTCGGCGCGCCCCCGTCCGACACGGCATGGCTCGTCAGCGCGCTCTACCTCGCGTGCGCCGTCGGGCAACCGGTCACGGGCCGGCTCGTGGACACCTACGGGCCACGGCGGCTGTACCTCGTCGGCGCCGTCCTGGTGGGGCTGGGAGGACTGCTCGGCGCGGTCGCCCCGCACCTGGGCGTCCTCGTCGCGGCGCGGGTGCTGATCGGTCTCGGCACCTGCGCCGGCTACCCCGCGTCGATGGCGCTCATCAAGCGCGAGTCGGCACGCACCGGCCGTTCGTCGCCCGCCTCCCTGCTGGCGGCGCTGTCGTTCGCCAACCAGGTGATCGCCGTCGTCGGGCCGACGCTCGGCGGGTTCCTCGTCAGCGGCGCCGGGTGGCGTGCGGTGTTCACCGTCAACCTGCCGTTCGCCGTCGCGTGCCTCGTGCTCGGGCTGGTCTCCCTGCCGCGCGAGCCCCGGCCGGTGCCCGGCACCCCCCGCGAGCGGCGCCGCATCGACCTTGCGGGCATCGGGCTGTTCTCGGCGGCGCTCGTCTCGCTCATGCTCTTCCTCATGGCACCCGCGACCGGGCGGCTGTGGCTGCTCGGGGCGACGGTGGCGGCCGGGGTCGGCTTCACGCTGCGCGAGCTTCGCGCGCACGATCCGTTCCTCGACGTGCGCGTGCTCGGCCAGAACCGGCCGCTGCTGGTCACGTATGCGCGGCAGCTGCTGACCGGCGTCGTCATGTACAGCGTGGTGTACGGACTGCCGCTCTGGCTCGAACACGGGCGCGGGCTCACGCCGTCACAGACGGGGCTGGTACTGCTGCCCATGTTCGCCACCGCGATGGTCGGCACCGTCGTCACCCGCAGGCAGCGCGGCGTCCTGGGACGCCTGCTGCTGGGGTCGGCGCTGCAGGTCGCGGCCTGCGTCGCGCTGCTCGCGGTCCACAGCGGCACGCCCGTCGTCGTGCTGCTGGTGATCATGGCGGCGTTCGGGCTGCCGCAGGCCCTCAACGGCCTCGCCAACCAGAACGCGCTGTACGACCAGGCCACGCCCGAGCAGATCGGTGCCGCCTCGGGGCTCTTCCGCACGTTCATGTACCTGGGCGCGCTCACCTCGTCGGCGGCGACCGCGGCGGCGTTCCGGACGGCCGCCGACACACCCGGCCTGCACGCGCTCGCGCTCTTCGCGGCGGCGTGCGCGGCGCTGCTGCTGGCCACCGTCGTCGCGGAGATCGCGCTCCGCCCCCGGATCGGCCGCCCACCGGCCCCGTCGGCGGTTCCTGGCCCGCACGCGCGGTGATCACCTCCTGACAGCGCAGCACGTCAGCGGGCGTGTCGAGTCTCAGCCGGTAGGTGCGCTGGCCAGGATTCGACACGTCGGAAGAAGCACACCGGAAGAAGCACACCGGAAGAAGCACACCGGAAAAGCACGTCGGAAAGACCGGCGGAAACACCGTCGCAAGACAGAGGAGAGCTACCGTGCCCGTCACGACCCTGGACCCCCGAACGGCGCTCGTCGTCGTCGACCTACAGGCCGGCATCGTCGGATCGCCGACCGAGCCCTTCGCGGCCAGCGACGTCGTCGCACGCTCGGCGCAGCTCGCCGACGCGTTCCGCGCGCACGGCCTGCCCGTGGTGCTCGTGCACGTGACCGCGCGGGCCGACGGCGCCGACGCCGTCCACGGCCGCAGCGACGCCACCGCGGCCGGCGCACCCCAGCCCGCCCGCACCGCGGGCTGGGACGTCATCGTCGACGCGCTCGGCGGCCCCACCGGCAAGGACGGAGACATCGTCGTCACCAAGCGCAACTGGGGCGCCTTCTACGGCACCGACCTCGACGTGCAGCTCCGGCGCCGCGGCATCACCCAGGTGGTCATCACCGGCATCGCGACGTCGATCGGCGTCGAGTCGACCGCCCGGCAGGCTCACGAGCACGGCTATCACGTCACGATCGCGACCGACGCCGTCACGGACCGGACCGCGATCGACCACGAGCACGCCGTCACGCGCATCTTCCCCGGCTGGCCGAGACGGGGACGACCGAGGAGATCCTGGGCCTGCTCGGGTCCTGACCGGCCGCTCGCCCGGCCCGCGGGGCGCACGGGCAAGCGGCCGGCACCGGCTGCACCCGTGCGTCAGTACGCGACCCCGATCTGCTCGCGGTGGTGCCGCGCCTGCTCGATCTCGTCCACCACCGCGAGCGCGAAGTCGGCGCCCGAGATGTGCGAGCCGCCGTCGGCGTCAGCCAGGGCGACCTCGCCGCCCACGCGGTAGTGCCCCGCGCCTCGCCGGGGTTGTGGCCACCGAACGTCGCCGCAGGGCTCACGAAGACCCAGTCGAACGCGTCGTCCGTGCCGTGCAGCACCGGCAGGAGGGCCGCGACCTCGCGCGCCTCGGCCACGTACTCGGCGGGCACCCGGTCGGTCTCCGCGACCCTCGGGCCACCCTCCGTCAACCGCAGCGAGCTCCACCCGCCGACGACGAGGAATCGCGCCCCGGAGGCCCGCGCAAGCTCGATGACGTGCCCGTACGCCGCAGCGAGCCGGCCGGCCATGTCGCCGCGCGGCGACAGCGCACCGACGACGACGTCGGCTCCCGTGACCGCGTCGGCGGCTGCCTCACGTATCGGCCTCCCGGACGCGCCCTCGGCGAGCGCGTCGCCCTGCACGTACGTCACTCCGGCAGCAGGCTCGGCGGGCGCCGACCTGCTCAGCACCGTGACGTCGTGCCCCCGGCGGGCGGCCTCGGCGACGATGGCGGCGCCGGCGTACCCGGTGCCTCCGATGACGGTGACCTTCATGTCTGACCTCGTTCCCGTGAGTGGTGTTCTGGTCGTTCACGTGGATGTAGTCATCGCAACCCCTGGTCCGGCCGGTCTCTTCCCAGACGCCGCTGGTTGTGACGGTGCCGGTGCTTGTGACGGTGCCGGTGCTTATGACGGTGCCGGTGCTTGTGAAGGTGCTTGTGAAGGTTCCAGCGGGTCGGACGCCGCATCGTGCTCCGTGCGCCCACCGGCGCGCCCAGCGGGCGCGCACAGCGGCGGCAGGGCGAGGATGAGGAAAAGGCCAGTGCGAGCCCTGGAGGACACCATGCCCGGCAAGCCGGTGAAGGCACGGCGCTGCGGTCAGCGCAGCAGCCTGAAGAATCTCGTCACCCTGGCGACGGTCGCTCTGGCAGCGGCCGCCGTCGTCAAGGAGCTGCGGACGCCCGCGGACCAGCGGACGTGGAACGGCAAGGTCGCAGCGGTGGTGCCCTACGACTTCCGGGTGCCCACGGTCGAGCGAGCCAAGGAGCGCCTGTGGAACCCCGAGGCGGCGAGCTTCGTGGGCCCGAGGGTGTTCGGCGTCGGGTGGACGGTCAATGTCGGCAAGGTCGTCGCCACCGTCCGCGAGCGCCTGGGCGCGTGAACCCACGCGCGGCGGCGAGCGCCCTCGACGTGCGGCGGAAGGCCGGTCCGCCCAGTCCCCCGGTCCATGGGGGCCGGCTGGGGGACCGGTGGGAGGATCGGGTACGTGAGCGCCTCCCCGGTCCCCCGCCCCGCAGACGCCGACGGCACCAGTGCGGAGAACGTCGGCACAGGACACGTCGGCACAGGACACGCCGGCACAGGACACGCCGGCACAGGACACGCCGGGACTGGTCCGCCCGGTCTCGACTTCACCGGTCCCCACCCCACCGGTGGCGACCCTGCCGGTGGCGACCCCGACGTGCGGCTCGTCGTCGCCGACATGGACGGCACGCTGCTCGACGTCGACGGCACCGTCCCCGCGGGCTTCTGGCCGCTGCTGGAGCGCATGCGCGAGCGGGGCATCGTGTTCGCGCCGGCGAGCGGCCGGCAGTACGCGACGCTCGCGCGCACGTTCGCCGGGCACCTCGACGGCATGCCGGTCATCGCGGAGAACGGCACGTTCGTGGTGCGCGACGGCGCGGAGGTCAGCTCGGTGACGCTTGCCCCGCACGTCGCGACGAGCGTCGTGCGCGCGGTGCGGCAGGTCGCCGACACCGGTCGGGACGTCGGCGTCGTCGTGTGCGGCAAGCGATCGGCGTACGTGGACCGGGTCGATGCCGCGTTCTGGGACCAGGCGGGCCGGTACTACGCGGCGCTCGACGCGGTCGCCGACCTGGAGCCCGTCGCCGACCTGGAGTCGGTCGACGACGAGATCCTCAAGGTGGCGGTGTTCGACTTCGACGGCGTCGAGGCCGCCGTGGCCCCGGCGCTCGCGCCGATCGCGGCGACCGAGCAGGTCGTCGTCTCGGGCCACCACTGGGTGGACGTGATGTGCGCGGGCGTCTCCAAGGGCGGGGCGGTCGAGAGGCTCCAGGGCGACCTCGGCGTCACACGCGAGCAGACCGTCGCTTTCGGTGACTACCTCAACGACCTGGAGATGCTGGACGCGGCGGCGTGGTCGTTCGCGATGGCGGACGCCCACCCGCAGGTGCTGGCTCGTGCGCGGTACGTGGCGCCGTCGGCGGCGGAGCACGGCGTGGTGCGGGTGCTGGAGCGCCTGCTCGCGCGCTGAGCCCATCGCGCGGGGCCAGCGTGCGGGGCCAGCGTGCGGGGCCAGCGTGCGGGGCCAGCGTGCGGGGCCAGCGTGCGAGACCACCGCGCGAGGCCAGCGTGCGAGACCACCGCGCGAGGCCAGCGTGCGAGACCACCGCGCGAGGCCAGGGTGCGAGCCCATCGCGGAGGTCTGATATGGCTGACACGACCGATATGTCAGCCTTCGGGGTGCCTGTCGGATGAGCCTCCCCTAGCCTCGAAGCGAGGGGTTGGTCATGGGGATGACATTGCGACGCGCTCTCGCGGCGGTCTGCACCGTCGCTCTGGTCGTCGTGGCCTTCTCGCTTCCCGTGGGTCCCGCAGACGCCGCCCAGACCGTACCGTTCGCGCCCAAGTTCACGGCGAACGCGAACGGCGCCATCCTCACCATCGGCAACAACCTGCTGACCTGTGCGGCGTCGGCGCCGGGCTGCGCCACCGCACGGGCGGGCGCCGTCGCCGACAACAACCACTTCACGATGGTGAATCTGGACGCCGACGACGTCGCCGCCACGGCCCGCTCGTCGTCGTCCTCGCTGGACCTGCCCGAGGGCGCCTCGGTGCTGTGGGCGGGCCTGTACTGGGGTGCGCGGCTGGAGGCGGGCACCGGGGGGCAGGGTGCCAGCGAGGCCGCGGCGAACCAGATGTCGTTGCGCGCACCGGGCGACGCCGCCTACCGCACGGTGGCGGCGTCGACGGCGCCACACGACCAGTTCGGCCCCAACGGTTCGAGCCGCGACGCCTACCAGAGGTTCGCCGACGTGACCTCGATCGTGCAGGCGGCCGGCAACGGCGAGTACTGGGGCGCGGACGTCGCGGCGGCGACGGGTCAGGACCGCTACGCGGGCTGGGCCCTGACCGTCGTCTACACGGCCCCCGGGATGCCGCTGCGCAACCTGTCGGTGTTCGACGGCTTCGACGTCATCGCGCGCGGGCACCCGCAGACCATCGCGGTGTCCGGGTTCCAGGCACCGCAGGCGGGTGCCGTGGACGCCCAGCTCTCGATGGTCGCCTACGAGGGCGACCTGTCACAGACCGGTGACGTCGCGCGGCTCAACACCACGCAGCTCGGCACCGCCGTCTCGCTCGGGTCGAACTTCTTCGACTCCATCAACTCGCGCGACTCCGCGTCGGTGACCACGCGCACCCCCGCCGACCGCAACATGCTCGGGTTCGACATCAAGAACCTCGGCGCGTCGGGCGCGATCCCCAACGGGGCCACGAGCGCCCGGTTCACGTTCTCCAGCAACGGCGACACGTACTACCCGGGTGTCCTGGGCCTGGCGATCAACCTGTACGCACCGGACTTCACGGCGTCGTCCAAGACGGTCGTCAACCTGGACGGCAACAGCACGGCCCGTCCAGGCGACACGCTCCAGTACACGCTCAGGTACATCAACACCGGCCAGGACCCGGCGGTGGGCGTCGTCTCCGAGGACCCGCTGCCGCCGGGCACCACGTTCGTGCCCGGGTCGCTGGCCCTGGTCGACCCGGTCACGGGGGCGACGACTGCGCTGACCGACGCCGCGGGCGACGACCGTGGTGAGGTTGCGGGCCGCACGGTGCGCGTCCGGCTCGGCGGCGGCGCGGACGCCGCCACCGGCGGCACCATGGCGTGCACGGGTGCGGGCTGCGCCACCGACGGCACGTCCCGCGCCGCGTACACGTTCCAGGTCACGCTCGACGACGCCGCGGGCGGCACCACGGTCACCAACGTCGCCGACCTCGCCTACCGCACGGCGACGACCGGCATCGCGGCGTCCTACACGGCCAACCCGGCGAGCGTCGACGTCATCACGCGGGCCGACGTGTCGGTCACCAAGGAGCTCAGCCCTGACCCGGCCGCCGTCGGCGCCCTGATCGACGGCACCCTGACCGTGCGTAACGACGGGCCCAACACCGCGCGGAACGTCGTCGTGCGCGACCCCGTCCCCGACGGCTGGACGACCGCCTCGATCGACGCCCCGGACGGGGTGACCTGCACCGACGGCGCGGAGATCGTCTGCGCGCTGGGCGACGTGCCGGTCGGGGCCTCCGTCGTCGTGCACGTGCACGGCTCCGTGACACCGGGCTCCCGGCAGACCTCGCTGACCAACGTCGCGTACGTGACCACCGAGTCCGACGACCCCGACCCGACCGACAACGTGTCGAGCGACACGATCGCCCTGGCCCGGACGGCCGACCTGGCGATCACCAAGACGGCGAGCCCGGCCTCGGCACCCGCCGGCTCAGCCGTCGACTACACGCTGACGGTGCGCAACGACGGCGCCTCCGACGCGCAGGACGTCGTCGTGACCGACACGGTGGACGACGCGGGCCTGCTCGCGCTGACCTCCGTCACGGGCACCACGGGCGGTGCGACGTGCGCCGCGCCCCGGGCCGGCAGCCTGCGCTGCACGGTCGCGACGCTCGCCCCGGGCGCGACCGCGACCGTCACCGTGCAGGGCGTGCTGGACTCCGCCCTGCCCGCAGGCACCACGGTCGGCAACGCCGCCACCGTCACCGCGGGCACGGCCGACCCTGACCCGAGCAACAACCGCGTGACGGCCCAGGTGACGACGACGGCCCCGACGGCCGACGTGCGGGTCACGAAGACCGGACCGCCGACCGTCGTCGCAGGTCAGACCGTCCAGTGGACGGTCACGGCCACGAACTTCGGGCCCTCCGACGCCACCGGCGTCACCCTGGCCGACGACGCCCCGCCCGGCGTCACCGTCACCGGCGCGACGACGTCACGCGGCACCTGCACCACTGGGCCGTCTGGGCCGCCAGGGCCCCCAGGGCCGGCGGGCACGACCGTGACCTGTGACGTGGGCACCCTGGTCGCCGCCGGAGCCGCCGACGGCGGCCCCCAGCCGGGTGCCGCCGTGACGGTCACCGTCACGGGCACCGTCGCACCCGACGCGACCGGCCCGCTCGTCAATGCGGCCACCGTCACCACGACGAGCACCGACCCCGTCCCGGGCAACGACACCGCGACGGCCAGCACCGCCGTCACGACGGCGTTCGACCTCACCGTGGAGAAGAGCGCCAACCGCACCTCGCTGCCGGCGGCCACCCCGACCGACGTCGACTACGTCGTCACCGTCCGCAACCACGGGCCGTCCGCGGCGCACGACATCACGGTGCGCGACCTGCTGCCGCTCGCGCTGACCTACGGCTCGTGGGCGACCGACGCCGGCACGTGCGACGCCACGCACGCCGGGACCCCGCAGTCCGGGGACCCTGACCACGGCCTGCTCACCTGCACGCTCCCCGGCCCGCTCCAGCCCGGTGCCGCCGCCGAGATCAGGGTGCACACGGTCGCCGAGACAGCCCTGGAGGGTGGGCCGCCCGTCGTCGAGACGGTGACGGTCGCCGCTCCCGGCGAGGAGCCCACCAGCAACAACACCGCTTCGTGGACGCTTGCCGGAGCACCGTACAACGACCTGCAGCTCACCAAGGACGCCCCCGAGACGGTGACCGCGGGCGGGACCGGCCGCTACACGCTCACGGTCTGGAACCACGTCCCCAACCCTGGCGAGGAGCAGACGGTCGCACTCGCGCCCACGCTGACCGACACCCTGCCCCCGGGCGTGACGTTCGCCGGCGCGAGCATCGCCGGAACCGCGCTCTCCTGCGCGACGTCGGGCGACCCGGCCACCGGGCAGGACGTGAGCTGCGCGATGCCCGCCAACCTCGCGCCCGACGAGCACGTCGCCGTCCGGCTCGACGTCGCCTTCGCCGCCGACCTCGCCCCCGGCACGGCCCTCGTCAACACCGCCACCGTGGTCAACCAGCCCGGCAACCCGGACCCGGCACCCGAGAACAACACCTCCCACGGCACGTCCACCGTCGTCACCCTCGCCGACCCGAGCGTCACGGGACTGGCCGTCACCCCGCGCGACCCCGCCCGCACCGGTGCGGGCACCACCTGGGACCTGACGTTCACCGTCGCGAACGGCGGGCCGTCCGTCGCGCGCGACGTGACGTTCCGCGTCGCCGTCGACCCCGACGTCCTGGCCAGCGCGTCGTCCCTGCCCGACGCCCTGCCCGACGACTGCGTGCTCTCCAACGGAGAGCTGGTCTGCCTCCTCGACGGCGCCGACCTGGCCCCCGGCGCCTCCCAGGACTTCACGTTCACGTTCTCGCTCGCCGGGTACGTCGCCGCGGGCCTCTACGACGGCACCGTCCACGTCGCGAGCTCGACACCCGACGCGGACGCGACCAACAACGACGCCACCACGACGTTCCAGGTGACCGGGCCGCGCACCAGCGTGAACGTCACCAAGACGACCGTCGACGCGATCAGCACCGCGGACGGGCACGACGCGTTCGTGGCAGGCAGCGCCTTCACCTACCAGATCACGGTCACGGTGCCGCGCGACGCCGGCGTGGCCGACGCGCAGGACGTCCGCCTCGAGGACCAGCTGCCGCCGGGGTTCCTCGCCACCCTCGTGAGCACCACGCGCGGCGTCTGCACGCTCGGCGGCATCGCGCGCGTGACCTGCCGGCTCGGCACGCTCGCCGCCCCGCCAGGGTCGTCCGAACCGGCCGTCGTCACGGTTCACGGGTTCGTCGACGTCAGCACCGAGGGCGAGCAGTTCGTCAACACGGCCACGGTCACCTCGTCCACCCCGGGCCAGGACGGCACCCCGACGTCGGTGCAGGCCACCGCCGCCGCCGACGTCGTCGAGCAGGCCGACCTGCACCTGTACAAGACCGCCGACGCAGCGCCGGGCGATGACGGCATGCCCGTGTTCTACGCGGGCGGCACCGTCGGCTACACGCTCACCGCCGTCAACGCGGGACCCTCCGACGTCGAGCACGCCGCGATCGACGACACGCTCCCGCCCGGGCTCACGCTCGACCCCACCGCCTCGGGCGACCCGTCGAGCACGAGCGCGGCATGCACCGTCACGGGTGGAACGCCCGCCACGGGACAGCAGGTGCACTGCACGGTGGGGGCCCTCGGCGTCGGCGAGTCGGCGTCGCTGCGCATCGTCGCGACGACGGCGCCCGACGACGGTGAGCCCAGTGATGTGCCCGGTGGCGACCCCTACGGGCGTGTCGTCACCAACACCGCCACCGTGACCTCGCAGGCGACCGACCCCGACCCGGACAACGACAGCGCGAGCACCGACGCCCGGATCGAACGGCTCGCCGACCCCGCGCTCACGTCCGCCGTGAGCACCACGACACCCGCCGCGGGCGGCCAGATCACCTACACCGCCTTCACGATCAACAACGGCCCGTCCTCGGCCTGGGACGTCACCGGCACGACCACGTTCCCGCCGGGCTTCGTCCCGGTGAGCATCGACGTGCCGTTCAACACCTGCACGTGGAACCAGCCGCCACCGGCCGACCCGGCGAGCGTCCCGTGGGAGCCCTTCTCCTACGTGCTGGACTGCGTGCCGATCGACCCGTCGTCGCCGTTCCCGCCCGGCCAGACCACGACGTCCGTCGTCGTCATGCACATCCCCGGCGACACGCCGTCCGGCACCTACGCCGGACAGTCCGTGGTGCGCACCACCACCCCCGAGGCGACGACCGACAACAACGACACCGCACAGGCCGTCGTCGTGTCCCACGTGTCCGACACGCAGATCATCAAGACGCTCGTCGACCCCTCCCCGATGCTCGCCGGCAGACCCGTGACCTGGCGGCTGACCGTCACCAACGCCGGGCCGTCGACCGCCGACGACGTCACGATCTCGGACACCGTGCCCGACGGGATGCGCTACGTCTCCGCGCAGATCGAAGGCGGCGCGGCCTGCCCGCCACCCGAGAGCCACGACACCGGCGTCGGCGACACCGACACCGTCCTGCGCTGCCCCGTCGGCACGCTCGCCGTCGGGCAGCAGGCATCAGCGCTGGTCACCTTCGAGATCGACGCCGACCGGGCCGGGCAGGACCTGTGCAACGCCGCGCTCGTCGGCTCCGGGTCGCTCGACCCGTACGCCACCGACAACCAGGACGAGGCCTGCGGCACGGCCGAACCACCGCCGTCGGCCGACGTCGCCCTCACGCTCACACCACCCGACCAGACACTCCGCAGCGGCGACCACGCCACGCTGACGATGACCGTGCGCAACAACGGGCCCGGCCACGCGACCGGCGTCACCGCGACCCTCGACCTCCCCGACGGCTTCACCGCCGCCTCCGGCGTCGCCGTCTCGTGGCCCGACGGGCGGCCGCGACCGCCTGCCGGGGCGGCGGCACCCGGCACGGGCGGCACGGGCGGCACGCTGACCTTCGACATCGGCGACCTCGCACCCGGCGAGCAGGTCGAATACCGGATCGACGGCACGATCGGCGGGACGCCCGGCGCTGCGGACACCGCGGTCACCGTGATCACCATCGCGGGCACGACCGCGCACCGTGAACCCGACCCCGTGCCGTCCAACGACTCCGACGACGCGGTGGTGCGCATCGCGAACCAGACCACGGCACCGCCCACGCCGATGGTCCTGGAACCGCCGCCCGGCAGCGGGCTGTCTCAAGGTCTCGGGCTGCCGCAAGGTCCCGCACCGGCGCTCAGGCCGATGCCGGCCGCAGGGCCCCCGCGGGCCGCGAGGCTGCCGCGCACCGGAGCAGCGGTCCTGGGCCTGACGACCGTCGCGCTGGCACTCGCGGGAGCGGGCACCGCACTGCTCGCCGGCCGCCGTCGCGACACCGAACGAGGACGCCCGGGGGCCACGCACGCCGCCGCGCACCGCTGAAGCGACACCGCTGAAGCGACCTTGCTGGACCGACCTTGCTGAACCGACACTGCTGGACCGACCTTGCTGGACCGACACTGCTGGACCGACCATGCTGAACCGACACTGCTGGAGCGACATCACGCCCCGCCTCAGCGGCCGGAGCCGCCAGGACGGGGCGTGACACGCATCCGGGGTGGGCACGTCGTGCGCAGCCACCCCGGATGCGGCGGGTTCAGATGCCGCGGATCAGCCGCGGATCAGGTCGAACCGGTCGGCGTTCATGACCTTGACCCACGCGGCGGCGAAGTCGCGCACGAACTTCTCCTTGGCGTCGTCGCTCGCGTAGACCTCGGCGAGCGCACGCAGCTCGGAGTTGGAGCCGAAGACCAGGTCGGCGCGCGTGCCGACCCACTTCTTCTCGCCCGTCACCCGGTCGGCGCCCTGGTAGGCGTGCTTGCCCGGGTCGAGCGCCGTCCACGCGGTGCCCATGTCGAGCACGTTGACAAACCACGCGTTGTCGAGCACGCCCGGCGTGTCGGTGAACACGCCGTAGTCCGAGCCGTCGTAGTTGGTGCCGAGCACGCGCAGGCCGCCGATGAGCACCGTCAGTTCGGGCGCCGAGAGGCCCAGCAGGTTCGCGCGGTCGATGAGCGAGTACTCCGCGGGCAGCGGCGACTTGCCCGAGTAGTTGCGGAACCCGTCCGCGAACGGCTCGAGCCACGCGAACTGGTCGAGGTCCGTCTGCTCCTGCGTCGCGTCGACACGACCCTGCGTGAACGGCACCTCGATCGTCACCCCCGCGGCCGCCGCGGCCTGCTCGATGCCCACACCACCGGCAAGCACGATGACGTCCGCGACGGACGCACCGGCGTCGGCGGCCAGGCGCTCGAGCACCGGCAGCACCTGGGCGAGCTGCGTCGGGTTGTTGACGTCCCACGAACGCTGCGGCTCCAGGCGCAGGCGACCGCCGTTGGCACCGCCGCGCTTGTCGGAGGCACGGTACGACGACGCCGCCGCCCACGCCGTCGAGACGAGCTGCGAGACCGTGAGGCCCGAGCCGGCGATCGCGGCCTTGAGGTCCGCGACCTGGGCGTCCGTCAGGTCCGCGAGGGTGCGGGCGGGCAGCGGGTCCTGCCAGATGAAGTCCTCGGCCGGGACCTCGGCGCCGCGGTAGCGCGCCTTCGGGCCCATGTCGCGGTGCGTGAGCTTGAACCAGGCACGAGCGAACGCGTCGGTGAGCGCGGCCTGGTCGTCCTTGAACTTGCGCGAGATCGGCTCGAACTCCGGGTCGAAGCGCAGCGCGAGGTCGCTCGTCAGCATGCGCGGCTCACGGCGGCCGTCGGAGTGGGCGAGCGGCACGAGATCGGCGCCGCCGTCGTTGACCGGACGCCACTGCTTGGCACCCGCGGGCGACTCCATGAGCTCCCACTCGTAGGCGAACAGGATGTGGAAGAACTCGTTGTCCCAGCGCGTCGGGTGGTAGGTCCAGGTGACCTCCAGGCCCGAGGTGATCGTGTCGTCGCCGACACCCGTGCCGAAGTTGTTCTTCCAGCCCAGACCCTGCATCTCCAGGTCGGCGGCCTCGGGCTCGGGCTCGAGGTTCGAGTCGGGCGCCGCGCCGTGGGTCTTGCCGAAGGTGTGGCCGCCCGCGATGAGCGCGACCGTCTCCTCCAGGTCCATGCCCATACGGGCGAACGTCTCCTTGATGTCCACCGCGGACGCCAGCGGGTCCGGGTTGCCGTTCGGGCCCTCGGGGTTGACGTAGATGAGGCCCATCTGGACGGCGGCCAGCGGCTCCTCCAGGTCACGCTCACCGGTGTAGCGCTTGTCCTCGAGCCAGACGGTCTCGGGGCCCCAGTACACGTCCTGGTCGGCCTCCCACACGTCGGCGCGGCCACCGCCGAAGCCCAGCACCGGCACACCCATGTCCTCCAGGGCGACGTTGCCCGCAAGGATCATGAGGTCGGCCCACGAGAGGTTCTGGCCGTACTTCTTCTTCACCGGCCACAGGACGCGGCGCGCCTTGTCGAGGCTCACGTTGTCCGGCCACGAGTTGAGCGGGGCGAACCGCTGCTGGCCCTCGCCGCCACCGCCGCGCCCGTCGTGCGAACGGTAGGTGCCGGCCGAGTGCCAGGCCATGCGGATGATCAGCGGGCCGTAGTTGCCGAAGTCGGCCGGCCACCACGGCTGCGAGTCGTGCAACGCGGCCTGGATGTCGGCCTTGACGGCGGCCAGGTCCAGCGACTCGAAGGCTGCGGCATAGTCGAAGTCCGCACCGAGCGGGTTCCCGACTGCAGGGTTCTTCGCCAGCATCTTGAGGTTGAGCTGGTTGGGCCACCAGCCCCGGTTACCGCCACCCTGCGTGGGGTGTGCGGCGCGGTCGCCGTGGATGACGGGGCACTGGCCCTCGGTGTTCTCCGACATGGGAGTCCTTCCGGTGGTGCGGGTGTGATCGGTCGTTGCTAGGCGTGCTGTCGTTGCAGATTCGTGGCTGTCTGGTGCGTTGCCGAACTGCGGCCGAACTGCGGCCGGGCGGCGGCAGGTGCGGCGTGGTCGGCTGGGTCTGTGGTCGGCTGGGTCTGTGGCTGGCCCGATCGGCGGCTGGCCCGATCGGTGGTCGGTCAGATCGGTGGTCCGTCAGATCGGTGGTCATTCAGATCGTGGTGGCGGGATCGGCGTCGGTCCCGGGGTGCTGCCGGTGGTGGCGTGAAGGATCAGGTGTCTGACCGGGCTTCGGCGACTGCGACAGCCCTGCGGCAGAGGTCGGTCTCCGAGAGCAGTGTCTACGGACTGTGTCGAGGTCTCGTCAGGCGGTCATGGGCTGGCGACCTTCAGTTTGGTGGCTTCGGTGTTGACGGCGTCGGTGTTGACGGCGTCGGTGTCGACGGCGTCGGTGTTGACGGCCTCAGGGCTGGCGGCCGCGCCGGCGCCGTCGGCGGACTCCGCAGGAGCAGACGTGGAGGCGCACTGCGGGCACACGCCCCAGTACACGACCTCGGCCTCGTCGATCTGGAACCCGTGGTCCTCCGACGGCGTCAAACAGATCGTCTCCCCTATCGCGCAGTCGACGTCGACGACCGCACCGCACGACCGACACACCAGGTGGTGGTGGTTGTCCCCGGTGCGCGTCTCGTAGCGGGCGACCGAGCCTGCCGGCTGGATGCGGCGCAGGATGCCGAGGTCGCTCAGCGTGCGCAGCGAGTCATAGACCGTCTGGTGCGAGACGTCGGGTATCGCCTCACGCACGGCAGCGATCACCGACTCGGTGTCCGGGTGGGCGAGTCGGTCGACGGCCGAGATGACGGCAAGGCGGGGCTTGGTGATGCGCAACGCGGCATCGCGCAGCATGACCCGGGCACCTTCCTCGCTGATCATGGCCCCACAGTGGCCCACTTTCTGGAATGAGTCAACTTTGTCCTGCCTCAGATGCCAAGCCTGTCGCGTGCTGGCACGACATGTCGCACCGTGTCGCTCTATGTCGCCTCATGGTCCTTTGCGGCGGCGGTCGCAGGGCCCGCACAGGGCCGTGCGGGGCTTGACGCGGGGTCGTACGCCGGGCGCTTTGCGCCGCACGCAGGGGCCGCATGCGCAGTGCCGTACGCAGGGCGCGTTGCGCCGTCTGAAGGGCCGTATGCGCAGTGCCGCCCGCATCCCGGTGCCGCCTCCTGGCCGCCTCTCGCGCTCGCCCCTCCGCCGCCCCTGCGCCTCCCCTGCGCCTCCCCCGATGGCCCGAGCCGCCGCCCATGGCCACACGACCGCCGCACGCGGTCGGCACGAGGTCGGCGCGACGCCAGACCGCGGCCAGGTCGCAGCCAGGTCGCGGCGGGTCGCGGCCGGGTCGCGGCCGGGTCGCAGCCGGACTGCGGCTCGTCGACGTCCTGCTCGCGGGCCCGTCCGCATCCTTCATCGCCGGCTCACCTCAGCGCGCCACGCTCGCGCTGTCCACAGATTCGCACTCCGACCTGGTCATTCGTACATGTGTTCGATAAACTCGTGCATGGTTCACGGCGAGCGCTGACACGGCAGATGACACGGCAGACGCTGAGCGCGCGTCCGTGCCACGCGAACTGGCCGAGCGCACCGGGGTGCGCGTGATCGAGGAGGTGCCCGTGACGGAGACGACGTCTCGTGACATCGCGCGCATGCTCCCCGACGACGCCGCCGGGCGCCTCGCCGAGGGCGTCGCGCTGCTGAGCGCGAGTGTCGAGGTGCTCACCGGTCTCGCCGCGTCGGGCGACCTGCACGACATTTCCGCCACCATCCTCGCGCGGGCCGAGCGCCAGGTCAGAGCGTTGGAGCACCGCCTGAGCGCTGTCCGGCTGTCGATTCTCCCGGTCGTGGAAGACGACGGCGCCTGGGCGCTCGACGGGTCCCGTTCCTTCCCGGCATGGCTCGCCCGGCACGACGACGTACCCCGCGGCGTCGCGAATCGCGAGTCCCGGCAGGCCCGTGCGTTGCGCGACGATCTGCCCGCGACCCTCGCTGCTGCCCTGGCGGGAACAGTCGGCTGTGACCAGGTGACCGCGATGGTCGCGGCCTGTACGACGACGGCTCGGGCCGCCGCGCTCGCCACGCCGGTGACCGGGCTCCCGACCCGCCTCGACGACGCCCCCGTGGCACCGCCTCCGACAGGTGAGGAGTTCCTTCTCGCTCAGGCCGCGCTGCACCCGATCAGCGGGTTCCAGCGGCTGGTCCGGCACTTCGCGCACGTGGCCGACCCCGATGCCGACGATCGCGGCTACCGTGGCGCCGTCGAACGCGAGTACCTCGAGCTGAGCCTGACGCTGGGCGGCTACCACGTCAGCGGGTTCCTCACCGAGGTGCATGGCGCTGCGCTGCGGACGGCCCTCGACGCCGTCGCCGGAGCACCCGCCGCAGACGACGAGCGCACGCCCACGCAGCGGCGGGCGCAGGCTCTGGCCGACCTCGCGCGGCTGGCGCTCGACAACGGCATGGTCGGCACGGGCGCGGCGGTGCGCCCGCACCTGAACGTCACGGTCTCGTGGACCGAGCTCCAGCGTCAGCTGGGCGTCGACGGCGATGCGCGCCGGGCCGGCAGGTCCAGCGCGGCCACAGGACCTGCCGGGTCTGCGCGGAGCGCAGGAGCACCACGAGCACCACGAGCACCACGAGCACCAGGAGCACCAGGAGCACCAGGAGGGGCGGGACCCGACTGCCGCGGCTGGACCGAGAGTGTCGACCCCGGGCCTGTCGGCGGCAGCACCCGTGATGACGACTTGTCGCGGCTGCTCGCACTGGACCGCACCCCGGCAGTCCTCGAGGGATCAACCGGTCCGCTGCCAGCCACGGTGCTGCGCGCGATTGCCTGCGACAGCGAGATCACACGAATCGTCTTCGGTCCCGACGGCCAGGTCCTCAACGTCGGCCGCGCTCAACGCACCATCACCGGTCAGCTCCGGCGCGCGGTCATCGCGCGCGACCGGCACTGCACCTATCCCGGCTGCGACCAGCCACCCTCGCGTTGCGACGTCCACCATGCCGAGCGCCACTGGGCGGCTCATCACGGCGAGACCTCGACGGCGAACGCCGCCCTTCTGTGCTGGCACCACCATTCCCTCGTCGACACGACGAGCATCACGATGCGCTGGCGCGCGCCCGCATCGGGCTCGACAGCCGGGTGGGAGTTCACCGACCGGCACGGCCGTCGCATCGAGCACCGCCCGTGGCGGTCCGGCGAGGGACGGCGCACATGACGCAGGGCCTGGAGTGGGAGGAGGACCGCCTCACACGGCTCTCGCGCGCCCAACGATCACCTGTGGGCCTTCGACACCATCGCCCCGGGCCACACCGCGCCAGAACCCGCACCCGGCAGGGACGATGGTGCTGCACGTGTCCGCGCCCACGGGGGAGCCCACCATGCCGCAGCCGGTCACCCATGCCACACCGCCCCCAGCACCGCACCGGGCTGGCGGGTCCGCTTCGTTGCGGACGCTTGTCGAGAACGGTGACTTCGCCGCCGCCCAGGACTGGCTGGTCACCCACCAGGTCTGGGAGGTGGTCGACGCCATCGACCGGATGGGCGCCGTCGACGCCGTCGCCGCGTTCCGGCTCCTTCCGTCGGACCGTGCGTTCGACGTCTTCGAGGACCTCGAGCCGAGCCGCCAGCAGGCGGTTCTCGAGGTGATGCGCGGCGCCGAGTTCAGCGCGTTCGTCGACTCGCTGGACCCGGACGACCGCGCCCGCATGCTCGGCGAGCTGCCCGCCAAGGTCGCCCGACGCGTTCTTGAGGGCCTCAGCCCGTCCGAGCGCACGATGACGGCGACACTGCTCGGCTACCCCGAGGACTCCGCGGGCAGGTACATGACGCCGCAGGTCGTGGTGCTCCATGAGCGCCTCACCGTCGCGGCCGCGCTCGCGCGGGTCCGCGAGCGCGGCGCGGACGCCGAGACCGTCTACACGCTTCCCGTCGTCGACGCCGAGCGCCGCCTCACCGGCGTCGTCGAGCTGCGTGAGCTGCTGCTGACCGACGACGCCGCCACGGTCGCCGACCTGGTCGTCACGCACCCCCCGCGCGTGCGGGCGACCGAGCCGGCCGAGGCCGCGGCGCGCCTCATGGCCGACTCCAACGTGCGTGACCTGCCGGTGGTCGACGCCGAGGACCGCCTGCTGGGGCTGCTCACCTTCGACGACGCCGACGAGGTCATCGAGGAGGCAGAGACCGAGGATGCGGCACGTCAGGGCGGTGCCCGCCGCTGGGAGGGCCACTACATGGCCGTCTCGGTGCTCCAGCTCGCCGGCACACGAGCCGTGTGGCTGGTGCTGCTGCTCGCCGTCTCGCTGCTGACGGTCACGGTCGCCTACGGGTTCGAGGAGGCGCTCGAAGAGGTGGCGGCGCTCGCCCTGTTCATCCCCCTGCTCATCGGGACGGGTGGCAAGGTCGGCACGCAGGCGTCGTCGGCGTGTGTTCGTGCGCTCGCGATCGGCGAGGTCAGGCCGTCCGACATCGCGCGTGTGACGCTGCGCGAGGCCGGGACGGGCCTGCTGCTCGGAACCGGCCTCGGAGTTCTCGCGATCGGCGCGGGCCTGTTCTTCGCCGGGCTCGACGTCGCGATCGTCGTCGGCGTGTCGCTGCTGCTGATCTGCCTGCTCGGCGCACTGGTCGGCGGTATCAGCCCGCTCGTGGCCCGACGTCTGGGGATCGACCCCGCGCTCGTGTCCGCGCCGGTCGTGACGACTGTCGTCGACGTGCTGGGGCTGCTGATCTACTTCGTCGTCGCGAGCCTCCTGCTGGGAATCTGACCCGAGGCACCTCGCCCCGCTCCTGGTTTCCGGCTGGGGTCAGAAGACCTGCCGCAGGTTCGCTCGTGTCAGGTCGACGAGCTCGTCTCCGCGTCCCGACAGCAGCGTGCGCAGCGTGTAGAGCGCGAAGCCCTTGGCCTGGTCGAGCTTGACCGACGGCGGGATGGTGAGTTCCTGACGCTCGGTCACGACGTCCACGAGCGCAGGCCCGTCGTAGGCGAACGCCTCCGCGAGGGCCCCCTTGAGGTCGGCCGACCGTTCCACCCGGAACGCCTTGAGCCCGGCGGCCTCGGCGATCGCGGCGAGCGACGGGTTCTTCAGGCCCGTGGTGTGGGTGACGAACCCGGCGGACTTCATCTCCAGCTCGACGAAGTTGAGCGACGAGTTGTTGAAGACGACGACCTTCACGGGCAGCTCGTTCTGCGTGAGCGTGAGCAGCTCGCCGAGCAGCATGGCGACCCCGCCGTCGCCCGAGAGCGTGACCACCTGGCGGCCGGTCGCGGCGGCCGCGCCGACGGCCTGCGGCACGGCGTTGGCCATCGAGCCGTGGATGAACGAGCCCAGCATCGAGCGCTTCCCGTTCATCGTCAGGTAGCGAGCAGCCCAGATGACGGGCGAGCCGACGTCGGGGATGAAGACGGCGTCGTCGGCTGCCAGCTCGTCGATGAGCCGCGCGACGTACTGCGGGTGCAGCGGCAGGTCGCCCTTGCGCGGGGTTGCGAGGTCGTCGAGCTTGGTGCGCGTCTTCGCATAGTGGGCGAGGGAGTCGTCGAGGTGCGCGCGATCGCGCGCCCGGTCGCGCGCCCGGTCCGGTTTCTGTCCCCGCGCGCTGCCGGCCTCGTCGAGCAGCGGCAGCAGCGCGTCGATCGTCTCGCCGACGTCGCCGACGAGGCCGAGCGTCAGCGGCACCCGTCGGCCGAGGTGCTCGCCGCGCAGGTCGATCTGGATGACCTTGGCCTTCTCGGGCAGGAACGCCCGGTAGGGGAAGTCGGTGCCGAGCATGAGCAGCGTGTCGGCGTCCTCCATGGCCCGGTACCCGGACGAGAACCCGAGCAGGCCCGTCATGCCGACGTCGTACGGGTTGTCATGCTCGACGAACTCCTTGGAGCGCAGCGTGTGGACGACGGGCGCGGCGAGCCTCTCCGCGAGCGCGACCACCTGGTCGTGCGCGTGCTGCGCACCGGCCCCGGCGAGGATCGTGACCCGCCCGGCGTCCGTGAGCAGCGCGGCGGCCTCTGCGAGCTCGGCCTGCGACGGCAGGATGCGCGGCGTCGTCGCCCGGATCGGGGTGACCGTCGTGTCCTCGGCCTCGGCGAGCGCGATGTCCCCGGGAATGACGACGACGGCGACGCCCCGCTTCTCGATCGCCGTCTGGATGGCGGTGCGCAGGATGCGCGGCATCTGCGTCGGCGACGAGACGTACTCCGAGTACACGGAGGCCTCCCGGAACAGCTCCTGCGGGTGCGTCTCCTGGAAGTAGCCGCTACCGATCTCGGCGGTCGGGATGTGCGCGGCGATCGCCAGCACGGGCACACGCGAACGCTGGGCGTCGAACAGACCGTTGATGAGGTGCAGGTTGCCGGGCCCGGCGCTGCCGACGGCGACGGCGATCTCGCCGGTGAGGGCGGCCTCGGCGCCGGCCGCGAACGCTGCCGCCTCCTCGTGGCGCACGTGCACCCAGTCGATGCCGGAACCGCGCAGCGCATCGGTGAAGCCGTTGAGGGAGTCGCCCGGGATGCCGTAGACGCGCTTCACGCCGGCTGCGACGAGGGTGTCGACCATGTTCTTGGCGACGGTGGTCATGATGTCCTTCTGTTCGGTAGACGGGTACTCAAAGACGACGGGTGCTCAAACACGACGGGCGCTCAAACACGACGGGCGCTCAAACACGACGGGCGCTCAGGGAACCGGGAGATCGTGGAAGACGGGCGCCTGTAGAAGACCGGCGTTCGTGGAAGACGGGTTCCCAGGGAATGCGGGGCGCTCAAGGAACATGAGGTGCTCCGGGACGGTCACCGCAGGGCCGCGCCACTGCCGACCGCCACCGGGGGAGCCAGCCGCGGACGGCGCCTACGTCGCCGTCCTGGATGCGGCGATGCCGGGCCAGACGAGGTCGCAGACCTGTTGCGCGAGTCCGGCGTCGAGCGGCGCGTGGCCCCAGACAAGCCGGTGGTAGACGGGGGCGAACAACGCGTCGACGACGAGGTCGGCGTCGACGTCCGCGCGCAGGTCGCCCTGTTCGATCCCCCTGCGGACGTGGTGGACGGCACTCTCTCGGCGCGGATCCATCCACTGGGCGAGCAGCGCGCGGCCCAGGCGCTCGTCGCTCGCTGCGGCGGCGAGGAGCTGGCGCAGCAGCGCCCCGGCGGGCGTGTCCCGCAACAACCGGACCAGTGCGTCGACCTGCAGGGTCAGCGCGTCGCGGACGGCCAGTCCGTCATCGAACTCGATGGACTCGTGGAAGCGCTCGAGCAGCGCCTCCGCGAGCACCGCGGCCGAAGACGGCCACCACTTGTAGATCGTGGTGCGCGACACGCCTGCACGGGAGGCGACCGCGTCGATGGTGGGGACGCACGCCGTGCCGAGTGCGAGGTCGGCCGCGGCATCGAGGACCGCCACGCGGGCGGCTTCCGAGCGGGGCCGTCCCGCGCGGGGCTGTTGCGCGGGGGTTGCTGCGAGCGGGGCTGTCGCGGGCCGGGTCGGCCAGAACTCGTGCCCGGCCGGTGCTCACTCGCCGCGGACGCGCCAGCCGCCGAGCCGTCAGCACCCGACTCAGTCACCGCAGGCGATGTCACCGCAGGCGATGTCACTACAGGCGGCGTCGTCACCGACGACGTCACCTCTTTCGCATTACTGGACACGCTGTTCACTATACTCCGCCCCGGTGGGGCCGAAGCCGGCGCGCACGTGGCGTGCGCGACACCACTCACGCGGCGGCGCCAGCCTGCTCGACCCGTCCGGGGCCCACCACCCGAACCCCACTCGGACACGCGAGCCGCTTTGCCGGCCCGACCGCTTGGCCGATCCACCCGATCCACCCGGTCCACCCGGTCCACCCGATCCACCCGATCCACCCGATCCACCCGAGGAGTCTGGTTGCGGGGTCCGGTTGCGGGGCTGGATTGGCCCAGGACCGCCTTCACTCCGGGGATAGCACTGCAGTGAGAAAGGAGTGCGGGATCACGACTCTGCGGCCGCAGCACTGGTGGCGCCCCGGCCCCGCGGTCGTGCGAATGCCGCGCGCACGACACACGCTATAATCGTCTGATCACCCCGCCTTGTCGCTTGTTCCGCAACGTGAAACCGTCCACTCGGGTTGATAGCGCCGCAATCGCGGAGAGCACCCCGATGCGCAGTGAGGATGGTCCGCACACATGAACAGAGTGATCACCTCGGCGGTGGTGGCGGTGGCCGCGGCGGCAGTGGTCATGTCCGTTGCCGGATGCACCGGGGAAGCCGCCAAGGACGCCGAGCTGGCGACCGGATACGCCAATCTGACGACTGCGCTGACGAAGGTCGGCGACCAGTTCGACGACACTCCCACCCGGGAAGAGTTCAACGCGGCCGCCAAGGAGTTGGGGGTCGACGTCACCATGGAGCGCTCCACGGAACAGGGTGGATGCCTGACAAGCAATGGCTTCACCGTCAACTCCACTCCTGCCGGAATGTTCTTCAGCAGGTCTGGGTGCGTGACGTCGAACAATGAATCGGATGTGGTCCTCAGTCCGACCGGCAGCGTCATCAAAGGCGCGGCAATACGCGCACAGGTCCGGGAGCTTATCCAGGGTGCCTCATCGTCACCAACACCCTGAAGTAGTACTGCCGTAGCACCGACGTAGAACTGAGGCAGGCGTCGGCTCTGGGTCGGCTCAGGGTGACCCGCGACCATGGCCCGTCAGCGGGCGACACGTGTTTGCCTTCCGCCAGGGACCCGCGCAATGTGGGGAACGTGGGCGTGAGGCCGCATGGTCCGCCCTGCCGGGTTCGTGTCCCGAGCCTGGTGCGGTCCCTCAGCAACGTTGGTGCACCATGAAGCCCTTTCTGCTGCTCGCGACCCGCGAGCAGGACGACGCCGCCGACGGTGAGTACGGTGCCGTGCTCCGCTACGGGGGCCTTGCGACCGACCGCGTGCATCGCGTCCGCCTCGAACAGGCGCCCATGCCGCGCGTCGACCTCGCCGACTACTCGGGTGTCATCGTGGGCGGCGGCCCGTTCAACGCCTCAGACCCGGCGGAGTCCAAGTCCGCCGTCCAGAGGCGGGTCGAGCGCGAGTTCGCGGTGCTGCTCGACGAGGTCGTCGACCGCGACTTCCCCTTCCTGGGCCTGTGCTACGGCGTCGGCACCCTCGGAACGCACGAGGGCGCCGTCGTCGACCGCACGTACGGCGAGATCATCGGCCCCGTCACGATCGAACTCACACCCGACGGCGCCGCCGACCCGCTGCTGGCCGGGCTCCCGCCACGCTTCGATGCACTCGTCGGGCACAAGGAGGCCGTCCGCGACCTGCCCCCGCACGCCGTGCGGCTCGCGTCGTCGTCGGGCTGCCCCGTGCAGATGTTCCGCGTCCGCAGCAACCTGTACGCGACGCAGTTCCACCCGGAGCTCGACGTCGAGGGACTCCGGGAACGCATCACGATCTACCGCGACCACGGGTACTTCGCGCCCGAGGAGTACCAGGAGACGCTGGACCGGGCGTCGTCGCGCACGATCATGCACCCCCACCGCATCCTGCGGGCCTTCGTCGAGCGCTACGCCGGAGACTGACCCGGCAACCGACGGCGGCAGCGAGGCGTCCGTGGGTAGCGGGCCTGGTTCCACGGCTCGCCGCGCCGCGCCCCGATCCCGGGCGGACGCCTGTCGGCCAGACCGAGATCAAGGACCGTGCACCCGTGGGCATCCTCCGTGCGCGTAGATCCAAGCCGTGGCACCGGCTCCTTCCCGATACTGACCGCGTGCCGACCCCGTGCCGACCGCCCCGCGCTCGGCCGCCCGACACCACGCAGCGCAGTCCAGCCCACAGCCCACAGCCCGCCTGGAAGGGACCCCTCATGACCACCATCACGTCCGGCCTGCTCGATCGTGTGAGCGTCGTCGGCGGGCGCGCGATCCCGGACGCCGCCACCGGCGAGGTCCTGGGCTTCACGGCAGAGCACACCGTCGAGGACCTTGAGACGGCGGTGGACCGCGCCCGAGCCGCCCAGCCGGGGTGGGCGGCGCTGCCCGCCGCTCGGCGTGGCGAACTGCTGCACGACGCCGCCAACCGCATCGGCGCCCACGCCGAAGAGCTCGCGGCGCTCGTCTCACGCGAGCAGGGCAAGCCGCTCAACGGCCTCGGCGCGCGCATGGAGGTCGGCGCATGCCAGGGCTGGCTTCACGCCAACGCGGACCTCGAGGTTCCGGTCGAGGTGCTGGTCGACGACGACGAGAACTACTCGGAGCTGATCTACCGCCCGGCCGGCGTCGTCGGGGCGATCGGGCCGTGGAACTGGCCCCTCATGATCACGATCTGGCAGATCGCGCCCGCGCTCAAGATGGGCAACACCGTCGTCGTCAAGCCCAGCGAGTACACGCCGCTGGCGGTGCAGGCGATGATCGCGCTGATCAACGACGTGCTGCCGGCCGACGTGCTGCATGTGGTCTCAGGCGGCCGTGACGTCGGCGCGGCGATGGCCGAGCACCCAGGCTTCGACAAGCTCATGTTCACGGGGTCGACGCGGACGGGCCAGGCGATCGTGCGTGCGTCGGCCGGGCACCTGCCGCGCCTGACGCTGGAGCTGGGCGGCAACGACGCCGGCATCGTGCTGCCGGGCACCGACCTGGAAAAGCACGCCGACAACCTGTTCTGGGCGCATTCATCAACACCGGTCAGACGTGCGCGGCGCTGAAGCGGCTCTATGTGCATGAGTCGCAGTACGAGGACGTCGTGCGGCTGCTCGCCGCCAAGGCCGAGAGCTCACCGATGGGTCCCGGGATCGACGAGGCAAGCCTGCTGGGCCCCTTGCAGAACCCCGCGCAGTTCGCCATCGTCAAGCGGCTCGTCGACGACGCCCGCGATCGCGGGGCCCGCATCGTCACCGGCGGCGAGCCGGCACCCGAGCTCGGCGCGAACTTCTACCGCGCGACGATCGTCGCCGACGCGACCGACGGCATGCCGCTGGTCGACGAGGAGCAGTTCGGTCCAGCCCTGCCGATCATCAAGTACGGCGACGTCGAGGACGCTATCCGTGCGGCCAACGCCCTCGATGCCGCGCTCGGCGCAAGCGTGTGGTCCGACGACCCGGCGGCGGCACGTGAGGTCGCGCTGCGCCTCCAGGCGGGAACCGTCTGGATCAACAAGCACGGCGGCATTCACCCGCTGGTGCCGTTCGGCGGGATCAAGGGCTCGGGCTACGGCCTGGAGTTCGGCGTGGAGGGCCTCAAGTCGGTCGCGGTGCCGACGGTCGTCACCAGCCGCTGACGGCGCAGCCATTCGCCGGCCGATCGGCCGGCACCCGGCCTTCGCAGAGCACGTCCCCGCGGCACGGACGGGCAGGACGGGCAGGACGTGCACCTCGGCGGGCCGTCACCGCTGGTTCGCTTCGAGGACCACGCTCCGAGGCCCACGCTCCGAGGGTCCCGTGGAGCGACAAGGCGGTGGCGCGCCTGCTCGCACGCACACGCGGTGAACCTCCCCTGCACGTTTGGCGATCGCGCTGTTCGCCTGGGTTCGACACCACTGAGGCTGTCCCCATCTGGCCGCAACCCACCCCCGCCAGGACCGGATCCTTCCGCATCGCAGTCACGCGCGCCGCGGGCACGTTGGCGACGTCCTGCGTTACCTGGTTCGCGCTTGACATCGCCGCTACCCATCCCGCGCGCCGTCACTACGCGGAATGTCGTCCGAACTACTGGGTTCGCCTAGCGGAAGACGTATGCGACGGGCTTCTCACGGGCCGCAGGCAATTCTCGCGAAACCGACGCCTAGCCTGAAGTCCGAATAAAGATGGTTACAAGTGACTCGAAACCCGAGCTTTCCAAGAATCGCTCTCGGCGCCGGCCCACACCTCTCGTGCCGGTCGCAATCGTTCTCACGCTGGTCGGCGGGGCGCTAGGCGTTGCTGACGCAACCGCCGAACCGCGCGCTGCCGGGTCGCACTTGGTCACCGAGTCGTTCACCGGCGCGGTGGTCGCGGATCCCAAGTTCATCGGCCTGGGCAGCGCATGTCTCACGGGCGCGGAAGCCAATTCCAGCGCTCCTGACGGGGCGTCAAACCTGAGCGACTGCGACGACTACCAGGTCGGCCCTGTGCCGTCACAGGGTTCTGGCGCGAGCCTCGCCGGATGGCTGCAGTTGACCGATGCCAGCGGGGGCAACATGAACAACGACAACAACGGCGCCGGAGCCTCGGCCTCCCGCGCTGGAGGGGTGCTGTTCAACCAGGCGCTGCCGGCCTCCGCCGGATTGCACGTGGAGTTCGATCAGGCTCAGTACGGCGGATTCGTCAACTCAACCCAAGGCGCACCCGAGGAGGAGCACCGCAACTGGGGTGCCGACGGCATCAGCTTCTTCCTGACCAACGGCAACTTCACGCTCAGCCAGACCGGAGCGCCCGGCGGCTCCCTCGGGTACAGCCAGTCCCAGAGCCGGCCGGGCGTGGCCGGCGCATTCCTCGGGATCGGTCTAGATGCGTGGGGCAACTTCTCTCGCAACTACACCGGGCAGGGAGCCGGGTGTGAAGACAGAGACCTAAGTCCGGGCAATGCCGGCCGCCTGCAAGACTCGATCGCAGTGCGTGGTGCCGGCTGGCGTGACGGCAACGATGAATGGACCCAGGGCTACTGTCTGCTCGAGGCGAAGCAACTCACCTCGCCAGACCTGACACTGCGCGAGCCGTGGAACTCCGCGCTGGGAGGTTCGCCGGATCCCGTCGTCCGCGACGCCTTTGCTGAGCAGGCGCAACGACGCATCGTGATCGAAATCTCACCGACGAACGCCGACGGTTCGGCGACCGCGACCGTCGGGTTCTGGGTCGGCGAGAGCATGATCCCCGTCCTCACTGCGAATGTGGAGAATGTGCCGGCAACGTACAAGTTCGGCTTCGCCTCGTCCACAGGCAACGCGGGCGACGTCCATCTTCTGCGCAACCTGGAGATCAGCACGATCAACGAGCTGACGGGTTTGACACTGGTGAAGCAGGAGGACCTGGCGAGTCCGTTGTATTCCGCGGAGGGATATAAAGCGGGCGACCAGATCCCCTACGTCTTCACCGTCACCAATACCGGACAAGAGCCGATCCAAGATCTCGAACTGGTGGACGACCGCGCCGATGGCATCGTGTGCGAGAGCCTCACCCTCGGCCCCGCAGGCAAAGCCAACTCCTCGGTCACTTGCACCGGAACACACACGGTCACCCCCGAGGAAGCCACAAATTCCACTGAGTTCACGAACACCGCACGGGCCAAGGGAATCGCTGATCCCTCTGGTGACATCGAGTCGAATGACGACTCGGTCACCGTCCCGCTGATTGCTCCGTCACCTAAACTGGAACTGAAGAAGAACGCCCGCCTGAACGACGCGAACGGCAACGGCCTCGGCGACGTCGGTGAGACCGTCACCTACACCTTCGAGGTCACCAACAGAGGGAACGTCACCCTGGCACCCGTCACGATCACCGACGAGATGCTGGGCCTGACCGGGCAGGAATGCGTTTCCACACTCGCCCCCGGCGTGACAGCATCGTGCGCCACGTCAGGCACCTACACGATCACCCAGGACGACCTCGGCAAGAACCTGAAGAACACGGCAATCGCAACAGGCACCCCGATAACAGACGCCCCGGGCGCAAACGCGAGCCCCGCGCAGGACGAGGCGTCCACGACAACCAGCACGAGTCCTCCAGCACCAGCACCTGCACTGGACCTGAAGAAGCACGCCTCCCTGAACGACGCGAACGGCAACGGCCTCGGCGACGTCGGTGAGACCGTCACCTACACCTTCGAGGTCACCAACACCGGGAACGTCACCCTGGCACCCGTCACGATCACCGACGAGATGCTGGGCCTGACCGGGCAGGAATGCGTTTCCACACTCGCCCCCGGCGTGACAGCATCGTGCGCCACGTCAGGCACCTACACGATCACCCAGGACGACCTCGGCAAGAACCTGAAGAACACGGCAATCGCAACCGGCACCCCGATAACAGACGCCCCGGGCGCAAACGCGAGCCCCGCGCAGGACGAGGCGTCCACGACAACCAGCACGAGTCCTCCAGCACCTGCACTGGACCTGAAGAAGCACGCCTCCCTGAACGACGCGAACGGCAACGGCCTCGGCGACGTCGGTGAGACCGTCACCTACACCTTCGAGGTCACCAACACCGGGAACGTCACCCTGGCACCCGTCACGATCACCGACGAGATGCTGGGCCTGACCGGGCAGGAATGCGTTTCCACACTCGCCCCCGGCGACACGGCACCGTGCGCCACGTCAGGCACCTACACGATCACCCAGGACGACCTCGGCAAGAACCTGGTGAACACGGCAATCGCAACCGGCACCCCGGGAACAGACACCCCGGAAACAGGCACCCCGGGCGCAAACGCGAGCCCCGCGCAGGACGAGGCGTCTACGACAACCAGCACGAGTCCTCCAGCACCTGCACTGGACCTGAAGAAGCACGCCTCCCTGAACGACGCGAACGGCAACGGCCTCGGCGACGTCGGTGAGACCGTCACCTACACCTTCGAGGTCACCAACACCGGGAACGTCACCCTGGCACCCGTCACGATCACCGACGAGATGCTGGGCCTGACCGGGCAGGAATGCGTTTCCACACTCGCCCCCGGCGACACGGCACCGTGCGCCACGTCAGGCACCTACACGATCACCCAGGACGACCTCGGCAAGAACCTGGTGAACACGGCGATCGCAGCAGGCACCCCGGAGGCAGGCACCCCGGGCGCAAACGCTGGCCCCGCCGTCGACTCAGACACCGTCGAGACTCCTGTGCGTGCGCCGGCCCCGCCGACTGGCTCTCCTGACGACGGCATCGGCCCCGTGGTGCACACCGGGGGAATGGCTGCTGACCGGAGCAGCTCCAGCCCGACCTCGCTCGCCCTGCTCGCCGCAGGCGTGACATTGGCTCTTGCGGGTGTGACCATCGCGCGTCATCGCCGCGGATTGCCGAAACGCCGCGCTGACGAGTTCACCCACATCGACCGCGGGTCGCGGCGGTGAAACGGTGGCCGCAGGGCTGCCGTCGGCGGTAACCGCCCGGCGTCGCCGAGCCTCTGACGAGCTCCTCGCTCGTCAGGGGCTCGGCGTGCTGGCCGGTAACACGTTCGCGGACAAGCTCGTTGCCCAGCTCAAGGTCGACATCGGCGTCGCCCGTTCCCCTCTGCGCCCGTTCGCGAGGACGAAACCCGAGCCCCCGCTTTCTGCGGTCTTCGGTTCCACTGCCGACACCCTCCGCTTCACGCAGAAGTCCTTCCTCCACGACACCCACGAGCACAGGTGCTCCGGGGCCGGGTGGCACACCCCCGCCAGCGATCACCCCGCCAGCGATCACCCCGCCAGCGATCAGCATGGCGTCGCGATCCGGACCGACAGCCACTCACGAGAGGCCCTGACAGAGACTCTCCGACGACACCTCTCGCAACCATCTTGGCTGATCTCAAGTGACCACTTGGGTCCCCTGGTGTCATCCACGACGCCTTTCGCGCGTCCCTTAGTGCGAAGGGGAACAAGGCGGGCCGAGATCAGTGTCGGCGTCCGTTCGTCCCCCTCAGCCCCGCCGCGAAAGCAGCGTCCGCACGATACCGACACCGACACCGATGCCGTTGCGAGCGGACCCGGGCGTGGCAGCAGGTGTGGCAACGGGTGCGACACGGATGTGACGACGGCAGGTGGTGGACAGTGCTTGCGGTGACCGACAGAGGGCTCGCCATGGTCGACTCACTGTCGTGCGACGTCTGCGAAGCCTCCTTGGGTGCGGGCTGTGACTCAAGCCTGCACCTGGGGTGGGCCGCCCATGAGGTGGGGTGCGACTACTGCGGAGCCACCCGGGGGCAGATCTGCGACCACTCCTGCGTGCTGAGGATCGTCCCCGCCTCCGTGCTGCGTGACACTCCGATGCTGCGAAACCATTCGCTCGACCGCCTGGTGGCCCTCTCCGAGAGCTACACGTGCCGGATCTGCCGACGGCTCCACTGCTGCGAGTACTGCGACGCGAGCAAGCACGCCGCCTGGTGTGCCGCGTTCACCGACTGCGCGCAGTGCGGCGCACCCGTCGGCGAGGACTGCCTGGTCGATTGCACGCTGAGCGAGCTCGTGGGCAGCGTCGCTCACGTCGTGCAGGCCGGCTGACGGATGGACGAGCAGACACGCGGTACGGCACCGGACTGGGCACCGGACTGGGCACCGGTCAGGGGGGCCGCCGAGCAGCATGCTCCGTCGCGCGGCGGGGCACCTACGCTGACCGACGCGGCCCCGGCGACGGCGCCGCCCCGGGCCGAACGCCGTCGGCGGCGGCGCTCGGAGCGGCGGCGCACGGGGTCGGGGTGGATCGTCGCGCTCCTGGTGCTGGGCGGAGGGCTGGGCGGCGTGGGCGCGGCCGGCCTGCTCGACAGCATGGACACGCACAGGCAGCAGGCGGACCTTCCGCGTGACCTGGCCGGGAGCCCGGTGCGCCTCGAAGAGGGCACCGAGCCTTCGGAGGAGCAGGTGCGACAGATGCAGGCGGTTGCTGACGACGGCGCACGTTTCGAGGTCCCGCAAGTGGGCCTCGACGTGCCGCTCGGCGCGCTCTCCGAGGTGGACGGACAGATCGTGCCGCCCGGGTTCCAGTCTGCCTATCGCGTGCGCAACCGCGGCGTCCCTGTTGAGGAGGCCGAGAACGGCACCGTCTTCGTCGTGATGCACTCGCTGCGCGGGCGCGGTCAGGCCCCCGGCGACTATCTGGCGGACCGGGAGACTGGCAGCTCACGCGTCGCGCCTGGAGACACCGTCCGGGTCGAGGACCGCGTCTACGCGGTGACGAGCTCGAGGCTGATCGACAAGGCGGACCTGCCCGCCGCCGACGAGGTCTGGACCGCTGAGCCAGGTCGGCTGGTCATCGTCACCTGCATGCAGCGCCCCGACGGCGCCGCCTCGCTGCAGAACCTGGTCATCTTCGCCTCGCTGGCGGCCTGAGCCTTCCGTGTGTCGTGCGCGCCACACGCGCACGACCTCGTCGGCGGCCCGACCTTTACACGCGCCCTGAACACAGGCCCGCTGACGCGCCCTGGTGACGCATCCCGGTGACGCATCCCGGGGACGCAGCCCGGTGACGCAGGCTTGAGGCGAGGTTCTGAGGCTCGGACCTGGGACCCCGCGAGTCCCAAACCCGGGCACCACCCCGGGCGCCGACCCTACTGCCGACCCGACTGCCGACCCGGGCGCCTGCGCGCTTTCGGCCTGCCATCGGCGCGCGGCGGGGCCGGCCATCGCTCAGGGCAACTGTGCTTTATCTGGACGTTTCTTGTGCAAGACTGGGGTACGCATAGCGAGATTCCTGACCACCCGCAATGTGGCGTGGCTCACATTGAGATGGTGTCATTCGAGCCTGCCCGCGGCCATCACATCGGTGCGTCGGGCTGTCCGGCGCGCATGGCCGACGCACCGAAGCCAGGGAGACAACATGACGCAGCGCACGCTACGACGGGGGGTCGCGGTTGCCGCCGCGACGATGCTAGGGACGGTGATGCCCGTCGCGGCGGGCATCACCCTCGCGAGTCCCGCCGCGGCGAGCAGCGCGCCGGTGGCCGCCGACGCCGGGTCGGCGCACGGGGCCCCGGGCCTCGCCGGGTCAAGCGCCGCCACGACCGGCGACACCACGACCAGCGTGGAGTTCACGCTCGAGATCAGCGACACGATCGAGGCGGGAACCGACTTCGACTGCTACCTGCTGTCGGGTCTCCCGGCGGCCTGGTCGGTGTTCGAGGGCGAGAAGGAGCTGACGCCGGCGTCGCCGACACCCCTCATCTTCGAGATCACCAAGGACGCGGCCATCTCAGGGTCGGTCCGCGTCGTGGCGCCCGCCGGCTTCACGGGTGAGCCGCCTGAGGTGACTGTCTCGCGGTCCGCCGGATCCGAGACGCTCCTCGCGGAGTTCACCCACGAGAGCGCCCCGGAGGACGCCGTGGGGAACGCGTCCGGGAACGCCTCCGGGAACGCCTCCGGGAACGCATCGAGCAGCGTCCGCGGCAACGGGGCCTCGGCGCCGAGCGGGTCCGACAGGTCCATGCACGCCTCTCTCAGCTTCGCGAAGTCGATCCGATTCGGGGCTCGGCTGGCGTCTCGTTCGAGAAGTCTGTCCGGTTCGGCAGCCGTGGAAGCGTCACGGCCCAGTCCGGCTGCCAAGAGCCCGGGGCCGCCGCTGGCGACGCATCCGTGGAGTTGTCCGGCTCGGCTGCCTCAGAAGGCACCTCGGACTGGACGGCATCGACTGAGGTCGCCTGGACGACGGTCACCGGGCTCAAGCCGAACACCACCTATCTGGTCGAGGGCGACGTCGCGGTCCAGGCAAGCGCCTCCCACACGGGCTCGACGGCGGCGCGCGTCGCGTACTACCTCGGAGCCGGCGGTGAGGTCGGCCAGAACGCTCTTGTCGGCACGAGCGATGAGGTGACCGCGGAGGGCGGTTGCGGCGGCGCAGAAGACGGCGGGCGCTCCGAGGCGCTGTTCACCACGGCCGAGGCCCAGACCGATGCCGCGATCGCCGTCAACGCCGTGATCCAAGGCGACGAGTCGGTGAAGGTCAACCACATCTCGATGCGGGAGATGCGCACGGTCCGGTGCGGCCTGACCAACTCGAACAGCAAGTGGCCGTCGGGCAAGGGCGGCGGCGAGCACGGCAGCGGCGGCAAGGGCAGCGGCGAGCACGGCAGCGGCGGCAAGGGCGGCGGCGAGCACGGCAGCAGCGAGCAGCAGCGAGCACGGCAGCAGCGAGCACGGCAGCAGCGAGCACGGCAGCAGCGAGCACGGCAGCAGCGAGCACGGCAGCAGCGAAGCGAGCACGGCAGCAGCGAGCACGGCAGCAGCGAGCACGGCAGCAGCGAGCACGGCAGCAGCGAGCACGGCAGCAGCGAGCACGGCAGCAGCGAGGGCACGGAGAACTCCGAGGAGACGACCAGCACCCCCGAGGACACGACCAACCGTGGCCCGGGCTCCGGTGAGGTCACGATCACGGTGGGTGGAGGACAGACCCCGTCGGCTCCGGACCCGGGTGCCAGGGACTCGGCGAAGGTCGAGATCACCACACCTGGCGCCAAGACGCCGCCGGCATCGACGCCTGGCGGCACCGGGGCCAAGGTCAACGCGGGAGGCACCTCGATCGACCGGAAGCCCGGTTCGTCGCTTCTCCCGTTCGCGGCCGTGGCCGGAGGCGTCGCGGCAGCAGGCGCAGGGCTGATGCTCGTGCGCCGTCGCCAGAACTGAGCGGACACCGCGCCGCTCCTTGAGCAGCTGCGGGACTCGGCACCCGGGTGGGGGTGCCGGGTCCCGCAGCGTCGTCGTTCAGCGAGCAGAAACCAGCAGAAGCCAGCAGAAACCACCGAGCACGACCGACCGCACGTCGTACGCCGCAGAACCCCGTCCATCCGGGCCGCCCCATGAGGCCCCCACTTGAGGCACCACAGCACGGCAACGCAGCACGAGGAGACCGGTGAACAGCACGAGTCTGGACCTCAGTGACGCCGAACTGATCGCCGCCGTCCGCCGCGGCGATCCCGACGGCGAGGCGTTCCGTACGCTCTTCGATCGGCACTGGCGCGTGGTACGCGCCGTCGCGCGACTTTACGGCGCAGGCTCCGACTGTGACGACGCAGCCCAGGAGGCCATGTTGAGGGTCTTCGAGGCGATCGAGCTCGGGGGCGGCCCGGATGTTGCCTTCCGCGCATACGCCTTGACCACGGTTCGCAACGTCGCCGTCTCGTGGTCACGCAGGGCGAGGGCCGCTCCGGCGGGCGACGCGACCGACGTCGAGTCCGTCGCCCTCGAGCGGCGCTTCGAGCGTGGCGTGGACGACGCCGTTGCCGACCGCTCGCTGCTCGCCGACGCGTTCAGCACGGTGCCCGCCCGGTACCAGGAGGTGCTCTGGTACACCGTTGTCGAGGGCCGCACACCCCAGGAACTGGCCGCGCACTACGGGCTGGCGCCCAACGGCGTGGCCGTGCTTGCGGCTCGGGCACGGGAGAGCCTGCGCCGAGCCTGGCTGACGGTCCACCTGGGCGCGCCCGACGTCCCGGACGGGTGCCGTGCCGTGATGGGCGTGATGGTCCGCCGCCAGCGCGGCGACTCCCTGACCCCCGGCGTCCGGGCTCGCCTGGAGCGGCACCTGGAGTCGTGTCAGCGCTGCCGGGAGGCGGCTCTGGCCGTGCAGCACCTGGCTCGCAGGCTCCCCGCGGCCGTCGGCCCTCTCGCTGCGGTGTGGGCTCTTCTGCTCCCAGGGTCCGCGATCACAGCGGCCCACTGGTGCTGGCCGATGCTGATGGTGAAGGCCAAAGCGGTCGTCGCGGCGATCGTCGCGATGCTCGCCGGGCTCGGCGTCGCGATGGGGTTCTGGACGGCGCATCGCGGCACCGCGCTGCGCCTCTTCCCCGAGGAGCAGGTCGCAGCCACCCCGGCCGCCGTCTCCCTCCCCCTCCGCCGCGCCCCGCGCCCAGAAATGCCGCTGGCGTTCCTCTGCTCTCCCCGGTACCGTCCCCGGCACCGCCTCCCACTGCACCGCATCCCCTTGCACCGCCTCCCCCGGCTGCCGCTCGCGCCGTGCCCGCGGCGGCTGCGACGTCGGCCGCTGGTCGGCCCTCCGAGCCCACCCCGCCGGTGCTGCGCGGGCCGCTACCGGCACGACGGTCGGCCCCCGCACTGGGCTGGCTCGACGACGGCGGGAGTGACGTCGTCCCAGTCGCTGGAGCACCCGACCGGTTCGTCGGCGCGACGCGTGACGGACAGTTCGCCTCACCGCTGCGAATCCCGCCCGAGGGCGAGCAGCGCGCGATCTGGCCCGACCTGAACGCGGGTCGTCACACGCTTTCGCTCTGGTACGTCGAACCGGAGGCCGGACGCGCAGGAGCGGTCCGGTCGGCTGAGCTTGTCGTGTCCTGAGCTTGTCGTGTCCTGAGCTTGTCGTGTCCTGGGCACGTCGACTCCCAGATGTTCGCCGGGCCGTGCCATGGGCGATACACCGCGATCCTCCACGTTGTCGGCCAGGTCGGCGGGTGGCGTCCCGTTTAGGGCGGCCCGGGCTCGAGCGGCGGGGGCCGGGCGTTCTGTTCCGCGACCAGTCGACAACGCAATCCGAGATATATAGAGTTAGTTGCGTGAGCGGCTACCTTCGTCTGACTCCCGCGATGCGCGACACCCTCGGGCGCTCCTTGATGCGCAGGGCGGCCTGTGGGGTCTGCGCATCTCGTCGTTGACGCGGAGGCCGACGGGCACGATCTATCCGCTGCTCGACAGGCTTGAACGGGAGGGGTTCGTCGTGTCGAGATGGGACCTGGGCTCTGCTCGTCCTGGACCTCCGCGCCGGATGTATGAGCTGACGGCCTCAGGGACACGGTGGGCGCGAATGAAGCTGGGCCGGGAGTCCGAGGTCGCGAGTGGCAATGGGGAGGTTTGAGTGGACAAGGTTGAGCGTCGTGTCGAGCGGGCGATCCGGATAACGCCGCGGGCAGATCGGGATCGCTACGCGGACGAATGGCGCACCGATCTCGCGGACGCGCCGCATTATGGGCTGGCACAACGTGACGTTGCCAAGGGTGCGGTCGCAATGGCGGTGCGGCTGCGGATTCGTCAGGTCGAACACGCCTTCACCGGCGGTAAGGGTGCGCTCGTTGCCGCGGCGTGCTGGGTCGGGCTAGCCCTGCTCGGGGTAGCTGGGCTGTTGTTCGGCCAACTGCCCCTGCTGGCCTTCGCCGCCGCGGTGGCGGTCCTTGCGACTGCGTTCGCTCACGCCGGTGCCCCATCGCACTGGAGCCACTGGCTGATGGTCGCCTCCACCGTGGTCGGCACTTGTAGTGCCATGTTCGTCTGGTGGGTCGCGGGGATCAGAATTCAGGACGAACCAGTCGAGCCGATGCCTTCCGAGCCCGCTATCGCAGCGTGGGACGGCGCTGCGCTGATCCTCTTGCTGGTCAGCATCGTCGGGTTCCTCACCGCGACCGCCATCGCGGTGTCTCGCGAACGCAGGCGCAGGCCCTGAACTTACCTGGTGGAGCGGCGGGGGCAGCTCGCCCCACCAGGCAGCGGTGGTCAGGAGGACATCAGTCGAACCACTTGGCTCCCCCCGGATTGCAGGATGAGTTGACGGTCTGCACGTAGCTGACGTCGGGGCGCCATTCGTCCAGGTTCCAGGTCGACTTACCTGGTGACCGGAGCGCTACAATCTGTTGGTGGCAGATGTACTGGTCGCGCATTCCATCTAGGTTCGTGTTCAACCCACTGTTCTTGTACTTCGAGTACAGCTCGTCCCAGCCGGAAACACCCGCCAGGTAGCTGCCCGCATTGGCGCGCGACCACCCGGTGGGTGTCACCTTGAGAGTCCTTCCCTCCGCATACTTCGTCCACGAGGCGCTGCTGATCAGAGAGAACCCAAGATACGGGTCAGCAACTACCGGGTATGCGACATCGGAGCCCATGTGGTCGACGTACTGGACGAGGGCGCCGTCTTGAATCTCGTAGTGGGTGGGCACGTCCATCCCGTTTGCGTCCTTGGCCCACGGAGACGAGAACCCACCCACCACGTGATCCTCGGCGTCGAGAAACAGAACGCCGCTCGGCTCGCCCGCCTCGTGCATGAGTGCACCTTCGGCGTTGTCGACTGGGATGTCGCTCATCATCACCAGGCGCAACCCGGGCGACAGGGTCACGTCGTGCACGAACCGCGTCGGGGCCGACGCATCCGAGATCACGGTGTGGATGCGCATCCCGTCCTCCGTGGGCTGAACCGTTGCGTCCGTGGACCCCTGCCCGGCGTAGACGACGCTGCCATCCGACGCAAGGGCTCCACGCACGGATTCATCCGCCACCACGCCCACGCTCACAGATACCGGCCCTGACTCCGTCTGCGCCGTTGCATTCACCTCGCCGTCAGTCGTCCTAGGAATCGCGACCTGGACGTCCGTGCCCTCGCTCGCGTACGACCCGCCCGGCTTAGCCACTGCGCTGGCTTCGTCCCCGGCGACATCAGGCGGTGTCGCGGCGGCCACAACCTCCGCGATACCGTCCGATGTCGCCGGGAGCTCGTCCGCGTGGGCGGTACCGACGCCGGACAGTGCCAGGGCACTGACCAGAACTGCTGTTGTTAGCGAAACGTTGCGGGTTCGCATGTATGCCTCCATATGCAATCCGGGTGTGACGCACGATGCGTCGGACACGTTCGAGTCGTTGTAGTCCTCGACCATGAGCGTGAATCCCTGTGCGTCGCCGACGCCGATCACGGCAGGCGCTGTGGTCAGCGACAGCCCGTCTGCGCCTTCGGCGGCGACCGCCGACCCGGCGAACATCGTCACCGAGGCCGAGGCGGGAGGCAGAGCACCACCGCGGAGACAACCGCGGTTCGACTCTGCCGCGTTCCACGCCCTGTGGCTTTCCGTCTCGACTTCATGGCGTCTCTCCCCGGCTCGGTGCATCTCTCCCCGGCTCGGTCCATGTCGCCGACTTCTCGCCGATCAGTAGCCACGACTCCCCCACGACTCCCGGCGACTCCCGGCGACTCCCGGCGACGCCGCCTCGCGTGGGCGCACGGTGACAACGCATTTGAGGCGACCGCGATGACACGGGGATCATGTGACTCCAGTCACAGGTACCTGAAGTGCGTGGGACCAGCAGAAGGGACGTCGCTGAGATGTCGCTGAGATGCCGCTGAGACGCCGCTGAGACGTGCTGAGCGACGGCGCCGAGGAACGACACCACGAAGGAATGTTCGCGAGCGCGTGTCGCTACGCGCATCACGAACCGATCAATAACGAACGTTCGAAAGGCTGGATCGCAGGCACGATTGATGGCAGCGTGGGCGACCGGACCGGAAGCACGAGATGTCGGCCACGGCCAGATATCGGAGACAAGGAGGCAATCCGGTTCCCGCTTCGGCTCGCGCAACCAAGGCAGCCGGTCCAGCGGCCCAGTGGTGAACACACAGAGGCCATCCATGGCCACGAAACCCCCTCCGCACCCTGTGAGGAGACGCAGATGACGAACCGCACGCGCACGAACGCTCAAGGCCACCCCCGCCGCCACGCCCGGGCGGGGCACCGACGTTCGATGGCCCTGATCGCACTCGCAGCCGGCGAGGCCCTGGTGCTCGGTGGCCCCGCAGCACTCGCGACGGCGGCTGCAACCGGAGAGCTCACACCCCGCGAGGCCCACCAGCTCGCCGCCACCGCAGACGGTGGCCCGGCTGCCGGAGGGTCTCGGAGCGCCCGCGCCGTGCACACATCCGCACCGCGCTCAGCGCACCCGACAGCGCCCGAATCCGAACCCGGCCCGGGTGACACCTCGAGCGACGCGTCCGCCGACACCTCGGCTGGCACCCCAGTTGGCACCCCAGCAGGCACTCCAGCAGGCACCGATCACGTCGACGGAGACTCTCCCGTCGCCGCCGGCCCCGGCAACACGGGTCCCGGCAACACGAGTCCCGGCAACACGGATACCGAGAGCGGAAGCGCGAAGACCCGGCACCCGCGGCCGGGTGACGAGTCCGAGACAACGCCGGCATCCGATTCCGGGGCTCCCGCAGGTGCGCCCGACACCACGCCCCGCGCGACGGACCCAGGTAGCGCCGCCCTCACTCCACTGGAGAAGGAGGTGCTCGACCTGACGAACGCCCGGCGAGCCCAGGCGGGCTGTCCGGCCGTCACGGTCGACCCGCGCCTCACGGCGGCCATGCGCCTGCACACTCAGGACATGGCAGCCAACGGCTACTTCGACCACCAGAGCCTGGACGGCAGGAGCTTCGCCGACCGGGTCCGCGCCCAGGGGTACGACAGCCCGGGCGGCGAGATCCTGTACCTCGGCCCTGGACCGGCGGCAAACGCCGTCGACGGATGGATGCGGTCCGACGGGCACCGGCGCATCATGCTCGACTGCTCCCTCGTCGAGGTGGGCGTCGGCGTGACGGACGGCGTGTGGGGCGAGGTCTTCGGGCGCGGCGACGGCTGACGCCGCGCCGAACGCCCCGGGCGAACGAGCTGTCCCAGGGGCTCGAACGCCGAACCCTCCGCCGACACTGCATGCTCGGCCGCGCTGCCGATAGCATCGTCCGGTGGCGATGATTCACGAAGCCGGTGAAGTCGGTGGGATCAGCCGCGTCGGCAGGGACGACGCGGCGGACAGGAACGACGGGCCCCGCGGGAACGACGGGCCCATCGGGAACAACGGGCCCAGCGGGCCCGACGGAACCGACGGAACCGACGGAACCGACAGGAACAGGCATGCCGACAGCCTCGCGATGGAGGCCGCGGCATGCCTGTTCCGCGGGTTCTCGGAGCCGACGCGGATGTCGATCGTCCGGCATCTCGCGCTGGGCGAGCACCGCGTGGTCGACCTGACCCGCCACCTGGGGCTGGCGCAGTCGACCGTCTCCCAGCACCTCGCCTGCCTGCGGGACTGCGGGCTGGTCGAGTCGCGCGCCGTCGGCCGGGCATCGGTCTTCTCGCTCGCGCACCGGGACTCGACGCTCGCCCTGTTCGCGGCGGCCGAACGACTGCTCGCCCTCACGGGCGACGCCGTCGCGCTGTGCCCGTCGTACGGGTCCGCGTCACACCGCACCGCCGACAACGCCGCGCACGCGGAGGCAGATGCCCCGGGGGACGCCCACCGCAGCCCCGAACACGAGACCGCTGGCCGGGAATCTGGCGGCTCGCGCGACACGGCCCCTGGCGCGGTCCGCCGTGCGGTTCACACCAAGGCCGCGCCGTGACCCACGACCACGGCCACGCAGTCCCGGGCGCAGGAACCGACCAACGACGTCGCCTCGCGGTCGCGTTCGCGATCACCGCCGCAATCCTGGTCGCGCAAGCCGTCGGCGCCCTGATCACGGGCTCGCTCGCCCTCCTGGTCGACACCGCGCACGTGCTCACCGACGTCGCGGGGCTCGGCATGGCACTTGCCGCCGCGTCACTCTCGCTGCGTCCACCGACGCCGCGGCGCACGTGGGGGCTGCTGCGCGTCGAGGTGCTCGCGGCGGGCGCGCAGGCGGGGGTGCTGCTCGTCGTCGGGATCTATGTGCTCGCCGAGGGCGCGGGCCGGCTGTTCGACCCACCCGAGGTGCCGTCGCGCGAACTGATCGTGTTCGGCGCCGTCGGCCTGGTCGGCAACATCGCCTCGCTGCTCGTGCTCCGGGCGGGGCGCGCGGCGTCGTACAACACGCGCGCCGCGTTCCTCGAGGTCGTCAACGACGCGCTGGGGTCGGTCGGGGTGATCGTCGCGGCCGTCGTCATCGCGACGACCGGCTGGCAGCGCGCCGACGCCGTCGCGGGCCTGCTCATCGGGATCCTCATCCTGCCGCGCGCGGGGCGGTTGCTCGTGGAGACGGGCAACGTGCTGCTCGAGTCGACCCCGCCCGGCCTCGACCTGAGCGAGGTGCGCGCACGCCTGCTCGCGATGAACCACGTCGAGGGCGTGCACGATCTGCACGCCTCGCTTGTCGCGACCGGCCTTCCGGTGCTGTCGGCCCACGTCGTCGTGTCGCCGGAGTGCTTCCGCGACGGGCACGCCCCGCAGATCCTCGACCGGCTCCAGGACTGCGTCGCGACCGAGTTCGGCGTCGCCGTCGAGCACTCCACGTTCCAGCTCGAGCCCGCAGGCCACGCCGGGCACGAACCGCCTTCGCACACCTGACCACAGCACACCCGAGCCCCGGCACGCCCGCCCCCGGCCCCGAACCCCTCACGCGCGGGGTCCCGGGCCCGGCACACAACACCGGCACACGACACCGGCACACAAGATCAACACGGAGACCCGATGACCGCCGCAGCCGTGCCCGACGCCCGCCGCACCACACTGCACCGGCGCGTGCGCTGGATCGTCGCGGCGACCATCGCGTACAACGTCGTCGAGGCTGCGGTCGCGCTCGGCGCCGGGCACGTCGCGTCGTCGACGGCGCTCGTGGGGTTCGGCCTGGACTCGGTCATCGAGGTCGCGTCGGCCGCCGCCGTCGCCTGGCAGTTCACGCGGCGCGACCCAGAGCGCTGGGAGCGCGCCACGGTCAAGGTCATCGCGATCGTGTTCTTCGCGCTGGCCGCGTACATCACCGTCGAGGCGGTGCTGCACCTCACCGGCCACGGCGACGACGTCGCACACTCCCCGCTCGGTATCGGCATCGCCGTCGCCTCGCTGGTCGTCATGCCGGGGCTCGCCTGGATCGAGCACCGCACCGGACGCGAGCTCGGTTCCCGGTCGGTCATGGCCGACGCGAAGCAGCTCCTCCTGTGCGTCTACCTGTCGGCGACGGTGCTGGTCGGGTTGCTCGCGAACAGCGTCTTCGGGTGGCAGTGGGCCGACTCGCTGGCGGCCCTCGTCGTCGCCGGGCTCGCGGCACGCGAGGGCATCGAAGCGTGGGGCGGGGAGGTGGAGTCAGCCGTCGGCGTGCTGAACGACCTCGAAGACGGGCCCGAAGACGGGCCCGGGGACGGACCCGTGGACGGATTCGAGGAGGGGCACGTGTTCGCTCCGCACGACGACGGATCGAACCGCTGACGACGCCCGCGCGTCGCGCCCTCCGCCGCGCCACCGTGCGCGCCTGTCGTCCCGACGCTCGGGAGACCTCCGCCGAGGCAGCGAGGAGATCGTGCGCCTGACGAATGCCGCGCCGGGTCGCGCGGCTACGACCTGCCCAGCCCTGGTGATACCTGCCGGGTATCAGGCGCTTCGGCGGGCTCGTGCTCGGCGGGGCGCGCGTCCGTGCTCGCACGCCAGGCCCGGAAGCTGCCGCCGAGCGTGGGCACCGCCACCTCCAGGGCGATCCGCCGGAAGGCCGCGATCTCGGGGGCGGTCCGGTAGGCGACGGACGCCAGGCCCACGCGGGCGTCCGGCACACCGTCGAGCGGGCGATACACCACCTCGGGCCGTGGGTACATCCCCGCCACCGACGCGCCGACGATGGCGATGCCCCGGCGCGCGGCGACGTGCTCGAGCTTCTCCTCCATCGAGCGTGTCGTCACCCCCGGCCGGCTCGTGGGCAGGAAGTCGCCGGCCCAGCCGGGCACGAGATCCGGGGAGTCCAGCAGCGGCTCGTCCTGGAGTTCCCGCACGTCGATCCGCTCGTGATCGGCGTACGGGTGGTCGTGCCGCAGCGCGACCACCCGGGGCTCCTCGGCCAGCGGTGTCACCACGAGTCCGGCCTCGTCGAGCGGGTAGCGCACGAACGCGACGTCGGCCGTGCCCTCGTGCAGCACCGTGACCTGGTCGATGAACGAGGTGCGCACGACGTCGGCGTCCCAGCCCGGGTGGGTGTCGCAGAACCGGGACACCATGGCCGTGACCATCAGCCCCGGCATGAACCCGATCGTGAGCAGCCTCCGGTCCTCGCGCGCCCGGGAGGCACGGCGCTCGAGGGCGTCGGCGGCTCGCAGCAGCGGCAGCGCGTCCTCAAGCACCTGCTCACCGGCCGGGGTCAGCGTGGTGCCCAGGTGGGACCTGTCGAGCAGGCGGACGCCGAGCTCCTGCTCCAGCGCGCGCAACTGCCGCGTGAGCACGGGCTGAGCTACGAAGAGCTGGTCCGCCGCCGCGCGCATCGAGGCGGTCTGGGCCACGGCGACGAAGTAGCGCAGCTTCCGCAGGTCGACGTCCATGCTGCTCCCTCACGCATCGGGGTCACGATCCGGCACCCGCGGACCGGGTCTCAGTGGTCTCCTCCCCAGGAACTCGTTGCCGACGGGCTCGTTGCAGACGGGCTCGTCGCCGCCGGGCTCACTGCGGCCGGCACGTTCGCCGTCGTGAGGACCATCATGATCCTGGCGGCGGGCGTCGCGCCCGGGCACCGCGACCGGCCGACGGCGCGGCCCGCCGTCGGCGCCTCGCACCAGGCCCCGTGCAGGGGCCCGCGCGGGGGCCCGCGCAGGGGCCCGCGCAGGGCGCACGCGAGGCTCGCACCGGGGCCGCGCCGGGCATGCACCCGGCATGCACCCGGCATGCACCCGGCATGCACCCGGCTTGCACCCGGCATGCACCGGCTCTGGCTCGGCTTGCGCCGGACCTCGCGGCCGCCCGGCGCTTCCACAGCGCTGCCGCAGCGCGAGCGCGGCCACCAGCACGGCCACGAGCACGCGACCAGCACGGCCCGCCCGTACGCCACCAGCACGCCACGCACCGGAGGCGTCCGGGCCGTCTCGGCCCCGGACGCCTCCGCCGCGTCGTGCCCTCAGACGAGCACCGTTCCCCCGTCGACGACGCTGACCACGCCGGTCGCGTAGTCCTGCTCGATGAGGTGGACGTACTCCCGGGCGACGTCCTCGGGCTCCCCGACGCGGCCGAGCGGCAGCGACTTGCCCGTGACCTCGTACATGAGTTCGCGGTCGGCCTCGGGCATCCCGGCCCACAGGGGGCTGCGCACCACGCCGGGGGCCACGGCGTTGACCCTCAGCGGGGCGAGTTCCACGGCCAGCGACCTGACGGCCGCGACGACCGCCCCGGAGACGGCCGCGCCGAGGAACCAGCCCGGGCCGCCCTTGAACGCTGCGGTGCCGGCGGTCAGCGTGATCGTGCCACCCTCGCGCAGGTACGGAACGGCCTGGCGCACGACGTCGAGCATGTGGACGAGCCGCAGCCCGAGGAACCGGGCCCCCGCCTCGGCCGTGTAGCCGTCGAGCGTGGTCGCCGCGAAGTTCTCCCCCGCGGTGTAGACGAGGTGGTCGAACGGGCCGACGGCGTCGAGGAACGCAGCGACCGCGACGGGGTCGGATGCGTCGACGGCGTGCCCAGTAGCCGTGGGTGGCAGTTCGCGCAGGGCGGCGTCGACGCCGGCAGGGTTGCGTGACGCGACCACGACGGCCGCACCCTTCGCGGCGACGGCCTGCGCTGTGGCGAGGCCGAGCCCGCTGGTCCCGCCGATCACGACGACCTTGTGAGACGTGCTCAATGACATGGGATGCTCCTCGGAACCTGGCGCAGCCGGGGGTCGGCTGCGCTGATCACCATCCCTCCGGGCGCCCGGGCCGGCTACTACCTTCGAGGTCGGCGCGATACCCGGCAGGTATCACCCCAGGCCGACGGGTCGTGGCCGGGCGCCGAGAGGAGCCTAGCGTTGCGGGAACCTCGACACCCCGGCGGCCTCGCGCTGCACGCCGCACGCCCACGCCGGGTCGGCCCGTACGGGGCCGGCCTGGCGTGGGCGGTCGGTCAGTGGCCGTGCGGACCCGGCGCGGCGCTGCCGGTGTACTCGCCGAGGTCGGACACGAGCTGTGTCAGCGTCGCGTCGCTGTCGTAGCGCCGCTGGTGCAGCGCGGCGATCTTGGCGCCCATCGCGGGGTCGTCGTCGTCGGTGATGTCGAACGACGCGAACGTGTCGACGAGCGGCAGGCCGACTCGGTCGGTGTTCCGGTGTGCGGGGTGGATGAGGTATTCCCAGTAGCCGTCGAGGTCGTCGATCACGAAGGTCGCGCCCCACTCGTACTCCCCGCCGTGGTCGCGGCCGACGACGAAGGAGCGGACGGAGGGGATGACGCGGCCCTGGGTGCGCAGGCTCTCGAGCGCCTCCTCGAGCTGTTCGGCGGTGACGCCGGGCTTGATGGTGAAGCGGTTGCCGTGGACGATCATGGTCGTTTCCTTTCGGTGGTGGTTTTCAGCGGCCGCGGTGCGGCCGGAGGAGGAACGGCGCGACGACGGCCGCGCCGGCGGTGGTGAGGAGTCCCGCGGCGGTGAAGGCGCCGTCGGGCCCGAGGGCGACCACGAGCGGCGCGGTCGCCAGCGGTGACACGAACTGCCCGAGGAAGATGCCGGTCACGAGCCCGGCGAGCACCCGGCCGCGACGTCCGCCCGGGGCGAGCTCGCCGAGGCGCAGGTTGAGGTTCGGCACGGTGAGCCCGACGCCGACCCCGCCGACGAGGAGCCCTGCGACGACCAGCCCGAGCCCGTCGGCCAGGCCGATCAGCGACCAGCCCGCTCCCAGCAGGACGAGCGCGGCCAGGGTGATGGCCGTGGGCGACAGGCGCCGACGCAGCGCGGGGAAGGCGAGCGAGCCGGCCAGGCTCGTCAGCGTCGACCCGGCGATCGCGACGCCCACGACGGCCGGCCCGAAGCCCGGCCCGCCGCCCAGTCCGCCCAGCAGGAACGGAAGCTGCGTCGGAGCCATGTAGAACACGCCGGTCGCCGCGAGGGCGAGCAGGTACAGCCCCGTCACGCGGGCGGCGGTGCGTGGCCCCGGCGCGCCGGACGACGTCGGGCCTCCCGCCGGTCGCGCAGCGAGGGCAGGGGCCCACCGCGACCGCGGGACCGCGACGAGGGCCAGGACGGCGATCGGCGCCGCAGCGGTGTAGAGCCAGAACGGGGCACGCCACCCGACGTCGGCGAGCAGCCCGGCGAGCGGCAGGAGCACCACCCCGCCGAGGCTGGCCGCCGCCTGCTGATAGCCGAGGTAGGTGGCCCGCCGCGGGCCGGCGAACCAGTCCGTGAGGAGGGTGCTGACCGCCGTCGTGACCGCGCCGACGCCGAGGCCGAGCACCGCCCGGGAGGCGAGCAGCGAGCCCAGGTCCGGCACCACGAGCCCGGCCGACCCGGCCACCGCATACACCGCGAGCCCGCTGAGCAGGACAGGGCGGCGTCCGATCCGGTCGGCGAGCGCGCCCGCGAGAGGTGCGCCGACGGCGATGGCCAGCGACGTGATGGTCAGCGCGAGCCGGGCGAGGGTCTCGTCCCCGAGCCCTGCGGCCATCGCCGGAAGGCTCGGGGCGATGAGGGCCGGGGCCATGATCGTCAGTCCGGCGGCCGCGAGGACCGCCATCCGGGCGGCACGTCCGGGACCCCGTGCCGGGCGGGCGTCCGCGTCGCGGGACGCGGTCGGCGCGGGGTGTGCCGGGGACTCTTCCACGGCTGGCGTCACGGCCGGCGTCACGGCCGGCGTCACGGCCGGCGTCACGGTCAGGTCCATGGTCAGTCCCACAGGCTCAGTGCGAGCGCGAACGTGAGGACGGGGACGAGCAGCCAGGGCTCGGCCAGCACGAAGAGGGCGGTCAGGCCGAGCGACGTCCACGCCAGGACCTTGGCGGCCCGGCGGCGGCGCGTCTTGGCCGCGCGCTTGGCCACCTTCGCCTCGGCCTTGGCCCGCAGGCGCTCGAGCCACGCGGCGAGGGAGGCGTCGAGAGCCGCGCGCAGGTTCTCGGCGTCGGCCTGGACGGGGGCGCCCTCCCACGACTCGGCGGTGCGGACGACGGTCGCATCGCCGTCGGCCGTGAACGTCCACTCGTGGATGCCGGTGATGCCTTGCGCCGGACCGCCCCAGAGGATGCGCCGCGGGGCGTCGACCGCGTAGACGGTCGAGGTGACCGCGAGGCCGTGCGTGGTCCACCCGAAGGTCGCACCGGGGACGAGCGGCCCGTCGGCGCGCGCCGACTCGACGTCGGCGTTCCAGGAAGGCCAGCCGTCGACGTCGGCGTGCAGTCGCCAGACCAGGTCGATCGGCGCCTGGACGCGGATCTCGCGGCGGACGACGACCGTGGCGGACTCGTCGATGGTGGTGGGGAGGGTGGGAGTGGCGTCTTGTGTGTTCATGATGGGTCCGATCGGATAGAGAGTGAACAGTCACTCACTTGCGTGGGCATGAGTGTGACGACAGGCCGCGTCGGCAGGAGTCGTCGGCAGGAGTCGTCGGAAGGGGTCGCCGACATGGGGTCGCAGGCGGAATCGCGGGAGGTACAGGCGGTGCGGCTTGTGCCGCGAACCCGTCAGCCGGGGTGGCGGATGCCCTCCGTGAGGAGGCGTGCCCAGGCTTCGGGGACGTCGTCGATCTGCGCGGTGACGATGAGGTGGCACAGCTGGCCGTACGCGACGAAACGTTGCACGGCCTCGTCCGAGGCGCGCGACCGGCTCTTGGCGAAGTCCACGACCTGCCGCAACCCGGCACGCAGCGCCTCGCCGATCTCGGGGAGCTCGGCGACCGACTGTGCGTGCACCTGGAGCATGAGCAGCGTGCGGTCGGTGATGAGGTGGGCGTAGGCGCCACCCATGGCGACGAGGGTGCCGTCGGGCGACGGGTCCTCGGCGCCGTCGGCCCCGGCGGCGAGCGCCTCGACGATCTGGCCGAAGCAGCTCTCCAGCGCGGTGACGAACAACCGCTCCTTCGAGGGAAGAGCTTGACCACGTAGGCCGGGGAGATCTTGGCAGCGCGGGCCACGTCGGCGATCGTCGTGCCGTGGTAGCCACCGCGGGCGAACTCCCGGACCGCCGCCTCGGCGACGACCGGTTTGCGGAGCTCCGCGGTGGAGAGCGTGGCGCGCATCATATGAGTGAATGTACATTCACTCACCCGACGGCGCAACCCCTTTGCCACCACCCAGAAATCCAGATCTCACTCGCCAGCGGCTAGAGGGACGGGCCACAGTCTCCGCCTCGACCGACACCCGCACGCGGCCTCTACCGCTTGTCCCGAGGCGGGTTGGGGTCATTCCCGGGCGCCACGGTGTCGGAGTCTCGGATCCGGCCGTCTCGTCTGTGGATCCGCACCTCGCCACCGCCAGCGTTGCCGGCGATCTGTCGGGCGCGATCCCGGGCCTGCGCCTGCGTGTCTGTGTGCGCACTGGCGCGAGATGCGCCAGGCGCCCTCACGTCCCACCCGCCGCTCGGGTTCGGGACCACGTGCCGATCGCTCTGCTTGCTCATCCGGCCCTCCATCGCTGCAGCAGGTGGGCCCCTGGTGGGCTACACCTGTCAATCAGGTGCTCAGTACTCGGGTTCAGGTGTTAAGCGATGCCTACGAAACGTCTCTGCCCGATTACGAAAACTAGGCTGCGCGTCGACAACAATCGACCCTCACGCCTGCATGTCCACAAACCGCGAGTAGTGCCCCTGGAACGCCACCGTGATCGTGTCCGTGGGCCCGTTGCGGTGCTTCGCCACGATGAGGTCGGCCTCGCCGGCGCGCGGGGACTCTTTCTCGTAGGCGTCCTCACGGTGCAGCAGGATGACCATGTCCGCGTCCTGCTCGATCGAGCCCGACTCGCGCAGGTCCGACATCTGCGGCTTCTTGTCGCCGCGCTGCTCCGGCCCACGGTTGAGCTGTGACAGCGCGATGACGGGGACCTCAAGCTCCTTGGCCAGCAGCTTGAGCGCGCGAGAGAACTCGGAAACCTCTTGCTGACGCGACTCGACGCGTTTGCCGGAGGACATGAGCTGCAGGTAGTCGATGACGATCAGCTTGAGGTCGTGCCGCTGCTTGAGGCGGCGCGCCTTGGCTCGGATCTCCATGAGCGACATGTTGGGCGAGTCGTCGATGAACAGCGGCGCCTCGGACACCCGGCCCATGACCTTGGCGAGCTTCTGCCAGTCGTCGTCGCCCATGTTGCCGTTGCGCAGCTTCTGGAGGTGGACGCGCGCCTCGGCGGCGAGCAGGCGCATGGTGATCTCGTTGCGGCCCATCTCGAGCGAGAAGACGACCGAGGCCTGCCCGTGCTTGATCGAGGCGGAGCGCGCGATGTCGATGGCGAGGGTGCTCTTGCCGATAGCCGGTCGCGCGGCGATCACGATCATCTGCCCGGCGTGCAGCCCGTTGGTGAGCCGGTCGAGGTCGGCGAACCCGGTCGGCACGCCCGTCATGCCTTCCCCGCGGTGCCCGGCCGCCTCGATCTCGTCCATGGTCCCGCCGATGATCTCGGCGAGCGGCAGGTAGTCCTCGCTGGTGCGTCGCTCGGTGACGGCGTAGATCTCGGCCTGCGCGTTGTTCACGATGTCGTCGACGTCTCCGCCGTCGCGCGCGTAGCCGAGCTGGACGATGCGAGTCCCGGCCTCGACCAGGCGGCGCAGCACGGCCCTCTCCCGCACGATGCGCGCGTAGTAGCCGGCGTTGGCCGCCGTGGGGACACCCGCGACGAGGTCGGCGAGGTACGCCGCTCCCCCGACACGCTCGAGCTCGCCGCGCCGGCGCAGCTCGTCGGCGACGGTGATGCCGTCTGCGGGTTCCCCGCGCCCGTACAGGTCGATGATCGCGTCGTACACCGTCTCGTGGACGGGGCGGTAGAAGTCGCTGCCGCGGATCGTCTCGACGACGTCGGCGATGGCGTCCTTGCTGATGAGCATGCCGCCGAGAACGCTCATCTCGGCGTTGACGTCCTGCGGAGGGGTGCGGTCGAACGCTGCGGGCGACCCGTGATAGGAGGATTCGAGCTCCTCGATCGACATGCTGCTCCGCTCTCTGGCTGTCTGCTGGCTTCACCCAGGCCGTGTGTTCGTTCTACCGTGGGCCACCGACACTCCCGCGACGGTAGGTGCGCCCCGGCACCCCCGCAAACCGCCCTGTGGACGCCGGTGTGGACCATGGTGTGGACAACCCCGCACCTCTGTGCACAGCCCGTGGACAACACTGTGCACAACTGGGGACGAGTCCTGTGTACAACGCGAGACGAGTGCGCTGACCTGGAACGACGTTTCCCTCAGCCTGTGGAGGAGAAGAAGTTGAGTGAGGTGCCTCGCACCCCGGGCGCGCCGCGACCCGGCGCTGAGCAGATGCCGTCACGCGGGCCTGCTCGCGGACCGTCGCTCGACCGCGAGATCCTCGCGCTCGCCGTGCCCGCCCTCGGCGCCCTCGTCGCCGAACCGCTCTTCGTCCTGGTCGACTCCGCCGTCGTCGGCCGACTCGGCACGGCCCAGCTCGCCGGGCTCGCGCTCGCCTCGAACCTGCTGCTCACCGTCGTCGGGCTGTGCGTCTTCCTCGCCTACGCGACCACCGCCGTCGTCTCACGGCTCGTCGGTGCCGGACGTGAGCGTGACGCCCTCCAGGCCGGGATCGACGGCATGTGGCTCGCCGTGGTCGTCGGCGTCGCGCTCGGCGTCGCCGCGTGGCTCGGTGCGCCGGCCGCGGTGGGCGCCCTCGGCGGCACCGGCGACGTCGCCACCCACGCCGTCACCTACCTGCGCGCCTCAGCCGCCGGACTGCCCGGCATGCTGCTCGTCCTCGCCGCGACCGGCGTGCTGCGCGGCCTCAAGGACACGCGCACACCGCTCGCCGTCGCGTCCGCCGGCGCCGTCGTCAACGCCGTCGTCAACATCGCCCTCGTCTACGGGGCGGGGCTGGGCATCGCGGGATCGGGCCTCGGGACGGCGCTCACCCAGCTCGGCATGGGGGCGACCCTCACGGTCGTCGTGGTCCGTGGCGCCCGACGCCGCGGCGCCTCGCTGCGACCGGCCGCAGGCGGGATCTGGGCGAGCGTGACCGCAGGGGTGCCGCTGCTCGTGCGGACGGCGTCGCTGCGCATCGCGATCCTGCTCACCGTCGCCGTCGCGACGCGCCTCGGCGACGTCACGCTCGCCGCCCACCAGGTCGTCAACAGCATCTGGGGACTCGCGGCCTTCGCGCTCGACGCGCTGGCCATCGCCGCCCAGGCGCTGGTCGGTCATGGCCTCGGCGCCCGCGACCTCGGCCACGTGCGCGCCGTGCTCGGCCGCTGCCTGCGCTGGGGTGTGCTCGCGGGCACCGCGATCGGCGTCCTCGTCGCCGCGACCGGATGGTGGATCGCACCGCTCTTCAACCCCGACGACGGCGTCCGCGCCGCCGTGGCGGCCGGGCTCGCGGTGTGCGGGCTGCTGATGCCGATGGCGGGCTGGGTGTTCGTGCTCGACGGCGTGCTCATCGGTGCCGGGGACGGCCGCTACCTGGCCGTCGTCGGGATGGTGACGCTCGCCGCCTACGCGTCGGCAGCCCTCGCCGTGGGCGTGTGGGCCCCGGACGGCGCAGTCGGCCTGGCGTGGCTGTGGGCGGCGTTCGCCGGGGTGTTCATGCTCGCGCGCGCCCTGACCACAGGGCTGCGAGCGAGGGGTACCCGCTGGATGGTCCCCGGCGCCTGACCCAGCGCGCGACCCAGCGCGCGACCCGGCGCGCGACCCGGTGCACGACCCGTGCGCTGCGGTGGCCGGCGCTGCGGGCGCCAGCACCGGAGATGGCCGGCACTCCGGTCGCCAGCGCCACTGGCGGCGGGCGCTGCGGGCGCCGACACTGCCGATGGCCGGTGCTCTGGCCGCCGACACCGTCGATGGCCGGTGCTGCGCCGAGACGCTGCTCGGGCAGAGCGCCGCCTGCACCCCCTGCCACCGAGGGCCGCCCCGTCGGCAGAAGAAGCAAGACCGGCCGCGGAACCGACGCGGCCCGCGCCGAACGCGAAAGCCCCGGTCCCCCACCGGACGGGTGGGGAACCGGGGCTCGCCAGCTCTCGGGCGAGGGCGTCAGCTCAGGCGGCGACGACCTTGACCGTGACCTTGGCCGACACCTCAGGGTGCAGGCGCACCGACACGGTGAACTCACCGGTCGACTTGATCGGCTGGGCGATCTCGATCTTGCGCTTGTCGACGGACGGCGCACCCGCCTCGGTCACCGCAGCGGCGATGTCCGCCGTCGTGACGGCACCGAACAGGCGACCGGCCTCGCCGGCCTTCGCCTTGACGACGACGGCCTTCGCGGCGAGCGCCTCGGCCGTGGCCTTGGCCTCGTCGAGCGTCGCGATCTCGCGGGCCTTGCGGGCCTTACGGATCGCGGCGACCTGCGACTCGTAGCCCTTGGTCCACGGGGTCGCGAGGTTGCGCGGGATGAGGTAGTTACGGGCGTACCCGTCCTTGACGTCGATGACGTCGCCGGGCTCACCGAGGCCGGTGACCTCGTGGGTCAGGATCAGCTTGGCCATGATTGCTCCAGTCCTTCCTGACTCAGCGGGCCGAGGACGAGTACGGCAGCAGCGCCATCTCGCGCGCGTTCTTCACCGCACGGGCGATCTGGCGCTGCTCCTGCACGGAGACGCCGGTCACGCGACGCGCGCGGATCTTGCCGCGGTCGGAGATGAACTTGCGCAGCAGCGCGGTGTCCTTGTAGTCGACGACCTCGATCTTGGCCGTCTTGAGCGGGTTCGACTTCTTCTTGGGCTTGCGCACCACAGGCTTCGCCATGGTGTTGCTCCTTCTTCAGGAAATGGTGATCTGGGGAAAGGTGGCCGTCAGAACGGAGGCTCGTCGTTGAACGAGCCGCCCGACGACGCGGGGCCCGCAGAGGCCCACGGGTCGTTGTTCTGCTGACCGCCACCGGAGGATCCGAAGCCTCCACCCTGCTGGCCGCCGCCGTAGCCGCCACCCTGCTGGCCGTAGCCACCCTGGGCGCCGCCACCGCCGCCGCCGAAGCCACCACCGCCGCCGGAACGCTGGGTACGGGAGACGTTCGCCTTGGCATTCCTCAGCGACGGGCCTACCTCGTCCACCTGCAGCTCGACGACGGTGCGCTTCTCACCCTCGCGGGTGTCGTACGAGCGCTGCGTCAGACGGCCCTGCACGATGACGCGCATGCCCTTCGTCAGCGACTCGGCGACGTTCTCTGCCGTCTCACGCCAGACGGAGCAGGACAGGAACAGGCTCTCGCCGTCCTTCCACTCGTTCGTCTGGCGGTCGAAGGTGCGTGGCGTGGACGCGATCCGGAAGTTCGCGACGGCAGCGCCCGAGGGCGTGAACCGCAGCTCAGGATCCGCGACGAGGTTCCCGACCACCGTGACGACGGTCTCACCAGCCATGCCTTGCTCCTTCGTTCGACAGCGTTCGTGTCTGCGACACCTCGAGGGCCGATCCCATCAGACGCCACCGACATGCGGGGGCCTGAGGGCGGGTTTCGTGCTTCGGATCGGTCTCAGCGAGCGTCCCGGCGCAGGATCTTGGTCCGCAGCACGGCCTCGTTGAGGCCCAGCTGGCGGTCCAGCTCCTTCGCCGTCGCGACCGAGGCGGTGAAGTCCACGACGGCGTAGATGCCCTCGGGCTTCTTCTTGATGTCGAACGCCAGGCGGCGACGACCCCAGATGTCCACCTTGTCGACGGAGCCGCCCTCGGCCGAGATGACCGACAGGTACTTCTCGAGCGACGGGGCGACGGTGCGCTCCTCGACCTCAGGGTCCAGGATCACCATCAGTTCGTACTGACGCATGAGTACAACCCACCTCCTCTGGTCTTGGCGGTCACGGTCCATCCGTGACAGGAGGGTTAGTGCGTCGCTGTGCCAGCCGTTCACGGGCAGGCACAGACAATCACCCAGGGTACCCGATCGCCGGGTGCCGGGGCGACGAGCGTCCGGCGGTCAGGTCTTCCGTCCGCCGCCCGTGCCGACGCCGGGCGTCGCCCCCCCTTGGATCCCGCCGTCAGCGGGTGGGTCGGCTGGCTGGTCGCCGGACGGGGGCGGGCTCGGGTCGACCGCAGCCGGCCCTGTCGACACGGTCACCAGCAGCGTCGACCCGGGGGCACGCGAGTCCCGCCGGCAGAGCTCACCGCGAGCACCGCCGACTTCGGCTGGTCCGACGCCGTGGGCTGGAGCTTGACCTTGAGGCCCAGGGCCTCGAGCCGTGCCGTGACGTCGTTGACCTGCCGTCCGATGAGTCCGTCGGGAACGGTCACCCAGCCGGCCTGCGGGTCGGCGGGAGCCGGCGAGTCCTCCTCGACGGGCGCCTCGGAGGGTTCCTCGGTCGGCGACGGCTCCACGCTGGGTGACGGGCGCGGCGCGGTGTACTCGGGGAAGTCCTCGACCGGCACGCCGTCGAGCGCGACCTTCATGAAGTCGGTCCACGCGCGCACCGGGAACGTCGACCCGGTGATGCCGTCACGGGCGTTGGCCCACTGGCCGAACGGCGTGATCGACTCCTCCACGACCTTGCCGTCGGCGTCGAGGCCTTCCTGGTGGAGGCCGACGACGGTCACCAGCTGCGGGACGAACCCGGCGAACCACGCCGAGATGTTGCCGTTGGAGGTTCCCGTCTTGCCTGCGACCGGGCGGGGCTGCCCGTCGGGGCCGCGCAGCTCCTTCGCCGTCGTGCCCGAGCCCTCCTCGACCACCTGCGTCAGGGCGTACGTCGCGGCGGCGATCACCTCGGGGTCGAACTCGCGCGTCCGGTTGGTCGGGCCCTGGTAGATGAGCGACCCGTCGAGGCCGCGCACCTCACGCACGATGTGCGGGGTCACGCGGTTGCCCCCGCCGGCGATCGTCGAGTACGCGGTCGCGAGGTTGAGCGTGCTGACGCTCGCCGTCCCGAGCACGTTCGACGGGAGCGCGGGGATGTTGATGGAGTCGGGGATGCCCAGCCGGTGCGCGACATCGACGGTGCGCTGCGGCCCGATCTCGATGTTGAGCTGCGCGTAGACGGTGTTGACCGAGTCCGCGGTGGCATGGACCAGGTCGATGTTGTGGAAGTTGCGGCCTCCGAAGTTGCGAGGCCCGAGCCCGCTGTCGGAGTCCCATCCGGGGATCGGCATCTGGCTCTGACCGTCGAAGCGCTCGCTGAGCTGATGCCCGTCCTCGAGCGCGGCGATGAGGGTGAACGGCTTGAACGTCGAGCCGCCTTGCGCGCGGCCCTGTGTGGCGAAGTTGAACTGCCGCTGCACGTAGTCCTTGCCGCCGTAGACAGCGCGCAGCTCACCGTTGGCCGGGTCCATCGACACCAGGCCGACCGAGAGACGGTCGGGGTCCGCCGGGTTGTCGCCCGCGAACGCCGACTCGGCCGTCGCGGCCGCCGCGTTCTGGAGGTTCTCGTCGATGGTCGTGACGATGTTGAGGCCGCGCGTGCGGATGCGCTCGGGGTGGTCGCGGAACTGGTCGGTCTGCTTGAGCTCGTCCTCGACCATGCGCAGCAGGAACCCGTTCTGGCCGCCGAGGGTGTTCGACGCCTCGGGCCGCGGGTTGAAGGCCGGGAACTCGGCGTTGTCGCGCTGCTCCGCGGTGATGTAGCCGTAGGTGTACATGCGGTTGATGGACCGCTGCCAGCGCCGCTGCGCCTGCGCCTCGTTGACGCCCGGGTCCCAGTTGTTGGGCGAGGGGATGATGCCCGCGAGCAGGGCCGCCTCGGAGTACGTCAGCTCGCTCGCCGGCTTGCCGAAGTACGCCTGGGAGGCCGCCTCGATGCCGAGCACGTTGCGTCCCCAGTAGATCGTGTTCAGGTACGACTCGAGGATCTGTTCCTTGGGTGTCGTGCGGGTCACCTTGACCGCGATGATCGCCTCGCGTGCCTTGCCGACGACGCTCGTGGTGCTGTCGAGCTTGGTGCGCTCCACGTACTGCTGCGTGAGCGTCGAGCCGCCCTGCGTGGGCAGGCCCCGCAGGTTGTTCCACAGCGCGCGCGCGATGCCGCGCGGGTCGACGCCATGGTTGGTCCAGAAGGTCGAGTCCTCCGAGGACACGACGGCGCCCGCGACGTAGGGCGGCAGGTCGTCCAGGCTCACGATGACGCGCCGGTCGGCGCCCAGCGTCCCGATCGGCGTGGTGCCGTCGGCGAAGAAGACCGTCGTGATCTGGTTGTCGATCGAGTCCAGGTCGTGCGGGACCTCCGTCGTCGCATAGGCGGCGACGACGACGCCGGCACCGAGCGCGAAGACTCCGAGGAACGATCCGACCACGAAGCGCCACGAGGGGATCCAGCGGTGGATCAGACCCTTGCCGCGCCGCGGGTAGTTCCAGAACCGGCGTCGACGGGTCGCCGGGCGCCTTGCGCTCCCTGTGGTGGCCACGTCCGGACTTCCTCCTGGTTCTCGTGCCGCGGGGACGGACAGCTCCGCCCCCGTCGAGGGAACACTAGGCGATCCGCTGGCGTGATTCCGGGCGTCGGGCGCCGCGCAAGCGGTTCCGCGCTGCCTCTCCCCGCACGGACCCGCACGGCTCCTCTGAACCTTCACATACGCCGTAGGGCGCGGGACATTGCGCCACCCGATGGTGCGTGCCTACAGTCACGTCCCCTACGATGTATCGAGTCGATAGATTGTTGGTTCACATCGACTCGACACATCGACGGGCGGCACATCGCGGTTGAACCGATGTCGAACCCGATGTCGAACCCAGTGCCCGAACCCAGTGCCCGAACCCAGTGCCCGAACCCGGCGGCGACACCCGCCGATCGCATCGACCAGGACCGAGGAGGAAGCCGTGCGCAGTCGCTCGACAGTGCTCGAGACGGCAATTCTCGGCCTGCTCAGCTCGGCGCCACTTCACGGGTACGAGCTGCGCAAGCAGCTCGCGCTGCTGCTCGGCCCGTTCCGCGCGTTCTCCTACGGCACGCTGTACCCGGCCCTGCGCAACCTGCAGGGACGCGGGCTCATCGCGACGATGGAGCCTACGCCGTCGGTCGGCTCGGCCGGAACCCGTGCCGCAGCACGTGGCGCCCGGCGCGCCGCGGCGCACGACCCTGCTCTCGCCTCGACCACGGTGCCCTCGTTGACGGGGCGGCGCGGCCGCATCGTCTACGAGCTCACGGCCGAGGGCAAGGAGCACCTCCAGAGCGTCCTGTCCTCCTCGGGCCCCGCGGCCTGGGAGGACGAGAACTTCGACGTCCGCTTCGCGCTCTTCGCGCAGACCGACGCCGACACCCGCCTACGGATCCTCGAGGGCCGGCGTTCCCGGCTCACCGAGCGGCTCGAGGCGGTCCGGGAGTCCGCGACTCGCACCCGCGAGCGGCTCGACGAGTACACGCTCGAGCTGCAACGACACGGGCTCGAGCAGGTCGAGCGCGAAGTGCGCTGGCTGGACGGCCTCATCACCCAAGAACGGGGCCGTGCATCGCGCGACCCTCGAGAGAATCAGAAGGAGCGAGGATGACCTCCATCCGCGTCGCCATCGTCGGCGTTGGCAACTGCGCATCGTCCCTGGTCCAGGGCGTGCACTACTACCGTGACGCTGACCCGGCAGGCAAGGTCCCGGGCCTCATGCACGTGCAGTTCGGTGACTACCACGTGTCGGACCTCGAGTTCGTGGCGGCGTTCGACGTCGACGCGAAGAAGGTCGGGTTCGACCTCGCCGAGGCGATCTACGCCTCCGAGAACAACACCATCAAGATCGCGGACGTCCCGCCGCTGGGCGTGACCGTCCAGCGCGGCCCGACGAACGACGGCCTCGGCCAGTACTACTCGGCCACCATCGAGGAGTCGGACGCCGAGCCGGTCGACGTCGTGCAGGCGCTCAGGGACGCCAAGGTCGACGTCATGGTCTCCTACCTGCCCGTGGGCTCGGAGATCGCCGACAAGTTCTACGCGCAGTGCGCGATCGACGCCGGCGTCGCCTTCGTCAACGCCCTGCCCGTCTTCATCGCGTCCGACCCCGTGTGGGCGAAGAAGTTCGAGGACGCCGGTGTGCCGATCGTCGGCGACGACATCAAGTCGCAGGTCGGCGCGACGATCACGCACCGCGTGCTCGCCCGCCTCTTCGAGGACCGCGGCGTCATCCTCGACCGCACGTACCAGCTCAACGTCGGCGGCAACATGGACTTCAAGAACATGCTGCAGCGCGACCGCCTCGAGTCCAAGAAGGTCTCCAAGACGCAGGCCGTCACGTCGAACCTCCACGACGGCCCCCTGGCCGGCAAGAAGGACGACCGCAACGTCCACATCGGCCCGTCGGACTACGTCGCCTGGCTCGACGACCGCAAGTGGGCGTACGTGCGCCTCGAGGGCCGCGCGTTCGGCGAGGTGCCCCTGAACCTGGAGTACAAGCTCGAGGTGTGGGACTCCCCCAACTCGGCCGGCATCATCATCGACGCGATCCGCGCGGCGAAGATCGCCAAGGACCGCGGCGTCGGCGGCCCGATCCTCTCGGCCTCGACGTACTTCATGAAGTCGCCGCCGGTCCAGATGGAGGACACCCACGGCCGCGAGCAGCTCGAGGCCTTCATCAAGGGCGACCTCGACCGCTGATCCTCGCCTCGGAACGCCCCCTCCCGCCACCCCCGGCGCGAGCGGGCGTTCCGAGCGCGTGACGGACGGCCCGGCGCAGAGGCGGTGCTCTGGAGAGCACCCTCTCGGCGCCGGGCCGTCCGGCTTTCAGCGGGGCGCAACCGCGTGGATCGTGCAGCAGGGCCGGGAGCGGAGGTCGTTAGGGTGAGCTCGTGGGTGTGACGGGCGAGTTACGCGAGCTGCTGCGGCTCAGCGGGTTCCGGAAGCTGCTGACCGTGCGGCTCGTGTCGCAGGCCGCCGACGGGATGTTCCAGGTCGGTCTCGCCTCGGCGTGGTTCTTCTCGCCCGACGCCGCGGGGTCCGCCGCCGCGGTCGCCGGGCGGTACGCGCTCATGCTCGCGCCGTTCACGATCGTCGGGCCGTTCGCCGGCGTGCTGCTCGACCGGTGGCGCCGCCGCCAGGTGCTCATGCTCGGCAACGCGGTGCGCGCCGTGCTCACGCTCGGCATGGCCGCGACGGTCATGATCGCGAGCCCCGACGCGTGGGGGGTGCTGGTGCTGGGCCTGGCCGCGCTGTCGGTCAACCGGTTCCTGCTCGCGGGGCTGTCGGCCGGCCTGCCGAACGTCGTCGCCGGTCCGTTGCTGCTGACGGCCAACTCCATCACGCCCACGCTGGGTGCCGGGGCCGCCTTCGTGGGCGGCGGCGTCGGGTTCGTCGTCGCGTGGGTGCTGCCGCCGGGTCGCGGCGCCGACGCCACGGCGCTCGCCTGTGCCGCCGTCGTCATGCTGCTCGGGGCGCTGGCCGCCCAGCGGCTGCACCGCGACCAGCTCGGCCCCACCGATCCGCGCCGCGGCAACCTGCGCGACGACGTCTCCGCCGTGCTGCGCGACCTCGCCGCGGGCGCACGCTACCTCGCCGCGCGACGGACTCCCGGCCAGGCCCTGCTCGTCATGGCCGCGCACCGGTTCCTGTACGGCGTGGTGTTCATCGCGTCGATCCTCATCGCGCGCAACCTGCTCGCCGCACCCGGCGACTCGGCCGCGGGCCTCGGCACGTTCGCCGTGATCCTCGGCCTGACGGCTGTCGGCGGCGCGGCCGCCGTCGTCGTCACCCCCACGCTGTCACGGTTCACGGGCCCGCAGGCGTGGATCGCGCTCATGCTGCTGCTCGCCGCCGCGTCACAGCTCCTGCTGTGCACGACGCCGGCGCGCGCCGTCGTCCTGACGGGTGCGGGCCTGCTGGGGCTGGCCGCGCAGGCGGCCAAGATCGCCGTCGACACGATCGTGCAGCGCGACACCGACGACGCCTTCCGCGGCCGGGCGTTCGCGCTCTACGACGTGCTGTACAACGCCGCGTTCGTCGGCGCGGCCGTGCTCGCCGCGCTGTTCGTTCCCGACGACGGGTGGTCGCGCGGGCTGTTCGGCGCGCTGGCCGTCGCCTACGTGCTGGTCGCGGGGTGGGTCTGGCTGCGCGCCGACCGCTCTCCCGCCGACGTCACCCTCCCGGACCTCTCCCGCGAACCGGAGATCTCGCCTACGCTTCCGTGACGGGCGTCACCCGCACGGGTGGGCCCGAGCGAGACGAGATCCCCGCAGGAGATCCCATGGCCCAGATCGAGGTCGTGCACTGGAACCCCCTGCGACGACGGCGACGCACCCTCGGCGAACGCCTGCTCGGGCGGCACCCCGCCGTGCCTGTGGACAACTTCGGTGACCTGCTCGGCCCCGTCGTCGTCGGGCACCTGCTCGCGGATCGCGGGCTCTCGCCCGCGGACCAGGCCACCGACGGCGCCGCGACGCCCGTCTCGCGGCTGCTGGCCGTGGGATCGATCCTCCACCTCGCCCGCGACGGCGACACGGTGTGGGGCAGCGGGATCAACGGGAAGATCCCGCTGTCCGCACTGCGCGCGCGGCGCCTGGACGTGCGGGCCGTGCGCGGTCCCCGCACCCGCGACGCGCTCGCAGGCCTCGGCATCCAGGCGCCCGCGGTGTACGGCGACCCGGCGCTGCTGCTGCCGTTGCTCGACGCGCGGCTGCGGGCGTGGGCCGCCGACCCGGTGTACGACGTGACCGTCGTCCCCAACGTGCACGACCTGCCCGCCTACCGCGGACACCCTGACGTGCTCTCCCCCACGGCGCCGCTCGACCAGGTGCTCGAACGCATCGCGCGCAGCCGTCTCGTCGTCGGGTCGTCGTTGCACGGCATCGTCGTCGCGGAGTCGCTGGGCATCCCCGCGCGAGCCGTCGCGGCCGGGCACGAAGACCCGTTCAAGTACGAGGACTACTACCTCGGCACCGGCCGCACCGCCTTCGACCCGGCCGCGAGCGCCGACGAGGCCGTGCGCCGCGGCGGCGAGGAGCCCCCGACCTGGGACCCTGAACCGCTGCTCGCGGCGTTCCCGGCGGATCTGTGGATGGGGGACCCGCGTACTCCCGCTCCCGTGAACCCGGCAAGCCCGCTCCCGCTCCCGCTCCCGTTACCGCTCCCGTTACCGGAGGCACCGTGAACGGCCTTGACGTGTTCCTGAGCGTGCAGCGTGCGCGTGACGCGGCGTTCAGCCTCATCGCCGCTCGAGGCTTCGCCGAGTTCGGCCGTGGTTCACGCATCCTGCTGCCGTTCCGTGTGGGCAACCCGCACCGCATCGCGATCGGTGCGGGCGCCCTGATCGGGGCGGGGTCGTGGCTCATCGTGCCCGCGCGCGGCGACGACGTGGCGCTCACGCTGGGCGACCGGGTGCGGATGAACACGACGTCGATCAGTGCGGTCGAGAGCGTCGTCATCGAGGACGGTGTGGCGATGGCTCGGGGCGTGTACGTGTCGGACCACGCTCACGGGTTCGACGACCCCGACGCGTTCATCCGCGATCAGCCGCTGACGCGCGTGGCGCCGGTCCGCATCGGGCGGGGGGCGTGGCTGGGGCAGAACGTCGTGGTGCTGCCCGGTGTGACGATCGGCGCGGGAGCCGTCGTCGGGGCGAACAGCGTGGTGCGTGCCGACGTGCCCGCACGCACCGTCGCTGCCGGGACGCCGGCCCGCGTGCTGCGGGAGCTGCCGTCATGAGCAACGCGGAGAGGATCCAGGCAGGCAGCCCCACGCCACGCCCCACGCCAAGCCCCACGCCAAGCCCCACGCCACGCCCCACGCACGACCCCGCGCGCAACCCTACGCACGACCCCTTGGGCAGCCCCACGGGCACCGACGTCGTCTTCACCTTCAGCTACGAGACCTGGGACGACGCCGTCCGGCGCGGCATGATGCGCCCGCCCGACCGCCTGCTGGGCACCCTGCTGCGCAGCGAGGAGGTGCGCCGGCTGCTCGTCGTCAACCCGTGGCGGTCGGCGCCCGCGCTCGCCGCGCGGCGGGCGCTACGCCGTGACGTGCCGTTCCCGGCGTCGCCGCGCGCCCGCCTGCACACGCCCGCGCGTCTGCGGCGCGCGGACCCTGCCGACGTCGGACTGATCGAGGCCCAGTACGTCGCCTACGACCGGTCGGTGCGCCGGGCGGCGCGTGACCACGAGCGGCCCGCGGTGCTCACGACGAACCCGCTCGTGGCGGGGTTCGCGCCGTTGCGCTGGGCGGGTCCGGTGACCTACTTCGCGCGCGACGACTGGCTCAGCTCGCAGGCGCGGCGGACCTACTGGGACGCCTACCGCACGGCGTACGAGCGCCTGGCCGCGGCCGGGGTCGCGGTGGCCGCGGTGAGCGCGGAGATCCTCGACCGCATCAACCCGCGCGGACCGGCCGCCGTCGTGCCCAACGGGGTCGAGCCGGCCGAGTGGCTCGGCCCGCCGCCTCCGGCGCCGCCGTGGCTCGAGGCGATCCCCGGGCCGCGCGCGATCTACGTCGGCACGCTCGACGACCGGCTCGACGTCGACGGCGTCGCCGCGCTCGCCGCGGCGTGCCCGCACCTCGGCGTGGTGCTGCTGGGCCCGCTGCCGAACCCCGCCTACGTCGCACCGTTGCGCGGGATCGCCAACGTCCACGTGCACGACGGCGTGGGCCGGGCCGAGCTGGTCGCGGCGCTGCGGGCGTGCGACCTCGCGCTGCTCGCTCACCGTCGCACACGGCTGACCGAGGCGATGAGCCCGCTCAAGGTGTACGAGTACCTCGCGGCTGGTCTGCCGGTGCTGGCGACCGACCTGCCGCCGGTGCGCGGCATCCACCCGCGCGTCACGCTGCTCGACGACGTGGCGGAGTTCGCCGACGCCGTCGACGCCGCGCTGACGGCCGGGCCGCTGACGGAGGACGAGCGGGTCGCGTTCGTCGAGGCGAGCTCGTGGGGCCACCGGCATCGCACGGTGCTCGACCTCGCCCTGCGCGGGGTCACCGGCTGAGCGATCTGCCGCAATCGTTTCCGGTCCATGAATTCTCGCCGTCGGCGAGGTAAAAGCATGGCTCAGCCCCTGGCGTGCGCGCCGCACACCCCTGTGTGATGGACGCAAGGCCGGAGGTCGCACAGCGCGTCCACCGGTCGGCTCAACACAGAACCGTCGACGTCGACCACGCCCCCGGTCGGCGCCGGTCGACGGAGGGCCGCACCGTCCGTCAGTGCAGGCGCCCGACCAGGGGGACCGCATGAGCCCAGCCACGACCGCCGCGTCCGTCACGACACACCCCGCACCGAGGCACGAGCCCGCCGCGCATCCCACGAGCCAGGCCGGCCCAGCACGCTCCCTCGGCGTACGCCCGGCCCCCGCCGTCGACTGGCAGCCGCGCCGCCCGTCGTGGCGGCGCAAGCTCACGGCCGCACTGCTGCTGACGGACGCCGCAGCCATCGGCCTGTCCCTGGCGGCCGCGTACGTCGTCCGGTTCAGCGCTCCGGCGTGGTCGGCTCACGAGTACGTGTCCTACGCGTGGCTCGCCGTGCTGCTGGGCCTGGCCTGGCTGCTGGCCCTGACCCGGTCCCGCGAGGTGCGCGCGATCGGCGTCGGGCTGCTGGAGTACCAGCGCGTGCTCGGTACGACGCTGCTGACGTTCGGTGCCCTCGCGATCGTCGCGTTCCTGGGCCGGCTGGAGATCGCACGCGGGTACCTGGCCGTGGCGCTGCCCATGGGTCTCGTGCTGCTCGTGGTCGGGCGCTGGTTGTGGCGCGACGCGCTCCAGCGTCTGCGCCGCGCCGACCGTTGTCTCACGGGTGCGATCGTCGCGGGCCCCGCCGCCGAGGTCGCGCAGGTGGTGGGGCAGCTCCGCTCGAACCTGCGCGCCGGATACCGGCCCATCGCCGTGAGCCTCACCGATGCGGACCCGGCCAGCACGAACCCGGCCGGCGTGGACCCGGCCAGCACGGACGACGCCGCAGGCACGCTCTCCACCGGCCTGCTCTCCACGGGCACGCTGTCCACCGGCACGCTGTCCACCGGCACGCTGTCCACCGGCACCCTTCCCGCCGTCCCGCTCGCCGACCTCGTGGGCGTCGCGCGCCGCACCCGCACGCGCGCCGTGATCGTCGCAGGCGAGCTGCCGGGTGGCCGCGACCGGGTGCGCGACCTGGGCTGGTCGCTCGAGGACGCGAAGGTCGAGCTCATCCTCGTGTCGCAGCTCACCGACGTCGCCGCACCACGCGTCCACCTGCGCCCGCTCGACGGGCTGCCCATGGTCCACGTGGACCTCGCCCAGCACTCCGGTGTCAACCACGTGCTCAAGCGCGTCTTCGACGTCGTCGGCGCGGCGACCGCGCTCACCCTGCTGGCGCCCGTGCTCGCCGCCGTCGCGATCGCGGTCCGGCTCGACGACGGCGGTCCCGTGCTCTTCCGGCAGGAACGGGTCTGCCAGCGCGGCGGACGGTTCCTGATGCTCAAGTTCCGTTCCATGGTGGTCGACGCCGAGGCTCGCCGGGACGAGCTCGAGCACGCCAACGAGAGCGACGGCGGCGTGCTGTTCAAGGTGCGTGACGACCCGCGCGTCACGCGCGTGGGCCGGTTCCTGCGCCGCGGCTCGCTCGACGAGCTGCCGCAGCTGTGGAACGTGCTGCGCGGCGACATGAGCCTCGTCGGCCCCGGCCGCCGCTGCCGCGCGAGGTCGAGCAGTACGAGCGCCCCGCCGAGCGACGCCTGCTCATCAAGCCCGGCCTGACGGGGCTGTGGCAGGTGAGCGGCCGCTCGCGGCTCACCTGGGAGGAGAGCGTCCGCCTCGACCTCTACTACGTCGAGAACTGGTCGTTGACGCTCGACCTCCTGGTGCTGCTGCGCACCGTCCGCGCCGTCGTCGCGCACGACGGCGCCTACTGACCGGCTCCCTCCGACCGGAGGAAGTTCGCGGAACGGCCCGGCATGGGCCCCTCCGGAAGGTAGGACCACCATGACCAGCTCCGCACTGCTCATCTGCTCCGGCGGAGGGCACCTCAAGCAGCTCTTCGCGCTCGCCGCGCGGCTCGGTATCGCACCCGACGACCAGACGTGGGCCACGTTCGACAACCCGCTCAGCCGCACGCTGCTCGCGGGCCGCGAGGTCTTCACCCTCCCGTACGCCGCCCCCCGCGACGCGTTCAGCATCCTGCGCACGCTCGGCCGCGCGCACCACGTGCTGGCCTCACGCCGGTTCGACCTCGCGGTCAGCACCGGGTCGAGCCCGGCGGTCTCGTTCCTGCCGTGGGCCGCCCGGCGCGGCGCCCGCGCGCTGTACATCGAGAGCGCGGCACGCGCCGACGGCCCCTCGGTGAGCGGCCGCATCCTCATGCACGACCCGCGCGTCACCACGTTCACGCAGTACCCGGGATGGGCGGACGAGGCGTGGAGCTACCACGGATCGATCTTCGACTCCTTCGCCCCCGCTCCCCCGCGCGCGTCCCGGCCGGTGCGGCGCGCGGTCGTCACCCTGGGCACGCAGGAGCAGTACGGGTTCGCGCGCCTGCTGCGCGCCGTCGTCCCGCTGCTCGCCGGGTGCGAGGTGCTGTGGCAGCTCGGGCCGACAGGGGCGCGCGAGGCCGCCGCGCTCGGCGTGCCCGACGCGCGGGCCGGCGTACCGCACGACGAGCTGTCGCAGGCGATCGGCGAGGCCGACGTCGTCATCGCGCACGCGGGGACCGGCTCGGCCCTGACGGCGTTCGAGCAGGGGCACTGCCCCGTGCTGGTGCCGCGCCTGGCCCGGCACGGCGAGCACGTGGACGACCACCAGCTCCAGATCGCGCGCGAACTCGAGCGCCGCGGGCTCGCCGTCGCCAAGGCCCCGAGGAGCTCACGGTCGCGGACCTGGAGGAGGCCGCGGCGCGTGCCACGCGCCGCGTCGAGGCTCCGCCGATCGATCTCGACACCCCCGTCACCGCGGGGTGAGCGGGTCCCCTCGCCGTCGGGCCGGCCGGACCACCCGACGGTGAGGGGTTTTCTCCTACCCCATCGACGCGCCCGCCACCTCGGGGCTCATCGGCTTCCCGTCGATCGCTGCCTTCGCCGGCGTCCGGTCGCCTGACGGCGTGATGCGCGCGGAGTCGACGTCGGTCAACCGCAGGTCGCCCGCGTCGCGGTCGGCGAACCGGACCACGCCCGCCCGGTTCCCGTCGCGGCCGATGACCTCGGGAACCTTGCACGTCTTGGTGTTCCACTTCTCGATGACCGAGTTCGTCACCGGCGCGTCACATGTCGACAGGTACTCGACGATGTTGCGGTCGAACACCATGCCGACGAGCGGGTCCACGCGCACGGACCCGTTGAGGAACGTGTTGTTGCGGACGGTGATGTTGGTGACGGTGAGCTCGCGCAGGTCGGTCGCGGAACCGCCCCGGCACTTGTCCGTCTTGACGACACAGCCCTGGATGTAGTTCGACTCGATGAGCAGGTTGTCGCTGCCCTTGCGGCGTCCGGGCGAGATGATCAGGCCCGCGTTGTAGCAGTTGGACAGCTTGTTGCCGCGGATCGTCACGTCCGACGAGTCGAAGACCTGGATGCAGTCGGCGTGCAGGCCGTTGTCCTTGCCCTGGTCGTAGTCGCGCACCGTGTTGCCCTCGATCAGCACGTCCTGGGCGCCACCGATCTGGATGCCGTCCACGGAACTGCCGTTCTCGAACAGCGAGTCCACGACGGTCACGCCCTGCGACCGCACGAACAGCCCGGTGCCGTCGAGGTGGGCGCGCTCGATGCGCGTGCCCTTCGCGGGCCCGTCCACGAACCACACTCCGGTGACCCGCAGCCCCCGCCACGTGACCCCAGGAACCTTGACCGACAGCCGGTCGAAGCTCGCCGTCACCCCGTCCGGGGCCTCGACGACGGCGGGCGGGTCGAACGTGGCGAGCCGGTCGTCGCCGGTCAGCTCCATCGAACCGTACTCGCCGGCCGCGAGCAGCACCGTGCCGCCGGGCACCACGACCCCGAGCGCCGTGGCCAGCGCGCACGCCGTCTCCGGCGTGTGGCAGTCGCCCGTGCCCTGCGGGCTCGCGTAGAACGCCGGGCCCGACGGCACGACGGCGGGCACCTGCGTGGACTCCTCCGCCTCGGGTGCGGGGTCGCCCGTGCAGCCCGCGAGGACGTCGACGCCGAGCACCGTCCCGGCGATCAGCGCCACGGTCACGAAGCGGGGCCGCCTCATCCTGCGGCCCTCGCCCCGGCACCGGTCCGTGACTGCCACGTCTGCCAGGCGACCTCGGCGATCTTCGCCTGCCCCCGCTGCGACGGGTGGAAGTGGTCGATGTCGGACACGTCGCCGTCGCCGAAGCGCACGTCGTGCAGCGCCCCGCCGTCGGAGACGCACGTGGGCAGCGCCGAGCAGGCAGCGGCGATCGACGAGTTGAACTGCTGGACGCGCTCGGCGACGGCCGCGCGGCGCTCGGCGTCGTCGGCCGAGACGGAGTCGGCGTGCCACAGCAGCGAGCGGCAGCTCGGGCTCTTGTTCCACAGCCCGACGGCGTCCGGGTCGCTCTTGCCGAGCTCCCAGATCTGGTTGAGGTCGGGTACCGAGAGCGCGAGCAGGGTCGCGTCGGGAAGGCCCTCGGCGAGCTGCTGGAGCAGGGTCGTGATCTCGGCGGTGAAGCGGTCGGTCGGCGTCATGTCGTCGAAGGTGCGCGCGCACGCGTCGTTCGCACCCAGGAGCACGGTGACGACGTCGGGCTTCTGGTCGATGACGTCCTCGACATGGTCGAGCGCCTCCTTGACGGTGGCACCCTCGAGCGCGAACGGCAGCGTCGTCGGGCGCGCACCCGAGCCTGCGAGCCGGGCGGCGAACGAGTCGACGTCGGGCGAGGTGCCCACCGCCCACGAGTCGTCGAGGCACGGGCCCGCCTCGGTGCACGCGTTGACGCCCAGCGTGATCGAGTCACCCACGGCCGCGATCCGCGCGACGCCCTCCCCCCGGGTGCGCCGGACGCGGGCGCGGAGGTAGGCGTGGCAGATCCGGCGTCGGGCGGGGCCGCCGGACCGCCGGACGAGCAGCCGGCGGCGACGGCCATGACGAGGGCGATCGGGAGGACGATCGGGAGTGTGATCGGGAGTGTGATCGGAAGGGCAGCCGCGGCGGCGGCACGGAACGCCGAGATTCTGGAGTCGCTTCTCATGATGCTGCCCTCACGGTCTGGTCGGGGGTGGGCCGATCTGGTGCGGGTCGGTCAGGGCTGCCCGCGGTGCGACGGTCCGGGTCTGGGCCGTCCGGGGCGCCAAGGCCTGAGGCAGGCTCGTCCGGGGCCGGCCCGTTCGAGGCGCGGTGGCCTGGGGTCGGCCCGTCCGGGGCGGGTGGATGCTCCTCGGGTGCGGGCGGGCGGGGCGTGCGAACCTGCCGCGCGAACGACACGATGCGCGCGAGATCACGGCGGTACCCGGGCAGCACCAAGGCCGCGGCAAGCACCGCGATCCCGGCCGCGAGCGCCAGCGCCAGCACGACGACGTCGGGCACCGCACCGGACGCCGAGGAGCTGCCCGCCGGCCCGTCGCCCCCACCGAACCATGACCCGCCGAACCATGACCCCGCGAACCGGGACCCCGCGAACCGGGACACGGCGTACGCCGCGCCGAAGCAGGGCAGCACGAGAGCGGCGGGTCGCAGCAGCGGCCGGACGACGTCGGACGCGCGCACGAACGTGCCCCGGATCGCGTACGCGAACCCCGGCACGAGCAGCGCACAGGTGACGACGCCGTACACCAGCGCAAGCCCCTGCACGCCGCCCCACGCGATGCCGGCGACGAACCCGGCGACGACGATCGGCCGCGTGACGAGGTAGTACCCGAGCTGACGGTGGGCCCGCCCGAGCGCGATGTACAGCCAGCCCTGGACGTTGCCGACGGCCTGCGCGACTCCCGCCACGGCGAGGATCGCGAACAACGTGGCGGCGAGGTGCCACTGCGGCCCGAGGGCCACGGCGACGAGCGGGCGAGCCGTGCCGGCGAGGAGCGCGTACCCGGGCAGGGCCGCGTACCCGATGACGAGCATCGCGGAGCGCACGTACCGGCGGAAGCGTTCGCCGTCGTCACGCAGGGCCGAGAGCACAGGCAGAGCGACACGTCCCAGCGGGCCGGTGAGCTGCTGCAACGGCAGCAGGAACAGCGAGTAGGCGCGCGAGTACTGGCCCAGGACGGCCGACCCGAGCTGGTGGCCGACGATGACGTTGTCCAGGTTGCGGGCCGCGTAGTTGAGCATCTGGACGCCCAGGATCGACCCTCCGGTGCCGACGAGCGGCAGCACCTCGCGCTCGACGCGCGGACGGCCGAACCGGGGCCGGACGGCGATCCACAGTTCGACCAGCCGCGTGACCTGCCCCAGCCCGGCGAGGACGACGAGCGACCACACGCCCCATCCGGCGAGCGCCGCCCCGATCGACCCGGCCACGCCCGCGGTCATCGACGTGACGTCGATGCGCGCGAGCAGGCCGAAGCGCAGGTCGCGTTGCGCGCGCGCCTGGAGCGGCATGGCCAGGCCGTTGAGCAGCAGCGTCGGGGCGATGGCGAGGGTCAGGACGGTCAGGCGAGGTTCGTCGTAGAGCGTCGCGACGAGCGGGGCGCCCGCAGCGACGACCCCGGTGAGCAAAAGGCCCAGCCCGGCGGAGAACCACAGGACTCCCGACCAGGTCCGGTCGCTCAGCTCACGCGCCTGCACGATGGCGCCCGTCATGCCGAAGTCGCGCAACAGGTCGGCGACGCCGACGATCGCCATGATCATCGCGACGAGACCGAAGTCGGCGGGCAGCAGCAGGCGCGCGAGCACGACCGTCGACGCGAGCTGCACGAGCGACCGCGACCAGAGCCCGCCCATGGTCACCGCGACGCCGCGCGACGCCGTGTGCGCGAGGCCGCCCCGGGGCTGGGTGGCGGTCATGCCCGCACCGGGGTCTCGTGAGGCGGGGTCTCGTGAGGCGGGGTCAAGCGGGGCAGGGATTCCTGCGGTGGGGTCTCGTGTGCCCGGTTCCCATAGGGCTCGGCTACGTGGACCGTCCCGGCACGCGTGGTCTCGTCGCGGTTCCAGGCCACCGGCCGGCGCATGGCCGCCTCGACGCGTGCCCGGAGCGCCGGGACCCCGTACCCGACGCAGTAGACGACGAACGCCGGCCACATCCCCGGCCGCCCCGCCACACGTCGCACGAGCCCGACCCACCCGGCCCGGCCCGCACCTCCCGTCCGGCCCGCCTGCGCGTTCCCGCCCGCGCTGTCGGCCGGGCCCCCTGCGCACTCCGGCCCTTCTGCGCGCTCCGGCCGGCCTGCGCGCTCCGGCCCTTCTGCGCGCTCCGGCCGGCTGCACCGGACGCCGTCCGACGTGGCCCGCCGGGGCCCGCGTCGGCGGCTCCGGTCGACCCCGGTCCAGCGACGACCACGCCTCTCAGCTCCTGGTTGCCGCGGTGGATCCGGGTCGCGCGGCGCCAGAACGCACGCATCGTGCGCGGCGAGCGGACCGCGAACACGTGGTCCGGCAGCGTGACCCGCTCCGCGGGAGCGAAGAGCTGCTGCACGAACCTGTCGTCGGCGACGACGTCGGGGAACTGGCCCCACCGCGCGCGGCCCGCCGCATTGACGGCGTAGATTCCCGAGCCCACGTGCCCCGCGCGGCGGTAGTCGCTCAGCGCCCACACCCGGTAGTGCTGCCGCACGGCCCAGCTCGCCCCCGCGGTGTCGACGCGCAGGGTCGGGGCTCCGACGACCGGGCCGGGGCGGGCCCGCAACGCGTCGGCGAGGGCGAGCAGCGCCGTCGGGCCGACGGCGACGTCGGCGTCGAGGTACACGCGGGGGAAGGCCCGGGCTGCGGCGTCGCCGGCGTTGAGCGCCGCCGTCTTCGACGGCGCGGCGATCTCGACGACGCGCGCCCCCGCGGCGCGCGCCACCGCGGCCGTCGCGTCGGTGCACCCGTTCGCGACGACGACGACCTCGAACAACCCCGCGCTCGTCAGGGGGGCCAGCAGCCCGGGCAGCACGGCGGCCTCGTCGTGGGCCGGGATGACCACGGACGCGGCCGGGTTCATCGGGACCTCGCCCCGGCGTCGGCACCTGCCGCGACCGGGTCCGGCCCGACGTGATCCGGCCCGAGGGGATCCGGCCCGACGGCGTCTGCCCCGCCCGCGTGCACCCCGGCGTCGGCCCGTGCGCGCGGCCGCCACGCGTCGGTGATGAGCCATGCCCCGACGGCCAGGAGGATCGCCAGCAGCAGGAACGTCTGGAGGAACCCGAACGCGTCATAGAAGAACAGGGCGGCCGCGTACCCGACGCCGCTCGTGGCGAGGGCGAACGCGAGCATCGCGTCGCGTTCGGGCACGTCCTTGCGCAGCGCGTGCCGCACGAGCATCACGGGGGGCACGAGCACGAGCAGCGCGAGACCCAGCACCCCGACGGCCCCCGCGTCGAGCTGGGTGCCGAGCACCTGGTTGTCGAGGATGAACGCGTTGGCATCGTCGCCCACCACGACGCGCGACCCCACCCCGGTCCCGAAGAACGGGTGCTGCAGGGCGAGCGCCGTCGCGGGCGCGAGGTCGGCCAGCCGGCCCGCCCCCGTCCACCCGGCGGAGGTGTACTGCGACGCCACGAGGGCGTCCGGGTCGAGGAACGACCCCACCAGCGTGCCGACGACCTTGGGCGAGACCAGCGTCCCGAGCAGCAGCACGGGCACGCCGACGACGAACAGCAGCCGCGCGAGCTGCGGGCGCAGCACGGCCGCAAGGAGGAACATCGCCCCGAGGACGACGACGGCGGTACGGCTGATCGCCGCGGCCAGGCCGAGCATCGTCAGCGCGATGACCCCGGCGTAGAAGAGGCGGCGGTTGACGGGGTGGCGCGGCCAGTCCGCGTACCGGGCGAGGTAGACACCGATCGGCAGCAGCATGCACAGCAGCACGGCGAGCGCGATGGGGTGCTGGGCCGAGCCGTACGCGCGCGCCCCGCCGGCCCGCAGCGACACGTCGACGTCCCGCAGCAGCTCCAGCGGCAGGACGGCGCCCAGCTTGAGGAAGACGTTGACGTGCGTCGCCCGCTCGGCGATCGCCGCCACGCCGATGACGGCCCCGGACCAGGACAGCCCCGTGAGCAGAACCGTCACGACCCGCCGCGTCCGCACGAGCTGCCGCACGACGACGAGCACGATCGGTGCGATCAGCAGGTTGACGAACCCGCCCACGGCCGATCCGAACAGCCCTCCCTCGCTGAGCGACCGCGCGTTGACCACGATCGACAGGGCCATGGTCGCGAGGAACGCCGCGACCGGGACGCCGAACCGCACGGGCCGCCACCGGAACGCCGGGTCGACCAGGAGGTCGGCGACGACGACGAGCAGCGTCAGCGTCACGAGCACGCGGTACGGCTCGAGCGCGAACGGGAGCGGCACCGGGATCGCGTACCGGCGGATGGGCACGAACAGGATCACCGCGACCAGGAGGAACAGCCAGGTCTCGCGGCGCCGCAGCAGCCCGCGGGCCAGGTACACGCCCGCGGCCGCGACGGCTGCCGCCCCCGCGAAGGGCGGGGGCAGCAGCCACGCCGCGGCGAGGAGAACGGCAGCGACGGTGGCGATCCAGGCCGCCTCCCGCCGCGTGGGGCGCGAGGCCACGGCCGACGTCGTCACGTCGGACCCCGATCAGCGCTCGCCGGCGCCGGCCGGGACGCGCTCGACGTCACCGGCGACCGCCGCGCCGTCGAGACCCCCGCCGTCGACACTCCCGCCGTCGAGACCGGAGGGACCGCCCACGGACGAGGCGGTACCGCCCGCCGGGTCGGCGGCCATCCCGCCGAGCTTCTCGGGTCGCTCCGCCGCCCCACGCCGCCTGGCGCGCCCTCGGGAGCGCCGACCGTGGTGGGCCGGGCCGACCTCACCACGCCGCAGGCGGGCGTTCTCCAGGATGAACGCGAGCGCGACGAACACGAGGATCACGCCCAGCGCCGTCACGACCACGGGGATCGCCGCGTTGGAGGAGTCGGCCTCGACGGCGTCGCCCTCGGCGAGCGTCGTCAGTTCGATGCGCTGCTCGGTGGGCATGGCGCTGGCGTCCTGCTCGTGCGCGACCTCGGTCACGAAGGCCGTGGTCGCGGCGCGGGAGATCCGCTCGGCGCGACCGGGATCGCTGGAGACGCCGACGACGTCGAGGATCGGCAGGGCGAGCCTGCCGGGGAACTTCTCGTCTCCGCCGGGCTGCGTGGTGCGGCGCAGCGCCGTGATCTGCTCGTCGTCCGCGAGCGCCCCCACCTCGCCCTCGACGCTCGCGCGGACCTGTGCGCCCGCGACGACGTACGCGTACACGACGGCGGCCTGGCTCAGGTCCTTCTGGACGGGCGCGGACTGCCCCTGCGTGAGCGTCTGCCCCGGGATCTCGGCCTGGTAGAGCGGCTGATGGGGGCTGCCGACCAGCACGGTCGTCGACGCCGCGTAGGAGTGGACGGCGCGCGAGACGATCCGCCCGTTCTGGAGCGTGAACCCGGCCAGCAGGCCGGCGAGCACGGCGACGACGAAACCGACCACCAGCAGACGGCGGTGGTTCCACAGCACTTCGAGGTACTTCGGCACGTCCATGGCGGACGCTCCTTCCGGTCGTACCCGCGTGGGCGGGTCTTGCGGGGAGGGCCTCGATGCCCGGACTTCTGCCTAGCGTGGGGGCCGTGTGTTAACCGCGCCCGTACCGGGAGGTTGCGTGCGCGTAAATGCTGGGCGACCAGGCGGGTGATCCGCTCGGGGGGTCTTGCGCGCGCTGCGGCCGGGCGGTGATGGTGGTCGGGACCTGAGGTTCCTCGCACCGGACGGAGTGCGATCGTGACTCGACTCTCCCCGCACCACACCCCGCACCCTGGTGGGCCGCGTCGCGCGGGCGACCCGCGGCTGACGGTCCTCTACAGCTTCCCGCACCCGGTGGGTTCTCCGGGCATCGGCTGGACCGCCTGGAACCAGGTCACCGAGCTGGTCGCGGCCGGGCATCGCGTCCACCTGGTCGCCACGAGCCTGGACCGCCCGGTGCCGGGCCTCGCCTCGCTGACGACGACGCTCGCCGTCGCCGGGGTGCGGGTGCCGCACCGTGCCGTCGGGCGCCAGCGGGCCTTCGTGCATCATGACCGGGTCGCGGCGAGGTCGGTGGCCCGGCTCGCGGAGGAGCTCGACGTCGTCCACGCGTGGCCGGCGGCGTGCCTGCGGACGCTCGGGGCGGCGCACGCCGCGGGGCTGCCCGCGGTGCGCGAGGTCCCCAACACCCACACCGCTCACGCGTTCGCGGTCGTGGCCGCCGAGTGCGCGCGGCTGGGAGTCGCGCTACCGGCCGGGCTGGCGCACGCCACCGACCCGGGCCGCCTGCGGCGCGAGGAGGCCGAGTACGACGCCGCGACCGCGCTGCTGGTCCCGTCGGAGCACGTGCGCGAGACCTTCCTGGAGCGCGGCGTCGCGCCCGGCCGCCTGCTGCGTCACCAGTACGGGTACCGTCCAGCTCCCGGCTCGCCCGACGGCACCCCCGGGCCACGGCCGGGACGCCCGTTCACTGCACTGTTCCTGGGCCGAGGCGAACCGCGCAAGGGCCTGCACCACGCGCTGGCCGCGTGGGCGTCGTCGCGCGCGAGCGAGCACGGCAGGTTCCTGATCCACGGGGACCTGGGGCTCGTGCCGCAGTACCGGGCGGCGATCGCCGACCTGCTCGGCGCGCGGGGCGTCGAGGCGCGACCCTTCACCCCGAACGTCCCGGCCGCGCTCGCCGAGGCCAACGTGCTGCTGCTGCCCACGATCGAGGAGGGCAGCGCGCTGGTCACCTACGAGGCGCAGGCGGCGGGGGTCGTCCCGCTCGTCTCGACGGCCGCGGGGGCTCTGCTCGACGACGGCGTCCACGGGCTGCTGCACGACCCGGGCGACGTCGCCACGCTCACCGCACAGCTCGACCTGCTCGCGGGCGACGACGCGCTGCGTCGCCGGTTGGGCGCTGCCGCCGCCGCGCACGCGCCGGCGCTTACCTGGCAGGCCGCCGGGGCCCGCCTCGTCGCCGCCTACGACTCGGCGATCGCGGCGACGGGCGGCGCGACGCGCGGCACAGCGGGCGGCACAGCGGGCGGCACAGCGGGCGGCGTGCCGGACGGAGGCACCCATGCCGCCGTCGCGTGACTCCGACCGGCCGGCAGGGCGCCCGGCCGCCGCGCCGCTTCCCGGGCCGGGCGACCTGGCCGTCGTCGTCTGCTCGCGCGACCGCGCCGACCTGCTGCGCCGCTCGCTCGCGCGCATCGCGCAGGCGACGCCGTCCGGCGTCGACGTGCTCGTGGTCGACTCGGGGTCACGCACGGGTGACACGCTCGCTGCCGCCGCCGACGCCGGGGTGCGCGCGGTGCGGTCCGACGTCCCGGGCCTGTCGATCGCACGCAACCTGGGGCTGGCGTCGACCGACCGGCCCATCGTCCTGTTCACCGACGACGACTGCCTCGCCGTCGAGGGCTGGACGGGTGCGGTGCTCGCCGGGTTCGGCGACCCGCAGGTCGTCGCGGTCACGGGGCGGATGCTCGACCACACGCTGGCCGGCACGCCCGGCGCCGCACCGCAGCCCGCACGGCACCTGCGGCGCGTGGTCGAGGGGCTGGACGCCGGGCACGGGGCGCTCATGGCGTTCCGGCGGGCCCGGGTGCTCGCCGTCGGCGGGTTCGACGACGTGCTGGGCGCGGGCCGCGAGCTGGCCGGCGCGGAGGACCTCGACATGTTCTGCCGCCTGATCGCGGCGGGCGGCGTCGTCGTGCAGGACGAGGCGAGCGTCGTCCTGCACGCGAACACGCGCGAGGGGGACGACCACGCGCGGCTCTACCGCGGGTACGGGCTGGGCCTGGGCGCGCTCGTGGCCAAATGGCTGCGGCTCGACGCCACGACGGGGGCGCGGCTGGCCGCGACGGTGGTGCGGCGGGCCGTGCTGCGGTGGCTGCGGGCGGGGACCGACCGCCGCGCCAGGGCTGCCCAGGGGGCGCTCCTGGCGGGTGCGATCCACGGCTGGCGCACCGCGCGGCACCTGAGGTTGCGGGCGGGAGTGTTCGTCGACGACCGGCCGCCTGAGCCGGTGCCGGCACCGGCGCCCGGCCGGCCCGCGCGCTCCGTGCCGACGGGCCTCGCCGCGGCCACGGTGCCGACCGGCCTCGCCCCGGCCACGGTGCAGGGCGTGCCTGCGCGGTCCGTGTCCGCGCCCCCAGACCCCGCCGCAGGCGGCGAGCACGCCCTGGCACGCGTGCAGGCACGAGGCCCGGGCCGCACGCGGGAGGGAGCCGACGATGCCTCGTGACCGCCGCCCCGTCTGGGCCGAGCTGCTCGGCACCCTCGACGAGAAGTTCGTCGCCAATGCCGTGGTCTTCGAACACGCGACGCCGTGCGCCGGCCTGCTGCTGCGTGGCGAACCGCTGCGCACGGAGACGGGCGCCCTCGATCGTGAGCTCGTGCTGCGCGCGCTCGCTCACGGGCTCGCGCGGGCACCCGAGCTGCGGCGGCGCCTGCGCCCCGCACCCTTCGGCCTGACCACCCCGGCGTGGGTGCCCGACGACGACATCGACCTCGAGGCCCACGTGCGGTTCCACGTGGGCGTGGTCGCGACCGACGGCCCCGAGCTCCCCGTGCTGCTCGCAGGACGGCTCAACCCGCCGCTCGACCCGCGACGGCCGCTGTGGAACACCGTCGTCGCGGAGCTCGACGACGGGCGCGTCGCGATCGCCTGGCGCATCCAGCACGCGGTGGGCGACGGCCTCTACGGGATGCGGCTGCTCGACGCCCTCACCGAGGCCGACGACGCCGGTGCTGCCGGGGACGCCGGTGTTGCCGGGGGCGCCGGTGCTGCAGGTGACGCCGCAGCCGACGGGCCAGGCAGCCGCGCCGCCGCGCCCAGCACGAGCGGGGCCAGCACTAGCGGGGCCAGCACGAGCGGGGCCAGCACGACCGGCACCAGCGCAACCGGCACCAGCGCAACCGGCACCAGCCGCTCCACGCCCACGGTTCCGCCGCTCGAACCTGGCCCGCACCGCCCCCCACGGTCGGGGGCCGAGCTGCTGCGCGTCGCCTGGCTCGCCTGGTGGCGCCGCCAGGAGGGTCCGCGCGGAGCGTGGCACGAGTACTGGCGCAAGCCGTTCCTGCGGCGACTGCGCCGCTGGGGAGGCCGGCTCGTGCGGCCGGTGCGCAATCACGTCCTGGTCGTGCGCGGCCTCACCGAGTCGCTCGTCCCGCAGCGCCGCTACGCGTTCGCGACGCACGACCTGCCGCCCGTGGCGCGCCGCGCGCGCGAGCTCGGGGGTTCGGTGCACGACCTCACGGTTGCGCTGGCCCTCGTGGCGCTCGACCAGGTGCTGCCGGATCCCGCAGGGCCGCGTCTCGGCGTGCCGATCTCCCGCCGCGCGGCCCGCGGAGACCGCCGCAACCACGTGCGCATGACCGTCGTCGGCATCCCGCCGGGGACGACCTTGGCCGAGGCGGTCCCGCTCGTCCACGCGGCGGTCGCGACCGCCGTCGAGGCGATCGAGCCGTCGCCGAGCCGCGTCGCCGAGCCGGGAGAACCCTCCCGTCCCGCCGCCACCATTCTCACAACCGCCGGTCTTGCTCACGCCAGCCCTGCACCCACGATCCCCGCGCTCGGCCCCACGAAGAGCGCCACGAACAGCCCCACGCTCAGCCCCGGGCACTCTGCTCCTGGGTCGCCCGCTCCTGGGCAACCCGGTTCCGCCTCGCCCACGCGGGATGCTCCACCACACCCCGCAGCACCACACCCCGCAGCACCACACCCCGCACCCGACGCTCCCACGCGACGCCGCGGCTACGCGAGCTTCGTGCCGTGGCGGCCCCGCGCCCGGAGCCTCGGCCCCGCGCTCGTGGGCAGTGCGGTGCTGTGGCCTGTGCTCGACCCCCGCGACGACCTCGCAGTCTTCGGCTCGTCCTACGCGGACACGTTCTCGCTGGCTGTCGTCGGCTCCCGCCACGTGGACGTCGATGCCGTCCAGCGCGCCTTTGCCGAGCTGGTCCTGGGCACGGCCGACGACGTCGTCGCGGCCGTCGCCCTGCCCGCTCCCCCCGGCGCCGGTCCCGGCGTGCGACACGACCCCGGCGACCAGCCCGGCCGGCGGCCGGACCGCCAGCCCCACCACCAGGGAGGCGGCACCCCATGACCGACACCCACCCGGCGCCCAGACGCTGGCAGGATGCCCTGCGCTCCCTCGCCGACCCTCGCGTGTACCTGCACGCGCTGCGACTCGCGCACTTCAGCGCGTACGCACACGTGCGGCAGGTGCGACTCCTCGACCGTGGCGCGGGCGTGTCGTTCGCCCCCAACGTGTCGTTCCGCAACGCCGAGCGCATCACCCTCGGGGCCGGCACGCACGTGGGCGAACACTCGGTGCTGTGGGCGGGGAACTCGACGGGCCGGATCGTGCTGGGTCCCCAGTGCCTGCTCGGGCCGCACGTGACGCTCACTGCGTCCAACTACGGCATCGAGACGGGCACCCCCGTGATGGACCAGCCCAAGGTCGAGCGTGACATCGTCCTGGGGCGCGACGTGTGGCTCGGCGCCAACGTCGTCGTCACGGCGGGCGTGACCATCGGGGACGAGGTCGTCGTCGGCGCGGGCGCCGTCGTGACGCACGACCTGCCGTCGGGGTGCGTGGCCGCGGGCGTCCCGGCGCGCGTGATCGGCCGGCGTCCGGAGCCCGCGGCACCCGGTGCCGCCCCGCGACCGGGGGCCGACCTCCAGCCCGAGCGGGTGAGCGCACCATGACCCTCCCGGTCGTCACCCCGACCGCGCTCGCGAGCGTCGTCGTCGTCACGTTCAACACCTGCGAGGAGACCCTCGCGGCGCTGCGCACGGTGGCGTCGGGGTTCACGTCGCTGCCGCACGAGCTGGTCGTGGTCGACAACGGCACCGACGGCACGGCCGCCGCGGTGCGCGCCGCGCTGCCGGACGCCGTCGTCGTCGAGCCGGGTGAGAACCTGGGTTTCGCGCGTGCCGTCAACCTCGCCGTCGCGCACGCGCGCGGCGACGGCGTGCTGCTGCTCAACCCGGACACCACGGTGCTGCCCGGGTCGCTGCAACGCCTCGTCGAGTTCGCCGACGCGCACCCGCGCCACGGCCTGTACGGCGGGCGCACGCTGCGCCCGGACGGCACCACCGATCCCAGCTCGTGCTGGGGTGCACCCACGGTGTGGTCCCTGACGTGCTTCGCCCTCGGGCTCACGACGGCGTTGCGGCGCTCGGCGGTGTTCGACCCCGAGTCGCTGGGCCGCTGGGAGCGCGACACCGTGCGCGAGGTGCCCGTCATCACCGGCTGTCTGCTCTTCGCGCGCCGCACGGTGTGGGACGCGCTGGGTGGGCTCGACGAGGCGTACTTCCTGTACGGCGAGGACGCCGACCTCTCGGTCCGCGCGCGCCGGGCGGGGCTGCGGCCGGTGGTCGTGCCCGACGCGACCATCGTGCACGCGGTCGGCGGGTCGACGGCGTCGGCCGGGTTCAAGCTCTGCATGGTCATGGCGGGCAAGACGACGCTGCTGCGGCGCACCTGGGGGCGCGCCCCGGCGCGGGCGGGCGTCGCGCTGCTGCTCGCGGGCACGTGGGTGCGGGCCCGCCTGGAGACGTCACGGGGGCGGACCGGGCACTGGGCCGTCGCGTGGCGGCGACGCGCCGACTGGCGGCCGGGCTACCCGCACGCGCGCACGGCGCTGTTCGGGCCCGCTGCCCCGACCGCTCCGCCCGTCCGCTCCGACCGGGACCCGCACGCTGACCGGGACCCGCACGCCACCCGGGACCCGCACGCAGACCAGGACTCCCGCACCGACCGGACCCCGCGTCAGGAGGCCCGCGCATGACCACCCGAGCGCGCCCGCTGACCGTCGAGGCGGAACCCGCGTTCCGCACCGCTCACGCCAACCCGTACAACGCGAGCCTGTACCGCGCCGTGCGACGCTGCGGCGCGCACGTCGACGACCTGTCCGTGCGGCGCCTGCTCACGCGGCACGTCGACATCGTCCACCTGCACTGGCCCGATCTGACGTTCCTGTCCTCGCACCGCCCGCTGGCCGTGCTGCTGCGCCTGGTCGCGTTCTTCGGTGCGTTGCGCGTCGCCCGGCTGCGCGGCACCCGGCTGGTGTGGACGGCCCACAACCTCGCGAGCCACGAGCCGCGGTCCACGCCCGCGCTGCGCGCGCTGTACCGCCGGCTGCTCGTGGCCAACATCGACGGCATCCTGACGCTCACCGCCGACGGCGCCCAGGCCGTGCGGAGCCTCGACCCGGACCTGGCCTCCGTCCCCACGTTCGTGACCCCGCACGGCCACTACCGCGACGACTACGACCTCACGGTGTCGCGCGACGTGGCCCGCGAGCGCCTCGGCGTCGATCCCCGGGTGCGTCTGGTCGTCTCGGTCGGCCAGATCCGCCCGTACAAGAACGTGCCGCGGCTCCTGGAGGTGTTCACGCAGGTCCCGGACGTGGACGCGCGGCTCGCCGTCGTCGGGAAGCCTGCGGGCGGCGTCGACGCGGCCGCGCTGCGCGCGCTCGCGGACGCCGACCCGCGCATCACCGCCGAGCTCGAGTTCCTCCCGGACGACAGGCTCGCGCTGTGGCTGCGCGCCGCCGACCTCGTGGTGCTGCCCTACCGGCGGATCCAGAACTCGGGGTCGGCGCTGCTCGCGCTGTCGGCGGACCGTCCCGTGCTGGTTCCGGCCATCGGCGCCCTGACCGAGCTCGCCGACGCCGTCGGCCCGGCGTGGGTGCGCTGCTACGGCGGGGAGCTGGACGCCGCGACGCTGGGCGACGCGCTGCGGTGGGCGGCTGGTCCGCGGGAGCAGCGCTGCGACCTCGACGCGTTCGCGTGGGACCGCATCGCGGAGGCGACCGTCGCGGCCTACGAGGCGGTGCTCGGCCGGCCGCGTCCGCGCGGCTCGCGGCGGATCGTGAGCGCCGACGGCGGCCCGGTGCGGGCCGGCGTGTCTCCCTGACCGGGGGCGTGCCGGGAATAAGGCGCACCCCTCGGGGTGTCGAACGAGGGTGAGGTCACGTGCCTCATCGGCCACGGCTGTCTCGCCACCACCCCTGACGGAGGTCCCATGGACGCCGCTCCCCCGACGAGGTCCCTCATCGCGGACGCCTCCCCGGTGGCCGCCACGCCCACCACCGGCTCACCCCCTCGGTCCAAAGACCGGTCCACAGGCCGGTCCACGGGCCGGTCCACAGCGCAGCCGGACCCCGGGTCCGCGCCGGCGTCGGACCGCCTCCCGCGGACGCACTTCACGGCGATCGCGCTCCTGCTGGCCTCGACGTTCGTCGTCATCCTCAACGAGACGACGATGAGCGTGGCTCTCCCGCCGATCATGGCGGACCTGCACGTCACGGCGGCCACGGGCCAGTGGCTGACGACGGTGTTCATGCTGACCATGGCCGTCACCATCCCCACGACGGGGTTCCTGCTGCAGCGCTTCGGCACGCGCGTGTCCTACCTGCTGGCGATGTCGCTGTTCAGCGCGGGCACGCTGCTGGCGTTGCTGGCCCCGTCGTTCGGCGTGCTCGTCGGCGCCCGCGTGGTCCAGGCGCTCGGCACCGCGATCATGATGCCTCTGCTCATGACGACGGTCATGAACCTGGTGCCGCCGCGGCACCGGGGCCGGGTCATGGGCAACGTGTCGCTCGTCATCTCGGCGGCTCCCGCGCTCGGCCCGACGCTCTCGGGTGCCGTGCTCGGGCCGCTCGGGTGGCGCGGCGTCTTCGGCGTGGTGCTGCCGATCGCGGTCGCGGCGCTCATCGTCGGCGCGGTGCTGGTGCGCGACGTCTCGGTGCGGGAGCGGCAGCGCCTCGACGCGGTGTCGATCGCGCTGGCCGTGGCCGGGTTCGGCGGTCTGGTCTACGGCCTGTCGTCGCTGGGTGAGGCCGTCGACGGCACGACGCCGGTGCCGCCCGCCGCTCCGCTGGCTCTCGGTGTCGCCGGGGTGGCGTTGTTCGCGTGGCGGCAGGTGCGCCTGCAGCGTCACGACGACGCGCTGCTCGACCTGCGCGTCTTCGCCTCACGAGGCTTCTCCACGAGCCTGGCCGCGCTGGCGGTGTCGATGCTCGCGATGTTCGGCTCGTTCATCGTGCTGCCGCTCGTGCTCCAGCGTGCGCTGGGCCTGGACCCGCTGGTCACGGGCCTGCTGGTGCTGCCCGGCGGGCTCGTGATGGGCCTGCTGGGGCCCGTGGTCGGCACCCTGTACGACCGGGTGGGGCCGCGCCCGCTGGTGGCTCCGGGGGCGGCGCTGGTCGCGGCCGCGTTCGCCGCGCTGACGACGATCAGCCCGACGACGGCCTGGGGGTTCGTGCTCGCCGCCCACATGCTGCTCAGCCTGGGCCTCGCGCTGGTGTTCACGCCGCTGTTCACGTCGGCTCTCGGCTCCCTGCCTCCGCGGCTGTACTCGCACGGGTCGGCCGCCCTCGGCACGGTGCAGCAGCTCGCGGGCGCCGCCGGGACGGCGACGTTCGTCGCACTGCTCACCGCGCGGTCGGCCTCGCTGGGCGCAGGCGGGGCCGACGCCCCGCACGCGCTCACGGGCGGCGCGAGCCTCACGTTCGTCGTCGGGGCGGCGGTCATGCTCGGGGCGGCCCTGCTCGCCCTGGGGCTGCGCCGCGTCCCGGCAGCCGAGGGGGCGGCGCCGCACTGAGGAGCGGCGGCGTCAGCCGTCCGCCGACCCCTGCTGCTGCTCCCACCACGCCCGCAGCTCGGCCTCGGCGCGCTCAGTGCCCAGCGGGCCGTGCTCCATGCGGAGCGCGAGCAGGTGCTTGTACGCGGCCCCGACCTCGCGGCTCGGCCCGATCCCGAGGATCGACATGATCTGCGTCCCGTCGAGGTCCGGGCGGATCGCGTCGATCTCCTCCTGGGCGCGCAGCGCCTCGATGCGGCGTTCCAGGTCGGTGTAGGCGTCGGCGAGCCGTTGCGCCTTGCGCTTGTTGCGTGTCGTGGAGTCGGCGCGTGTCAGCCGGTGCAGGCGCTCGAGCAGCGGCCCGGCGTCGGTGACGTAGCGACGCACGGCCGAGTCGGTCCAGGCGGGGCTCAGGCCTCCGCCGGTGGACGCGTCGGCGTACCCATGGAAGCGCAGGTGCAGCTCGATGAGCCGGGCGACGTCCTTGACCACCTGCTTCTCGTACTTCAGGGCACGCAGGCGCCGGGTCGCGAGCTTCGCGCCGACGATCTCGTGGTGGTGGAACGAGACGCCGCCGCCCGGCTCGAACCGCCGCGTGGCCGGCTTGCCGATGTCGTGCAGCAGGGACGCCAGGCGCAGCACGAGGTCGGGTCCCGGCACGGGACCGTCGGGGCCCGTCTCCTGGGCGATCGCCTGCTCGAGCACGGTGAGGGAGTGCTGGTAGACGTCCTTGTGGCGGTGGTGCTCGTCGATCTCCAGCTTGAGCGCGGGCAGCTCGGGCAGCACGTGGCCCGCCAGGCCCGTCTCGACGAGCACCTCGAGCCCGCGCCGTGGGCGGTCGGCCAGCAGCAGCTTGCTGAGCTCGGCCTGCACGCGCTCGGCCGAGACGATCTCGATGCGGTCCACCATCGACTCGAGCGCGGCGAGCGTCCCCGGGTCGACGGCGAAGCCGAGCTGTGCGGCGAACCGGGCCGCGCGGAGCATGCGCAGCGGGTCGTCGTCGAACGAGCGCTCGGGTGCGATGGGGGTGCGCAGCACACGGCGCGCCAGGTCGCCCAGCCCGTCGAACGGGTCGACGAACGTCAGCTCGGGCACGCGCACGGCCATGGCGTTGACGGTGAAGTCGCGCCGCGACAGGTCGCCGTCGAGCGTGTCGCCGAACGCGACCACGGGCTTGCGCGAGGCGGGGTCGTACTGGTCCGAGCGGTAGGTGGTGACCTCGACGACGATGTCGGCGGCTCCCGCCGTGCCGCCCTCCTCGCCGGCACCTCCCTCGCCGGCGCCACTCCCGGCGCGCGGCGGGCGGGCGAAGCGGCGCGCGCCGATCGTCCCGAACTCCTTGCCGATGTCCCAGTGCGCGTCGCCCCACCGGGCGAGCAGCTCCTGGGTCTGGTCCGGGGACGCCGACGTCGCGAAGTCCAGGTCGTTGCTGGCGCGCCCGAGGAACGCGTCGCGCACGGGGCCGCCGACGAGCGCGAGCTCGTGGCCCGCGGACCTGAACAGCGTGCCCAGCTCGATCGCGGCGGGTGCCATCGTGGTCAGCGTGCGCAGCGCACGGTGCAGGAGGTCTTGCTCGGGGGTCGACACGGCATGGGATTCTCCCTGATCCGGTGCGCGCACGCGCACCCGGAACACCCGAGCGGTCGCGCCGCGTGCGTCAGCCGGGCTGCGCGCACTCGGTAGGGTTGTGGCATGCAAGGGGCAGCGCAGGCAAGTGGTGGTCACCACCCGCGCCCCGCCGTCCCCCGATGCCTCCGGGCGGAAGCCCGTTGCGTGTCGATCCCCGGCGCTTGCGCCCCACGCCCGGCGCTCCGCCCGGCACGGGCGGCCTGAGCCCGCTGCCGACCCCCGTCACCCCGCAGCAGCACCTGCCCGTCGTCGACGAGACGTCGGCGGGCGGCGTCGTCGTGCGCCCCGCCGACGACGGCGAGGACGGGCCGCAGGCCGCGGTGATCGTGCGGCGCAACCGCGCCGGACGCCTCGAGTGGTGCCTGCCGAAAGGGCACCTCGAGGGCACGGAGACCCCGCAGCAGGCCGCGATCCGCGAGGTCTTCGAGGAGACGGGCATCGCGGGCGAGATCCGCACGACGCTCGGCGTCATCGACTACTGGTTCTCGGGCGAGACGCGCCGCGTCCACAAGGTCGTCCACCACTACCTGCTGAGCATGACGGGCGGCACCCTCACGGTCGAGGGAGATCCTGACCAGGAGGCCGAGGACGCCTTCTGGGTGCCGGTCGGCATGCTCCCCGAGCGCCTGTCGTACCCCAACGAGCAGCGGCTCGCGGTCATCGCGCGCCAGCTGCTCGTCCGCGCCCCCGGCCTCGCGCGGCCCGGATCCCCGCAGTGACGCGCGCGTCCACCCCGCGGCGGGCCGGCACCGGCCGCCGACGACGCATCGGCGCATGCCTCGCCACCCTCGCGGCCGCCGCGGTGCTCGCCGTCGGCGGCACGCCCGGCACCGCCTACGGGCTCGGCGACGCAGGTGGCACACCCAGCACGACCGCCCTGGTCGCGACCGCGAACGAGCCCCGCACCCCGACGCTCACGATGCGGGCCTTGACCCCTCGGTGGCGCACCCGGGCGACGACCTCACGGTCACCGTGACCGTCGCGAACCCGACCGCCGAGGTGCTCGAGGGGGCGAGCGTGCGACTGTGGATCGGGTGGAAGCGTGTGCTCTCCCGCAGCGACCTGGCCGCGTGGGCAGACGGCACCGGCGGGCGCCCGGGAACCCCGCAGAAGACGCTCGACGTCCCCTCGCTGGCGGCGGGCGCCCACATCGACCTGACGTTCTCGCTCCCCGTCGACGGCCTGCGCCTGACCGGCGACGATCGCGCACCGCGCGAGCTCGCGATCACGCTCGCGGACGGCCGCAGCACGCTCGCCGCCGTGCACTCGTTCCTGTTGTGGGACCCGGCTCCTCCGGGCGAGGGCACCCCGTCCGGGGACTCCGGAGCGCGGGGCACCACGCCGGAGAGCCCAGAACCACCGAGCCCAGAACCATCGGACACCGGACAGACGGGCACCGGGAAAACGGGCACCGGGAAAACAGGCACGGTCGGCCTCTCGCTCCTCGCCCCGATGACCGGCCCCGCGCTCGATCCGGCCGACCCCCATTCCGCTGGCGCGCTCGCGGCCCTGACCGCCCCTGGCGGCCCGCTCGCCCGCACGCTTGCCGCGGTGGGCGTGGCGGAGGGCGCGACGGGCACCCGAGGCGCGCTCGCGATCGCCGTCGACCCTGCCCTCGTCGCCACGGCGACGGCGTCGCACGATCCGCAGACCACGGCCTGGGCGGGTGCGGTGACGGGTCTCGGCGACCGCACGAGCGTGAGCCCGCTGCCCGCGTACGACCCCGACCTGGGCGCGCTCGCACACGCCGACCTGGGCGCCCCCGATCTCACCGGGGCGCTCACCGCGCCGCTCCCTGCGGGCTGGAGCGTGCCCTCGACATGGGGGGCGACGGTCGCCTGGCCCGCAGGGTCCACGCCCGACGTCGCCACGCTGGCGGCCGCACGGGCGGCTGGGCTGAGCACCGCCGTCGTCATGGACGGGCTCGCACCGTCGCAGGGGACGGCCACCGGTCTCGCGGCCGTCGGCACGAACGCGGGTGGCGTGACGGCACTCGTCGCCGACCAGGCGCTCTCGCAGGTGCTCGCCGCGGCGACCGACCTGGCCGGAGGTGAGGCCCCCGTCCTGTCGGCGGCCGAGGCGACGCAACGGCTTCTGGCAGAGACTGCGGTCGTCGCGTTCCAGAACGCCGGCGACGAGCCTCACCTGCTCGCGACACTGCCCCGCGGCTGGTCGCCCGACGCCGACGCGCTGCACGCCACGCTCGGGGCGCTCCAGGCGAGCGGGTGGGTGCGTCTGGCTCCGCTGGACGAGCTGCGCGCCTCACCGGTACCCACCGTGGAGCGCACTCCGTTGCCCGGCAGCCAGCCCCAGGACGGCGAGCTGGCGCCCTTGGAGGTGCGGCGGCTCGCCGACGCCCGCTCGGCGGTCGCCTCGCTCGCGGCAGTCGCCGACGATCCCCGCGCCGTGACGTCGCTCGTCGCCCCTGGCCTCGCCGCCCCGGTGTCGGTCGCGTGGCGCTCGTCGCCCACCGACCGATCGACGGCCGTCGACGCCGCGATCGACGCCGCGACGACCCTGCGCAGCGCACTGACCGTCTCGGTGGTGAACCTCGAGGTGACGCTCATCTCGGCGGCAGGGGCGCTTCCCGTCACGGTGCGCAACAACCTGCCGGTCGACGCGACGGTGGACGTGGTGCTGCGGCCCGACGACGCGCGCCTCATCATCGAGTCGCGGCCGACGATCGTCGTCGCGGCCGGCACGGAGGCTCGTGTGAACGTTCCGGTGAGTGCGCTCGCGTCGGGCGACGTCGACGTGCAGGTCCAGCTTCTGACGCCCGACGGCGCACAGGCGGCCGATCCGGTCAGCCTTCAGCTCCGCGTCCGTGCCGGGTGGGAGACCGTGGGGACCGCCGTCCTGGCCGGGCTGGTGGCGCTGCTCCTGGTCTTCGGCATCTGGCGGACCGTGCGGCGTGGACGGTCGCCGCGACGCACCTCCGACGCCGACGTGCCCGACCCGCTGATCCGCGGCGAGGCCGAACGGCGGGCGTGACGCCGCGCGACGGTTTCCGCACCGGGTCGGGCCGCGCTGGGCGGTGCTGACCGGACGCGACCGGGTCCACCCCTACGATGATCGAACCGGGCGGCCGACGGATGACAGTTGACTGTCGACAGAGCGAGCGTCGGTCGCCTGTCCGGTTGAATGAACCCGCGCGGGTGCAGGCCCGCCGCACCCACGAGGAGGCCAGGTGAGCAACGTCCCACCGAGCGGACCCGCGCACGGCAGCGAACGCCGCCCGGCCGTCGCGCAGGGCAGCGTCGTCGTCGACAGGTACCGGCTCGAGCAGGTCGCGGCAACCGATCTCGCGGACGCGCGCGCCTGGGCGGCGACGGACGTCGTCCTCGACCGCGCCGTCCGGGTGACGTTCCTCAGCGGCCCGCACGCGTCGAGCGCCCTCGACGCGGCTCGCCGCGCAGCCCTCGTGGCCGACCCGCGGCTCGCACGCGTGCTCGACGTCGGCACCACGAAGGTCGACGGCGTCCCCGTGTCCTACGTCATCACCGAGCCGTACGGCGGCTCGACGCTCACCGAGATCATCTCCAGCGGCCTCGTCGACGCGCAGCAGGCTCGCGCGATCATCGGCGAGGCCGCCGCCGCGCTCGACGTCGCCGCGCAGCGCGGCGTCCACCACCTCGCGCTGCGGCCTGACGCCGTCCGTGTCGACGGCCACCAGGTCGTCGTCACCGGCCTGGGCCTCGACGCCGGGCTGGCCGGCATCGAGGGTTCGGGAACCGACGGTGCCTCGTCGGACGCGCGTGACCTGGCCGCGCTGGCGTACTACGCGCTCACCGCCCGGTGGGCCGGCGACGACCTCGACGAACCGTGGCTCGCCGCGGACGTGGTGCGTCCCCTGCCCGCGCAGCGCGACGAGCACGACGTGCCGCTCGACCTGTCGACCCTGGTCCCGCACGTCGATCCCGTGCTGGGCGAGGCGGTGCGGCGTGCCCTGGGCAGCAGCGGCGAGGGACCGTCGAGTCCCGGGGAGCTGGCCGCCGCGCTGCGCCCCTGGGGCGAGGTCTCGGTCGTCGCGGCGCTGCCCGCGTTCGTCCAGCCGGCGGCACCGGCCGGCGCCCCTGCGCGGCAGTCGGTGCGTGGCGCTGCTGCGGGCGGCGCGGCGGCTGGGGCGCCCGCGGGCGCCCCAGTCCGACGCCCGACCGGGCGCATCCCGCGTGCTGCTGGTCTCCCGGGAGCGGTGGGTGCCTCAGGGCTCGCCGGGGCTGGGGGCGCCGGGGCGCCGCCGGATCGGCGGCGCCGCCCCCGGGCACGCCGGTCGCGCCCGTCCCGCCTCCCCCGCCGCCCGGGGGCTACGCACCCGCGTTCCCGCCGGCTGCCGCACCGTCCGCGGCGTCCGGGGGTCGGCCTGTGCCGCAGCAGTGGGCGTCCTCTCACGCTGCGGCAGAAGGCGGTGCGCGGCAGCCGGTGCCACCGGCGCCGGGGGGGCACTCGGCAGGGTTCACGACCGAGTCCGCCCCTCGCCGCCGCGGGGTCAACCCGACCCCGATCGTGCTGGGCATCGTGCTCGTGGCTCTGATCGCGGGCGCGGCATGGGCCGTCAACCGCGTGATCTCGCCGTTCGAGCCTCCGGCCAGTGTTGCGACGAGCACCGAGACCGGTGGCTCCCCGGACCCGACGGACGGCGCCGCGACCGCGCCGACTCCCGCCGATCCCGAGGTGGTTCGTCCCGTGATCGCCACCGCCGAGCAGGTCGGGCCGGCTGCGAGCTGCCGGGGCGAGCAACCGGAGACGGCGGTTCTCGCGGTCGACGGTGACCCGTCGACGTTCTGGTTCACCTGCACCTACTCGAGCCCGACGTTCGGTGGCCTCAAGGACGGCATCGGGTTCACGGTGACCCTGCGCGAGCCGGCAACGGTGAACTCGATGACGATCCTGAGCAACAGCGCGGGCGGGCACGTCGAGGTGCGCAAGGCGACGTCCGCCAACCCGACCGAGGGCCCGGTGCTGGCCGAGGGCGCGTTCGCGGCGACGACTGAGCTCACGTTCGCGCAGCCCGTGGTGGGCGACTCGTTCGTCATCTGGATCACCGAGCTGCCCACGACCGAGGGCTCCAACCGGCTGGAGCTCAGCGAGATCACCCTCCAGTGACCGCAGCCCTGCCGTCCCCGTGACCGCGGGGTCGCAGCGCCGGAACATCGGCGCCTTCGGGCGCGTTACGAAGGCGGTGGATCGCCGAACGTCGCCCGACGGGCGTCACCACCGCGAGAAGGAGACACATGAGTGACAGCGTGACCGACATCCTGGACGTTCCCGCGCCCACCATCCACGACGTCGTCATCGTGGGTTCGGGCCCTGCCGGCTACACCGCAGCGGTGTATGCGGCCCGGGCGGGGCTGGCTCCCGTGGTGGTCGCCGGCTCGGTGACCGCGGGCGGCGCGCTCATGAACACGACGGAGGTCGAGAACTTCCCCGGGTTCCCCGAGGCCGTCATGGGGCCCGACCTCATGGACAAGATGCGCGAGCAGGCCGAGAGGTTCGGCGCCGAGGTCGTCTGGGACGACGCCGAGAGCGTCGACCTCACCGGCGACGTGAAGCGCATCCTCACCGGCGGTGGAGAGACATACCTGGCGCGCGCCGTCATCCTCGCGACCGGCTCGGCCTACCGCGAGCTCGGTCTGGAGGACGAGAAGCGGCTCTCGGGCCGCGGCGTGTCCTGGTGCGCGACCTGCGACGGGTTCTTCTTCCGCGAGCAGGAGATCGCCGTCGTCGGTGGCGGCGACTCCGCGATGGAGGAGGCCACCTTCCTGACGCGGTTCGCCTCGAAGGTCACCCTCGTGCACCGCCGCGACTCGCTGCGGGCGTCGAAGATCATGGCCGAGCGCGCTCTGGCGAACCCGAAGATCGAGGTCGCCTGGAACAGCGAGGTCGCCGCGATCGTCGGCGAGAACCAGGTCTCGGCGCTCACGTTGCGCGACACGGTCACCGGTGAGGAGCGTGAGCTGCCCGTCACGGGTCTGTTCGTGGCCATCGGGCACGAGCCGCGCACCGAGCTGGTCAAGGGCCAGATCGACCTCGACGACGAGGGCTACATCCGGGTCGAGGGCCGCTCGACGCGCACCAACCTGTCTGGCGTCTTCGCCTGCGGCGACGCCGTCGACCACACCTACCGCCAGGCGATCACGGCCGCCGGGTCAGGCTGCTCCGCAGCCCTCGACGCGCAGGCGTACCTCGCCTCGCTCGACGACGCGGCCACGACGCCAGCGCCCGCCAAGGAGTACGCATGACCGACAACCACGCCACCGTCATCGTCACGGACGACACGTTCAAGGCCGAGGTGCTCGACGCCGACCTGCCCGTCGTCGTCGACTTCTGGGCGACCTGGTGCGGCCCGTGCCGCATGGTGGCCCCGATCCTCGAGGAGATCGCCGAGGAGTACGCGGGCAAGCTCAAGGTTGCCAAGCTGGACACCGACGCCAACCCGGCCACGACGCAGGCGTACGGCATCGTGTCGATCCCGACGCTCAACGTCTACAAGGGCGGGGAGCTCGTGAAGTCGATCGTGGGCGCGCGCCCGAAGAAGGCGCTGCTCACGGAGCTGGAGCCCGTGCTCGTCTGAACCGCATCCCGTTGCACGCAGGCCGGTGACCCCCGAAGGTCACCGGCCTGCGTCGTTCCCGCCCGAACACTGATCACAACACACTCACACGATTCGTCGGCGTGGCGCCAGGATCGCTTTGTGAATGAACTGCCGCGGTGTACTGTGCCACGCATGGCCCGCAAGCTGCCCGCTGCTCTCGTAACGCGCCTCCTGGAGGAGGGCCTCGGCCCGCGCGCGATCGTCGAGCACCTGCGTGAGCACGAGGACATCGACGTCTCCCCCCAGGCGATCTCGACGTTCCGCAAACGCCACACGAAGGTGCCGGCTCAGCACTCGACGCGCCGCGTCGTCCCGTGGGACGTCCGGCCGGAGCACCGCTCGAGCGGCTACCGCCGCGCGATCCTCGCCTTCCACCGCAGGGCACAAGGGCGCACCCTCACCGGCGAGGAGCGCCGGAACCTGGACCACGTCGAGCGCATGCTGCGCGAGACGGGGCAAGTCATCACCTATCAGCACGACGAGGGCTGGCTCCTCGTCCCCGCTCGACCCGGAATCGACACCGGGATCGTAAGAGAACCGGAGGCCGCGATGACCGAGCAGGTCATGCACCTGACGACGCACCCGACGACGACGACGCACGCCGGCGCCGCGGCAGCCGGTCAGGTCGAGGCGGCACCCGGCAACCGGCTCGATCCGTGGTTCGGCGCCTACGCAGACCGCGCACACGGCATGCGCGCGTCGGAGATCCGCGCGCTGTTCGCCGTTGCGAACCGACCCGAGGTCGTGTCGCTCGCGGGCGGCATGCCCTTCATCCAGGGTCTGCCGCTCGAGGTCATCGGCGAGGCGATGCGCAAGCTCATCACGACCAAGGGCGCAACCGCGCTCCAGTACGGGTCCGGTCAGGGCGACGAGGAGCTGCGTGAGCGGATCCTTGAGGTGGTCGCGCTCGAGGGCATCACCGATGCACACCCAGACGACGTCGTCGTGACGACAGGCTCACAGCAGGCACTCGACCTTGTGACGCGCATCTTCGTCAACCCCGGCGACGTCGTGCTCGCCGAGGCGCCCTCGTACGTGGGTGCTCTGGGCGTCTTCCGGTCGTACGAGGCAGAGGTCGAGCACGTCGAGATGGATGCGGAAGGGCTCGTCCCCGAGGCTCTGGAGCGCGCGCTGGTCGACGCTCGCGCTGCGGGCAAGACGGTCAAGTTCCTCTACACCATCCCGAACTACCACAACCCGGCCGGTGTCACCTTGACTCTCGAGCGCCGCCACCGCGTTCTCGAGATCTGCCGGCAGTTCGGTGTGCTCATCGTGGAGGACAACCCCTACGGGCTCCTCGGCTTCGACCGCGAGCCGCTCCCCGCGATGCGTGCCTTCGACAACGAGGGCGTGCTCTACCTCGGCTCGTTCTCCAAGACCTTCGCCCCTGGATACCGCGTCGGATGGGTCATCGCCCCCACGCCGTCCGCGAGAAGCTTGTCCTCGCGAGCGAGTCGTCGATCCTCTCCCCCTCCAACGCCTCGCAGATGGCCATCACGACCTACCTCGACACATGCGACTGGAAGGGCCAGATCAAGTCCTACCGCGAGCTGTACCGCGAGCGGCGCGACGCGATGGTCGGCGCTCTCTCCGAGCATCTGCCCACCGCCACCTGGAACGTGCCCGACGGTGGGTTCTACGTCTGGGTGCGGCTGCCCGAGGGCCTCGACGCCCGGTCCATGCTCCCCCGCGCCGTCACCGAACGCGTCGCCTACGTGCCCGGAACGGCCTTCTTCTACGACGGCCAAGGCGCCGACCACATGCGGCTCTCGTTCTGCTACCCCACCCCCGAACGGATCCGTGAGGGCGTGCGGAGGCTCGCTTCGGTCGTCAACGCCGAGTCCGACCTGGTCCAACTCTTCGGCACTCACGCGGAACGCGACGAGGACCCGCGCGACGCCGAGTACCCGGCACCCGACCTCGCCTGACACCCCGCGACTCGCTCCCGACCACGACCAGAGCAGGTGAAGCGCGCATGACTCCCCAGATCTCATCCCTTTCGCTACCCGACGGACACGGCGTCGATGTCGTGGCTCCCGGCCTGAGCGGACCACCCGCACCCACGCGCGCCACGCCGTCCCGCGGACTGTCCGTCCTTGTGCTCGCGGGTGGACTGTCCCACGAACGCGACGTCTCGCTCCGATCCGGTCGGCGCGTTGCCGAGGCCCTCCGCGCGGCCGGCGCCGACGTGTCCCTTCACGACGTCGACTCCCAGCTCCTCCGCCACCTTGACGCGCAGCGTCCCGATGTCATCTGGCCGCTGCTGCACGGCGCCGGAGGCGAGGACGGCTCGCTTCGCGACGTCCTCGAACTCTTCGGTGTGCCCTACGTCGGGACCGGCCCGCGTGCCAGCCGGCGTGCATGGGACAAGCCCATCGTGAAGGAACAGCTCCTCGCCGCTGGACTCTCCACTCCCGACTGGCTGACTCTCCCCCAGGACCTCTTCCGCGATCTCGGTGCCCAAGGGGTACTGACCATCGTCTCTGAGCGCTTCGGCCTGCCCGTCGTTGTCAAGCCCACGCGTGGCGGCTCCGCGCTCGGCGTCACGCGCGTGCATCGCCCCGAGGACCTCGCGCGCGCCATGGTCGACTGCTTCGCCTACGGGAACTGCGCACTCATCGAACGTGCCATCGACGGCGTCGAGCTCGCCGTCTCGGTTGTCGACGGACCCGACGGACCCGTCGCCCTACCGCCGGTCGAGGTCGTCGTCGACGGCACATATGACTATGACGCTCGATACAACGCCGGGCGTGTCGAGTACTTCGTCCCGGCGCGCCTGACCTCCGAGCAGGCGGAGTGCGTCGCCCGAACCGCGGTCACGGCACACACGGCACTGGAGTTGCGCCACCTCTCGCGGACCGACCTGATCCTCCAGCCCGACGGCGTGGCCCAGGTGCTCGAGGTCAACGTGGCGCCAGGAATGACGGAGACGTCGCTCTTTCCTCAAGCTGCGACCGCCGCAGGGCACAACCTCGCCGCGCTCTACCGACGCCTCGCCGAAACCGCCGCCCGAGAGACGGTCCCGCTCGCGGTCACCGCTCGCTGAGCGCCGTTCCACACGCTGCCTCTCAGCAGGGCCATCTGGAGACGGCTCCGCGTGCTGCCCTGCACATCGGTGCCCTTCGCGAGCGTGCAACCTCTCGCGTCCCGCGATACCCCGTGTTTCACGTGAAACGCTCGTCGGCGGGAGGCGCGCGACCGCGACCCGTCAGAGGCGCCGCACGATGATGGGCCGCCGTTTCACGTGAAACGACGGCCCATCATTCTTCTCGCTCCCACATGTCGGCGCCATCGACGCGCCGTCACCGGGTGACTACTTGAGCAGCCCAGGATCGGTCGGTGCCATGACCGCAAGAATCCGGTTGAGGTCCTCGACGGACGCAAACTCCACCGTGAGTCGGCCCTTCGACTTGCCCACCTGCACCTTGACGCGTGTCTCGAACAGATCTGACAGTCGACCGGCAAGGTCATCAACCGCGACGCTTCGCTGCCCGGCCCGCGGCGCCCGGCGGCGAGGTTCGTCTCCCTCCGAAGCTCGCAGTGTCACGATCTCTTCGGTTGCCCGAACCGAGAGACCCTCAGACACGATCCGCTGGGCGAGCCTCTCGATCTCCGCCCCGTCTGAGAGGCTCAGCAGGGCCCTCGCGTGACCGGCGGAGAGGATGCCTGCCGCAACCCTCCTCTGGACGAGCGGAGGCAGCTTCAGCAGGCGCAACGTGTTGGAGATCTGCGGACGACTCCGCGCGATCCTTGTGGCAAGTTCTTCGTGCGTGCAGCCGAAGTCATCCAGAAGCTGCCGATACGCCGCGGCTTCCTCGAGCGGATTGAGCTGTGCACGATGGAGATTCTCGAGCAGCGCGTTGCGGAGCATGTCCGCGTCGTCGGTCTCGCGAATGATCGCCGGCACCGTCTCGAGCCCGGCGAGCTGAGTGGCTCTCCATCGCCGCTCACCCATGATGAGCTCGTAGTGGCCGTCACCGTCCCGGTCGGGCCGCACGACGATCGGCTGGAGTACGCCGATCTCTTTGATCGACGCCACCAGTTCGTCGAGCTCAGCCTCGTCGAAGACCGTACGTGGCTGCCACGTGTTCGGGCGGATCGCACCCACGGGCAGCTCCGCGAAGGACGCTCCCGGGACTGGAAGGAGATCGTCCGCTCCGTACTCCTCCCCCACCACGGAGACAGCACCCTCGACGCCCCCGCCCACGTCGGCCGTTTCACGTGAAACAGCGTCGACGGTCGCGGGAGACCCGCCGTCCTGGGAGCGCTGTGACCCCAGTGCGTCGTGCGGGACGCGAACCGCTCCGATGGCCGTCACCGTCGCGAGGTTGTCTGAAGCGAGGGGAATGGGTCCGCTCACGGTCCCGATCTCGGCAGGACCGCTGCCCACCGGATCCTCCCCGAGGTGCCGCGTCGTTGCGTCCGAAGAAGACGGCGCACTCACCGTGCCCAACGACAGGTCGGCTCCGCCTCCCTCGTCAGCACGCTCCGGCGACGCCTGGCGTGGAGACCCTCCAGACCGGATCGCGAGGCGGCCGCTCGACATCGCGGCATCCCACGATGTCGAGCGCACGCTCGTCGTCCCGATCTTCGCTCCAGCCGAGGAACCGTCCGGAGCCGCGTCATCCCGAGCGGTTGTCCCCGACTCGGTGCCCAGCTCTGGGTCGGTCGTGGTGACGTCCGCCCGTTCCTCGCTGCCCGTTCCTCCACTCGAGGCTGGCCGCCGTGCCGATCGATCGCCTCCCGGGAAGAAGACATCGACGGGGCGATCGCCTTCCGGCCCCGACGGGATCAACGCGCCCAGTCCGCGGCCAAGTCCACGTCGCTTCTGAGCACTCATCGCCGATCCCCCGTTTCGATACGCCTTCTCACAGTCACCGTTGGCTACCTCTGCTACGTCGTGGTCGCTTGGGTCGGACTCGCCGATCTTCTGGCGGCTGGCGCGGAGCCGTCTGGGCTGGCATCGAGGCTACGCGTGTTCGTGCAGGTCAGCGCGCTCAACGGCACGCTCGGCGAGCTCGCGCGCGGCCTCAAGATACGCAAGGGCGCCAGTCGACGAAGGGTCGTAGGTCATGACGGTCTGGCCATGGCTCGGAGCCTCCGAGATTCGCACCGAACGGGGAACCGTCGTCTTCAGGGTCTGCTCCGGGAAGTGAGTCCGAACCTCGTCGGCCACTTGCTGGGCGAGGTTCGTTCGTCCGTCATACATCGTCAGCAGGATCGTCGAGACGCTGAGTTCCGGGTTGAGGTGTGCTCTGATGAGCTCGATGGTCTTCAGGAGCTGGCTCAGCCCCTCCAGCGCGTAGTACTCGCACTGGATGGGGATCAGGACCTCGCGAGCGACGACGAAGGCGTTGACCGTGAGCAGGCCAAGGCTCGGCGGGCAGTCCACGAGCACATAGTCGATCGGCGCCTCGCCACTCTCCGCACGCTCGGCAAGGTACCTGTCGAGTGCCCGGCGCAGCCGTGTTTCACGTGAAACAAGCGAGACAAGCTCGATCTCCGCGCCAGACAGGTCGATCGTCGCGGGGACGGCCCACAGCCCTGGAATATCTGGGCACTCCTGGATCGCCGAGGCCAGCGGTGCGTCCTCGACCAAGACCTCGTAGATCGACTGTGTTCCCGCCCGGTGCTCGATGCCGAGAGCGGTCGAGGCGTTGCCCTGCGGGTCGTTGTCGATCACCAGCACGTTCAGTCCCGCATGAGCAAGACCGGCGGCAAGGTTGACCGTCGTGGTCGTCTTTCCGACCCCGCCCTTCTGGTTGGCCACCGTCAGGATGCGTGTCTGTGCGGGCCGCGGAAACCGCCGCCCTTCGAGGTCGATCCGCCGGCGCGCGTCCACCGCAAGCTGCGCCGCTAGCGGCGTGTCCTCATCTGCTTCTGGGATGGTGTCGATCAGGGCCGCCCGACTCCTTTCGCCCCCGCAGCCCAAGGGCCGACGAGGCCCGGCACGCCCCCGCCTGCGTCTTCCGCAGACGGTGCGTCCTCCGCGGGTTGCCTCGAGATCGATCCCGCATCGACGGCGATCGTGCCAAGAGCAGATCCGTCCTGCGGAACAGCAAGTGCCACCGCAGGCATCCGCACTTCGGTGGGCGTCGGAACTGCAGGGGCGAAGCCACCCCCACCGTCTCTTCGCTCCTCGCTCACAGCCGTCGGTTCCGCAGGTGGCGGCGCCTCGCCCTCATCCGCTCCAGGCACCATCGAGAACGACACGTCTGCTTCCCTCTCCCCCACCTGGTTTCCGTGCACCGCGAGAACAAGGCCGTTGGCCGCATTGCTCGGCCGAGTCTCCGTAGAGTGCTCAGACGAGACGGCGTCGGCGGATCCGGATCCGCCGGACTCCCGTTCAGCATGGAAGGGTTCCGTCGATGCTGCGGGAGCTTGCTCGCCGCTCGCAACGACGCTCCATCGCACTCTGGGCTGAGCCTCACCGGTGTCAGGGCCGGCCGTGTGCTCGGCGCTCACCGCTCCCGAGGTGCTGCCTGTCGATTCGATCGCAGCCGAAGTGTCACGATCGGCCGCGGGACGTGACGCGAGGCGACTCCACGGCCACTTGCGGTCCTCGGATGCCATCCTCTACGTCCCTCTCGTCGATCACGTATCAGACTGCGGGGTCCGTTCGCGCACGTCAGGCCACCCGAACGGCTTCGCGCCACAGCTACGCACCCAGCCTACGGCCTCCCACCGACGCCGAGCGTCTGTCCACACCGCGGGCGGCGGAATGCTGACGCACTACGGACTCGGCCCAGAATCGACGCCGGCACTGCCCCGCCGCCCGACGTGGTGTCTGCGGTTTCACGTGAAACATGCGCCACCGTCGCCCCACTCCGGACTGCGTCAGGCGCTCATCCAGGGACGGCAGCGGTCGCCAGGACTCTCTCAAGCGATTCCAGGTGCCGCACGAAGGCGCCGTCACCAACGACAGTGACCAAGGAGCGACGTCCGGGTACCAGGCGCACCGCTGCGGCACGGCTGAGGCACAAAGAGCAAAGGGACGCAGCGTACTCCGTGGGCGCGTCCGATCTCGACGCACCCCACGTGTGCCTGCACCTACCCCCGGCGCAGCCGAAGGATCGTCGTTGGCTCTACCCCGGCGACGGTCTCACCGGCGAGGATTTCAGGCTCGCTCGTCTTGAACGAACGGAGCACCTTCCGAGCCGGTTCGATCTCCTGAGCAACGTTGCGGCCTTTGAGCACCACCATCTCGCCACGGTGCCGGAGCAGCGGGAGGCTCATCCGCGCGAGCTTCGCAAGGCTTGCGACCGCTCGGGACGTGACGGCATCCGCCTCGAACGCCCCGTGATACTCCTCCGCGCGTCCGCGCCTGACGTCGACATTCGTCAGGTTCCACTGTGCGACGACCTCTTCGAGCCACGCAGTTCGGCGTTCCATCGGCTCGATCAGCACCACGCGAAGATCGGGCCGCATCATGCCGATGATGATCCCCGGCAACCCGGCTCCAGACCCCACATCGACAACGAGTCCCGACTGGGGAAGATACGGAACCACCGCCCCAGAGTTCAGCAGGTGCCGCTCCCACAAACGCGACACCTCACGAGGTCCGATGAGCCCGCGAAGCTCCCCTTGCTCCCGCAGCAATCCTCCGAAGCCGGCGATCGAGCCGTAGGCGGGTCCGAAGTAGTCCCGGACAGGCTGCGACTCGCCCAGGACGCGATCGGCGTGATCGTCCCCCTGGACCCCCGACGCGTCGGCCCCGGTGCTGTTCATCGCGTCCCCGGTTTCACGTGAAACACCGTCACTCGGCTGCTGGCTGCACCACGACGTACCGGTGCGGCTCGACGCCGCGAGAGTCGCTCGCGAGACCAGCCGCGGCCACGACATCGTGGACGACCTTCCGCTCAAACGCGTTGAGCGGCTCCAGTGCGACCTCGGTGCCCGACTCCTTGACCCGCGCGACCGCCCTCTCGGCGACCTCAGCCAGTTCCGTTCGACGCTGCGCGCGGAAGCCCGCGACGTCCAGCATCAGACGGCTGCGCTCGCCCGTCTTGACCTGCACCGCGAGTCGCGTCAGGTCCTGGAGCGCCTCGAGGACCTCTCCTCCGGCACCCACCAGGTGCTTGAGCGAGCCCTCGTCCTCCGCAAGGATCTCCACCGCGGCCCGGCCGTGGCGAACGTCGATGTCGATGTCGCCGTCGAGGTCGGCAATATCGAGGAGCTCTTCGAGGTAGTCCGCGGCGACCTCGCCCTCCTCCTCAAGCTGTGAGGTGCGGTCGACCGCGCTGTCCTGCGTCGAGTTCGTCATGGTCGATCAGCCCTTCTTCTTGCGGTTCTTGCGCTGCGGCTGCACTCGCTGGCCGCTGATCTTCGGTGTCTCAGTGTCCGTCGTCGTCTCCGGGACGATGCCCTTCGCCGCGAGCTTGCGTGCCTGCCGCTCCCTGAATGCGCGCTCGGCCTCCGAACCCGGTGCCGGCATGCGCTTGATCGTGTAGAACTGCTGCCCCATCGACCACAGGTTCGTCACGGTCCAGTAGATAAGGACACCGACCGGGAAGTTCACGCCCGACACCGCGAACACCAAGGGCAGCACGTACAGCATCATCTTCTGCGTGCTCGCCATCGGGCCTTCGAGCGCGGCCTTCGGCATGTTCTTCATCGTGAGCTGGCGCTGCGTGGTGAAGGTCGTCACCGACATGGCGACGATCAGGATGATGACCACCACACGGGCCGCGGTGTTGTCCGTCTGCAGGAAGACGTCGGACAGCCGTGCCCCGAAGAGGGTCGACGACTCGATGTCGTGGGCGATCGTCTGGTTGATCGGACCGATGCCGTCGTGGGTGCCTGCGGAGATGTTCTTCAGGTTGTTGAGAACCCTGAACAGGGCGAAGAAGATCGGAGACTGGAGCAGGATCGGGAGGCAGGACGCGAACGGGTTGGTCCCGTGCTTCTTGTAGAGCTCCATCGTCTCGCGCGTCATCGCTTCACGAGACGCAGGGTCAGACTTGCCCTTGTACTTCTTCTGCACGGCCTGAAGCTCCGGCTGCATGATCTGCATGCCGCGGGAAGCCTTGATCTGCTTGACGAAGAGCGGGATCAACGCGACTCGGATCACGAGAGTCAGCGCCACGATGGCCAGGACCCACGCCGGTCCGGGCCGTGGCCGAACCCGATGTTCGCGAAGAGCCAGTGGGCTCCCGTCATGATCCAGGCGACGACCCATTCGATGGGATAGAGCAGTGCGAAAAGCCCGCTGTCCATGAGGCTCGAGTCTCCTTGTATACATCTGAGGTCTGGGGACCCGGGGCGCGGGCCGGGAAAGTTCAGTGCTGGTGCGCGTGTGTCGCTGCGTCACCGTGGGCGCCTACGGTGGCGGCGACGTCGTCTCGTTTCAGGGACGTCCGTCGCGGCCGGGCAGGCGGGACGTCGTCCACGCCGCCAAGGCTCCACGGGTTGCAGCGAAGGATGCGCCACAGCGCCAGCCCTGTGCCCCGGAGCGCGCCATGCGTGCGGATCGCCACAACGGCGTAGTGGGAACAGGACGGGTAGTACTTGCAGGTCGGCCCCGTCATTGGGGAGACCACGACTTGGTAGACGCGGATCATCCCCACCAGCACGCTCGCGGGGATGTCGCGCAGACTCTCCAGCTTCATGCGGACCTCGTCACACGCACGACCGCCTTCTCCGTGGCGGTGGTGAGGTCGCGCCTGAGTTCCGCGAACGTCGCCCTTGACGCCGCGGGCAGGGCGCGTACGACGACGCGCCCTCGTTCAGGAAAGCCATTGTTGCCTGGGTCACCCATCATCGCCCTGGCGATCTCGCGAAGTCGGCGCTTCACGAGGTTTCGCTGCACGGCGTTCCCCACGGCTTTGGAGACGACAAAACCAACCTGCGGTGCCGCATCCCCCTCGTCGTCGACGAGCAGGTGCACCACGAGAGTGTCACGTCCCGCACGCGCGCCCCCGCGCACCGTCCGCCCGAACTCGGCGGGACGACGCAGCCGGTGCGCCGAGGGCAGCACGTGATGGTCGTCAGGCCGAAAGCTCGACGCGGCCCTTGCGGCGGCGCGCCGCGAGGATGGCGCGGCCGGCACGGGTGCGCATGCGCAGCCGGAAGCCGTGGGTCTTCGCGCGGCGACGGTTGTTCGGCTGGAAGGTCCGCTTGCTCACGAGGTTGCTCCTGATTGACGTCGGGTGCGGGCACGCCGCCCGACGGGTCGACGATGCTGGTCCTGGCCGGGTGCTCGGACCTGGTGTCCGGGCGGAGGTCCGACCGCGCCGTTCCGGGAAGATCCCACGGAAAGCAGGCGCGCGAAAGCACCCGGGACGGCTGTCCAACGCTACGCGGCGCTACCCCTGATGGTCAAACTCCAGGTTCTCTCGGCCTGCCTCGTCGCACATCACACCGAACGCGTCTGGGCGCTCCAAGGTGTCGTCCACATCACTGTCCACAAGATCCACAGGGTGTGGACAACTATGTGGACAGCCGGGATGTGCCAACGGCTGCGTCGTGACACACTCCCAGTTCTCACCACCCCACGCAAGCCGAAAGTCACCCTGCGGACCGAGACCACGCCCCGCTCGCTGGGACGGCACCATCGGGACACCACATGTAGTGAAGGAGCGCCGTCTTGGCGGACGAGGACATCACCCGGGTCTGGGCACAGACCCTCGAGGTGCTTGAACAGCGACCCGACATGACGGCACGCCAGCTCGCCTTCGTACGCCTCGCCAAGCCCATGGCGGTCGTGAACGGCACCGCCTTCATCGCCGTGCCTCACGAGCAGACGCGCACCTACCTGGAGACGAGCGTGCGCGACCAGCTCATCTCGTCGATGTCGTCGGTGCTCGGCTACGACGTCAGGTTCGGGATCACCGTCGACCCCGAGCTCAGCGCGGAGAGCCTCACCGGCCCGACGCAGGACTACATCGAGCCCGAGCAGGTCGACGAGCCCGCGGCCGTCCTGCCCGTGCCTGAGCTGCCGGCCGCTCCCCGGACGTCGGCCGAGCCCACGCGCCTGAACCCGCGGTATGTCTTCGAGAGCTTCGTCATCGGAGCATCGAACCGCTTCGCGCACGCCGCCGCCGTCGCCGTCGCCGAGGCCCCGGCCAAGGCGTACAACCCTCTGTTCATCTACGGCGACTCTGGGCTCGGGAAGACGCACCTGCTGCACGCGATCGGGCACTACGCCCACAACCTCTACCCGCACGTGCGTGTGCGCTACGTGAACTCCGAGGAGTTCACCAACGACTTCATCAACAGCATCGGCGACAACAAGCAGGGCGCCTTCCAGCGCCGCTACCGCGACGTCGACGTCCTGCTCATCGACGACATCCAGTTCCTCCAGGGCAAGGAACAGACCATGGAGGAGTTCTTCCACACGTTCAACGCCCTGCACAACGCCAACAAGCAGGTCGTCATCACGTCCGACGTGCCGCCCAAGCAGCTCAACGGTTTCGAGGACCGACTGCGGTCGCGGTTCGAGTGGGGCCTCATCACCGACGTCCAGCCCCCGGACCTCGAGACGCGCATCGCGATCCTGCGCAAGAAGGCCGCCAGCGAGCGGCTCGACGCATCGCCAGAGGTCCTCAGCTACATCGGTTCGCGCATCTCGACCAACATCCGTGAGCTCGAGGGCGCACTCATCCGCGTCACGGCCTTCGCCAACCTCAACCGTCAGCAGGTGGACCTCCCGCTCGCCGAGATCGTCCTGCGGGACCTCATCATCGACGACGACCCGACCGAGGTCACGCCGGCGATGGTCATCGCGCAGACCGCCGCGTACTTCGGGCTCACCATCGAGGACCTGTGCGGCAGCTCCCGATCCCGCGTGCTGGTCACCGCGCGCCAGATCGCGATGTACCTGTGCCGCGAGCTGACCGACCTGTCGCTGCCCAAGATCGGGCAGCAGTTCGGCGGCCGCGACCACACCACGGTCATGCATGCGAACAAGAAGATCGCTGGTCAGATGGCCGAGCGTCGCTCGACCTACAACCAGGTCACCGAGCTCACGAGCCGCATCCGCCAGCAGCACCGCGGCTGATCTCAGCGGTCCGGACGCCCCACCGTCCACAGACGTGTACGCCGTCGGAGGCGCCGAATTCCGCCGCTTGTACGACTGATACCCACAGGTGTGGACAAACATGTGGACGGTCCACGCTCACATGACACCGGTCACCATGCACACCTGTGCACAATCCTGTGGACGGCTGTGGAATACCCCGCTCCGTGCTGTGGACGTCACCCCCCACTTCGGTGGACGGCTGTGGGCGACGAATCCCCCGTCCACACCACCCACCAGTCCACCCACTGCCTCACCCCCAGTCGGTCCACACCGAGAAACCGCGTCTGACCTGGGCAAACAGTCGTTGTCCCCAAGTTCCACAAGTGCTACTACGACGACGACTGCACTCCAAGAAGGAATCCACCTCGCCTTCATCGGGTCCGACCGTGCGCCCGCACCGACGCCTTCAGCCACGAACGCCATCGCCGTCGTACACACACGACCTTCCCGCGTGCCGTGCGTCCCACGACTCGCGTAGGGTGCGACTACACAAGAGCCTCGAGCGAGGGAGTGGAATGAAGTTCCGGGTCGACCGTGACGTACTGGCTGATGCCGTGACCTGGACCGCGCGCACCCTCCCCACACGCCCGCCCGCGCCTGTGCTCGCCGGTGTCCGCATCGAAGCCGATCCCACCGGCGTGATCAGCCTCTCGAGCTTCGACTACGAGGTCTCCGCCCGGTCGGAGATCCCAGCCGAGGTCGCGGAACCGGGTGTGGTCCTGGTCTCGGGTCGTCTCCTGGCGGACATCGCGCGCGCTCTTCCCCACAAGCCGGTCGAGGTCGCACTCGACGGCACCAAGGTCGTCGTGACCTGCGGAGCCTCACGGTTCACGCTGCTGACGATGCCCGTGGAGGACTACCCCACGCTGCCGCAGATGCCCGAGCTGAGCGGCACCGTCTCGGGCGACGCACTGACCCACGCCGTCGCACAGGTCTCGGTTGCCGCCAGCCGCGACGAGACGCTGCCGCTCCTGACCGGTGTGCGCATGGAGATCGAGGGCGAGCGGATCACGCTGCTCTCGACCGACCGCTACCGGCTCGCGCTGCGCGAGCTCACCTGGACCCCCGCGACGCCAGGGTTCTCTGCCGTCGCGCTCGTCAAGGCGAAGACGCTGACCGACGTCGCAAAGTCCCTCGGTGCAGGCGGCGGGCTCGTCAACATCGGCCTGTCCACGGGCGCGGGGCTCGACCTCATCGGCTTCGAGGCCGGCGGCCGCCACACGACGTCGCAGCTCGTCGACGGCGACTACCCGGCCGTGCGCCGCCTGTTCCCGGACGCGACGCCCATCCACGCCGTCGTCCCCACGCAGGCGCTCATCGACGCTGCCCGCCGTGTGTCGCTCGTCGCCGAGCGCAACACGCCCATCCGCCTCGCGTTCGCCGAGGGTCAGGTCGTCCTCGACGCGGGCCAGGGCGACGACGCCCAGGCCTCCGAGGCGCTCGAGGCCGTCCTGGTCGGCGAGGACATCACGGTCGCGTTCAACCCGCAGTTCCTGCTGGACGGGCTGTCGGCGCTCGGAACGGACTTCGTGCGCCTGTCCTTCACGCATCCGAACAAGCCGGTCGAGTTCACGGGCCAGGAGTCCCTGGACGGCGAGGACTCCTCCGCGTACCGCTACCTGCTGGTCCCCATCCGCTTCGCCGGCTGACCGACCAGCCAGACAGCGCCGGCGAGCGCCTGAGAGGGGCGCGGCCGGATCGTCTCACATCGAAGGAGCGAGCATGGTCAGCCACATCGGTCTTGTCGGTCTCGGCAAGATGGGTCACAACATGCGTGCCCGACTGCGCGCGGGCGGCATCGACGTCACGGGCTACGACCCGCGGCCCGAGGTGACCGACGTACCGACTCTCGCGGCGCTGGTGGACGCGCTGCCGGCGGGGCAGCGCGTGGTCTGGGTCATGGTTCCCGCCGGCGAGCCGACCCGCGCGGTTCTCGCGGAGCTGCGCACGATCCTGACCAGCGGTGACATCGTCATCGAAGGCGGCAACTCGCACTACGCGGAAGACCAGGAGCGCGCTGCCGAGCTTGCCGGGAATGGCATCGGCTACGTCGACGTCGGCGTCTCGGGAGGCGTCTGGGGCCTGGAGAACGGCTACGGCCTCATGGCGGGCGGCTCGGCCGACGACGTCGCGGCGCTCATGCCCGTGTTCGACGCGCTGCGCCCTGAAGGCCCGCGCGAGGAGGGCTTCGTCCATGCCGGCCCGGTCGGTGCCGGGCACTTCGCCAAGATGGTCCACAACGGCATCGAGTACGGGCTCATGCAGTCGTACGCCGAAGGCTACGAGCTGCTCGCGGCCAAGGATCTGATCACGGACGTCCACGGAACGTTCAAGGCCTGGCAGCGTGGCACCGTGGTCCGCTCGTGGCTGCTGGACCTCATGGTGCGCGCGCTCGAGGACGACCCTGAGCTTGCCAGGCTCGATGACTGGGTCGAGGACTCGGGTGAAGGGCGCTGGACGGTCGACGAGGCGATTGCCGCCGCTGTTCCGCTGCCGGTCATCTCCGCAGCGCTGTTCGCGCGCTTCGCATCGCGTCAGGAGGCATCGCCGGCCATGAAGGCGGTCGCGGCGCTGCGCCAGCAGTTCGGCGGGCACGCGGTCAAGCCCGCGTAGTGACCCCGGCCACCCGCTGCCGGGGTGTGCGAGGGCGAGCTTAGGGCTGATCGACGACGGGGAGGGTGGATGTACGTCTCGCACCTGTCGCTGCTGGACTTCCGGTCCTACGCCTCTGTCGACGTCGAGCTCGAACCCGGGCCGAACGCGTTCGTGGGCCGCAACGGTCAGGGCAAGACCAACCTCGTCGAGGCGATCGGCTACATCGCCACGCTCGGCTCGCATCGTGTCGCGAACGACACCCCGCTCGTGCGCGCGGGTGCGGAACGAGCGATCGTGCGCACGCGCGTCGTACGGGGTGATCGGGCGTCGACGATCGAGCTCGAGATCGCGCCGGGTCGGGCGAACCGGGCCCGCATCAACCGCGGGCAGCCTGGGCGGGCTCGGGACGTGCTCGGCATCCTGCGTACCGTGCTGTTCGCGCCCGAGGACCTGGCGCTGGTCAAGGGCGACCCGGACGGCCGCCGTCGGCTGCTCGACCAACTGGTGGTGCAGCTGCTGCCGCGCGCAGCGGGCCTGCTGGGCGACTACGAGCGGGTCCTGCGCCAACGGTCGGCCCTCCTGAAGTCCCTGCGCGGGGTGCGTGCAGCGGGGCGCGGCGTCGATCTGTCGACGCTTGACGTCTGGGACGCCAAGGCTGCGCAGCTCGGGGCCAGATCCTCGCAATGCGACTCCAGCTGGTGCAGGCGCTACGCCCTCAGGTCCACACCGCGTACGCGCAGGTCAGCGACTCGGACGGCGACGCCGAGCTGGGCTATCGCGCGAGCCTCGACGCGTTCGCTCCCGGAGACACGGCGGGGCCGGGCACCGAGGGGCGAAAGACGACGGCGCTGCGGGCGAAGGCATCCTCCCGGCCCGCGCGGACGCCCCCGTGCCGTCGGCCGCGGAGCTCGAGAAGGCGCTCCTGGACGGCATGGCGGCCGCGCGCGGGCGAGAGATCGAGCGGGGCGTGAGCCTGGTCGGCCCGCACCGCGACGATCTCGTGCTGACGCTCGGTGGGCTCCCGGCGAAGGGTTATGCGAGCCATGGCGAGTCGTGGTCGTTCGCGCTCGCGCTGCGGCTAGCCTCGTTCCACCTGCTCGGGGGCTCGGGCTCGGCATCCAGCGGCGTCGACGTACCGACGACCGCCACACCCGTGAGCGCGAGCGGCCCGATGTTCTGGGACCCCGACCAGGGCACCGACGCGGACCCCGTGCTCGTGCTCGACGACGTCTTCGCCGAGCTCGACGTCCGCCGTCGCGAGCGGCTCGCAGAGCTGGTAGCCCCGGCGCGTCAGGTTCTGGTGACCGCGGCCGTCCCGGACGACGTGCCGCCGGGCCTTCTGGCGGCGCGGTTCGAGGTGACCACCGGCCGGGTATCCCGTGCTGCCTGATCCTGGCCCCGACGTGGCCCCCGCCGTCGGCGTCGGTGCCGACGACGCCCCCGGCGAGGCAGCGCCCGACGTGTCCGCCGCGCAGGTTCCTCCGACCCCGCCCGCCGAAGTCGCGCGCGCCGCGCTCAACCGGGCGCGGGCGGCGGCCCGGGCCAAGGGGCTGCGCCCGGGCTCGCCCGCTCGCCGCTCCCCGCTCGCGGAGCCGCGCACGTCGGGCGCTGGTCCGACGGCGCGTGACCCGCAGCTTCTGTCGGACGTCGTGGGCCGGCTGCTGCGTGACAAGGGCTGGCGGGCCGAGGTGTCGGTGGGCGGCGTGATCGGGCGGTGGCGCGAGGTCGTGGGCGACCAGATCGCGGAGCACTGCGTGCCCGAGGCGTTCGAGGACAAGGTGCTGGTGGTGCGTGCGAGCTCGACGGCCTGGGCGACGCAGGTGAGGTTGCTGGTGCCGACGCTGCTGCGGAGGCTGTCGGAGGAGGTCGGCGAGGGCGTGGTCGACGACGTGAAGGTGCTGGGGCCCGCGGGACCCGGTTTCCGTCGTGGTCCTCGTTCGGTGCGCGGGGGCCGTGGCCCGCGTGACACCTGGGGCTGAGATGATCCACCCCGCACGGTGCGGCATGGTGAGACACGGCGGGGCACGGCGAGGGTCTGTCCACCGGCCTGTGGACGATCGTCCGCAGATGTGGAGAAAGCTGTGGAAGAACCCGCTCCCCAGGCGTCGTCGACGCTCATCCCAAAGCGCCCGCATCCGCGGATTTCAGCCCCGAGACGGTAGACTGGACAGGTCGTCCCGGCGTCGCCGGGCCCTTGATGGATCCGCCACCCGAAGCCGTTCCCGGCTCGTGGTGCGCCTCCCGCGGGCCCGCGCCGGGAACGCGACATGCACCGGTACCGCGGTGCGAACGGACAGCGAGGAGCGAACCGGCCTGTGACGAATCGGAATGACGGCGGATACGACGCCGGGAACATCACCGTCCTGGAAGGTCTCGAGGCCGTCCGCAAGCGTCCGGGCATGTACATCGGCTCCACCGGGGAGCGTGGCCTCCACCACCTTGTGTACGAGGTGGTGGACAACTCGGTCGACGAGGCGCTCGCCGGCTACGCCGACACCATCGACGTGACGCTCCTGGCCGACGGGGGTGTCCGGGTCGTCGACAACGGCCGTGGCATCCCGGTCGCCGTCCACCCCACCGAAGGCCGGCCGACCGTCGAGGTCGTCATGACGATCCTGCACGCCGGCGGGAAGTTCGGCGGCGGTGGATACGCCGTCTCGGGTGGTCTGCACGGTGTGGGCATCTCTGTGGTCAATGCGTTGTCGACGCGCGTGGTCACCGAGGTCGCGCGCGACGGCGCACGGTGGCGCATGGAGTTCGGCAACGGCGGCCACCCGGTCACCGAGCTCGAGCGGCTCGAGGACACGCAGGAGACGGGTACGACCCAGACGTTCTGGCCCGACCCGGAGATCTTCGAGACCACAGAGTTCGACTTCGAGACGCTGCGCGCCCGGTTCCAGCAGATGGCGTTCCTCAACAAGGGGCTGTCCATCCGCCTGACGGACGAGCGCGCCGGACATGCGGACCTTCAGGACGAGGTCGTCGGCAGCGCCGAGCATCCGGCGCAGCCGCGCAAGGACGCCGACGGCGTCGTCGTCGCCGACCTTGACGACGACCCCGCCACCCCTCCGGTGCGGACGGTCACCTACCGCTACGACGGGGGCCTGACCGACTACGTCAAGCACCTCAACGCGGGCAAGAAGGTCGACCTGATCCACCCCGAGGTCATCGACTTCGAGGCGGAGGACACTGAGCGGCGCATCTCGGTCGAGATCGCGATGCAGTGGACGAGCGCGTACAGCGAGTCGGTCCACACGTACGCCAACACCATCTCGACGACGGAGGGTGGCACGCACGAGGAGGGCTTCCGTGCGGCGATGACCACGCTGGTCAACTCGTACGCACGGGACAAGGCCATCCTCAAGGACAAGGAGGACAACCTCACGGGTGATGACATCCGCGAGGGCCTGACCGCCGTCGTGTCCATCAAGCTCGGCGAGCCGCAGTTCGAGGGCCAGACGAAGACCAAGCTCGGCAACACCGAGGCCAAGACGTTCGTGCAGCGCGTGGTGCGTGAGCAGCTCACCGACTGGTTCGACTCGCACCCCAGCGAGGCCAAGGACATCATCCGCAAGGCCATCCAGGCGTCGCAGGCGCGCATCGCGGCCCGCAAGGCGCGCGAGGCGACCCGACGCAAGGGCATCCTGTCGAGCGGTGGCATGCCGGGAAAGCTCAAGGACTGCCAGTCCAACCGCGCCGAGGAATGCGAGATCTACATCGTCGAGGGTGACTCGGCCGGTGGTTCCGCCGTCCGTGGGCGCAACCCGCACAACCAGGCGATCCTCCCGATCCGCGGAAAGATCCTCAACGTCGAGCGCGCGCGTCTCGACAAGGCGCTGTCGAACCAAGAGGTCCAGTCGCTCATCACGGCGTTCGGCACCGGCATCGGCGAGGACTTCGATCTCACCAAGCTGAGGTACCACAAGATCATCCTCATGGCCGACGCCGACGTCGACGGCCAGCACATCGCGACCCTGCTGCTCACGCTGCTGTTCCGGTACATGCGACCGCTCATCGAGCACGGGTACGTGTACCTCGCGATGCCGCCGCTGTACCGGCTCAAGTGGTCCAACGCGCCGCACGACTACGTCTACTCCGACAAGGAGAAGGACGCGTTCATGCGGGAGGGTCTCGCCGCCGGCCGGCGCATGCCGAAGGACAAGGGCATCCAGCGCTACAAGGGTCTGGGTGAGATGGACTACCAGGAGCTGTGGGAGACGACCATGGACCCCGACCACCGCACGCTGCGGCAGGTCACCATGGACGACGCCGCCGCGGCCGACGAGATCTTCTCCATGCTGATGGGCGAGGACGTCGAGTCCCGCCGCAGCTTCATCCAGCGCAACGCCAAGGACGTCCGCTTCCTCGATATCTGAGCCGCCGCGCACAGATATCCACAGGAATCAGGAAGGAACTGATTGATGACGGACGAGACCACGCCGCTGCCCGATCTCCCCGAGGTCCACCACGGTCGGATCGAACAGGTCGACCTCAACCTTGAGATGCAGCGCAGCTACCTCGACTACGCGATGAGCGTGATCGTCGGCCGCGCGCTGCCCGACGTGCGCGACGGCCTCAAGCCCGTCCATCGTCGCGTGATCTACGCGATGTACGACGGCGGCTACCGGCCCGATCGCGGTTTTAGCAAGTGCGCCCGCGTCGTCGGCGACGTGATGGGCAAGTACCACCCGCACGGCGACTCGGCGATCTACGACACCCTGGTGCGTCTTGTCCAGGACTGGTCGCTGCGCTACCCGCTCGTCGCCGGCCAGGGGAACTTCGGCTCCCCCGGCAACGACCCCGCGGCCGCCCCGCGGTACACCGAGTGCCGCATGGCTCCGATCGCCATGGAGATGGTCCGGGACATCGACAAGAACACCGTCGACTTCCAGGACAACTACGACGGCGAGGAGCAGGAGCCCGTCGTCCTGCCCGCGCGGTTCCCGAACCTGCTGGTCAACGGCTCGGCCGGCATCGCCGTCGGCATGGCCACGAACATCCCGCCGCACAACCTGCGCGAGGTCGCCGAGGGCGTGCGCTGGCACCTGGCGAACCCCGAGGCGACGCGCGAGGAGCTCCTCGCGGCGCTCATGCAGCGCGTCAAGGGCCCCGACTTCCCCACGGGCGCGCAGATCCTCGGCACCAAGGGCATCGAGGAGGCGTACCGCACGGGCCGCGGGTCCATCACGATGCGCGCGGTGGTCAACGTCGAGGAGATCCAGAACCGGATCTGCCTGGTGGTGACCGAGCTGCCCTACCAGGTCAATCCGGACAACCTCGCCGCGAAGATCGCCGACCTGGTCAACGACGGTCGCCTGGCCGGCATCGCCGACATCCGCGACGAGACCTCGGGCCGCACCGGGCAGCGGCTGGTGATCGTGCTCAAGCGCGACGCCGTCGCGAAGGTCGTGCTCAACAACCTCTACAAGCACACGCAGCTGCAGGACACGTTCGGCGCGAACATGCTCGCGCTGGTCGACGGCGTGCCGCGAACGCTGAGCCTCGACGCGTTCATCCGTCACTGGACGACGCACCAGATCGACGTCGTGCGCCGCCGGACGGAGTACCTGCTCGCCGACGCCGAGAAGCGGATCCACATCCTGCGCGGCTACCTCAAGGCGCTCGACGCGCTCGACGAGGTCATCGCGCTCATCCGCCGCTCGCCGGACGCCGAGCAAGCCCGCCTGGGCCTCATGGAGCTGCTCGACGTCGACGAGGCGCAGGCCAACGCGATCCTGCAGCTCCAGCTGCGGCGCCTCGCGGCCCTCGAACGCCAGAAGATCATCGACGAGCACGCCGAGATCGAGGCCGAGATCATCGACTTCCGCGACATCCTCGCGAAGCCGGGACGCCAGCGCAGCATCGTCGGGGAGGAGCTCGACGGCATCGTCGAGAAGTACGGCGACGAGCGCCGCACCCACATCCTCCCGTACGACGGCGACATGTCGATCGAGGACCTCATCCCCGAGGAGGAGGTCGTCGTCACGATCACGCGCGGCGGCTACGCCAAGCGCACCCGCAGCGACGCCTACCGCCAGCAGAAGCGCGGCGGCAAGGGCGTGCGCGGCACGCAGTTGCGTGAGGACGACATCGTCGAGCACTTCTTCGTCACGACGACGCACCACTGGCTCCTGTTCTTCACGAACTTCGGCCGGGTCTACCGTGCGAAGGGCTACGAGCTGCCCGAGGGGTCGCGCGACTCCAAGGGTCAGCACGTCGCCAACATGCTGGCCTTCCAGCCGGGTGAGCGGATCGCCCAGGTGCTCGACCTGCGCGACTACGACGCCGCCGAGTACCTCGTGCTCGCCACGCGCCGCGGCCTCGTCAAGAAGACCAAGCTCCAGGAGTACAACTCGCCGCGCTCGGCCGGCCTCATCGCGATCAACCTGCGCGAGGACGAGGACGGTCAGCCCGACGAGCTCATCGGTGCGATGCTCGTCGACTCCGAGAACGACATCATCCTGGTCTCGCGCAAGGGGCAGTCGATCCGTTTCCCGGCCAACGACGAGAGCCTGCGGCCGATGGGGCGTGCGACGTCCGGTGTCACGGGCATGAAGTTCCGCGACGGCGACGAGGTGCTCTCCGCGGCGGTCGTCCGTGAGGACGCGTACCTGTTCACGGTCACCGAGTCGGGCATGGCCAAGCGCACGGCGCTGTCGGTCGAGAACTACCGCCAGCAGGGCCGTGGCGGTCTCGGCATCCGTGTCGCCAACCTGCCCGAGGAGCGTGGCGACCTGGTCGGTGCGCTCGTCGTGGACGAGGACGACGAGGTGCTGGTCATCATGGAACGCGGCAAGATCGTGCGATCGGCGGTCGACGAAGTGCGTGCCACGGGCCGAACGACGCAGGGCGTGACCTTCGCCAAGGCGGACCGGGGTGATCGCATCATCGCCGTCGCACGGAACGTCGAGCGACGTGACGACGAGGAGTCGGCTAGCGTGGACGGCGTGTCTGCGCCGGGCGAGCCCGCGGACGCCGACGAGAAGTGACCAGGACGCGAGGGAAACGATGACGACGAAGAACAAGGCCACGGGTAGCGTCGCGCCCTCGGTTCCCCCGGTTCCGCCACCGCCGACCTCGGAGACGTCGGACGACGCCACCCGCGCGGGCGCCGTCAACGCCGCGCGCGCAGCCATCGCGGCGGCTCGTGACGCCGCCAAGCGCATCCAGCCGGGCCTGGATGCGGCGCAGGGGTCCGCTGAAGCAGCACCGCCCTCGGCCGGTCGACCGACCTCGGACACGAAGCCCAGCCGCCCGCAGGGCAAGTCCGGCAAGTCCGGCAAGACGGCTCGTCCCGAGATGCACTACGACGTCGGCGGCGTGCGCCTGACTCCCGATGGCGCCGCGGCGTCCGGTCAGGGTGCCCCTGCCGGAGCGGCCGCGCGGCCGGGCGGTCCTCAGATCGCCCCGCTCTCGGGCGCGGCTGGCCCGCGACGCGTGCGCCTGACCGTGTCACGCGTCGACCCGTGGTCGGTCATGAAGCTGGCGTTCCTGCTCGCCGTCGCGATCGGCATCATGATGGTCGTCGCGGCGACGGTGTTCTGGTACGTCGTCGACGGGCTCGGCGTCTTCGACTCGATCCAGCAGTTCGTCAACCAGGTCGTCGGCGAGCAGACCGACTTCGACATCACGCAGTTCGTGGCCGTCGACAGGTTCGTCTCGCTCGCGACGCTCATCGCCGTCGTCAACGTGGTGCTGCTGACCGCGCTCGCGACGATCATGGCGCTGCTGTACAACATCACGGCGGCACTGGTGGGCGGCATGCACGTGACCCTGACCGACGACTGACGCCATCGTCACAGCCCACGCTGCCCGGACCGTTTTGGTGGGCGGCCACGGCTGAGGTAAGGTTTCGTGCTGCACGCGCCGCGCGAAACGGCGGGTACGGGGCTATAGCTCAGACGGTTAGAGCGCTTCCCTGATAAGGAAGAGGTCGGAGGTTCAAGTCCTCCTAGCCCCACTCACACGGCGTCCTGGCGAGACTCGCGGGGACGCCGTCGCCGCAACGGCAACGCGTCACCCAGACGAGGAGGCATTCGATGAAGAAGCTGCTCTTGCTTCTGATCGCGGCAGCGGCGGGCTACGTCGTCTGGCGTCGGATCTCCGGCGGCAACGCGGAGCGCGACCTGTGGTCTGAGGTCACGGACGCGCTCGAGTGAGTGTGGCGCCCCTGGCGGGCGCGACGACACGCGAGAGCGTGAGCGGGGCCATGGCGCAATTGGTAGCGCACCTGCTTTGCAAGCAGGGGGTTAGGGGTTCGAGTCCCCTTGGCTCCACCACACGGAAGGGCCGCTGACACAGGTCGGCGGCCCTTCTGCTCACACCGCGGCAGGCAGCGCCACGTTCAGTCGCATCCCCCGCTCGAGCTTCTCGGCGCTGACCTGTCCCCCGTGCGCCCGGACGATCCCTTCGACGATCGCCAGCCCGAGCCCGGCGCCCGCGTTCAGGCCCGCTTCCGCCTCGGGGGTGCGGGCGGTGTCGGCGCGCCACCCGATCTCGAACATGCGTCCCAGGTCCTCGCTCTTGACGCCGCTGCCGCTGTCGACGACGGACAGCACGAGGCTGTCCTGGTCGCGTCGAGCGGTGATGAGCACCTCGGAGTCTTGCGGCGCGTAGCGGATGGAGTTGCTCAGCAGGTTGACGACGACGCGGGTCAGCTCGTGCGGGTCGGCGCGCAGCGTCTGGCCCTCGACGCCGGCGTGGGTCAGGCGGATGCCGCGCGCGGCGGCGATCGTGGCGACGTCGGCGACGGCGTCGGAGACGACGTCGAGCAGCACGATCTCCTCGGTGCGCAGCCGCAGGGCGCCGCTCTGCAGCTGCGACAGCTCGTAGAGGTCGTCGACCATCCGGCTCATCCGGGAGACCTGGGTGCGGATGCGGCGCAGGTAGTCGCCGGGGTTCTCGACACCGCCGTCCTCGAGCGACTCGGCGAGGGCGCTGACACCGGTGAGCGGCGTGCGCAGGTCGTGCGAGATCCAGGCGAAGAACTGCCGTCGGGAGGCGTCGAGCTGTTCGAGGTCGGCGCGAGCGGCCGCAAGACGGCGTGAGGTGTCGGCGAGCTGCGCGGAGAGCGTGGCGATCTCGCGGCCGGCGTGGTCGTCGGCGGCGACGACGGCACCGTCGCCCACGCGCTCGACCGACACCTCGATGGTGCTGAGCGCGCGGCGCACCGCGCGGGTGCCCAGGAGCGCGGCCGCCATGCTCAGGCAGGCGGAGATGCCGATGACCCAGAACAGCACCTCGAGGTCGTGCCGGGACAGGTACATCTCGGCGGCGATCGCGGACGTCGAGACGACGACGGAGGCGAGGGTGGCGGCGACGATCACGATCGTCTGGAACGCGATGGTCCGACGACGCCCCCAGCGCAGGGCGAGGAGGGCGAGCAGGGTGACGCCTCCCGTGCACACGGCGGCCGTGGCGAGGATGAGGGCAAGGTCGTGCGCGCTGAGCATCAGGCTGCCTCCTCGACGGTGAAGCGGTAGCCACGGCCCCACTCGGTGAGCAGGTACCGCGGGAACCGGGGCTCGGGCTCGATCTTCTCGCGCAGCCGGCGCACATGGACGGTCACGGTGGAGGGCTCACCGAACGTCCAGCCCCACACCTCGCGAAGGATGTCGTCGCGGGACAGGACGCGGCCGGGGTTCTGCAGCAGGAAGAGCAGCAGCTCGTACTCGCGCGTCGTGAGGGCGACCTCGTCGCCGTCGACGGAGATGCGGCGCTGCGTGGGGTTGACGCGGAACGGACCGAGCGTGAACGCCGACGGCGAGACGTGCTGCCCCCGCGCGCGTCGCACGAGCGCGTCGACGCGCAGCTGCAGCTCGCGCAGCGCGAAGGGCTTGGACAGGTAGTCGTCCGCACCGTGCTCAAGACCGTCGATCCGCTCCTCGACGGCGTCGAGCACGGTCAGCATGATGACGGGGGTGTGCGGGGAGTCGAGGCGCACCTGGCGGCACAGCTCGTCACCGCTGACGCCCGGGAGCATCCGGTCGAGGATCAGCACGTCGGGCCTGGCGGTGCGCAGCGTCTCGCGTGCCGCGCCACCGTCGCTGATGCCGGTCACCGAGTAGCCGCGGCGGCGCAGGTAGTCGGAGACGACCGTCAGGACGGTGGGATCGTCTTCGACGACGAGTACCTCGATGTCCTGGCGCATGTTTGGCAGCGTAGTGAATCTTCGTGCTCGAAGGACCCCCGGGAATCTTACGGAGTTGAAAGAGTTCCCGCCCTCTTGTCTTCGCCCGCGTACGTTTCGGAGCGTTCTCGTTCCGCTCAAGGAGAGGTCTTTCCATGCGTCAGTCATCGGTTCTCGGCTCGATCGCCTTCGCGGGCGTCCTCCTGCTTGCTGGTTGCGGCGGCGCAGAGGCGCCCGCCGACCCGCCGGCCTCCGAGCCCACGATGAAGTCCCAGGAGCAGTCCCCGACGTCGGCCCCGGCTGAGAGTGCCGGTGAGAGCGCCGGTGAGAGCGCCGGTGAGAGCGCGGGTGAGTCGCGGACGGGCACGTTCGAGGGCCTCAACGACAAGGAGGTGGGCGGCACCGTCGTCGTGAGCGACGACGCGATCGTACTGAGCGACTTCTCCTCCGACGAGGGTCCCGACCTGCACGTCTATCTCACCTCAGGCACCGATGAGGCCGCCGTCGCGGCGGGGGTCGAGATCGACGTGGTCGCCTACGACGAGGCCTCGCAGAGCTTCGCGCTGGACGGCGTCGACGTGACCGGCTACGACACCGTCGTCATCCACTGCGACAAGGCCAAGGCAGTGTTCGGCGCCGCGGCACTGGCCTGATGAGCGCACGGCACTCCTGGACCACGTGGATCGCCCCGGCCCTGGCCGGGGCGGTTCGCGTGGCTCTGGGGGTCCTCTGGTTGCTCGAGGGGACGACCAAGTACCACGCGCACTTCGGCAGCGCCGACATTCGCCTGGTTGCCGACAGCGCACGTGGAAACTCGCGTGTACCGGAGTTTCACAAGGCTTTCGCGAGCGACATTCTGACCCCGTTCGCCGATGTCTTCGGCGTTGTGGTCCCGCTCGTCGAGGTGGGTTTGGGAATCGCGCTCGTCCTCGGGGTGGCGAGCCTTCCGGCGGCTTGTCTGTCGGTCATGACGCTCATGGTCTATTGGTTGTCCGACCAGCTGATCGGTCAGTACCCGGTCGCCGTCCTGCTCTCGGCCGTCGTCCTTGTCGCGCCCGTGTCCGCCACACGCTTCTCGGTCGGTGCGCTGATCCGCCGCAGGGTCGCGGAGGGCTCACCTCTCGCACCGTGGACCGTGGGTCTGCGTGCTCGCTGGTGGTAGGGCTGCCGCGCGGTCGCAGCGGGCCGGGCGTTCGCGGGCGCTACGGCCCGCTGTCGCGGTCGGCCTCTTTCAGGACGCGCGCCGCGTGATCGTCGGCGTACAGGTAGTCGCCGCGGCTCGGGCGGTTGATGTCCTCGTCCTCGGCCGGCATCTCAGGGATCTCGAACGGTGGGTGCGCGATGGGCTCCCACGGGACGGTGGCGAGGATGTGTTCGATCGCGTTGAGTCGGCTGGCCCTCTTGTCCTCGGACTCGATGGTGACCCACCGGGCCCAGAACACGTCAGTGGAGGCGAACATGCGGTCCTTGGCGCGCGAGTAGTCGTTCCACCGGGTGATGGACTCGGTGTCCATGGGCGAGAGCTTCCAACGCCGCATGGGGTCGCTCGCGCGTGACACGAAGCGCTTGTGCTGCTCCTCGCGGCTCACGGAGAACCACAGCTTGCACAGCACGATGCCGTCCTCGACGAGCATCTGCTCGAAGCGCGGCGCCTGCCTCAGGAACCGCTCATACTCCTGCTCGGTGCAGAACCCCATGACCCGCTCGACGCCGGCGCGGTTGTACCAGGACCTGTCGAAGAGGACGACCTCGCCAGCCGCGGGAAGGTGTGCCACGTAGCGCTGGAAGTACCACTGGGACGCCTCGCGCTGCGTCGGGGTGGGCAGCGCCACCACGCGCACGGTGCGCGGCGACAGGTACTCGGAGATCCGCTTGATCGCCGACCCCTTGCCTGCGGCGTCGCGGCCCTCGAACAGCACGACGACACGCGCGCCCGTCGCGCGCACCCACTCCTGCATCTCCACGAGCTGTGCCTGCAGACGGCGAAGCTCCGCCTCGTACACGGCCAGCGGAATGCGCCTGGTCTTGCCCTTGCTCTTGCCCATCGTCGCCCTTGTCTCGTCGTTGAGAGCGTCTCGTCGTTGAGAGCGTGGTCCCGGTTCGAGCGTAGCGAAGCGCGCCGTGCCGGCCCAGGTGGTGTGCCCTGGGCAGGCAACGTTGTCGCGCGTCGGCGCTCCGGTGCCGCGGGCAGCGCGCCGTGGGAGAGGCAGGCGCTACTGCTTGCCGTCCGTGGCTTCGCCGTCCTCCTGCTCGCTGTCCTCCTGCTCACCGTCGGTGTCGGCGGGCGCGGCGTCGGCAGGCTTCTTCGCGCTCGTGCGTGTGCGAGTCGTCGCCTTCTTGGCGACCTCGGTTGCCTTGTCGACGGCGTCCTCGACCCGCTCGGTGATCTTCTCCTGGACCTCGGTCGCCTTCTCGACGAGGTCCTCGCGCACCTCGGTCGCCTTCTCGACGAGGTCCTCGCGCACCTCCGCGGCTCGCTCGGCGAGCTTTTCGCCAGCCTCGCGTGAGCGCGCGACGGCGACGCCGGCGGCCTCGCCCACGGCCTCGGCCGCGTCACCGGCACGCACCCGGGCCTCGCGCGCGACGCCTTCATAGTCGGGCGCCGTCGTCTGCTCCCACGGTTCGGCCCACGGGTCGTTCTGCGGCTGGGCCCGGCGCCAGAAGAGGTAGCCGATGCCGGCCGCAGCCCCCGTGACCAGCAGCCAGAAGAGGCCGCCCTTGCGCTTGCGCTTGGCAGGCTCGACGGCGGCGGCGACCTCGACCGCGGCGGCCGCCGCGCCGGTCCCCGCAGCCGAAGCCTTGGCGGCGGCCTCGTTGAAGGCCGCGACGAGGCGCGGCAGGTACTCGTCCACGAGCTTGTCGTGCGCGACGTCGACGGCCTCGGCCGTGCGGTCGTGCGCCGTCTCGACGAACGGCACGAGCCTGTCGTGTGCGGTGTCGACGAGCGGGGCCAGGCGGTCGTGAGCCGTGTCGACCAGCGGCGTGGCCCTGTCGGCCAGCTTCTCGACGCGAGGCGCCGCGGCCTGCACCGACTCGTGCCACGCCTTCTCGGCCCGCGGGCGCAGCCAGGTGAGGAAGTCCTTGGCGTGGGGCTCGGCCCACTCCCGCGCCTGCACGGCCGCGTCCTTGGCCTGCCCCGCGAGCACGCCTGCCTCCTTCGCCGCCCGCGACCCCACGTCGGTCAGCGTCGCTGCTGCCCGCGCGGCGGAGTCCTTCAGGTTCTCCGTGTCGATCGATCGCACCGTCCCGGTCACCGTCTCGTTCCTACGCACCATGCGCCCACTCTGCCACCCGCCACTGTGCGTCGCGCGAGGGGGCCGCGGCCTGGTCGCCGCTGTGCCGCACCGTGCGTCGTCTTGCTGCGCACCGGTCCACAACGCCTGCCGCCACGGGGTGCTCGCGTGGGAGGATGACCGCATGTTCGCAACCCTCCACACCACGCTCGGCGACATCCGCATCGAGTTGCTGCCGAACCACGCGCCCAAGACGGTCAAGAACTTCGTGGGCCTTGCCACAGGTGACCAGCCGTGGACCGACCCACGCACGGGCGAGGAGAAGACGACGCCTCTGTACGACGGCGTCATCTTCCACCGCGTCATCGCCGACTTCATGATCCAGGGCGGGGACCCGCTCGGCACCGGCACGGGCGGCCCGGGCTACACCTTCGACGACGAGATCCACCCCGAGCTGGGCTTCTCGGAGAAGTACCTGCTGGCGATGGCCAACGCCGGCAAGCGCCGCAACCCGGTGACGGGCGAGGCCGGCGGCACGAACGGGTCGCAGTTCTTCATCACCACGGCCGAGACGCCGTGGCTCAACGGCAAGCACACGATCTTCGGCAAGGTCGCCGACGACGCGTCGAAGGCCGTCGTCGACGCCATCGGCACGACGAAGACGCGCCCCGGCGACCGCCCGGTCGAGGACGTCGTGATCTCCTCGATCACCATCGAGGGCTGACGTGCGCTGCGGGCCCGGCCGACGCCACGTCGGACCGGGCCCGCATGCCTTCCCGCCGCTTCCCGCTGCTCCCACCGCCGCCGAGACGAGGGCCGAACCATCGCGACCGACCAGCCGATCCCCGGGGCTCCCGACGTCGTCCCCGTGTGCCCCCGGCACCCCGACCGTGTCGCCTACGTGCGCTGCCAGCGGTGCGGCCGCCCGGCATGCCCGGAGTGCCAGCGCCCGGCCGCCGTCGGCATCCAGTGCGTCGACTGCGTGCGGCAGGCAGCCAGGTCCGCCCCGCGCACGACGACGGCGGTGGGCGGGCGTGTGCGCCAGGGCAAGCCGGTCGTCACGTTCACCATCATCGGCATCTGTGTCGTCAGCTTCGTGCTCCAGCTCGTCACGAACGGGGCGTGGACGACGCAGTTCCAGTTCGTGCCCGCGTGGGGTCTCGACGAGCCGTGGCGGTTCCTGACTGCGGCGTTCCTGCACTCGACGGGCTTCCCCGCCCACATCCTGTTCAACATGTGGGCCCTGTACGTCACCGGGCAGTTCCTGGAGCCGGTGCTCGGGCGCGCCAGGTTCATCACGCTGTGCCTGGTGAGCGCGGTCGCGGCGTCGGTGGGCGTCGTACTGCTCACCAGCCCGGTGCTCACGACGCAGGGCTGGGCCTGGGGTCCCGCCGTCGTCGGCGCCTCGGGCATGGTGTTCGGCCTGTTCGGTGCGATGGTGCCCGTGCTGCGACGGCTCGGGGCGAACGCCGCACAGGTGATCGGCCTCATCGCCGTCAACGGCGTCATCGGGTTCGTGGTCCCGGGAATCGCCTGGCAGGCACACCTGGGCGGCCTGGTCGCCGGGCTCGTGCTCGGCTGGGGGTTCTCGCATGCGCCGCGCGGGCGGCAGAAGCTCGTCGCGTGGCTGCTGCCGGCCGCCGTCGTCGTCGTGCTCGTCGCAGTGACGCTGGCGCGGTACGCCGCGACGATCTGGCTCTGAGCCGGGGGCGGAACCCGGACTCGAACGGCGCGCCCGTGGGCGCGCCGCTACGCGTTCGACCGGGGAGCGTTCGACCGGGGAGCGGTCACTTCCACTGCGTCGTGAGGCCGAACCCGGCGATGACCAGCGCGAAGCCGATCGCGAGGTTCCACTGGTGCAGCGCCGGGATCGGGAACCCGCCGCCGGCGCGGTTGTTGGTGATGTAGAAGACGACGATCCACACGAGGCCCAGCACCATCAGCGTGAGCATGAGCGGTACGAGCCACGCCGGGTTGCCGGTGCGGGCCTTGGCGGCCTTGGCCGCCTTGTCGGCAGCCTGCGGTGCGGGCGCCGCGACCTTCTTCTTGCGGGACTTCGACTCGGGCACGGCGACGCGCTCCTCGTTCTCGTGTGACGTCCGGCGACGAACCGGACGTGGATGACATTCCGTCGACTAGCGTAGTCGCCGGGGCGACTCAGCCCCGACCGTGCGCCCCTCGGGAGGTGGAAGCGTGACGCGACGTGTGCATCTGCGGCTCGCCCTGCTTCCCCGGTCAGGCGGACGCCTGCGGCCCACGATCACCGTGGGAGTCGTCGCCGGGCTCGCCGGAATCATGTTCGCGGCGAGCGCGCAGCTCGCGCACGGCAGCTCGGGTCTGCGCCTGCCGACCGACCTGGCAGAGCTCGTCGACGCCGAGACGTCGCGGGTCGACCGCCTCAGCGCGCAGGCGGAGTCCCTGCGAGCCGAGGTGGACGCGCTCACGGCCTCCGACACGATCGCCCCTGTCGAGGACCCCACGCTCGCGGAGCGCGAGGGCATCGCCGTCGGATCGGTCGCTGTCGCAGGCGGAGGACTCCAGGTCACGCTCGACGACGCACCGGCGTCGAGCGCCACGATCCCCGGCGTCTCGGCCGACGATCTCGTGGTCCACCAGCAGGACATCCAGCACGTCATCAACGCCCTGTGGGCCGGCGGCGCGGAGGCGATGACGCTCCAGGGCGAGCGCGTCACGATGACGTCGGCGTTCCGGTGCTCGGGCAACATCCTCCTGCTGCACGGCCGGGTGTTCAGCCCGCCGTACGTCATCGAGGCGGTCGGCTCGCCCGAGTCGATGCGGCGTGCGCTCGACGCCTCGCCCGGCGTCGCGATCTACCGACAGTACGTCGCGTCCGTCGGTCTCGGGTGGAACGTCCGCGCCGTCGACGACCTCTCCCTGCCGGCCTACACGGGCTCGACCGACCTGAGATTTGCACGCCTGCCCGCAGGGAAGGACCCGCTGCGATGACGACGTCCACCATGACGCGGCCCTCGAGGGACCGGCACGCACGCCGCGGACGTGCCGGGGCGGGCAACGCCGTCGTCGGCGTGATCGGCGAGCTGTTCATCACGGCCGGCGTCCTGCTCGGGTTGTTCGTCGCATGGCAGCTGTGGTGGACCGACGTCATCGCGCTCCGGGAGCAGGCGCAGGTCCTCCAGGCGCTCGACTGGGATCCGCCGCCCGCGCCCCACGCCACCGCAGCACCGCCCGTCGAACGCCGCGACGACCCGCCCGTCGACCCGCAGCCGGCGTTCGGCGAGGTGTTCGCCCAGTTCTATGTGCCGCGCTGGGGCGCCGACTACGTGTCGCCCATCGCGGGCGGTGTCGACCGCCGGGAGATCCTCGACCGGCTCGGCATCGGGCACTACCCCGGCACGGCCATGCCCGGGGACCTCGGCAACTTCGCGGTCGCCGGGCACCGCACGACGTTCGGGCGGCCCTTCCACCGGGTCGCCGAGCTCGAGGTCGGCGACGCCCTCGTCGTGCGCACGCAGACCACCTGGTACGTCTATCGCGTGACCGGGACCGAGATCGTGTGGCCCTGGCAGGTCGAGGTAGTCTCGCCCGTCCCGGGCCTGCAGCCCGGCGAGCCCGTCCCCGAGCTCACGCAACGGCTCATGACGATGACGGCGTGCCACCCGATGTACTCGGCGCGGCAGCGGTTCGTCGTCCACGCCGAGTTCGACTACTGGATGCCCGTGAGCGACGGGACCCCGCCTGAGCTGACGGACGCCGGGGTCCGCGTGGTCGGGACCGACGCAGGAGGTGCCTGATGTACGCGGCGCTGTGGCGCGTGCTGCCCGGACCCGCGTGGGTGCGCGTTCTCGTCCTCCTGGTGCTCGTGGCCGGCGTGGTCGCGGCGTGCTTCGAGTGGGTCTTCCCGTGGATCTCGGAGTATCTGGCCCTCAACGACAACACCGTAGGCTGACGGTGTGAACACCGGGCCGCGGATCCTCGTCGTCGACAACTACGACTCGTTCGTCTACACGATCGTGGGCTACCTCGACCAGCTCGGCGCCCGCACCGTCGTCGTGCGCAACGACGCGGTACCGGCCTGCGTGCTGGCCGCCGCCGAGGGGGACCGGATCGTCGGCGCCGACGGCGTCGCGTTCGACGGCGTGCTCGTCTCCCCCGGCCCGGGCACCCCGCACGAGGCCGGCTCGTCCGAGGACGTCATCCGGGCGTGCGCTCGCACCCGCACCCCGATGCTGGGCGTGTGCCTGGGCCACCAGGCGCTCGCCGAGGTGTTCGGGGCGACCGTCTCGCACGCCCCTGAGCTCATGCACGGCAAGACCAGCCAGGTCGAGCACGCGGGCGTCGGCGTCGTCGCCGGGCTCGCGCAGCCGTTCACCGCGACGCGCTACCACTCGCTCGCCGTCGAACCCCAGACCGTCCCGGACGAGCTGCGCGTCACGTGCGCGACCGCGTCGGGCATCGTCATGGGCCTGGAGCACCGCGATCTGCCCCTGCATGGCGTGCAGTTTCACCCCGAGTCGGTCCTGACGCAGGGCGGGCACCGGCTGCTCGCCAACTGGCTCGCGCTGTGCGGCGACGCCGGAGCCGTGGAGCGTTCGGCGGGCATGGCGCCGCAGGTCCACCGGGGCTGACGAGCGAACGCGTCGGCGGGGCGTCGCGCGTCCTCGACAGACGGCGGGGGCCCGGCCACCGATCGTGGCCGAGCCCCCACCTGCCGCCTGCGCCTAGCCGTTCCCCGGGTTCGGAGACGGCGAGGTCCCGGGGTTGCCGCCGCCGCCTCCGCCACCTCCGCCGCCCGTGACCTTCTGGCCGGTCGACACGATGACCCGGACGGTGTCGCCTTCGTTGAGAGTGGTGCCGGCCGGCGGGTCGGTGCGGATGATCGAGCTCGCGGGCACGGTGTCGGAGGACTCCAGCTCGGGCACGCAGTTGAGCGGCCGGCACATGGCCTGCGCCGCGTCGTCCCACACCAGGCCTGTGAGCTGCGGGACCTGCACCTGCTCGAGGGCCGGGGCGACGGCGAGGCCCAGCGTGACGCGCTGACCCTGGGGCACGTTGCCCGGCTGCGGGTCCTGCGAGACGACGGAGCCGGGGGTCGCGGTGGCGCTCTCGACGTCCTCGGTGTCGGAGTTGAGGCCGAGGCGGGTGAGCTCGGCGATCGCGTCGTCGCGTGTCATGCCGACGAGATTGGTCAGGTTCACGGTGCCGTCGGAGATGAACACGTTCACGGTGTCGCCCGAGGTCGCAGCCTCGCGCGCCGGAGGCTCGGTGCGCGTCACGTTGTCCTTCTCGACGTCCTTGCTCGACTCGGGCGTGACGGTGCCCCAGACCAGTCCTGCGGCCTGGATCATCGAACGCGCCTCTTCCTGAGACTTGCCGGTGACATCGGGAACGGCGACGGTGCTCGGGCCTCCCGAGAAGTACACCGTCACGAAGGAGTTGGGCGCCGCCATCTCCCCGGCAGCAGGTTCCTGGCGCGTCGAGGTGTCCTTCTCGGCGTTGGAGTCGGTGTCGATGGCGTCACGGAACCGGAAGTCGGCCTCCTGGACGATCTGGCGTGCCTGCTCACGCGTCGAGCCGATCGGGATCGACGGGACCGCGACGTCCTGCGGCGTCGACGGACGGTTGCCGAGGATCAGCGCGATCACGACCGCTGCGACAGCCAGCACGCCCACCACGGAAAGAGTCCAGATGAGCGCCTTCTTGCGCTTCCTGGCCGCCCGGTCGGTGCTGCGCGCGCCGACGGACCCTGCCGGCCCGACGCCGTCAGGCAGCACGCCCGTCTCCGGGACGGGCGCACCCCACTGCTGGGTGGCCGCGACCTCGGGGGTGAGCAGCTGGGTGCCTGCATCCCCTGGGCCCGGTGCGCCGAACGCGACCGTGGGGTCCGCGCCCGCCACCCCGGCAGCAGCGACACCCGCACCGATCGCCGGCGCGACGACCGCGCCGCCGCGCATGGCGGCCTCGAGGTCGCCGCGGAACTCCGCGGCCGAGGAGTAGCGCGCCGTGCGCTCCTTGGCCAGCGCCTTGAGCGTGATGCGGTCGAGCACCTCGGGCACGTCGGACGCGATCTCGCTCGGACGCTGCGGGGCCTGCCCCACGTGCTGGTACGCCACCGCCACCGGCGAGTCGCCCACGAACGGCGGGCGGCCCGTGAGCAGCTCGAACAGCAGGCACCCCGTCGAGTACAGGTCGCTGCGGGCGTCGACCTGCTCGCCGCGCGCCTGCTCGGGCGACAGGTACTGCGCCGTACCGATCACCGCGTGCGTCTGCGTCATCGTCGCCGCAGAGTCCGCGATGGCGCGAGCGATACCGAAGTCCATGACCTTGACCGCGCCCGTCGGCGTGATCATCACGTTCGCGGGCTTGATGTCACGGTGCACGATCCCGGCATGGTGCGAGTACTCCAGCGCACCCAGCACGCCCGCCGTGATCTCCACCGCCTCCTCGATCGGCACCGCAGCGCCGTCCTGGAGGATGTCGCGCACCGTGTGCCCCTCGACGTACTCCATGACGATGAAGGGCACGTGCACCTGGTGACCCGTGGCCGGGTCGGAGTGCACGTCCTCGCCCGTGTCGTAGACGGCGACGATCGCCGGATGGTTGAGAGCTGCGGCCGCCTGCGCCTCGCGGCGGAACCGGGCGAGGAACGACGGGTCACGCGCCAGATCCGAACGCAGCACCTTGATCGCGACGGTGCGGCCAAGGCGCGCGTCATGACCGATATGTACTTCGGCCATCCCGCCGCGGCCGATCAGCTCACCGACCTCGTACCGGCCTGCGAGCACTCGGGGCGTGTTGTCCACCAACTCAGACGTCCTTCGGTGTCGTGGTCGCAGCGGCCTCGCCGTGCGACGCGTTACGGAGCATCATCCCAGAGCCGTCCGGGCGTGCGGCCACGGAAGTCATGGAGATGGGCGATCGTGGACCCGACGCGTGCGCACCTGTGTCGTTCGCGTCGGTGAGGCTGCTGACCAGTGTCGCAAGAACGAGCACGAGCAGCAGCACGAGCAGGCCCACGAGGGGCCATGAGAGCTTGCCGAGCGGTCCGAGACGCAGACCCGTCGTCGTCGACGTGCGCTCGGTGCGCGGGGTCGTGGAACCCGCTCCGTCCTCGTCGCGCGCGCTGCGTGAGGCCAGGCGGTGGGCCGCTGCCGGGTCGGCCGGCCGACGTCGGGCGAGGTCTCGGCGCAGGGCGTCGACCGTGCGCGCCGCCTCCTCGGATCGGCCGGTGGGCCGCGGACCGTGCAGATCGCGCCGCAACGGCAGGGGCCGCGGGGTGGGGGCGGCCGGGCGAAGGGGTGCGGCATGGGCGCCACGCGCACGACCCAGGGTTTCCGGCGCGGGATGCGCGTCGGCAGCATGGGTACGGTCCGCCTCGACGTGGGCAGACGATGCGGACCCAGCCGGTACCGCGACGGGGTCGTTCGTGGCGGGGACGGACCCTGCGGCCGACTCCGGGGTCGAGGTGGAGACGGCGGCGGATCCGGTCGCGCTCGGCTCCGTGGTGCGGGCGGCACCCCGCAGGCGCCGGGCGGTACGCGATCGCGCACCGAGCGGGTCCGCGGCGATCTCCCGGGCCAGGTCGTCGAACTCCTCCGCGAGGGTTCCTGCGGACGCGGGGCGGCGTGCCGGGTCCTTCTCGAGCAGCCGGGTCACGAGCGACACGAGCCCCGGGTGGACCGTCGCAGGAAGCGGAGGCACGGGGTTGTTGACGTGGGCGACGGCGATGTCCACCGGGGTGTTGCCGGTGAACGGGCGCTTGCCGGCAGTCGCCTCGTAGGCGACGACGCCGAGCGCGTACACGTCGGACAACGGCGTGGCCGGCTGGCCTACGGCCTGTTCGGGTGACAGGTACTGGGCGGTGCCCATGACCATGCCGGTGGCGGTCATCGCCGCCTGGTTGGCCGCGAGCGAGACGCCGAAGTCGGTGATCTTGACGGTGGGGCCCTCGGCTGCGCGCGCGGGTCGTTCCAGCAGGATGTTGCCCGGCTTGACGTCACGGTGGACGACGCCGGCCTCGTGCGCCGCGTGCAGACCACGGGCGGTCTGCGCCAGGATCGGCAGCAGCCGCTTGGGCGGCAGGACGGGTTCGCGTTCGAGCAGGTCGGCGAGCGGTTCGCCCAGCACCAGCTCCATGACGAGGTAGCCCGTGCCCTCCTGCTCGCCGTAGTCGTACATCTGCGCGATGTTCGGGTGCGAGAGGGCCGCGCTGTTGCGGGCTTCGGTGCGCAGCCGGCGCAGGAAGTCCTCGTGGCCCGTGTACTCCTCGCGCAGCACCTTGACCGCCACCTCGCGGCCGAGGAACGTGTCGTCCGCGACCCACACCTCGCCCATGCCGCCGACGGCGAGGCGGCGGGCGAGGCGATAGCGCTCCCCGAGGGCGATTCCGGTGGCAGGTCTCATCGGTTCAGCGCCGCCTCGATCACGGCACGAGCCATGGGTGCGGCGAGCCGGCCACCCGTCGCCTCGCTGGAAAGGTTGCCGCCGTTCTCGACGATCACGGCGACGGCGATCTTCGGGTTGTCCGCGGGCGCGAACGCGGTGAACCACGCGTGCGGGGCGACGCCGGGCGCCGTCTGCGCGGTACCCGTCTTGCCGGCCACCTGGACGCCGGGAATCCGGGCGCTCGTTCCGGTACCGGTCTCGACGGTGTCCACCATCATCTGGGTGAGCGCGTCCGCCGTCGCCGGCGACACGGCGTCGCGGATCTTGGTCGGCTCGGTCTGCTCGACCACCTCGAGGTCGGGGTCACGGACGGTCTGCACCAGGTGGGGCTGCATGAGCGTGCCGTTGTTCGCGATGGCGGCCGAGACCATGGCCATCTGCAGCGGCGTCGAGGTGACGTCGCCCTGGCCGATGCCGGACAACGCCACCCGGTCGGGGGTGAACGCGTCGCTCGCCGCCGGGAACGCGCTGACGGCCGAGCGCATGGGGACGCGGAACAGGTCGTCGAAGCCGAACCTGGCCGCCTGGGTGCGCATGGCGTCGCCGCCCACCTCCACGGCCAGCGACGCGAACGCGGTGTTGCACGACATCACCATGGCGTCGTGCAACGACATCTGGTCGGTCGGCGAGCACGCCTCGCCGCCGAAGTTCGGCAGGTCGGTGCTGGTGCCCGGCAGCCGGAAGGTGCGCGGCGCCGCGATCTGCGTGTCGGCCTGGAACGCGCCGGACTCGATCGCGGCCGCAGCGCCCACGAGCTTGAACGTCGACCCAGGCGGGTACAGCGCCGAGATCGAGCGGTTGATGAGCGGGTTTCCCTCGGCGTTCAGCAGGTCCTGGTACGCCTGGCCGGCCTGGCCGGTCGAGTGCACGGCCAGGACGTTCGGATCGAACGACGGCTTGGAGACCATCGCGAGGATCGCACCGGTCGAGGGATCGACGGCGACGATCGAGCCGCGCTGGCCACCCAGGGCGTCCCATGCCGCCTGCTGGATGACGGGGTCGATGGTGAGCTCGACCGACGAGCCCTGCGTCGCGCGGCCCGTGAGCAGGTTCTGAAGCCGGTCGACCCACAGGGCGTCGGCCTGCCCGTTGAGGAACGAGTTCTCGGCGCTCTCGACCGCCGACGAGCCGTTGACCAGGGAGAAGAAGCCGGTGACGGGCGCGTACATCTGCGCCTTCTCCGGGTCGCCGCCCGAGTAGACGCGCTGGAACCCGAACGGGGAGTCGACCGGCACCGACTCCGCGATCGGCTGCCCGGCCACGACGATGGGGCCGCGTGCGACGTTGAACTCGCGGAAGATGCTGCGGACGTTGCGCCCGTCGTTGTTGAGCCGGTCGGCCCGGTAGAACTGCGTGTACGTCGTGGAGACCATGAGGGCCAGGAACATCACCATGACGACGGCCGAGAGCCGCCGGAGCGTCGTGTTCACAGGTCACCTCCGACGCGTGGGGGGACGACCTGGATCGGTGCCGTGCCCGGGTGCTCGCCGTCGGCGTTCCCGACACCGGGATGCTCGCCGTCGGCGGGCGCGATGCGGCCCTGCCCGACCTGCCCGCGCACGGGCAGCGTCGACGGGCGCAGGGCGCTGTCGGAGACCCGCAGCAGGATCGCGACGATGATCCAGTTGGACAGGAGCGAAGACCCGCCCTGAGCCATGAACGGCAAGGTCAGGCCGGTCAGCGGGATGAGCCGTGTGACACCGCCGACGACGACGAACGTCTGCAGCGCGATCGTGAACGCGAGGCCACCGGCGAGGAGCTTGCCGAACCCGTCGCGCACGGTGATCGCGGTCCGCAGGCCGCGCTCGACGAGGATCAGGAACACCAGCAGGATCGCCAGCATGCCCGTGAGGCCGAGCTCCTCGGCGAGCGAGGTGTAGATGAAGTCGGAGAACGAGAACGGCACGAGGTAGGGGAAGCCCTGCCCCCAGCCGGTGCCGAACAGGCCGCCGTTCGCCATGCCGAACAGGCCCGCGACGAGCTGGCCCGAGCCGCCGCGCGCGTTGAACACGGCAGGGTCGAACGCGTGCAGCCACCCCGTCATGCGCTGGCTGACGTGCGGGAACACCTCGGCCGCGAGCACGGCACCGCCCGCGAAGAGCAGCAGACCGATGAGCACCCAGGAGAACCGCTGGGTGGCCAGGTAGAGCATCGCGACGAAGATGCCGAAGAGCAGCAGAGAGGTGCCCAGGTCACGCTGGAACACGAGCACCGCGAGCGAGGCCGCCCACACGAGCAGGATCGGCCCCAGGTCCCGGATGCGCGGGAGCTGCAGCCCCAGCACCTTGGGTCCGGCGAGGGCGAGCGTGTCACGGTTGGACACGAGATAGCCGGCGAAGAACACGGTGAGCGTGATCTTGGCGAACTCGGCGGGCTGCATCGAGAACCCGCCGAGGTGGATCCAGATCCGGGCACCGTTGATGCTGCGCCCGATGCCGGGCACGAGTGGCAGCGCCAGCAGCACGAGGCTTGCGAACATCGCGGTGTACGTCAGCTTGCGCAGGCTGCGGTGATCCTTGAGGAACCACAGCACCAGGCACGCGAGCACGACGCCGAGCGCCGACCACTGCGTGTTGCGCACCACGTCGGCACCCGCTGCTCCCCGTGCGCCCGACTCCTGGATTCGCAGGATCATCGCCAGACCGACGCCGTTGAGCAGCACGGCAGCGGGCAGGATCGTCTGCGACGCGAACGGCGCACGGATGCGTACGACGACGTGAGCGACGAGCGCGAGCACGACGAGCGCGAGCGACTCGAACCAGAAGTGTGTGGGCAGCGCGTCCGAGATCGACATGCCGACCAGCGCGAACGCTCCGACGCCGGCGGCCACGGCGAGCATCAGCAACCACAGCTCGGCGAGCCGCAGTGGTCGGCGCACCCGCGGTTCGAGCGTCGCCTCGGGCGTCTCGACGGCGGTCATCCGGCGGGCTCCGCAGGCGGCGGGGCGCCCACGTCGGCGGGCTCGTCGGGTGGTGCGCCCTCGTCGGCGGGTTCCTCAGGCGGCGGGGCCGGAGTCTCGGTCGGCGAAGGGATGGGTGTCGGGCTCGCGGTCGGCGTGGGCAGCGCCTGGTCGATGAGGCGCTGCGCGCGTGTGCGCGCGTCCTCGAGCGACGACGCGCGAATCGTGCCGTCGAGCCGCGCGGCGAAGAACGGCGGGAGGTCGGCGACGAGCGTTCCGGTGAGCTCGACGGGCTGCGAGAGCGTCAGCGGACCCGCGGACGCGGGCAGGCCGCGGAACACCGCCACCTGCCCGTCAGCGACGCCGACGAAGTACTGCTGCTGCGTCCACCGGTAGCCGCCCCAGCCGGCCAGCCCGACCCCGGCGAGCACCGCCAGCGTCACGAGGCTCGCGACGACGGGGTGTCGCCGCGCGGCAGGGCGCGCGTCGGCGTCGTCGGGGTCGGCGTCTTCCTCACCGTCTCCGTCTCCGTCTCCGTCGTCTCCGTCGTCGTCTCCGTCGTCGTCATGGCCGCCGTCGCGTTCGTCGTCGCGATCGGGGGCGTCACCACGGTCGGCACTCGGGGCCCCGTCGCGCGGCGCGTCGTCCTGGCCCCCGGTATCGCCCGACGTGTCGTCGTCCGGGGCGACGGCGCCCGGGATGGGACCGCGGGTCGCGGCGGCGCCGACCACCTGGATCCCGCCGACGCTCGCTACGGGCGCCTCCGCGTCGTCAGCCACGAAGGCCGCGTCGGGCGCGTCGTCGTCGTCGACGACGTCCGCGACCACGACGGTGATGTTGTCGGTGCTGCCGGCGCGCATCGCAGCGAGAAGCAGCAGGTCGGCGGCCTCACCCGGGTCGTCCGCCTCGGCGAGGATCTCGCCGAGAAGGTCGGCGTGCACGAAGCCCGACAGGCCATCGGAGCACAGAAGCCAGCGGTCACCGACCTTGGCCTCGCGGATCGACATGTCGGGGTGCAGGTCGAGGTCGAAGTCGGACAGCACACGCATGACGACGTTGCGCTGCGGGTGATGCTCGGCCTCGTCGGGCGAGATGCGGCCCGTGTCCACGAGATGCTGGACGAACGTGTGGTCGACCGTGACCTGCGACAGCGCGCCGTCGCGCAGCAGGTAGGCGCGCGAGTCTCCCATGTGCGCCATGACCAGCGTCGAGCCGGTGCGCAGCAGCGCGGTGACCGTGGTGCCCATGCCGGCCAGGTCGGGCTTCGCGGCGCTGGCCCGCACCAGGCCCATCCGCGCGGACTCGACCGCCGCCTCGAGGTCGGACAGTGCCGCGTCAGGCGTGTGGATGCCCGCGTCGAGACCACGCAACGAGGCGATCGCGATACGCGACGCAATGTCGCCACCCGCGTGGCCGCCCATGCCGTCGGCCACGACGAGCAGGTTCGGGCCGGCATACGCCGAGTCCTGGTTGCTCGCGCGAACGAGCCCGACATCAGATCGTGCCGCGTAGCGCAGGGAGACGGTCACGGGCCGCTCATCCCTGCAGCTCGACGACGGAACGACCGATCTGCACGCTGACGCCCGGTGGCAGCGGAACGACGCCGCTGATCTGCTCGTCGGCGACGAAAGTGCCGTTGGTCGAGCCGAGATCCTCGACGAACCACTGGCCGCCCTGGGGGAAGATCCGCGCGTGGCGGCTCGACGAGTAGTCGTCGTCGAGCACCAGCGTCGATCCCGGGGAGCGGCCGATGAGGATGGACGAGCCGGTCAGGGGCAACGACGTGCCCTGCAGGGGCCCGGACACCACGACGAGGCGCGACGGCGAAGCGGCGTGCGATGCGGGAGCCGGCGCCGGGGTCGCAGGGGCGGGCGGGACCGCGCCGCTCGAGACCACACCGCTCGGGGCAGCGCCTCGGGCGCGCCGACGCCCGACGCGCCCGCCCGCGGTCCGGGTCGACAGGTCACGGCGCAGAACGCCGATCGCGGTGAGCACGAACACCCAGAGCAGCACCAGGTATCCCAGCCGCAGCAGGGTGAACGTCAGCTCACTCATGTCGTGCGGATCACCAGTCCTCGGTCTCTGTGGCGGCCGAGCCGGACCAGAACATGATCCGCGTTCGGCCGATGGTCAGGGTGTTGCCGTCGAGCAGCGTCGCGGCCGGAACCTGATGACCCTCGACGTACAACCCGTTGGTCGACCCGAGGTCCGTGGCGATGACGCCGTCGGGCGTCACGCGGATCTCCAGGTGCCGCCGAGAGACACCCGGGTCGTCGACGACGATGTCCGCGTCGGCGTCACGCCCGATCACGGTGACAGGGCCGGTGAGCAGGTAGCGCTGGCCGTCGATGTCGATGAGCGGGTGCCGAGTGCTCGGGCCGTCGTCGTCGCGGGGGCGACGGAACCGCGCACGGACGCCGAACGCACCTGGAAGCGGCCGCTCGCCAGGTCCTCGTGTTCCTCGAACGACACGCTGACCGGGCCGACGAACGCGTAGTGCTGGCTCGCGGCGTACTCGGTGAGGTTGGTGGCGAGCTCGTCCGCCAGAGTCTCGGCACCCCACGCCTCGATCTGCGCGAAGTCCTCGGGCGAGAGCTCGATGGTCAGCTCGTTGGGCGCCACCGTCCGGTCGCGGCCCATGACGGCAGCGCGGTCGTCGAGCTCGCGGCGTAGACGGCTCGCCAGCTCCACCGGCTTCACCTCGCTACGGCCGATCTTGGAGAACGCGTTGTTCATCGCACGCTCCACCCCCTTCTCGAAGCGGTCCAGGACGCCCATGCCACCTCCTCTCGCGTGCCCGACGCACGTGTTTCGTGCCGTCTGTCGCCAGGGACCGGGCCCCGCGACGGTGATCCGGGCCCCGAACGGGATCCGACGTCGCAGGTCGCCGGGCACAGACGACACCGCGGGCAGACTACCTAGATCGTAGGCAAGGGCACGGGATCATGACCGTGATTCGTGTGAACGACTGGCGGAAGGCTTGAAGAAATCGTCGCCCAACGGCGTCCTGGGCGGCCTCCGACAGGTCGCGCCACGGTCGCGTGCGCCGCGGTGCCGCTGGTAGCGAGCACGAGCGCGGAGCGATTCGAGGGGGTCGCCCGCACCGTGTTACTGTTCTCCGGCACGCGCGAGTGGCGGAATAGGCAGACGCGCACGGTTCAGGTCCGTGTGCCCGAAAGGGCGTGGGGGTTCAACTCCCCCTCGCGCACGTGGGGGACGTTTCCCAGTGGGAAGCGATCCTGTTGCCGAAACCCTCGGCCGGTTGATCCGGTCGGGGGTTTCGTCGTTTCCGGCCGGCTGTCGGCGCTGCGCCCTGGTGGCTGAGCCTGTCGAAACCACCCACGGCGGTTCCGTTCGGCCCGGCTCGCAGACGTGCGGGTGCGCCCGGGGCGTGGGCTGGCGCTCCGACGTCGTCGTCGATGCTCTGGCGTTGCTGCTGTGTTGTCGGCGTGACCGTGGTGCCGTCGGTGTCGGGCGGGGCGTGACCCCGCTTCAGGCGAGTGCGGGTGTAGCGACGCAGTTGTCCGGCGTAGGCGGGCTCGCCGAGCCGCATCGAGGCGGGCGCGCTGAACGCACAGGTGTGACTGCTTGACCGAGCTCGCCGCCCGAGGGTGTAGGCGCCGCGGGCTGCGAAGACGTCGCGTCGGTGCTTCTTCTCGCCGGCGCTGACGCCCCGCCCGGCTCCGTGGGTGCCGTGTGGCCGGACACCATCGTGCAGACCTGCGTCTTGCCATGACATTGTTGACGAGATCCTGCCGATGTTCGGGGGTGCGATGTTCGGGGGTGACAGTATTGGATTGTGCCGCCAGCTCCGAGGCTGGTGATGCCCTCGGGCGCCTAGTGGGACTGAGCGCCTGGGGTGCTCAGGCGGGTTGGGGAAGTTTCCTGACGATCGAGTTCGGAATGCCCCGGTGATGGTTGAAGGTGTCCCGCACGGGCAGTTCCATCTCTGGATTTATGGCTCAAACTGGGTGATTCGCGCGGATGACACTTGCGTCAACTCGGAGTCCGATCGAGACGAGATCGAAAGCGCCGCGGCGCTGATCTCCGAAAGAGGCCTGCAGCGAGTCTGCGCAGCGCGACGCCCGAATGGGTTCGAGATGGTCTTCGAGGGTGGGCTGGCGCTGACCGTCGAGCCATACGAACGCCCGGACGGAATGGAAGCGTGGATGCTGTACATGCCAAGCGGCGAGGTGCTCAGCGCTGGGCCTGGTGACGCAGTTGCGTGGGAGCCGGCTCCGTGAGTGCCGCCAACGTGGGATTGGGCCCCGGGACAGGAGACCGATACGCCCAAGATCGCGAGTCCGGAGCCATCACGAGGCCGGCCTTCCCGGGGGACCATCCGTGTCAAGTGACCACCATTGTCCGCGACTGGGGCGGCGCTTGCCGACGTCGACGTGCCACTGCAGTACGACCCGGTGGTCCGCGAGTGGTCAATCCAGATCCTGGACGGGGGAACGTCAGGACTCGTGCTCGACTACTGCCCCTTCTGCGGCACGCGCTTGCCGACCTCGATGCGTACCGCGTGGTTTGACCGACTTGAAGACCTCGGCCTCGACCCGGATGACTTGAAGGTCCCCGCCGAGATGAGCTCTGATCGATGGTGGCGGAAGGTCTAGTGGTTCGGCTCTGAAGTCCTCTGGCGGTTGGCTTTCGCGGGAATCTCGTCGGCGGTCTTGGTCCAGGCCCGGCAGAGCTCGGATCTCGCCGGACCGGTCGGGTGGGTCGATGTGCTCTGGATGGAGTACTGACGACGCTTCGTCGGGACGACGACAAGCCGCGGCGACCCGGGGAGCCTTGAGGGAACCGAACGAAGGATTCCTCATGATCGAGTTGCAGGAGTTGACCAAGGTGTACGGCTCGAAGGTTGCCGTGGACCATGTGAGTGCTGTCGTCCAGCCGGGAGGGTGACCGGGTTCCTGGGGCCGAATGGTGCGGGCAAGTCGACGACGATGCGCGCGATTCTCGGGCTGGATCGTCCGACGTCGGGGCGGGCGTTGGTCAACGGGCGCCCGTTCGAGCGGTCAAGTGCGCCGTTGTCCGAGGTGGGCGCGCTGTTGGACGCGAAGGCTGCCGACGGCGCGCGGTCGGCGCGCAACCATCTGCTCGCGCTGGGTGCGACGGTGGGTGCGGGGCCGCGGCGGGTGGAGGCGGTGCTGGAGGTCGTCGGCCTGTCGGAGGTGGCGCACCGCCGGGTGGGGCTGTTCTCTTTGGGCATGAGTCAGCGGCTGGGCATCGCTGCGGCGTTGCTGGCCGAGCCGCAGGTGCTGATCCTGGACGAGCCGGTCAACGGTCTGGACGTCGACGGGATCCAGTGGATCCGGAACCTGCTCACGCAGCTCGCTGGGGAGGGCTGCACGATCTTGCTGTCCTCGCACCTGATGAGCGAGATGGAGCTGGTGGCGGACCATCTGCTGGTGATCGGGCAGGGTCGGATCTTGGCGGACAGCCCGATCGAGGAGTTCATCGCCCGTTCGACCGGGGGCGCGGTGTCGGTGGGTTCGCCTGACGCGGCGGTGCTCGTGCCGTTGCTGGCGCGGGCGGGCGGGTCGGTTGCGGTGGGCGACGACGCGCTGGTGCAGGTCCGTGGCCTGGACGCGGGGCAGATCGGTGACATCGCCGCCCAGGCCGGGGTGCGGCTGCATCACCTGGCGCCGGTGGGCGCCAGCCTGGAGTCGGCGTACTGGGCGTTGACGCGCGGGAGCGTGGAGTACGGCTCCGGGTCCGCGCATGCCAGCGCCGCGCAGGACAGCATCGAGACGAAGGAGGCGGCGTGATGACCGCGGCAGTGATGGACAGGACGCCGGCCGGCACCAGGGAGGCGGGCACCGCCTACCGGCAGACGTTCGCGCGTGTGGTGCGCTCGGAGTGGATCAAGGCGCGCTCGCTGCGCGGGACGTGGTTGACCTGCGGGCTGCTGGCGCTGGTCATGGTGGGGGTCGCGGCGCTGGCCGGGATCCTGATCACGGCAGCTCCCGGTCAGGCGTCCGATCCTCTGGCGACCGTGCTGGGCGGTTCGGACCTGGCCGTGATGATCGCCGGTGTCCTCGGGTCCATCGCGGGTGCCCGCGAGTACGGCTCACGCATGGTGGCGAGCACGTTCGCGGTGACCCGCGCCGGTGGCGGGTGGTCGCCGCGAAGACCGCGGTCTTCGCCGGGCTGCTGGTGGTGGTGTCCCTGGTCGCCGTCTTCGCCGCGTTCCTCGTCGGGACCCTGGTGCTGTCGGCGCGCGGGCAGGCCACGGCACCCTTCTTCGACGCGCACACGATCGGGTCGCTGCTGGGCATGGCCGGGTACCTGTCGGCGATCGGCCTGATCGGGCTCGGGGTCGGCATCCTGCTGCGCAACGTCGCCGGGGCCGTGCTCCTCGTCGTCGCGGGGATCCTCGTGGTGCCGAACCTGGCTCAGGGTCTGCTCCCCGACTCCTGGGACGCCGTGCTGCAGTTCCTGCCGAACTCGGCGGCTTCCGCGTTCACCACGGTGCATGCTGCCAGCGCCGACGTCCTGCCTGGCCCGGTTGCCGTCGTCGTCCTGGTCGCCTGGGTCGTGGTGGTCGTCGGCGCGAGCGCCGTCCTGGTCCAGAGGCGCGACGTGTGACGGCGGGCGCCGGTCGGTGGACCCGAGCCGTGACGCGGGACGTACCGTGAGGCCCGTGTCCTGGACGACGGCGCGCGTGGGCCGCGGCGAGCTGATCCTCGCCGCGGCCCTCGCCGTCGTCTTCCTCGTGCTGCCGCTCGTGCTGCGCCCGTATGCGCCGGCGATCGGGTCGCCGACCTGGGTCGACGTGGTCCTGACGGTTGTCAGCGCGACCGCCCTGACGCAGCTGCGGCGGCACCCGGCAGGCACGCTCGCGATCACGGCCGCCGCGACCTACACGGGGATCGTGAGCGGTCACGTCGTGAACCTCGCCCAGGTCGCGATGAGCGTCGCCGTCTTCGGTTACGCGCTCGCCCGGCCGCCGCGCAAGGCGATCATCGCCGCCGGGGCGGCCACGGTCATCTTCGAGGGGCTCGCCCTCGCGACCGCGTTCGCGAGCGACGGCCTGCTGCGCCGCGAGGACGTGGTGCTGTGGTTGTGGACCCTGACGGCGATCGCCATCGCGATCCGTAGCCGCCGCGACACGGTCGCCGCGCTCACGGACCGGGCCGTGCGCGCCGAGCAGGGGCGTGAGGAGGCCGCCCGCCGCCGGGTCGCCGAGGAACGGCTGCGGATCGCGCGCGAGCTGCACGACGTCATGGCCCACCACGTGTCCGCGATCAGCGTCCAGGCGGGGATGGCCGAGCACATGCTCGGCCGTGACGAGCAGGTCGTCGCCGACGCCGTGCGCAACATCCGCACCTCGGCCAAGACCGTCCTCGGCGAGCTTCACTCCGTGCTGGCCGTGCTGCGCCGCGACGGCGCCGCCGTCGACGCGGTGACGGCACCGGTGCGCGGGCTCGACGACGTCGCGGCCCTCGTCGAAGCGGTCCGCGCGGACGGGACCTCCGTGCACCTGCACCTCGGGCCCGTCCCGACAACGCTGCCCCCCGACGTCGACCTGGCCGCGTTCCGCGTCGTGCAGGAGGCGCTGACCAACGCCCGCAAGCACGCCCCGGGCGCCCCGGTCACGGTGACCATCACCTGCCGCGGCGACCTCGAGATCACCGTCACCAACCCCCGGGCCGAGACCGCCCCGCGGTCGACGGCCGACGCGGTGCCCGGCAGCGGCCTCGGCCTGGTCGGCATGCGCGAACGCGTCACCGGTGCCGGCGGGACCCTCGACGCCAGGCCCACCCCGGACGGCGGCTTCGCCGTCGTCGCCCACCTGCCCACGTCCACCAAGGAGAGACCGGCGTGACCATCAAGGTCGTCATCGCGGACGACCAGGCGCTCGTGCGCCTCGGCTTTCGCGTCATCATCGACTCCGCACCCGACATGCAGGTCGTCGGCGAAGCGCCCGACGGCGCCCAGGCCGTCCGGGTCGCGCGCGCCGAGCGCGCCGACGTCGTGCTCATGGACATCCGCATGCCCGACGTCGACGGGCTCGCTGCGACCCAGCAGATCAGCTCGGACGACTCCCTGGCCGGCATCAAGGTCCTCATCGTGACCACGTTCGAACAGGACGAGTACGTCTTCGAGGCGCTGCGCGCCGGAGCCAGCGGCTTCCTGAGCAAGGCCGTCGCGCCCGACGACCTCCTCGACGCCGTCCGCCTCGTCGCCGCCGGCGAGGCGCTCCTGTCACCCGCCGCGACACGCGCGCTGATCGGCACCTTCCTCGCCGCGCCGACCGCCCCCGCGGCGGGCGGTGAGGACCGGCTGCGAGACCTGACCGAACGCGAACGCCAGGTCTCCGCACTGGTTGCCGAGGGGCTGAGCAACCAGGAGATCGCCGACCGCCTGTACATCTCACCGCTGACCGTCAAGACCCACGTCAACCGCGCCATCCTCAAGCTCGGCCTGCGAGACCGCGCCCAGCTCGTCGTCCTCGCCTACCAGACCGGCCTCGCCCACCCATAGCGCGTCGGGTTGGTGTGTCGGGGTCCGCACCCGAAACCCTCCACGCTCGTTCGCGGGGCAACACGCCATGGCCACTTCATGCCGCACGAGTGGCTTCCCCTCGTGTCTGAGGGACGGCGCGGTTGCGCCTGCCGGCCGGACTGTCCGGCAGACGTGTGCGAGAGCTGGCGATCGTCCCGCCTCGGGTCCACCCGGAGGCGTTGCGGACCTGGGTCGAGCGGGCCGACGTTGATGCCGCCAGTCCACGAGGCGAACCATGGCGTCGACGGGGCCTGGAAGGTGGCACGAGCTGAACCGGCGGTCGCTTCGGTCGCCGCGGCCGGCTCATCGGCGGACAACGCTCTGGTGGAGTCATTCACCGCGACCGTCAAGCGCGAGATGCTCGCCGGTGAGCACGCCTTTGCCGAGGAGGACACCGCCCGCCGGGCCGTGTTCCGGCGGGCGAGCCGTCACTGCGCCAATCGACGCCACTCGCCTGCGAATACCTGTCGCCCGAAGCCTTCGAGAAGGTTCACACCACTACCCTGGCCCGGGCCGTGTCATCGACGACGAGCGTGTCCAGGATCTTGGGTGAAGGCCCCGTCTGCCGTGCCTCGCTCGGCGGCCACGCAGCATGGCAAGGTCACGAGAAAGGCAAGGGCATCAGTGGATAGCAACTTCGGACCCACACCCCCTACGGGTCAGATGCAAGGCGGAGTACCTCTCCCTCCGAGCGGAGCGCCGGCGCAGCCGCCCCCTGGCATATACCAGGGATGGACCCAGACCCAGACCCCTCCGGTCTACGGATCTCCGTATCAGCCCGGTCCGTACAGGCAGCAGCCTTCTGTGGCCGAGGACCCGGGCAAGACGCTCGGGCTGGTCGGGCTCATCGGAGCGTTCGTCGTCCCGATCGGCGGCCTGATCTGCTCGATCATCGGCCGCAGCAAGTCCAAGAAGGCTGGCTTCGACAACAAGCTGGCGCTGTGGGGCATCATCATCTCCGCCGTTTCTCTTGCTGCCACGCTCGTGCTGAGTGTGCTGGTGATCGTCGGCACGATCGCGAACGTCAACGCTGAGGTTGACAAGGCCGAGGAAGCCTTCAAGAACTCGGAGCAGTCGTTCGATGACGGCAGCAAGGCCGATGCACCCTGGTCCAGCGAGAGCGAGGACTCCGCTGAGGACCCCGGTTTGGACAGCGGTGGCTCGGGTATCGGCGATGATGAATATGATGACAGTTATACCGTCACCGATAGCGACATCGACGCTTTCATCGAAGGGCTGACACCCGAACAGCGGAAGGTGTTCGAGGACCAGGGAGTCGATCTTGATGACCCGGCCACTCGTGAACGCATGAAGAAGAATCTTCAAAGAATCGCCGACGACACGCGTGAGCGCCTCAAGGACATGCCAGACACGGACGGTGACGGTTTGCCGGACAGTCCCTACGGCTTGGACCCGTTCGGGCTGGACGATGACGGCTACTGAGCCTCAATGAGCCTTGTGCCACCAGTCGCGTACCGAAGGCAAGGGGGAGCCAGGTGCGCTCCACGGGGTGTGGTCGCTGCCCTGCCAGCACATGCGACCGAGGGCCTGGCGGTCCTGGCGGACCCGGTGTGGCGACCGGGAGCGTGAAGGGAGAGCGGCGACCGCTCGTCGCGCGCTCAGGGGTCGCATCGCGCGTAACCGTTGGTCCGACCCCCGCAGGTGTCACCGAAGCGCTCGTAGTCGCTGTGCCACGTGGAGGAGAAGTACAGGTCGTCGCAGGCGCCCATGTCGCCCGCCTGGCACTGGTCCCACAAGGTGTCCAGGCGAGGGTTGTCGCCGTAGGTGTACCCCGGCTCGGCGCTCGGCTGCGTCGTGGCGAGCGCCACGAAGACGATGCCGACGATGGTTCCGACGAGGCCCAGCACGATGCCTGTGACCGCCATCCCGCGCCCACGCCGTAGTGCGTCCCGAGTGCGGCGAACGCCCACGAACCCGAGCACGGCCGCGACGGGGCCCAGGCCGAGGAGGCCCGTGACGAGTGACGCGACGGACCAACCGTCGGTCGGGCGCCGCGCCGGTGGGTTGCCGCCTGGCGCCGAACGCCAGGGATCGGCCGGGAACTGGAGCGCCGGCGCGACGACCGCGTGTTGGGTGACGCGCCAACGCTCCCATCGGGCCTGGAACGCGTCGACCACTGCGACCGGTCCCCCGCGCACCGCGTTCAGCGAGATCCCTACGGGCGCCCCACCCATGATCCGGGCGTTCGTGCGCGCCGTCCGTCGCGCCCACGGACCCATCCGGGCGAGCAGCGCATCCCGGTCGACGACTCGGACGAGCAGGGTGGGCTGACCACAGGTGTTGACAACTCTGACGTCGGCCACGTCACACCATGAGACCCTGCCCGCCGCGCCGAACGAGGAGCGGTCCTCGAACCCTTCGCCGTCGATCGTCAGGCCAGCCGCTGGGTGAACCGCGAGGATGAGCCAGCCGATGCTGGCCGCCCCGAAGAAGAGTGCGGCGACTGCGCCCACGACGCCCAGCACGACGCGGGCTGGGACCGACACGTCGCCCCACAGAGCCAGGGCCACGAACACCAACCCGGCCGTCGCCATCAGGGGGCCTGCCAGCAGGCCGAGTGCGACCGCTCGGACCCGCCGCAGCGGGAACCTGTCCACCCCCACGATCTGAGGCGTGCTCACGCGCAGGAGACTGCGTCGATGGGACTGCCACACGAACTGGTCGCGATGGTCTTCAGGCGGCGAGTGCGACCCGAGCGGTGCTGCTGAGCTCGAAGTCGCCGCCCACCAGCCGCCCTCGGAACGGTAGTCGGCATCGTTCGCCAAGCAGCCTTGGGATGGGGTCTGGGCACGACGACGATCGTGCCAGCAGCACGTCACGGCGCCTGCACGCTGGGCGTCACCTGCTCGTGCTGCAGTCCTGTTCGCCGATGCCGAGTGGGAACGCCGACCGGGGATCACGCCGGGACTCTCGTGTTCGGACGCGCCGGGACCGGCATGCCGGGCGCCGTGACGGATCGGACTGCGCACCGACCCTCGAGGCGTCGGTCTTCGAGCGGTCACGCGAAACCGCGAAACGTAGGCTGGCAGGGTGAGGATGTTCAAGCTTCCGACGGCCGCTCTCGATCGCTTCGAGAGCGATGGCACGGCCATGGAGTTCCTTCCCGCCGCCGTGGACGCGGCGGAGACGCGCATCTCGATCGCGAGGGTCGCCGCCGGCGGAACGATCGGGCGGCATCCGGCCACGCTCACACAGGCGTTCGCCGTGATCGACGGCGCAGGAGTCGTAGCGGCCGAGGACGATGTGATGCACGCTGTGGCCAGCGGCGTCGTCGTCGTGTGGGAGAAGGGCGAGATCCATCAGACCTGGGCGACGACGCCGATGCTTGCCGTCGTCGTCGAGACGTCGGGGAGCTTCGAGCTCACGTCGGATCATGTGGAGCTCGGCGAGGCGTAGGGCACGTTCCGTCCGCCCGGGGAGCAGGTTTCGGTGGACTCGTGCTCGGCGCGGAGCTCGCGCGCCTGCTGGCTCTCGGGGCGCGGCCGATGTCGGCCAGACGGGCGAGGAGTCCTGGCACGTGCCGGCCGACCCTGAGGGCAACGAGTTCTGCCCGCTGCGGCAGCGTTTCGCGCCACTCTGACAGGGCTCGGACGCCGGGCCCGCGGAGACACAGGAGAGCCCGCGGGCCGGGGCGGGTGCCCCTGCCGCGCTGGACGAGTGCGCGGCGCCCGCGGACTCCGGTGGTCGCGTGGTTGTCGCCACCAGGTCCCTGTCACCGCCGGCCCTGACGGGTGCCGGCGGAGGAAAGATCAGGACGCGCTAGCGCGCGACCACCTCATCGGTCCGAAGAGACTTCATCTGCTCGGATCACCTCCCTTCTTGATGTGAGGCAGACGCTACGCCCGCCCGGCCGCGCGGTCCACGGTTTTGCCCGCAGGGCGAACCGTCCGGGTGGCCGCGAACCGCGCTCCGTCACGGGGCGCCGTCCGAGGGGACGTGCCGTGCTCGCGGGGCGGTGCGCGGCGGCGTCGTCGGCGTGGTGGTGCGCGATGCGACACGCCCGGTCGTGTCCGGGCTCGCGATGGTCAGGGCGGCGCCGACGGGCGTGGTCAGCCCGCTGGGCGGCCCCTGCGCTCACCGGCGAGGACGTGGGGAAGCGACGCGCGGTCCCCGGCTGGGCGCCCCGTGCGAGAGGATGCAGCACATGAGCGAGCCGTACCGGGTGATGACTGTGTGTACCGGCAACATCTGCCGGTCCCCCATGGCGGAGGTCGTGCTGCGGGAGGCGTTCGCGGCCGAGGGCCTGGACGGAAGGGTGTCCGTGGACTCCTCGGGCGTCAGCGCGGAGGAGGAGGGAAACCCTGTCGACCGCCGCGCGCAGCGTGTGCTGGCCGCCCACGGGTACCCCGTCGGGGACGACCACCGCGCGCACCGCGTGACCTCCGACGAGGTCGCGTGCCGCGACCTGCTGCTGCCCATGACGGCACACCACGCGCGGGCGCTGCGTCGGCTCGTGCCCGACGACGGCGCGGCCCGCTGCGAGATCCGCCTGTTCCGGTCCTTTGACCCCGAGGCCCCCGAGCTGCGTGCTGGGGTCGGCGAGGACGTGCTCGACGTCGACGACCCCTGGTACGGCGGTGCGGAGGCGTTCGAGGTGACGTTGCGGGAGCTGGAGGCGGCGACGCCGGGGATCGTCGCGTACGTCAAGGAACGCCTCGGTAGCTGAGGCGCCGACCGGGGCCCCGGCCGAGGGGCCGATGCCGAGGCGGCGCCGATGCCGTCGTGAGCGAGAGGATGCCGCACATGGAGACCGTGCGGCGGGCGCGCGCCGACGAGTGGGAGGCCACGCGGGCGATCCGTCTCGCCTCCCTCCAGGACCCGCTGGCGCACCAGGCGTTCCTCGAGAGCTATGCGGCCGCCGCGGCGCGGCCCGACGAGTTCTGGCGGCGGCGTGCCGCCGCGTCGGCCACCGGAGGCGCCGTCGCGCACTACGTCGTGGTCGACGGTGCCGAACGGTGGGTCGGTTCGGTGACCGGGCTGGTCGAGGATGCGGGATCGACCGACTTCGAAGGCCGTGCCGTGCGGCAGCGGCAGGTCCACATCGTCGGGGTCTGGCTGCACCCGGACCACCGCGGGCGAGGGCTGATCCAGCGCGCGATCGACGCCGTCGTCGGCTGGGGGCGTGCACATGGCGCCGAACGCGCGCGGCTGTACGTCCACGCGGACAACGCTCGGGCGCGCGCCGCGTATGCCAAAGCGGGGTTCGTGGCGTCGGGTGCGGTGTTCGAGGGGTCGATCGGGCGCGAGGAGGAACTCGTCCGCGAGCTGCGCTGACTGCTCGGCGCCGACCGCTCAGCCGAACAGGCGGCGCCACCAGGGACGCCGTTCCACGGGGGCCGGCGGCGGCGCGATGTAGCCGCGGAACCAGCGGGCCGTCTCGCGCCACACCGCCTCGCGGACCTCGCGCGCCGACAGGGTGACGTCGTGCAGCGCGCCGTCGATCCGCACGAGCGTCACCACCGAGCCGAGCTGCGGCACGCGGCGGGCCACGCCGGGCACGTCGAGCACTGAGTCGGTGCGCTTCATCTCCTCGTGCCAGCGGACGGGCGGCGTCGATCGCGCCGAGAGCAGCACGAGGATCGGCACGTCGATGCTCAGGCCGTGGGCGACGCTCTCGTGCCCGTCGAAGACGGCGGCGAGCCACGCCGGGGTGGCCCGCCACCCCGCGTCGGGGCGCCACGCCGGGTCGTAGTCCCACTCGCCCTCGTACCGGCGGGAGATCGTGCGGACGTAGAAGCCTTGGTCGACGTTGACGAGGTGGCTGCGCGGCGCGACGGCGGCCTGTGCGCGCACGGGGCCCTCGAGCACCCGGCGGCCCAGGTAGCGCGTCTGGAACTCCAGCCACGGGCTGTTGAGCACGAGGCCGTCGGCACGGCCCGGGTGGCGGTGGGCCCACAGGGCGAGTGTGAGCCCGCCCGTGGAGTGGCCCATGAGCAGCAGCTTGCGGGGGGTCTCGCCCAGCACCGCGAGCGCGGCGTCGATCTCCTCGTCGTAGACCGCGAGGTCGTCGGTGTACCCGGGCGTCTGGTGCGGCAGGAGGCTGCGGCCGTACTTGCGCAGGTCCAGGGCGTGGAAGCGCACGCCCAGCCCCTCCCAGAAGTCGGCGAGGTGCGCCTGGAAGAAGTAGTCGATCCAGCCGTGGACGTACAGCAGGTCGACGCCCGCGTCGGTGTGCGCGGGGTCCGTGGTGCGCGCTCGGCGCACGAGGGTCGCGACGACGTCGCCCTCGTCGTCGGGCGCGAGCGGGAGGGTGAGCCGCTCGAATCCGGGCAGGACGTCGGGCTCCCAGGAGCCTGCGCCGGTTGCTGGTCCCGGCGGGGCCTGGCGTTCCTGGGGCTGCCGGCCCGTGGACACGTCGCTCACGCCCCGACCGTAGGACGACATGCCGGTGTGTGCGCTGCGGCGGTCGCGGTCCCGGTGTCGGGACGACGCCGTCGCGCGCACGGCCCCGTGCCTGCGGCGTGCGGCCTCATAGGGTGCGGAACGTGTCCGGCGTCTCGACGAACGTCACCGGGACCGCGATGCCGGCCTGCTCGAGCACCCCCGGCAGCCAGTGTGCGACGGCGCGCATCCCGGCCTGCTCGCTGGGCACGTGCCCGACGACGACGACGCCTCGCGCGATGCCCGCCGCGACCGCATCGACGGCGTACTCCCCCGTCTCCCACTCGTGGGCCTCGCCGAGCACCGCGACGTCGACGTCGTCGCGGCGCAGCAGGGCACGGTTGCGGGTGGCGCCGCGGAAGCCGAGGTCGAGGCCCACCCGGCGCACGCGCGCGGCGGGGTCGCCCGTGAAGCGCAGCGCCGTCGCGCCGAGCCGGCGAGCGACGTGACGGGCGAGGTCGCCGAGCGTCGTCTCGTCGATGGTGGCGATCGCGGCGCCCGCGGCCGGGTCGAGGGTCCAGCCGAGCGCGTCGGCGGTGGCGGCGTCGACGCCGTCGGGGCGCTGGTCGTGCCACTGGTCGTGCAGGTGCCAGACGACGAGGCCCCGCTCGCGTACCAAGGCGCGCTTGGCGTTGTACACGGGGTCGTCCTCGGACTCGAGGGCGGCGCGGGCGTCGTCGGCGTGCGCGAAGTAGAGCGGCTCGTGCGTGATGACCAGGGTGGCCCCGGCGTCGTCGGCGCGGCGCAGGACGTCGAGCGTGGCCATCGTGGTGACCGCGATCCCGGCGACCTCCCGGTCGGGGTCGCCGTCGAGGAACGTGTCGACGGTGGTCGGCCGGACAGGGGCCGGGATGGCGGTGCGGATGGCGGCGACGACGTCGGCGGCGGTGGTCACGACGTACACCGTACGGCGCGGTGCGGCGCGACTACTCCTGGGCGTCGGTGCTCACGGGGCGGGACGGGCTGCGGTAGGTGCCGAGCACGCCACCGGCCACCAGAAACGCACACCAGGGGACCCACCACCAGCGGGGTCCACCGCCGGCAGCGAGCGCGGTCAGGCCCCCGACGATCACGAGGCACAGCCCCGCGTCGAGCCAGCGACCGGACCGCGGCCCACCCCAGGGGAGAAGGGTGACGCGTGCGCCCCGCAGGACCCAGACGGTGCGGCGCGCTCCCCAGAGAGTCACGACGCATGCCGAGCCCAGCGCGATCACGTGGTTCATTCCGCTCCCTTCGTCTGGTGCCGAGGTCGTACCGTAGCCGCGCCCGGCCGTGCGGCGGGAGGCCGGTACGCCAAGAGCGATCAGACGCACGGGCCACGCCTGCGACTCCCCTGCCGCGGGGCGACCTGCGGTTCTCGGGACTGGCGGATCTCGGCCAGGATGGGTTCATGAAGGTCTCGCGCCGGTCCCACGTCCCCCCGTTCGCGGTCATGGAGATCCTGGCCGCCGCCAACGCGCGGCGGGCCGCGGGGCGCGACGTGCTCAACCTGTGCGCGGGCGAACCGTCCACGGGTGCCTCCGACGTCGTGCGCGAGAGGGCGATCGACCTGCTGCGCTCGGGCGACCTCGGGTACACCGAGGCCCTGGGCGTGCCCGCGCTGCGCGAGGCGATCGCGGGCCACTACCGGCGCTGGTACGACGTCGAGGTCGACCCGGCGCGCATCGCCGTGACGACCGGATCGAGCGGCGGGTTCGTGCTCGCCTTCCTCGCCGCGTTCGACGTCGGGGACCGCGTCGCGCTCGCGCGGCCCGGATACCCGGCGTACAAGAACATCCTCGCGGCGCTCGGGTGCGAGGTCGTCGAGCTCGACTGCGGGCCCGAGACGCGCTACCAGCCCACCGTCTCGCAGCTCATGGGGGCGTACTACGACGGCGGGCTCGACGGCGTGCTCGTCGCGAGCCCCGCGAACCCGACCGGGACGATGATCGCCCCCGCCGAGCTCGACGCCGTCGCGCGCTGGTGCGCGGACCACGAGGTGCGGCTCATCAGCGACGAGATCTACCACGGCATCGCCTACGGCGGCGGCGAGAGTGACGTACAACAAGCGACAGCGGCTCTGTACATGGACCGGGGCGCCGTCGTCGTGAACTCGTTCTCCAAGTACTGGGCGATGACGGGGTGGCGGCTCGGCTGGCTGGTGCTGCCCGAGGAGCTCGTCGCGCCCGTCGGAGCGCTCGCCGGGAATGTCGCCCTCTCGCCGCCCGCGCTCGCCCAGCACGCGGGCATCGCGGCGTTCAGCACCGAGGGGTACGCGGCCGCGGCCGCCAACGTCGAACGGTACGCGACCTCGCGTGCCGCGCTGCTCGAGCGCGCGCACGAGCTCGGCTGGGAGCCCGTCGCACCGGCGGACGGGGCGTTCTACCTCTACGGCAACATCGCCGCCACGGGCCTGGACTCGGTCACCTACTGCGCGCGCCTGCTCGAGGAGGCCGACGTCGCGATCACCCCGGGCACCGACTTCGACGGCGTCGCCGGCCACGAGTGGGTACGCCTGTCGTTCGCCGCGTCCCCCGAGACGGTGACCCGCGCCGCCGACCGCATCGCCGCGTGGCAGCGCACGCTGTAGCCGCCGCGGCCCGGCGCGTCACGCGACCGGCACCGGGCGCGGTGCGGTCGCAGGCGGGTGCCGTCCCGGTCAGCATGGGGCGATGAGCGTGCGACTCGTGACCTTCAACGTGCAGCACGGGACACGGCCCGACGGGACCGTCGACCCCGCGCTGCTCGCCCGGGCCGTCGCAGGGCTGGGCGGCGACGTCGTCGCGCTGCAGGAGGTCGACCGCGGCCAGCAGCGGTCCGGCGAGGCCGACCTGGCACGCATGGTCGCCGACGCCGTCGGAGCGAGCGAGTACCGCTTCGTGCCCACCGTCGCCGGCACCGTCGACCCGCGGCGAGCCATGCCCGGGGAGGCGCCGAAGGACCCGGCGGCCGTGCTCGCCCCCGCCGTCGCATCGCGCGGGCGTGCCCGCTGGGCCGCGTCCGCGCGGGTGCTCCGCTCCCCCGCCGGCCGGGCCGCCGTGCGCGCGTACCTGGGCACCTGGCGGTCGCGGCGCCGCGCGCGCGGCGACGAGCCCGACGCCGTCCCCGGCTACGGCATCGCCCTGGTCTCGCGCCTGCCCGTGCGTGAGTGGTGGCACGTGCGGCTCCCGCTCGGCTCGCCATGGCCCTTCGGGCGCCTCCAGCTCGGCCGCGACGAGCCGCGCGCGGCGCTCGCCGCCGTCGTCGAGACGCCCGGCGGGCCGCTGACCGTCGTGACCACGCACCTGACGACCGGGCGGCGGTGGAACCGGAGGCAGCTGCGGTGGCTGGTGCGCCGCCTGCGCACGGCGCCGCGGCCCCTCGTGCTGCTCGGCGACTTCAACATCCGGGGCGACGAGCCGGCGGCCCGCACCGGGTGGCACGAGCTCGTCCACGTACCGACGTACCCGCGGCACCGGCCCTTCCTGCGGATCGACCACGTGCTCGCCGACGGCATCGCCGCGCCCGACGGCGTCGCCGCGCCCGATGCGCGAGAGCCTGGCCCCGTCGATCCTGGCCCCGTCGATCCGGAAGGCGTCGATCCCGACCGCGTCGAGCCCGCGGCCCGGTACGCCGTCCGTGCCCTCGGCCCGGCGCGCGCGGTCGACGCCGGGATCAGCGACCACTGTGCCGTCGTGGTCGACCTCGAGGTGGTCCGGGCCCGGCGGTGAGCGGTTCGCCCTGGCGGGTGTGACGCCGAGGCCGACGACGACTAGGGTCGGGCGGTCGTGAGCCGTCTGCACTCCCGCGCCGCGCGCGCGGCCGTCGTCCTTGCCCTGACGATCCCGCCGCTTGCGGCGTGCACCGTACCGGGCGCCGCGGCGCCCGGCACGGCAGAGACGCCCGGGCCCGCCGCGATCTCCGGCACGTTCCGCGGCGTCGGGGCGTCGTCCCAGGAGAGGGCGATGGCTGCCTGGACGGCAGGGTTCGCCGGGGAGCACGACGGCGTCACGGTGGCGTTCGACCCGGCCGGGTCGGGCAAGGGGCGGGCGGAGTTCCTGGCGGGAACCGCCGACTTCGGTGCGACCGACGTGCCCTTGACCGATGAGGAGATGGACGCGTCCGCCGCCGTGTGCGCGGGAGGCAACGCCGTCGACCTGCCGGTGTACATCAGCCCGATCGTCGTCGCGTTCGACGTTCCGGGCGTCGAGGAGCTGCGCCTGTCGCCGGGGACCATCGCCGGCCTGTTCACGGGCGAGATCGAGTCGTGGGACGACGCCGCGATCGCTGCGGACAACCCGGGCGTCGCCCTGCCCGACCTCGCGGTCATCCCGGTGCACCGCTCGGACTCGTCGGGCACCACGGAGAACTTCACCGACTACCTGCATGCCACCGCGCCCGCGGACTGGCCCCACGAGCCCGCGTCGTCGTGGCCCCTGCCGGACGGGTCGTCGGCCGAGGGCACGAGCGGCGTCGTCGGCGTCGTCAAGGGCACGCCGGGAGCCGTCACCTACGCCGACGCCTCGCAGGCGGGAGGCCTGGGGGCGGCGTCGATCCTCGTCGGCGACCAGTGGGTCGCATCGAGCGCCGAGGGCGCGGCCGGTGCGGCCGGCCTGTCACCGCGCAACCCGGTGCGGTACGAGGACGACCTGTCCTACCGCCTCGACCGCACGACGACGAACCCGAACGCGTACCCGCTCGTCCTGGTGTCGTACCTGCTGGTGTGCTCGCGCTACGAGGACGAGGCGACGGGCCGGTTCGTGAAGGCGTTCGTCGGCCATGTCGCCTCGGACGCCGGGCAGGACGCCGCCGCGGCCGCGGCGGGCAGCGCTCCGCTGACGCCCGCGCAGCGCGAGTGGCTGCGCAAGGCGGCAGAGCGTGTCTTCCTCGTCCCCGGTGGGCCCTGACCGGACTACCGTCGGTTCATGGACGTCCTCGACGGCCGTGACGAGACGCCGGAACAGCGGTCCGACCGGAACTGGAACGAGCTGCTCCAGGAGCTGCGCGTCATGCAGACGGGCGTGCAGATCCTCACCGGGTTCTTGCTGACGCTGCCGTTCCAGCCGCGGTTCGTGGCGCTGACCGGGGCCCAGCGTCACGCGTATCTGGTGCTCGTGGGGCTCGCGGCGCTCACGACGGGCCTGGCGGTCGCTCCTGTGGCGATGCACCGCGTGCTGTTCCGACGGCACCTCAAGCGCCAGCTGGTGATGGCGGCCGACCGGATGACGCGCGCGGCGTTGTTCCTGCTGGCCCTGGTCGTGACCGGGGTGGTCGCGCTGGTGTTCGACGTCGTCGTCGGCCGCGGTGCCGGGGTGGCGGCCGGTGCGGCAGCGCTGGTGCTGCTGGTGGGGCTGTGGGCGGTGCTGCCCGAGGTGGTCCGGGCCCGGCGGCGGTGAGGTGGGGCCGGCTGGGGCGCCGGGTCAGGCGGCCAGGTCGAGTGCTGCCTGCGACGTGCGGGCCTGGGCTCGGGCGGCGGCGCGCTTGCGCCAGATGACCACCGTGGAGTGCGTACCGATGGCGATCCAGGCGAAGTTGGCGGCGGCCGAGGGCCAGACGCCGTTGACGGCGGCGACCAGGAGCATCGCGGTCGCGGCGCACAGGTTGGTGAGCTGGAAGGCGAACGAGCCTGCGCCCCAGCGTCCCCGGCTGACCATGCCGTAGGCCAGGATGCCCGCGACTGCCCCGACCCAGCCGAAGACGGTGGTGATGGCGATCAGCGACATGGCGGGCTCCGGGCGCGGCTCGGGCGGGCCGGTGCCCGCGGGGAGGAGGTTGTGGTCGCCCGGCGCTGCCCGTGGTGGGCTCGGCGCCGCGCGCGCCTCCTATGCTCCCGCGTCCGAGACTTCAGCGCAACCGAACAATTGTGGACCAGCCATGTAGTATTACTACATGGCCACCGACCCGCGCCGTCTCGCGTTCCTCTTGGCAGTTCATCGTGCCGGAGGGGTGCTCGCTGCCGCCGACCTGTTGCGCGTCACGCCCTCTGCCGTGTCGCAGCAGATCGCACGGCTCGAGGCCGAGGAAGGCTTCGCCGTGCTCGACCGCGGCCCACGCGGCGTCACGCTGACCCCGCCGGCCGTGTGCTGGCCGAGGCCGCCGAGCGCATCGAGGCCGAGCTCGTCGAGGCTCGCCAGGCGATCGTGGCGCTCGGCGACGGCGTCTCGGGGCGCGTCGCGATCGGTGCGTTCCAGACGGCGATTCGCGCCGTCATCGCGCCCGCTCTCGCTCCGCTCGCCGAGCGGTACCCCGGTGTGCAGCCCGACGTGCGCGAGGCCGAGCCGGCCGAGGCCGTGCGCAAGCTGCGCGCGGGCGACCTCGACCTCGTCGTGCTCGAACGAGACTCCGAGATGAACAACCCGGCCCCCAAGGGCTCGCGTGACGTCATGCTTCTCGACGAGCCGTGGCGTCTCGTCATCCCGACCCTCATGGCGCCGCCCGAGCACATCGGTGACCTCGCCCGCCTGACGTTCGTCGCCTCCGAAGCCGGCACCGCCGCCGACCGTGCGCTCCAGCGCGTGGCCCGCTCGCTCGGGACGACGATCGCCACCGTTCACTCCACGTACGACTTCGACACCACGCTCGCGCTCGTGGCCGCAGGTCAGGGCGTCGCTCTGCTGCCGGCGCTCGCGCTCGACGGCATCGCGGGCAACGACGGGCTGCGCGTCGTGCGCCTGCCCGGGCTCGGTGAGCGGCAGCTCTTCGTGCGGCACCGCGCGACCCGCCACGAGCCGGGCCCGGCCGTGCGCGCCGTCCTCGAGATCATGATCGAGGTCGCCTCCCGGCTCCAGCTCGCGTGAGCGTGCGCGTGCGCGTGCGCGTGAGGCACTTCACGCGCACGCGCCACGCCTGAGTAGGATCGGCGGAGCACGACACGCACGAACGCCGATCGAATCGCGACGGGAGAGCTCGTCGGACGGTCCCCCGGGAACGGCCGACGGCGCCGAAGGAGCAAACCCTCCCCGGGAATCTCTCAGGCCCCGTACCGTCGCGACGAGGCAACTCTGGAAAGCGGTCCTCGCGCGGCCCCGGCCGTGCGGCGGCCCACCGACGGTGCAAGCCGGCGCCCTTCGGGGCGGCGGCAAAACTCTCAGGTCCGATGACAGAGCGGGGAGGGGCTCAGCAGTCCCCCGACGCCTCACCACCGGAGCGCACCGTGACCAGCCACACCCCAGGCCCTGCCGAAGACCTCTTCGCCGACCGCCACGTCGGCCCGGGTGCCGACGGCAGCGCACAGGTGCGCGCGATGCTCGACGCGCTGGGCTACCCGACCCTCGACGCGCTGGTCGACGCCGCGGTGCCCGAGGCGATCCGCACGCACCGCCCGCTCGACCTGCCGCCCGCGCGCACCGAGGCGCAGGTGCTGGCCGACCTGCGCGGCCTGGCGGCGACGAACGAGGTCAAGCGCCCCATGATCGGCCTCGGCTACTACGGGACGCACACGCCCGCGGTGATCCGCCGCAACGTGCTGGAGTCCCCCGCCTGGTACACCGCGTACACGCCCTACCAGCCCGAGATCAGCCAGGGCCGGCTCGAGGCGCTCCTGACCTTCCAGCAGGTGATCGAGGACCTCACGGGTCTGGAGGTCGCAGGCGCGTCGCTGCTCGACGAGGCGACCGCGGTCGCCGAGGCGGTGGCCCTCATGTGGCGCGCGTCGCGCGCGCGCACCGGCTTCGTCGTCCTCGACGCCGACCTGTTCCCGCAGACGCTCGCGGTCACGCGGGGCCGCGCCGAGGCGGTCGGGCTGCCGGTGGTGGTCGCGTCGCTCGACGACGGGCTCGCAGCCGGGCTCGCGTCGGTCACGGCCGACGGCGGCACGCTGCCCGACGGCGACCTGGTGGGCGTCGTCGTCGCCCAGACGGGCGCCAGCGGCAGGATCCTCGACGCGCGCGGTGTCGTGGCCGAGGCCAAGGAGCGTAGGGCGCTGGTCACGATCGCGACCGACCCGCTCGCGCTCACGCTGCTGGTCTCCCCCGGTGAGCTGGGCGCGGACGTCGCGGTCGGCTCGGCGCAGCGGCTGGGCGTCCCGCTGTTCTACGGCGGCCCGCACGCCGCCTACATCGCGGTGCGCAAGGGCTTGGAGCGGCAGCTCCCGGGCCGCCTCGTCGGCGTCTCCGTGGACGCCGACGGCGCCACGGCCTACCGCCTGGCGTTGTCGACGCGTGAGCAGCACATCCGCCGCGAGAAGGCGACGAGCAACATCTGCACCGCTCAGGCGCTGCTGGCGATCGTCGCCGCCATGTACGCCGTCCACCACGGCCCCGAGGGGCTGCGCGCGATCGCCGAGCGCGTCCACGCGCACGCGTCCTGCCTGGCGGCCGCGCTGGGCGCAGCGGGCTTCCCGGTCGAGCACGAGGCCTTCTTCGACACGGTCCGCGTGGCCGTTCCGGGCCGTGCGCGCGCCGTCACGGAGGCCGCCGCAGCCGCGGGCTACAACCTGTACAACCCAGACCCCGATCACGTACAGATCGCGTGCGACGAGACCACCACGGCCGACGACGTCGCCGCCGTCCTGCGCGCCTGCGGGGTCACGGCGCCCGTTGCGCGACCGGCGGTTCCCGCCCTCCCGGCGGGCCTGCGCAGGAGCACCCCCTACCTCCAGCACCCCGTCTTCCACACCCACCGGTCGGAGACGGCCCTCCTGCGCTACCTGCGTGCGCTGTCCGACAAGGACCTCGCGCTCGACCGCACGATGATCCCGCTCGGCTCGTGCACCATGAAGCTCAATGCGGCCGCCGAGATGGAGGCCATCTCCTGGCCAGGCTTCGCCGACCTGCACCCCTGCGTCCCCGCAGGTCAGGCGCAGGGATACGCACGTCTCGTGGCCACCCTGGAGTCGCAGCTCGCCGAGATCACGGGGTACGCCGCGGTCTCGCTCCAGCCCAACGCCGGCTCGCAGGGCGAGCTCGCCGGGCTGCTCGCGATCCGCGGCTACCACCGCTCGCGCGGCGAGGGGATCGCGACGTCGTGCTCATCCCCGCGTCGGCGCACGGCACCAACGCCGCGTCCGCGGCGCTCGCGGGGCTGCGCGTCGTCGTGGTCGCGACGGCCGCCGACGGTGCGATCGCGCTCGACGACCTGCGTGCCAAGCTGGCGGAGCACGGTGGGCGCGTGGCCGCGATCATGATCACCTACCCCTCGACGCACGGCGTCTACGAGGAGCACGTCCGCGAGGTGTGCGACGCAGTACATCGCGTGGGTGGTCAGGTGTACATCGACGGCGCCAACCTGAACGCGCTGGTCGGGCTCGCCCGGCCCGCCGAGCTCGGCGGCGACGTCTCGCACCTCAACCTGCACAAGACGTTCTGCATCCCGCACGGCGGCGGCGGGCCCGGCGTCGGACCGGTCGCCGTGGCCGCGCACCTCGCCCAGTTCCTGCCGGGGGACCCGACGCCGTCGGCGGCCCCGGCCGAGGGGCCCGCACCGGTGAGCGCGGCACCGCACGGATCGGCCGGGATCCTGCCGATCTCCTACGCCTACCTCGCGCTCATGGGGCCCGACGGCCTGACCCACGCGACCAAGGCCGCCGTGCTGACCGCGAACTACGTCGCCGCGCGCCTCGCCCCGCACTACCCGACGCTCTACACCGGCCCGAACGGGCTGGTCGCGCACGAATGCATCCTCGACCTGCGCCCCCTGACGGCGGCGACGGGCGTCACCGCCGAGGACGTCGCCAAGCGCCTCATGGACTACGGGTTCCACGCGCCGACGCTCGCGTTCCCCGTGCCCGGCACGCTCATGGTCGAGCCCACCGAGTCCGAGGACCTCGCCGAGCTCGACCGGTTCGTCGACGCGATGATCGCGATCCGCGGGGAGATCGACGCCGTCGGCGCCGGCACGTGGCCCGCCGACGACAACCCGCTGCGGGGCGCCCCGCACACCGCGGCCTCGGTCACCGCCGACACGTGGACCCACCCGTACCCGCGCGAGCTGGCGGCCTACCCCGTCCCGTCGCTGCGGGCGGGCAAGTACTGGCCGCCCGTGCGGCGCATCGACGCCGCACGCGGGGACCGCACGCTGATCTGCGCCTGCCCGCCCGTCGAGTCCTACGCCTGACGACCCCCGAAGGAGCACCCGTGAGCGACGAGAAGACCACGCCCCTGGACGCCGAGCACCGCGCGCTGGGTGCCGTGATGACGGGCTTCGGCGGCTGGCTCATGCCGCTGCGCTACACCTCGGACCTCGCCGAGCACCGTGCGGTGCGCGCGGCCGCCGGGCTGTTCGACCTGTCCCACATGGGGGAGATCCACCTGGAGGGTCCCGGAGCCGCGACCGCGCTGGACCGTGCGCTCGTCGGCAGCGCCGCCGCGATCGCCGTCGGCCGCGCGAAGTACTCGATGATCTGCGCCGACGACGGCTCGGTCCTCGACGACCTCATCGTCTACCGGCTCGCGGACGAGCACTTCCTGGTCGTCGCGAACGCGGGCAACGCGGCCATGGTCGCGCGCGAGCTGACCGCGCGGGCGGCGGGCGACGACGTCGTCGTGACGGACCGGTCGGCGAGCACCGCGCTCGTCGCGGTGCAGGGGCCGCGTGCCGAGCAGATCGTCACGTCGCTCGTCGCCCCCGCGGCCGCCGACGCCGTGCGTGCGCTGCGCTACTACGCGGCGTCGCCCGCCTTCCTCCAGGTGGGCGACGGGGTGGAGGCGCTGGTCGCGCGCACCGGGTACACGGGCGAGGACGGCTTCGAGCTGTTCGTCGACGCCGCCGACGCCGTCGCGCTGTGGCGTGCGCTGCTCGCGGCGGGCGCCGGGCACGGCCTCGTGCCCGCCGGGCTCGCAGCGCGGGACTCGCTGCGGCTCGAGGCGGGGATGCCGCTGTACGGGCACGAGCTCGACACGACGACGACCCCGTACGAGGCCGGTCTGGGACGTGTCGTACGCCTCGACAAGACCGACGCGGCGGGGGAGCGGCTCGCGTTCGTCGGGCGCGACGCGCTCGCCGCTCGCAAGGTCTCCGCTCCCGCCCGCGTGCTCGTGGGCCTGCGCGGCGAGGGCCGCCGTTCGGCGCGAGCCGGCTATGACGTCGTCACGCGAGCCGCGGGGGAGCCCGGCCGCGCCGGCGTCGAGGCCGGCGTCAAGGTCGGCGTCAAGGTCGGCACCGTGACCTCGGCGGCGCCGTCCCCCACGCTCGGGCACCCGATCGCGATGGCCTACGTGACGCCCGAGGTGTCGGCCGAGGGAACCGAGCTCGCGGTCGACGTGCGCGGGCGCGCCGAACCGTTCGTCGTCGTCCCGCTCCCCTTCTACCGGCGCGCCTGAGCGCCGTACCCTCGACCCCAGCACCCGCCCGCGCGCCCGGCGCGCCCCGCCCCGTAGGAGAGGCCATGGCCAGCTACCCCGAGAACCTGCAGTACTCGCGCGAGCACGAGTGGGTCGACGCGTCGTCGCCCGCCGTCATCGGCATCACGTCGCACGCCGCCGACGCGCTCGGCGACGTCGTCTACCTGGAGCTGCCCGAGGTGGGCGCGCAGATCTCGGCGGGTGACGTCGTGGGCGAGATCGAGTCGACCAAGTCGGTCTCCGAGCTGTACGCGCCCGTGTCCGGGACGGTCGTGGAGGTCAACCAGGCCGCGATCGACGACCCGGCGCTCGTCAACTCCGACCCGTTCGGAGCGGGGTGGCTGCTGAAGGTCGAGATCACCTCACGCGGAGACCTGATCGACGCCGCGGAGTACGCCGTGCTCGCAGGCTGAGACGCCATCACCCGCTTTTCACCCGCTCCGGAAGCGGCCCAGCGGGCCCGGAGCGGGTGAAAAGACGGGTGTCTGCGCAGGTCAGAGGCGTCGGTGAGCTACGCCACGAACTCGTCGACGGAACGCCGTCATGAACTGCTCCGCAGCACCTCTCAATGGTCAGCAGCACATCGCAGGTCGGTCACCCCCGCGGCCGACCGGCTGCCCCAGGAGGATCACATGAGCATCATCGAGCTGGAGCGCACGGCGCCCGTTCTGTCCGTCAACCCGCTGACGCGTCGCGAGCAGGTCGTTCTGTCCAACCTGAGCGAGGACGTGACCCTCGAGCAGATCGCAACAAAGCTGTTCGTCACGCGGAACACCGTCAAGTCGCAGGTCCGCAGCGTCTACCGCAAGATCGGCGTGTCGACCCGCGCCGACGCGGTCGCGTGGGCTCGCCAGGCGGGCCTCCGCGCGAGCTGAGGGGGTCACCCTTCCTCTGTACGCGCACCACGTCACCGGTACGGCCTGACGGCCCCGGCCATCGCATCCACGGACGCCCGGCGCTCGCCGAGACGAGCGCCGGGCGTCGGTGTGTCACGGCGGCGTCATGAAACCGATATCGCGCGGCCACACGGAGATGCCAGACTCTGTGCATGACGCACCAGCTCGGATCGGACGTCGAGGCTCCGCGACGCGCGACCTCGACGAGGCGCCTTGTGGTCGCGGCGATCATCGTCGACGACATCCTCACCCCGACCAGGCTCCTTGCTGCGCGCCGCTCGCGCCCGGCGGAGCTGGCCGGACGGTGGGAGTTCCCCGGCGGAAAGATGGACCCGCACGAGACGCCGGTCGAGGCGTTGCACCGTGAGCTGCACGAGGAGCTGGGCGTCGTCGTCGAGCTGGGTGACGAACTGCCCGGGCCCGACGACGGCGCGTGGATCATCACGGACCGCCACGTCATGCGCCTGTGGTTCGCGCGCGTGACCGGGGGAGAGCCCGCACCCCTCTCCGAGCACGACCATCTGCGCTGGCTCGACGCCCGAGCGCTGTTCTCGGTCGACTGGCTCGACGGCGACGTGCGGATCGTCTCCGCACTGGCGTCGATGCTGGCGGGCTGAGGGCGCGCCGGGGCGCGGGGCCGGGCGCTCAGCCTGCGACGGCCGCGCGTTCGCCCGCCGTCGGCAGGTGGCAGGCCGGCTCGGGCGACGGGTCGTCCCGGTGCGGTCGTGCGTCCACCGCGCCGGCCCCGGACCCCTCGGGCCGCACCTGACCTGCGGCGGCCAGGCTGATCACCATCGCGAGCGTGATGACGAGCAGCGCCTGCCGTACCCCCCAGCTGTCGGCGAGCAGCCCCAGCACGGGCGGCGCCGAGAGCGACGCGATCGATCCGAAGGATCCGACCACGGAGACGCGGGCCGCGGCCTTCGAGGGATCGTCGGCGGCGGCCGCGGTGCCCACCGGGTAGGCCATCGCGGCGCCGGCGCCCCACAGCACGATGCCGGCCCAGGCGAACGGCAGCGACGGGCCGAGCCCGAACGCGAGCAGTCCCAGCAGTGCGGAGACGCCCGAGACCCGCAGCACGGCCACGCGGCCGAACCGGTCGATGAGGCCCGCGCCGAGCAGCCGCACGGTGAGCATCGACACCACGAACGTCCCGTACGCGATCGCCCCCACCGCCTCGCGGGTCGCGAACCCGTCGACGACGGCGAGGTTGAGCCAGTTGGCGGCCGCGCCCTCCGACATGGTCGCGGCGAGCAGCACGAGCCCGATGAGCAGCGTGCGCGGCTCGGTCCACGCGCGCAGCGCGCCACCCGAGCGCGCCCGCCCACGGCGGACCCCCCGGTGGCCCCCTCGGTGGCCCCATCGGGGCCCCATCGGTGGCGCCGTCGACGGCCCGGCGGACCGACCGGCGCGGGGCCTCCTGGAGCGAGGTCCCGGGGGCGATGAGCAGCGCGCGGGCGGCGGTGACGAGGATCGCGACGCCGATGATGTGCCAGGCGACATGGACGTGGAAGGTCGACGTGGTGGCGGCGACCGCCGAACCGAACAGGGCGCCGACGGAGAACGCGGCGTGGACGTGGGGGAGCACGGCCTTGCCGAGCCGTTGTTCCACGCGAGCGGCCTCGAGGTTGATCGGGACGTTCGTGGCGGGCCCCACCAGGCCGTTGATCAGGACGCCCAGCGTGAACAGCTCGACCGAGCCCACGGCCGTCGAGACGCCGATCAGGACGAACCCGGCGAACGCGCCGATCATGCCGACGGTGAGCGTCATGGCGCTGCCGAACCGGACGATGACGGGGCCGATCACGGTGACGCCGACGAGCGAGCCGACGGCCCCGATCACCAGCACGGCTCCGAGCTGGCCGGCCGTGATGTCGAGGCTCTCGCGCACCGACGGCAGACGGCCCATCCAGCTCGTGATGATGATGCCGAAGAGGCCGAACATCGAGACGAGCGACCAGCGGACGCGCTGGAGCTCGGCGGAGGCGGACGGCGGGGCGGACAGCAGCGGCATGGCGGAACCTGACGGGGGCATAGGAGTGCGCGGGGTCGACGCGGGGAAGGGGTCGTGCGGATGCGGTTCCCGGCGGCGGGCCGGGAAACCGTCGAGCTGAATCGAATCGAATCGATTCTACTGGTGGCAGGTTAGCCGAGCGAGCCGGTGGCGCGCCGCGTTAGGTTGGTCACATGAGTGAGTTCCAGGTCGCCAAGAGGGTCAAGCAGGAGCCCACCGTGGCGGTCGCCGCGCGTGTGCTGCTGTCGTTCGTGCTGTTCCTGGGGGGCCTGGTGCTCGTCGGCGTCGGAACCTCCGACGGCGGGGCCGTGCCGTGGCTGTGGGTCGTGCTCGGCATCCTGGCCGTCGCGCTCGCGTTCGGGCTGCCCATGCGGGGCGCCTCGGAACGCTGAGCACCGGCCGGGCGTCGCTACCCGCCTGCCGGTGCGCTCGCGTCGGCCCGGTACGCGGCGCCGAGAGGTGCCAGGCCGCCGACGGCGGGCCGCGAGTCGTGCGCTGCCACGCCCGGCGCACCCGCAGCGAGCAGGTCCGGGTCCTCGCGCCGCAGCAGGCCGACGCCGTCGAGCAGGTCGAGCGCGGGCCGGTGCTTGTTGAACGTGTAGACGTGCAGGCCGGGCGCTCCCGCGTCGAGCACGGCCTGCGCGACCTCGACCGACCGCGCGATCCCGTACGCGTGCCGGGCCTCGGGGTCGTCGAGCGCCTCGAGCGACGCGAGGAGCCGTGACGGGGCGACGACGCCCGTGAGCTCCTCGACCCGCCGCAGGCGCGCCGGCTCCGTCGTCGGCAGGAGGCCGGCGAGGATCGGGATGGTGACGCCCGCGGCGCGCGCCTCCGCGACGAAGCCGGTGTACGAGTCCGCGTCGTAGAAGAGCTGGGTGATCGCGAAGCTGGCCCCGGCCTGCTGCTTCTCGAGCAGTCGGCGTACCTCCTGCGCTCGCGTGGTGCCCGCGGCAGGGTTGCCGTCGGGGAACGTCGCGACGGCGATCGACAGCGGGTGGGCGGCCCCGCGCAGCGCCGAGCTCGGGTCGGCGGCCGAGCGGGCGGCCTCGACCTCACGCAGCAGGCGGACGAGCTCGATGCTCGAGTGCACGCCGTCCGCGGGCGGACGCCAGTCGGGCTGGTCGCGCGGAGGGTCGCCGCGCAGGGCGAGGAACGCGCGCACGCCCGCGTCCAGGAAGTCGTCGATGACCTCGGAGACGTCCTCGCGCGAGGCGCCGACGCAGGTCAGGTGTGCGATCGGCAGCACGGGCGTCCCCGCGAGCAGCGTCGCGACGACGCGGTGCGCCGTCGCGCGGTCTCCGCCGCCCGCGCCGTACGTCACCGAGACGAAGTCGGGGTGGACCGCCACGAGGCGCCGCGCGGTCTCCCAGAACCGCGGGGCGGCGTCGGGGCGGCGTGGCGGCATGAGCTCGAACGACACGGTGGGCCGGTGCACGGCGTGCCGCGCGTGGCTGTCGGCGGGCGGGGGGAGTGCCTTGTCGGCCACTGTCGCTCCTCGAACCTCTCGGTCCTGGCGTGATCACACCCCAGGAGACTCGACGCACGGTCGCGGGGCGCGTGGCCCGCACGACCTCGGGTGTCCCTCGGGAGGCTTCCGTCGGCAGGGGAGAGGCGGCGACCGTGCGGGGTGGTGCCCCAGCGCGTCCGCTGCTCTCCGGTGGTGTCCGTCATCGTAGCCCCGATCCCGAGGGGCGGGCGGCAAACGATCGTATTTCGAGACTCTCGCCTCGGTGGGTGGACATCCCGCCCGACGGCGACGCGCCCCGTGCCGGCCGCTGGAGCCGTCGGCGCACGGCGGGCGGCGCGGGCACGTACCGTGGCGTGCATGGATACCGAGGAGCGCCTTGCCGTCTTCATCGACTACGAGAACCTGGCGCTCGGCGCACGGGAGCACCTCGGGGCATGCAGTTCGACTTCGGCCCGATCGCCGACGCGCTCGCGGTGCGCGGGCGCGTCGTCGTGCGGCGCGCCTACGCGGACTGGTCGTACTTCGACGAGGACCGCCGCGCCCTGACCCGGCACCAGGTCGAGCTCATCGAGATGACCCAGCGGATGGGCGCGTCCCGCAAGAACGCCGCCGACATCAAGATGGTCGTGGACGCGATCGAGATGGCGTTCGAGCGCGAGTACATCTCGACCTTCGTCATGTGTACAGGCGACTCCGACTTCTCCCCGCTGGTCCACAAGCTGCGCGAGCTCAACAAGCGCGTCATCGGCGTCGGCGTCGAGAAGTCCACCTCGCGCCTGCTGCCCGCTGCGTGCGACGAGTTCCTCTTCTACGACCGGCTCGAAGGCGTCGACGTCCCCGACAGCAACGAGCCGGCGTCCCGCGCCTCGCGTGCGGGACGCGGGAACCAGGGCGATCGCGGCCGCAAGCGGTCGGTGCGAGCGGCCGAAGCCGTCGAGGCGCTCGCGGGCGCGGCGGCGCACGCCCAGGGCGCCGAAGCCCCCGAGCCGGCCGAGGCCACGACGTCGGCCAAGGGACGCGGGCGGCGCAAGGCGACGACGCCGGGCGACGACGCCGCCCCGGCCAGCGGGTCCACCAGCGGGTCCACCACCGGGTCCACAGCAGAGTCCACCGCCGCACCGGCCGCCGAGCCGGCCGTCGAGCCGGCCGCCGAGCCTGCTTCCGCGGCCGGTGGCACGCGGCGCCGCACCAAGGCGGCCAAGCCCGAGCCGGCCGCGCCCGAGGCCGACGCGCCGCACGCGACCGACGCGGCCCCCGCCGCCCCGGAGCGCTCCACCGCCGAGGACGAGAGCAACGACGACACCGCCGAGGCCCCGAGCATGGAGGTCCAGGTCGCGCAGACGCTCGCCAACCTGGCCGCGTCGACGTCCGGCGCCGTCACCGCGTCGATGCTCAAGCGCACGCTGCTGCGCAAGGACCCGACGTTCTCCGAGGCCGACTACGGGTTCCGCACGTTCGGTGACTTCGTGCGGTTCCTCGCCGACCGGGGGTTCCTGGAGCTCGGTGCGGGACCCACCGCGGGCGACCCGGAGGTCTCGCTCCCCGAGCAGGGCGGCAGCGACCAGACGTTCGCGCTCGTGCGCGCGGTGGTCGAGGAGGCGGGTACGCCCGTTCCGCTCTCGGGACTCAAGAACCGCCTGCGCAAACGGCGGCCGGACTTCTCGGAGAAGGCCCTCGGGTTCCGCGGGTTCCTCCAGTTCTGCCGCGCCGCCGAGGGTGCGGGCGCCGTCGTGCTGACCTGGGACGACGGCGCGGACGACTACCTCGTGACCGTCGCCTGACCGACCTGGGGGCGCTGTCGGCGCGAGGATGTGGCGCGGCACGGTCGGGGAGCGAGGGCAGAATGGACCGGTGACCTACCGCCTGCTCCGCCTGATCCTGTCGCTCGTCGCCTACGTGACGCTGCGCCCCCAGGTCGTCGGGCTGCACAACGTGCCCCGCCGCGGGCCGGTGATCCTCGCCAGCAACCACCTGTCGTTCCTCGACTCGATCCTCATCCCGCTCGTGGTGCCGCGCCAGGTCACGTTCATCGCCAAGGCCGAGTACTTCACGGGCCGCGGCATCAAGGGCCGGATCTCGCGGTGGTTCTTCACCACGATGGGCAACATCCCGGTGGACCGGGACGACCCGCGTGCCGGGCAGCGCTCGCTCGAGGACGCTTTGCGCGTGCTCGAGGGCGGTGGCGCGTTCGGCATCTACCCCGAGGGCACGCGCTCGCGCGACGGCAGGCTGCACCCGGGGCGCACGGGCGTCGCGTGGCTCGCGCTCGCGGCGCACACGCCGGTCGTGCCCGTCGCGCTGATCGGCACCGACAAGGTGCAGCCCGTGGGCCGCCGCCTGCCGCGTCCCATGCGCGGCGGCGTCCAGGTGCGTTTCGGTGCGCCGATCGACCCCTCGCACCAGCTCACCGCGGGCGCGCGGCCCGCACAGGTACGCCGCGAGCTCACCGACCACGTCATGACGTCGATCCGCCACATGAGCGGCCAGGAGCTCGCCGGGCGCTGAGCGCTCGGCGCCGCCCGGTCCCGCGACCACACCGCCGGTACGGCCGGCGTCACGCCCGCGAGGGCTCTGCTACCCCGCCGGCGCGAGCAGCCCCGGCACCGTCGCGAGCCCGCGGGCGAGCGCGTCCCCGTCACGCCCGACGACGACGGGGACACCGGCCACCTCGGTGGCACCGCCCGGACCGGACGGGGTGCCGGACGCCGGGGTCCGCTCACGGGGTGCGCCCATCGGCAGGTCGCGCGCCGCACCTGCGGTCGCGATGACGCGCTCGGTGCGGCTCATGGTGCGGATGCCGATCGCGACGACCCTTCCCGGGTGGGTCCGCGCAGCCTCGGCGTAGATCTCGGGGTCCTGCTGGCCGTCGTCGCCCACGAGCACCCACCGCACCTGCGGGAAGGTCTCGACGAGGCGCTCGAGCGACGTCGTCTTGTGCTGTCGGCCGCTGCGGAACCACCCCGTGCGGGTGGGCCCGAAGTCGGTCAGCAGCAGCGGCCCGGCGGGGTAGCCGTGGCGGGCGAGGAACCGGCGCAGGGTGCGGGCGGTGTTCCACGCCCCGGCCGAGAGGTACACGAAGGGCGCGTCCGGGTTGGCCTCGGCGATCCGCCCGTAGAGCTCGGCCATGCCGCGCACGGCGCGCCGCGCCGCCGCACGCACCCAGAGCATGTTCCAGGCCGCCACGAACAGCGTCGGCACGGCGGTGACCATCGCGGTGTCGTCGATGTCGCTGACGACCCCGATGCGCGCGTCGTCGCCGACGACGACGACACCCACGTGGACCTGTGACGCGTACGCGCTGGTGGTGCGCAGGGTCGCGCGCTGCCAGCCGGGTCGCAGCGGGGCGTCGTCGGGCAGGTCGACCTCGACGTCCACGTAGCCCGCGCGGTCCGCGACGGCGTCGACCACGGTGTCGCCGACCGTGACCACGACGTGGTGCCCGGGCGCGGGCAGGGCGAGGAACGTGCGGAACCCGCGCTGGACCGGGCTGGGCTGGCCGCGCCCGATGCGGCGCGGCGAGAGCAGGACGCGCCCCATGACGCGCACGCGGCGGGGCGTGCCGAACCCGGTGTATCCGTCGATGCGCGGCAGCCAGCCTCCGGCGCTGCGCGCGATCGCACCGGCGGTCGCCACGATCCTGTCCTCGACGAGCGCGGCGAGGTGCGCTCGCGGTTCGGGGGTGCTCGCTGGGAGGTCTGGCCGATCCGTCACGGACCCACCTTGGCACTCGTCCGCCCGGGTGCGCGCGCACGGCGGCCGCGCGTCCCGGGTGGAACGTCAGAGGGCGGCGACACGCTCCACCGCGGGGGCGAGCGCGTCGCGCACCCATGCGGCCAGGGACGTCGCGGGCGGGCGCAGGATCATGGTGTCGACACCCAGTGCGGCGAACGGCCGGGCCTCCTCGACGAACCCGTCGACGTCGCCGGCGACGAGCCGGTCGCTGCCGGTGAGCGTGGTGACGCGGATCTGCGCGTAGTCGCGCCCGACGTCGTCGCAGTGGGCGCGCAGGACGTCGAGCTTGTGGCGCAGGGTGTCGGGCGAGTCGGCGAAGATGTTGCAGGCGTCGGCGTACTGCGCGACGAGCCGCAGGGTCTTCTTCTCGCCCGAGCCGCCGATCATGATCTCGGGACGGCTGAGCGGCTGTGGCTGGTTGAGCGTCGCGGCGAGGCGGTAGTGCGTGCCCTCGAACGGGCCGTCGTCGGGGAGTACATCTGCCGCGCGATCCGCAGGGTCTCCTCAAGCATCTCGAAGCGGTCGCGCAGCGGCGGGAACGGGACGCCGAGCCCGGCGTGCTCCTGCTCGTACCAGGCGGCGCCGACGCCGAAGGTCGCCCGCCCGCCGGTGAGGACGTCGAGCGTGGCGACGATCTTGGCGAGCAGGCCGGGGTGGCGGTAGGTGACGCCGGTGACGAGCGTGCCGAGCTGGACCGTCTCGGTGCGCCCGGCCAGGAATCCGAGCGTCGTGTAGGCCTCCAGCATCGGGTCCGACGCCGGGAAGCCGGCGCTGACCATCTGCCAGTAGTGGTCCATGACCGAGAGCCAGCCGAGGCCGGCCTCCTCGGCGTAGGCGGCCGTGTCGGCGAGCTCGCGGCGCAGCGCGGCGGGCTCGACGGAGTCGAAGCGCATGAGGTGGGCACCGATCTTCATGGTCGCATCATGCGCCTGTCACCTGCGGGCGAGCACCACGGGGCACGTCGCCAGGTGGTCGTCGACGAGCCCGCACGCCTGCATGGCGGCGTACGCCGTCGTCGGGCCGAAGAACCGGAAGCCGAGCGCGCGCAGGGCCTTGGCCATCGCCACCGACTCGGGGCTCGTCGCGCCGAGCTCGGCGAACGACGCCGCCCGGGCGTCGCGCGGGGGCGGGGCGAACGACCAGAACACCTCGTCGAGGGTGCGGCCGTCGGCGTGCAGGGCGAGCACCGCCTGGGCGTTGGTGATCGTGGCCTCGATCTTCTGGCGGTTGCGGATGATGCGGGCGTCGCCCAGCAGGCGCGTGACGTCGGGCTCGCCCATCGCCGCGACGGCCTGCGGGTCGAACCCGTGGAAGACCTCGCGGAACGCCTCGCGCTTGCGCAGCACCGTGAGCCACGACAGGCCCGACTGGAAGCCTTCGAGCGCGACGCGCTCGAGCAACGCGGCCTCGCCGTGGACGGGCACGCCCCATTCGGTGTCGTGGTAGGCCTCGTAGAGCGGGTCGCCGTCGCCGAAGCAACGGGCGGGAGCGGGCGTCGTCATGGCCCCAGCCTGCCGCCTGCCGCCGACACGTCGGCCGGCACGCCTCGCCGGCTGCGGCGGGCTGTGCGGGAGCGGGCGCCGTCCCCGGGGCGGAGACGGTTCGGGGCCTACTCCTGCTTGCGGGCGACGTAGGCCGCGACGCCGTCGAGCACCACGTGGATGCCGAACGCGATCTCGTCCTCGGGGTCGCCGCTGGCGGGTGCCGGCGCGTGCGCGAAGGCGCTCACGAGGTGGGGGTAGGCGTCCGGGTCGGCGAACTGCCCGAGCATCACCGCGAGGTCGCTGTACGGCTCGCCGCCGGCACGTGCGGCCTCGATCTGGACGCGCGACTCGCCGAGCACGTGCTGGGCGAGCAGGCCGATGATCGCGAACTTCTCGTCGGCCGTCAGAGGGAGGTCGGCGAGGATGCCGAACGCCTGGTCGATCCAGCGCAGCCGCTGGGGTCCGGGCATCACCGTGCTCAGCGGCAGGTCGAGGAACCAGGGCCGCGCGAGCGCGAGGTCGATCTGGACGCGCATCCAGCGTTCGAGGCGTTCGCGCCACGTGCCCTCGGTGGGCAGGTCGGGCAGGTCGGCCGCGATGCGGTCGGTGAGGTGGGCGAGCAGCTCGTCCTTGCTGCCCACGTGCCGGTACAGGGCCATGGGGGAGACGCCGAGGGCCTTGCCGAGCCGGGCCATCGAGACCGCGCCGATGCCCTCGGCGTCGGCGAGCGCGATCGCGGCGTCGACGATGCGCTCGATGCTCAGCGAGGCCTTGGGGCCGCGGCGGGACGGCGGCGGCGGTTCCCAGAGGCGCTGGACGAGCCGGACCAGCTCGGCGTCGAGCGGTCGTTCCTGGTCGGGCATGGCCGGCCTCCCTGTCGCGCGGCCGGGGCCGCGCGTGTCGCGATGAGCATCGTGGGTCGCTGCGAGGTTGACGCCACCAGTGTATGCCGTACACACTGACGTATACGTCCTAAACAGTGGACGCCGTACACACACCATGAGCGAGGAACCCATGACCGACGTCGTCGTGCACGCCGAGGGGCTGCGCAAGGCCTACGGCACCGTCCCCGTGCTGGAAGGGGTCGACCTCACGCTGCACCGCGGCGAGGTGCTCGCACTCCTGGGCCCCAACGGGGCCGGCAAGACCACCACCGTGAAGATCCTGTCGACGCTGCTCGCCCCCGACGGCGGCCGCGCCACCGTCGCCGGCCACGACGTCGTCCGCGAGGCCGCCCAGGTGCGCCGCGCCATCAGCCTCACCGGCCAGCAGGTCGCGCTCGACCTCAAGCAGACCGGACGCGAGAACCTCACCATGATCGCGCGCCTCTCGCGGCTGTCCCGCCGCCAGGTCCCCACCCGCGTCGCCGAGCTGCTCGACGCCGTCGGCCTCACCGACGCGGCCGGGCGCCGCGTCGGCACCTACTCGGGCGGCATGCGCCGCCGCCTCGACCTCGCCGCCGGGCTCGTCGCCCGCCCCAGGTGCTCTTCCTCGACGAGCCCACCACGGGCCTCGACCCCCGTAGCCGCCGCGCCCTGTGGGACCTCGTGCGTGACGTCGTCGCCGCCGGCACCTCGCTCTTCCTCACCACGCAGTACCTCGACGAGGCCGACGAGCTCGCCGACCGCGTCGCCCTCATCGACGGCGGGACCGTCGCCGCCGAGGGCACCGCCGACGAGCTCAAGCGGCGCGTCGGCCAGGCCCGCGTCGAGCTCGACCTGACGACCGCCGCCGACGCCGCGCACGTGCGCGCCGCCTTCGGCCTGCCACCGGCACCCGGCACCGACGTCGCCCTGGCCACCGACGGGACGCTCGCGCACGTGCGCGACCTGCTCGCGCGCGCGGAAGCCACCGGCGTCGCCCCTGCCGCGTGGCGCCTGCGCGAGCCCACGCTCGACGACGTGTTCCTCACCCTCACCGGGCACACCGCCCGCACCGCCGCAGACACCCCCACCCGCACGCAGGAGAAGGCCGCATGACCAGCGCACTCGCACCCGCCACCGCACCCCGCCATGCCGCCCTGCGCACCGCCGTGCGCGACGCCGTGTCCGACGCCGTGACCATGACCGCGCGCTCCGTGCGCCTGTTCACCCGCGACGTCGACGCCATGCTCACCGCAGCCGTGCTGCCCGTCCTGATCCTGCTGATGTTCACGCTCGTGTTCGGCGGGGCCATCGACGTCGGGGTCGACTACGTCACCTACGCGACGCCCGGGATCATCCTGCTGTGCGCCGGGTTCGGCGCGGCCAACGCGGCGCTCGCGGTCGAGCAGGACATGTCGGGAGGCATGGTCGACCGGCTGCGCTCGCTGCCGATGCGTTCGTGGACGTTCGTGCTCGGGCACGTCGGTGCGAGCCTGCTGCGCAACCTCGTCACGTCAGCGATCGTGTTCGGAGTCGCCGTCCTGATCGGGTTCCGCCCGACGGCGTCGCTGCTCGGCTGGCTCGGCGCCGTCGGCATGCTGCTGCTGTTCGTGAACGCGATCGCCTGGGCCGCCGCGTTCACCGGGGTCATGGTGCGCTCGGCCGACGCGGCCGGCGGGTTCAGCTTCGGCGTGATGTTCCTGCCGTACATCTCCAGCGCGTTCGTGCCCGTCGAGACCATGCCGACGTGGCTGCGCGGGTTCGCGCAGCACCAGCCGGTGACCCCGCTCATCGAGACCGTGCGCGGGCTGCTGGTGCCGGGGACCCCCGGTGCCGTCAGCGGCGCCGAGCTGGGCTCGACGGCGCTGACGGCCGTGATCTGGTGCGTGGGCCTGGCCGTCGTCTTCGCGATCCTGGCGGCGTGGGGGTACCGCCGCCGCCGGTGAGGGTCACGCCTGCGGGGCGGGCGGCTGCGTCGGGTACGGAGCCGGGGCGGCGTACGGCACCTGCCGCTGTGCCGCCGCGGCCTGCCGTTCCCAGTAGCGCTCCTCGCTCGGGACCAGGAGCCACAGGATGAGGTAGGCCACGACCTGGGTGCCGGGCAGCACGACCGAGGCGACGGCGAGCAGTCGCACGACGGTGCGGTCCCAGCCGAAGTAGTCGGCGACGGCGGCGCACACGCCACCGAGCACGCGGCCGTCGGCGGGCCGGTAGAAGGGGCGGGAGGGCTTGGGGCGGGGGTGGGGTACGGGGACGAGGTGCTCATGCCTCGAGCATCCCGGCACGGCCCGTCGCCCGGCTATCGGGTGCCGCCCGGACTCGCCCCTGAACCGTGTCAGGGACGAGTCCGGGGGGTTACTCGGTCACGGTGATCACGACCCGGCGGTTCAGGGCTCTGCCCTCTGCGGTGGTGTTGTCGGCCCGTGGATGCGTCAACCCGTACCCCGTGACCGTGATCCGCGACGGGTCCACGCCCTGGCCTGCCAGCCAGTCGGCGACCGCCTGGGCCCGGCGCTGGGAGAGGTCCAGGTTGTACTCCGGGGTGTCGACGTCGTCGGTGTGCCCCTCGACCCGGAACCGGGTGCTCGGGCCTGCGGCGGCCTGGTCGAGGATCGCCTGGAGCGCGGTGGCGGCCTCGGGGCGCAGGGTGTCCTCGTTGCTGCCGAACAGCACGTCGCCGGAGGTGGCGTACGAGGTGACGTCGTCGCCTCGGAGCTCCTCGACGTCGCCGCTGCCGGAGACGGTGTAGCTCGCGAGCGACGCGCTCGGGAAGGAGCGCGAGGGCATCGAGTGGCTCGGCGCCGATGCGGAGGGGACGGAGAAGCTGGCGACATGGTCGTTGCCGACCGTGGCACTCGCGCGGAACGCCGACGCCTGGAAGGCGGACGGCTGGAACACGCTCGACCGGAACAGCGACGGGCGGAACACCGACGCGACGAAGTCGCCCGGCGCGGCATCCTTCGCGTTCTGGCACACCTCCTCCTGCCGGACGCCCTGGACCCACTGCGCCGGCACCGTCCGGGCGGGCAGCACCGCACCGGCGAGCGTCTCGCCGCCCGGGAGTGTGACGTCCGGGAGCCGCCGCTCGGGGATCGCGTACTCGGGGATGTAGGCGCCGGAGATCTCGACCGCACCGAGGCAGCCGCCCGGGGCGTCGTACTCGACCACGCACCCGGACTTGCCGACCCGCTCGGGGATCACGGCAGCGGCGACCCCGGGGATCTCGATCCGCTGCCCGGCCACCGTCGTGGTGTGTCCGGGGACGGACGGGATGGTCTGCGCGGGGATCACGTCGTCGTCGTACGGGGTGACGGTCTTGCCTTCGCCCGGCTCGCAGATCGACAGGTCCAGCCCGCCGGGGGCAGGCCCGGCGGGCGTGCCCGGATCGGCCGCTTCGTCGTGCGCGGGACTCGGGTCGGCCTCTGCGGGGGAGGAGGCGCCGTGCGAGGCATGGGCGGTCGACCCGGCCTTCGACTGGCTCGACGGTGCCGTGCACCCGGCCATCAGCAGGGCGGCCGCGGCCAGGGCGAGACCTCGACCCACGACCCTCCGCGTTTTCCCAGTCATCTCCATGAGACTACTCATATCGCGGGAGGGACCCGTCCGGCTACCCTTCGGTTCGTCACGCGCCGAGGGTCCAGGGTGCCCCCGCACCCTGGACCCTCGAACCATGCCGGGCTGCCATGCCGGGCTGCCATGCCGGGCTGCGAGCCCGGCATGGCTCAGCGCCTGGCGCCCGCGAGCGTGTGCTCCTGCGCGCCGGTGACCTCGGCCGCCTCGTCGCCGTCCTCCGCGGCCCCGCCGCCGTGCCCGTCCGTGTGCAGCGACTGCTCGTCGAACGGCAGCTCGCCGCGCAGCACACGGTGGACGCGATCGGTGTCGATCTCCTTGACCCAGGTGCCGATGACGACGGTCGCCACGGCGTTGCCGGTGAAGTTGGTCAGGGCGCGGGCCTCGGACATGAACCGGTCGATGCCCACGATGAGGCCGACGCCGTCGACCAGGTCGGGGCGGTGCGACTGCAGGCCCGCGGCGAGCGTCGCCAGGCCCGCACCCGTGACCCCGGCCGCACCCTTCGACGCGATGATCATGAAGACCAGCAGCGACACCTGCTCGCCCAGCGCGAGCGGCCGGTCCATCGCGGCCGCCACGAACAGCGCCGACATCGTCAGGTAGATCGCCGTGCCGTCGAGGTTGAACGAGTAGCCCGTCGGCACCGTCACGCCGACGACGGGCCGCGACACGCCCAGGTGCTCCATCTTGGCGATGAGCCGCGGCAGCGCCGTCTCCGACGACGACGTCGAGAAGATCAGCAGGTACTCGCGCCCCAGGTACTTCATGAGCCGCAGCACGTTGACGCCCGCGACCAGGCGCAGGACGGAGCCGAGCACGACGAGGATGAACAGCACGCACGTGATGTAGAAGCCGACCATCACGGTCGCCAGCGAGACGATCGCGCGCACGCCGGTCTCGCCGACGACGCCGGCCATCGCGCCGAAGGCGCCCACGGGCGCGACCCACATGATCATCATGAGGATGCGGAACACGAGCTTCTGCAGGTGGCCGATGCCCGTCAGGATCGGCTTTCCGGCCTTGCCCATCGCCTGGAGCGCGAAGCCCACCAGGAGCGCGACGAACAACGTCTGGAGGATGACCTGGCCGGTCAGGGCGCTGAACAACGTCGTCGGGATGATGCCGGTGACGAACCCGACGAGCCCTTCCGACGCCTCGGTGCTGACCTCGTACGACGCCGTCTCGCTCGCGGCGTGCAGGCCCTCGCCCGGGTGGATGAGGTTGCCGACCACGAGGCCGATGACCAGGGCCAGGGTCGACATCACCAGGAAGTAGCCGATGGCGATGCCGCCGACCTTGCCCACGGTCGCAGCCTTGGCGATCGACCCGACCCCGAGCACGATGGTGCAGAAGATCACCGGCGCGATCATCATCTGGATCAGCTTCACGAAGCTGCTCCCGACGGGCTTGAGAGAGGCACCCACCTCGGGTGCGACGAAGCCCACCAGAGCCCCGAGCACCACGGCTGCGATGACGGCGATGTACAGCCAGTGCGTGCGGTCCTTGCGTCTGCGTGGGGCCCGCCGCAGCGGCAGGGCACCCGTGGCATCCACGGTCATGGCACTCCTCCTCGAGTGGTCCAGCGCCTGCGCCCGGATCGGCCCGAGCGTGGCGCTGTGAGGAGGGTCACCTTGTTGGTGTGTCATCCGCTGCTTGCGTACATAGAGTTCTCCGCAAGCAGGCGGCGCGGATGCCGTCGACGGGACGAAGGGGTACCGCCGTGGCACGGTTGGGGGGCTGGGCGCGCAGCAGCATCGCCATGCGCGTGCTCGCCCTCATGCTCACGATCGCCGCGCTCGTCGCTGCCGGCAGCTCCGCGCTGCTCACCGTGCAGGCCCGGCGGGCCGCCCAGCAGGCCGCATCCGCAGCGAGCCGCGCGCTCGCCGTCGCCGTCGCCGACTCCCCGGCGGTGCGGGAGGCCGCCGTCGGACCCGACCCCGCCGGCGACCTGCGTGACCTGAGCACGCAGCTCCTGGCCGACACCGACGCCGACTTCATCACGATCATGGCGCCCGACGGCACCCGGTGGACGCACCCCAACCCCGCCCAGGTGGGCAGGCAGTACCTCGGCACCCGGGGTCCGGCGCTGCGCGGCGAGACCTACACCGAGACGTTCACGGGCACGCTCGGCCCCTCGGTGCGGACCATCGCGCCCATCCGCTCGCCCGACGACGGCACGATCACCGGGCTCGTCGCCGCCGGCATCACCGTCGAGCACGTCACGGTCGTGGCGGCTCGCGACCTGCCCTTCGTCGTCACGCTCGGCGCGGCGGTGCTCGCGCTCGGGGCGGGGGCGGCGGGGCTGGTCGCGCGCTATCTGCGCCGCGTCACGCTCGGCCTGGGCCCCGTCGAGCTGCGGCAGGTGCACGACCTGTACGACGCCGCACTGCACGCCGCCGACGAAGGGCTGCTGCTGGTCGACGCGCGCGGCGACGCCCAGCTCGTCAACGACCGCGCCGCCGACCTGCTCGACCTGCGGTCGTCCGTGCAGGCCCGCCTGCCGCTGCCCGTCACCGACCTCGGCCTGCCCGACTCGATCGAGGCGCTCGTGCGCAGCGGCCGCGCGGTCGACGCCGAGCATCACGTCACGCGGACCCGCACGCTCGTCGTCGCGCAGCGGCCGGCGTCGAGCGGCACGGTGCTGGTGCTGCGCGACCACACCGAGCTGGCGAACCTCTCGGGCCAGCTCCGCAGCACGCGCACCATGGCGACCGCGCTGCGCGCGCAGACGCACGAGCACGCCAACCGGCTGCACACCGTCGTGTCGCTGCTCGAGCTGGGGCGCGAGGACGAGGCACGCACCTTCGCGGCGTCCGACCTCGCGCGGTCCCAGCGGATCGTCGACGACGCCGTCACCGTGCTCGACGAGCCGTACCTGTCGGCGCTGCTCGTCGGCAAGAGCGCCGAGGCGCGCGAGCGCGGCGTGCGGCTCGACGTCGTCGCCGTCGGGCAGGCCGCGGGCCTGCGGCTGCCCGCGGCCGACCTGGTGACGATCGTCGGCAACCTGGTGGACAACGCCGTCGACGCCGCCGAGGGCACCGACGAGCACGTCGTCGAGGTCGAGCTGTCGCGCATCCCCGGGGCGCTGCGCGTGCGTGTCGCCGACAGCGGACCAGGCCTGCGCGGGGCCGACGGCGAACGGCGGCCCGACGAGCTGTTCGCGCTGGGCCGCACCGGCAAGCCGGGCGGGCCGGAGGGACGCGGGCTGGGGCTCGCGATCGTGCGGCACACCGTGCAACGCCTGGGCGGCACGCTCGACGCGTACGACGACGACGGCGCGGTGTTCGTCGTCGAGCTCCCGGCGCCCACCGAGGGGGTCGCATGACCCGGGCAGCCTCGGAAGCGCGCGCCGGCGACCTGCGCGTGCTCGTCGTCGAGGACGAGGAGCTGACCGCCCAGGCGCACGCCGCGTACGTCGCGCGCATGCCCGGGTACAGGGTCGTCGGGACCGCCCGCACGGGTGCCGCGGCCCTCGCCGCGCTCGCCCGCGCCGCCGACGCCGGCTGCGCCGCGCACCTGGTGCTGCTCGACCTCGGGCTGCCGGACATGAGCGGTCTCGACGTCGCGCGGACCCTGCGCGCGGCACGCGCCGACGTCGACATCCTCGTCATCACGGCCGACAACGAGCTGCCGTCGCTGCGCGCGGCCGCGCAGTCCGGCGTCGTCGGCTACCTGGTCAAGCCGTTCACGTTCGCCGCGTTCGCGGCGCGCCTGCGCGCCTACCGGCAGTACCACCGGGCCCTCGCGCGCGGCGGGGCGGGCCGCCAGCAGGAGATCGACGAGGCGCTCGCGATGCTGCACGGGGGTGCGCGCCCCGAGCTGCCCAAGGGGTTGCTGCCCGAGACGCTCGACGTCGTCGCGGCCACGCTGCGCTCGGCGAGCGCAGCGTGCTCGGCGAGCGAGCTGGGGCATGAGCTCGGCGTGTCGCGGGTGACGGCGCGCCGGTACCTCGAGCACCTCGTCGACCGTGGCGAGGCGTCGCGCACGCCACGGCACGGCGGCCAGGGGCGGCCCGAGCTGGAGTACACCTGGCTGGCCTGAGGCGCGCGGTCGCGTGACGGGGACGGCCCGGCGGGCGCGAGGCGGGCCGGCGTGCCGCCGGCGTGCGTTCCGCTGGTGTGCGTGCCGCTGGTGTGCGTGCCGCTGGCGTGGGCGCCCGCGGCGATCGCGGCGGCGTCAGCCGGTGGTCAGCGCGGCCGTGAACGCGTCGAGCAGACGGTCGCTGAACAGGACGAACCGGACCGCGTCGACGGGCTCGGGGTGCGCCGCCGACCACGACCGCACCGCCCCTACCGCGGCGGCCGCGGCGTCGTCGGGGGACCAGCCGTAGACGCCCGCGCCGACCGCCGGGAACGCGACGCTGCGCGCGCCCAGGGCCGCGGCGACGTCGAGCGACCGGGTGAAGCACGAGGCCAGCAGCGACGGGTCGGTCTCGCCCGCGTGCCGGTTGGGGCCGACGGTGTGGATGACCCAGCGCGCGGGCAGGTCGAAGCCGGGCGTCGCGACGGCCTCGCCCACGGGGAGCCCGCCGGGCAGCGTGGAGCGTCGCAGCTCGCGGCACGCCGCGAGCAGGCCCGGACCGGCCGCGGCGTGGATCGCGCCGTCGACGCCACCGCCGCCGAGCAGCGTCGTGTTCGCGGCGTTGACGACGGCGTCGGCCCCGACGCGCGTGATGTCGCCCCGCTCCGTGGTGATCCTCACCGGTGCTCGCCTCCCCGGGGCCGGCGAGCGGTCAGCGAGAAGGTCACCGGCATGCGGGCGCGGTCCGCGCCGGGCCACGCGAAGCCGCCGTCGACGGCCTCCATGCGCGGGCTGAACCGCCACGGCAGCACGGTGCCCTCGTCGAGGCGTTCGACGCGCAGGCCGGCCCCGACGACGGCGTTGACCACCTCCGACAGGGGGTGCGGCCACTCGTAGGTGCGTGTCGAGGTGATCGTCCCCTCGCCTGCGTACGTGCCGGCGTCGTCCCACACCTGCGCGGAGCCGTCGCCGAAGTAGCGGAACACGGTCCGCAGGTCGGGGGCGTTCTCGTCGAGCGCGTACATCGCGGGATGCCCGTCGCGGATGAAGAACAGCCCGCCGGGCCGCAGGAGCCGGGCGACCTGGGCCGCCCAGCGGTCGAGGTCGCCGAGCCAGCAGATCGCGCCGATCGACGTGTAGACGACGTCGAAGCCGGGTGGCGAGACCTCGCCGCGGGCGGCCTCGACCGCGGCGGCGGCGTCGAGCACGTCGGTCTCGACCCACGTCGCCGCGACGCCGCTGCGCTCGGCGAGGCGTGCCGCCGACGCGAGGGCCGACGGGGAGAAGTCGACGCCGGTGACCCGCGCTCCGGCGAGCGCGAACGAGACGGTGTCGGTGCCGATGTGGCACTGGAGGTGGCACAGGTCGAGGCCGTCCACGGACCCTCCCGGCAGGAAGGGCGCCATCGCCGCCAGGTCGTCGCGGACCACGCGCGTCAGGGTGCGCGCGGGCTCACCGCCGGCGACGCCGTAGCCCTGCTCGTGGATGGGGACGCGCTCCTCCCAGTTGGCGAGGTTCGCGGCGCGGCCCTCTTCCCAGGTGACCCGCGCGGTGCGCTCCGATGCGTCCATGCGGTCAACCGTAGGTCGCTCGCGTGCTCCGCTCACCACCCTGTCGGTGCGAGCACCTTGCGGATGCGCTTCTCGCTGACCGTGCCGTCGGTGCCGAGCTGCTGGGCGAACAGGCTGACGCGCAGCTCCTCGATCTGCCAGCGCACCTCGGCGAGCTCGGCCGCGCGGGCCGGGTCTGCCGGGCCGGAGGCGTAGGCCGTGCGCGCCTTGGCGTACGCCTCCTCGACGTCGTGGACGCGCCAGGCCAGCTCGGCGTCGCGGTGCGGGGCGGCCTGGGCCTTCTCCAGCCGGTACGACGCGGCGCGCAGGTAGCGCACCAGGTGCGGCAGGCGCCGGGGCGGCGTGGCGGACACGAACCCGTCGTGCACCAGGGTGGCGGCGTGCTCGCGCACGTCCTGCAACGTGTTGAGCAGCGCGAGCGACGACGTCGCGCGCACCTCGCTCTCCAGCGTGCGCCAGGCGGTCAGCGCGGCGACGACGTGACCCGCGACGCGGTAGGTCTCGTCCTCCAGATGCCTCCTGACGTGGGACTTCGCCTCGTTGTACGACTCAGCATCACGAATCTGTACGGCGTCGGTGCCCGGCGGGGTGCCGGGCGGGAGGTCGGTGTCGCCGCTGGTCAGGGCGGTCACGGCGGCGAGCTGGAGATCCTCGGCGAGCACGTCCGTGGAGCGGTACGGGCTCGCCGCGAGCGTCAGCGCCTGCGTGCCCGTCCAGCGCGACGTCACGCGTCCAGCGACGAGCCGCGTCTCGGCGAGCAGGAGCCGGCGCACCCCGCGCGCGTGCGTGGCCGGCTGCGCGGCGGCGTCGGCGAGGACGCGCAGGGCGACCGTGGCCTCGTGCCTCGGCCCCGGTTCCTCGACCAGTGCCGGGTAGCCGCGCACGACAACCCCGCCGCCGAGGTCCGTCGAGACGGCGTCCGGGAGGCGCCCGTCGGGCAGCCCGTCGGGCCAGGTGGTCAGGTTCGTGCGCTCGGCGATCGCGGGCGCGCCGCCCGGCGCCGCCCCCTCGCGGCCACGGCGCCCCGCCGCGGGGACCGGCCCGGCCGACGGGGTCGCGCCCGCGGTCTCCTGCGCACCGGCCGCGGACCGCGCCCGTGCCTCCTCCAGCGCGAGGCCGACCGCACCCTTGACCGCCGCCCGCACCGCCGCCTCGGCCTGCGGGGCGAGCCGGCGTTGCAGGGCGAGCAGGTCCTTCGACTCGTCGAGCACGACGCCGGGCCGCCGCCCCGGCCCCCCTTCGCGCCCGCGGCCTTCGCGCCCGCGGGCGCCGCGCCGTCGAGGACGCGGAACGTGACCCGCAGGTGGGCGGGCAACCGCTCGACGCGCTCGTCGTCCCAGGCGTCGTCGGGCACGACGACGCCCCGCAGCGCCCGGACCGCGCGCGTGAACGAGACGTGGAACGGCTCGGCCATGTCACCCGCGCGTGCCATGTCCTCCCAGGCGGGCGTGTGGTCGCGCAGCCAGGACGCCACGGACGCGCCGACGTCGGGCGCGGGCACGAGCTGCACGCGCACCGGCTTGGGCAGGGAGCGGATCGTGGCGACGCACAGCTCGTCCAGCAGACCGGGGACCATCCAGTCGAAGCCAGCGGGCGACAGGCGGGGGAGCACCGAGACGGGCACGTGCACGGTGACGCCGTCGGCGTCCTGACCCGGGCTGAACTGGTAGGTGAGGGGCAGGGTGAGCTCGCCCTGCGTCCACCGCTCGGGGAACAGCGACGGGTCGACGGCCTCGACGTCGACGAGGTCCTCGAGGCGGAACGTCAGCAGGTCGGGGTCTCGCGGCGGGCGCGCGACCACCACCGGTCGAAGTGCCGGGCGCTGACGACGGACGCGGGCACGCGCTCGTCGTAGAACGCGAACAGGTCGTCCTCGGAGGCGACCAGGCCGCGCTGCCGCGAACGCGCCTCGACCTGTTCGGCCTCCTCCAGCAGGCGGCGGTTCTCGGCGAAGAACCGGTGGTGGGTGGTCCACTCGCCCTGGACGAGCGCGTGGCGCAGGAACATCTCGCGCGCCGCCTCCGGGTCCACCTTCGCGAACAGCACCGGGCGGTCGGTCACGATGGGCACGCCGTACAGCAGCACCTTCTCGGTGGCCATCGCGGCGCCCTGCTTGGTCGACCAGTGCGGGTCGGAGTAGGTGCGGCGCGCGAGGTCGCCGGCGAGCGCCTCGACCCACTCGGGCTGGATGCGTGCGACGTCGCGCGCCCACAGGCGGCTCGTCTCGACGAGCTCGCCGGCCATGAGCCACGCGGGGGCTTCTTGGACAACGGCGAGCCCGGGAAGATCGCGAACCGGGCGCCACGCGCCCCCAGGTACTCGTTGCGGGCGCGCTTGGCCTGCTGACGCAGGGCGCGGGCGCGCGCCTCGCCCTTGAGATGGGCGACCGAGGAGGCCTTGACCTCGCCCGTGTCCTGCATGCCGATCTGGGACAGGAGCCCGGACAGCAGCGCGCGGTGCAGGGTCTCGGCGTCCCACTCGCGTCGCAGCTCGCCGGTGCGCGGCTGCCCGTTGTCGTGGGCGTCCGTGCCGGCCGGCCGGGGCGGTTCCGACAACGGCGTGGAGCGGGGGCGCGCGGACAGGTCGATGCCCAGCTCGTTGGACATCTGCCGGAGCTGGCTCACGACGTCCTGCCATTCGCGCACGCGCAGGAAGTTCAGGTGCTCGGCCTTGCACAGGCGCCGGAACGCCGAGCCGGACAGCTCGCGCTGCTGCTCGCGCAGGTACTCCCACAGGTTGAGGTAGGCCAGGAAGTCGGACGTCGGGTCCGCGAACCGCGCGTGCAGCTGGTCGGCCCGCTCGCGCACCTCGGCCGGGCGCTCGCGAGGATCCTGCACCGACAGCGCGGCGGCCACGACGGCGACCTCGCGCGCGACGCCGAGGCGTGCGCCCTCGATGATCATGCGCCCCAGCCGGGGGTCCATGGGCAGGTGCGCGAGCTGACGCCCGACGTCGGTGAGCAGCGCCGCCGGACGCTCGGCGGCGTCGTCGGCAGCGGGCGCGTGCTCGAGGGCGCCGAGCTCGCGCAGGAGCGTCACGCCGTCGCGCACCGCGCGCGTGTCCGGCGGTTCCACGAACGGGAAGCGTGCGACGTCGCCCGGCGCCTCGACCACGCCCACCGCGATCATCTGGAGCAGCACCGAGGCGAGCGAGGTGCGCAGGATCTCCGGCTCGGTGTACTCGGGGCGCGCCTCGAAGTCCTCCTGCGAGTACAGCCGGATCGCGACGCCGTCGGCCACGCGCCCGGAGCGGCCCGACCGCTGGTTGGCGGACGCCTGCGAGATGGCCTCGATCGGCAGCCGTTGCACCTTGGTGGCCTTGGAGTAGCGCGAGATGCGCGCGAGCCCGGTGTCGACGACGTAGTGGATGCCGGGGACGGTCAGGGACGTCTCGGCGACGTTGGTCGACAGCACGATGCGGCGCCCCGGGTGCGAGGAGAACACCCGGTGCTGTTCGGCGGCCGACAGCCGCGAGTACAGCGGCAGGATCTCGACGTGCTGCGGGTGCCTCGCGTCGGCCGCGCGGGGGCCCAGGTGGCCCTCGAGCGCGTCGAGCGCGTCACGGATCTCCCGCTCGCCCGAGAGGAACACGAGGATGTCGCCCGGTCCGCACGCCATGAGCTCGTCGCAGGCCTCGACGATGCCCGTCACGAGGTCCTTCTCCTCGCCCTTCGCCTTGCGCAGCCCCGACTCGGGGTCGGCGTCGGGGGCCAGCGGCCGGTAGCGGATCTCGACGGGGTAGGTGCGCCCCGAGACCTCGACGACGGGGGCCGCCTTGGGCAGCACGTCGACGACGGCGTCGGGCGCCCCGCCGACCTGCGCGAGGTGCGACGGCGAGAAGTGCGCCGCGAACCGCTGCGAGTCGATGGTCGCGGAGGTGATGACGACCTTGAGGTCGGGCCGTCGCGGCAGCAGCCGCGACAGGTACCCGAGCAGGAAGTCGATGTTGAGCGACCGCTCGTGCGCCTCGTCGATGACGATGGTGTCGTAGGCCAGCAGGTCCGGGTCGCGCTGGATCTGCGCCAGCAGGATGCCGTCGGTCATGACCTTGACGAGCGTGCCCTCGCTCGACTGGTCGGTGAACCGCACCTGATATCCGACGATCTCCCCGAGTGTGGTCTGCAATTCCTCCGCGATGCGTTCGGCGACGCTGCGTGCCGCGATGCGCCGCGGCTGCGTGTGGCCGATCTGCCCGGCCCGCCCGCGCCCCAGGTCGAGCAGGATCTTCGGGAGCTGCGTCGTCTTGCCCGATCCGGTCTCGCCCGCGACGACGACGACCTGATGCCGGGCGATCGCCTGCGCGATGTCGTCCCGGCGGGCGCTGACGGGAAGCTGCTCGGGGTAGGTGATCGGGGGGACGACGACGGCGGCGCGGGCCGCGGCGAGCTTGTCGAGGTGCGCGCGCGACACGCGGCGGGGACCGCGTTGCCGGTCGGGTCTGCGCTCGCCGCGGTTGCGGCCGCCGCCCGTCGCGGGCGGGCCGCGCCGGGGCTGCCGGCCGCGGGCGTGTCCGCGCCGGTGCCCTGGTGGCGCCGACGGCGGCCCTGGCCGCGACGTGCGTCGCCGGTGGTCGGCTCGTCTCCCCGCTCCGCGCCGGGGGTGCGCGGGGCCCCGGAACCGCCGTCGGCGGGGTGCGGGGGGACGGGTGGAGTGCTCACGACCTCCTATTGTCGCAAGTGGCGCAAGGTGCGCGAAGGCGTTTTCCGCACATGACGGTTCGCGCGCCGACCTCGCGAACCCCGGTCGCGTCATCGGGCGGCTCGCCGGGGTGTCGCGCCGCGACGCCGCCCGGCCCCGGAGGCCCCGACGGCGGAGCCCGGCGGCGTCGTGACCCCGGTGCCGAGATCGGCGCGGCGGTGGCGCCGACCCGGCGCGGCGTGGCGCTCGATGATGCCTGTCCCCGGCCGCCGGAAGGATCCTCCGCCGTGCCGCGACGACGTCGGGCAGGGCCCGTCGAGCAGGGCGTTTGCACCCGGTGGGGCGGCTGCGACGGTGTCCACAGGCCGCGGCGCCCAGGGGCTGCCGGGCACGGGGGTGGCGGCAGATGTGCGATCGCGCAAGGGTGGCTTCAGGCACGTCATCTCGGGGGCCTTTCCCCGTGCGACGATGCACCGGCACTGGCAGCCTCTGGGAAGGTCTCCGTCGTGGTAACTCCGCAGCACAGGAAGCGGACGTCGCTCAAAGGAAGGGCTCTCGGCGCGCCCGGCGCGGGTCGGCGCCGACTGCCGCGGATGGCCGCGGGAGGGGCCGCGCTCCTCCTCGCCGCAGGCGTTCTCACGACGGCGGGCGCGGGCCGCCTGCCGACCGTGGACGCGCAACGCGTGTCCGCGGGCACCGCCGCAGCCCCGCGCACGATGCGCGCGGCGTGACCGTGGGCAGGATCGGAGGCTCGACGTCGGCCGCGCCCGTGACCCTCGACCAGGTGTTCGCGCTGCTGGAGTCCGCGGAGCGCGCCGCTCAGGACGGCGGGCGCACCATGACGCCCGAGATCGAGCAGGCCGCCGCCGAGCTCGGCATGCTGCTCACCGGCTACATCGCGCAGCATCCCGGCGCCGTCCGCGCACCGGAGCCGCCCCAGTCCGTGCCGCCCGCGGGGATCGGTGCCTCGGCGTTCGTGGAGCCGGCCGCCGTGGTCGCCCCCGAGCCCGCCGGCCCGCCGGCCGACGCTGCGACACCGCCTGACCCCGCGTCACCGGGTGCCGAGCCGGTCCAGCCGCCTGCCGGCCCCGGCGAGACACCAGCGGCGTCCGCCGAACCACCGTCCGAGCCCGCCGGCCCGGCACCGGCCCCCGAGGCCGGCGCGCCGATCGTGCCCGACCTCACGGGCTCGGGCACCGACGAGCAGGCCGTCATCACCTTCGACGACGTCGTCGAGGCCGCGATGCGCCTCGCCGCGCTGCTCGACCCGGAGGCCGCCGTGCACGTGTCGGTCGGCGTCGAGGGCGGCGCCCCTGGCGTCGCCCCGCTGACGCAGGTGCTGCGCGACGTCGTCGCACGGTTCGGCACCTCCACCGCCGGGTACGCCAACGGCCGCATCCCGGCCGACGTGCTGTGCCCGCTCCCGTTCGCGCCCGGCCAGCGGCTGCGCTGCGACGCGGCGGCACAGCTCGCCGCGCTGAACGCCGCGTTCGAGGCGCGGTTCGGCAGGTCCATCCCGGTCTCGGACTCCTACCGTCCCATCGAGACGCAGGTCGCCCTCAAGGTCGCCAAGCCGTACCTCGCGGCCACGCCCGGCTACTCGCTGCACGGGTGGGGGCTCGCCGTCGACCTGGGTGCGCCGATCAGCGGCGGCACCTCCGCCGAGTACGTCTGGCTCCGGCTCAACGCACCCGACTACGGGTGGGACAACCCGTCGTGGGCACGCCCCGACGGGTCCAAGCCCGAGCCGTGGCACTTCGAGTTCTTCGCCGCCGGGCCGGTGCCGAACCGTGCGCTCTCGGCGTCCGACGTCGCGAAGTACCGCGCGGCGCAGCAGCCGACGGCGCCACCCGCGGCTCCCGCGGCCTCCCCGGCGGCACCGGAGCCGACGCCGGGACCGGCGGCACCTACACCGGCGGCGCCACCCGCCCCGCCGGCCGACGCCCCGCCGGCCGACGCCCCGCCGGCCGACGCCCCGACGCCGAACGAACCCGTGTCACCCGAGCCCACGACGGCGGCGCCCGCCGTCCTTCCCTCCCTCGCCGCGCTCGACCTGGCGGGGCGTTCGGACGCCGACATCGTGGCGCGCGTCGCGAGGGCGCTCGCGGACGCGGGCCTCGACGGCGACGTGACCTGGGCTGACGCGGACTCACCGCGCGGTGCGCTGCTCGACTTCGTCGTCGGTGGCACGCCGGGGCACGGTCCGGGCGACGAGGTTCCCGCGGGCAGCCGGGTGCTCGCCGTGCTGTCGCGCGGCGTGAGCGTCCCGGGTGCGGCCGACCCGTCGCCGTCGCCGTCGCCGTCGCCGAGCCCGAGCCCGAGCCCGAGCCCGACTCCCGCCGAACCGTTCGGCGAGGGGCCCGCGTCGCGGCCGGTCGCGACGCTGCCGACCCCCGAGCCGACCGGCGCCCCCGCGACGCCTCCTGCGACGGGCATCCCGTCTGCGACGGAGCCCGAGGACTGACGGCGGCATGGCTGGGGCGCGTGACTCCGCGGCACGGCGTTCCGCCGCGGACGCGCCCAGACCTGCGCCGGGCCGGGCGCGCGCGGGCGCCCCGGACGAGCCGCCGAGCCCGGAGCACCGTGCCCTGAGCGCGCTCGAGGCCTCGGGGGTGGCCTTCACGATCACGCGTCACGGCCCGGTGTCGTCGCTGGCCGAGGCCGCGGCAGCCCGCGGCCTGGAGCCGGGCCGCCTGCTCAAGACCCTGGTGGTGCGCCGCGGCGAGGACGACTTCGTGCTGGTGCTTGTTCCCGGTGACCGTCAGCTCTCGTGGCCGCGGCTGCGGCGCGCGCTGGGCGTCTCGCGGCTCTCGCTGCCGGACAAGGAGGTGGCGCGTGCGGTCACCGGCTACGAACGCGGCACGATCACCCCCTTCGGGTCGTTGCGGCCGTGGCCGGTCGTCGCCGACTCCCGCGTCGCCGGGGCCGGGCACGTCTCGGTGGGGGCAGGCGCGCACGGTGTCGCGGCGACGCTCGATGCCGACGCCCTGATCACCGCCCTCGGCGCCCGGGTGGAGGATGTGACGAATCCCGGCGAATGACGCACAGGCGCCGTTCTGCGCAAAGGCGTCGTACGTGTCTGGCCGATCTGTGGCCGCGCTGAACGCTGATCTGGACGCGGAGGGTCGAAACCGACACACTCGAACAGGCGCGGCAGGGGCGGGGACGACGCCCGGCCGCAGCCTCGGAAGCAGCGGAGGGAGCGAAGTGGTGGATCTTGAGGAGATCGGTCAGCGCGCCGGTACGGTCTCGGGCATCGCCTGTCGCTCGACGGCAGAGGGCACGATCGTCACCCTGTGGGGTGAGGTCGATGCTGCGCTGCGCGAGGCCGCGAGCGAGGCGATGGCCGTGCTGGCCGCCCATGTCTCGGGCGTCCCGGTGATCATCGAGGCCAGGGATGTCTCGTTCATCGACTCCTCGGGTGTCGCGTTCATCCTTCAGGTGTACGTGCTGGGGCAGGAGACCGGGACACCGGTCAGCCTGCGCGAGCCTTCCGACGCCGTCGTCGAGGTGCTCGACATGGTGGGCATCGGCGGGCGCATCCCGGTCATCCGGTCGGGTGACGGAACCTGACGGGCCGCAGGCGGGGGGACCGGCGCAGGTCGCTGGCCGCGGCCGTCGTCACGCTGGCGCTGCTCGCCGCCGTGGCGGTGGGCGCCGACCGTGCGGCGGCGTGGGTCACGGGCCGTGGCGCGGCGGCGGCGGTCGCGCTGGGCGGCGACGACGTCTCGGGCGCGCGGGTCGACATCCACGGGTTTCCGTTCCTCACGCAGCTGGCCGCGGGCCGGCTCACCCGTGTGACGGGGGTGCTCGACTCGGGATCCTTCGGGGGCTGGCCGTGTCCGACGTCCACCTCGACGCGAGGGGAGTCGGCCCCCGCTCCCCGTGGCAGGTCGAGGAGGCGCGGGCCGACGGGCTCGTGACGTTCGCCACGGTCGAGCGGCTGCTCGCCTCCCAGCTCGGCTCGGACCTGCGGCTCGCACCCGATCCGGGTGAGCCGGACGGTCTGGCGATCACGTGGTCGGCGCTCGGGCTCGAGATCGGTGCCGTGGTGAAACCAGGAGTCGTGGACGACTCGACGATAGGAGTGCAGGTCAGCGGCCTGCTTCTCGGGGTTTCAGTGTCGGCGTCGAGGATCTGCCGCGCGGCCCGGGGTCGCAGCTGAGCGCGCTGACGATCCCGGTGGACCTGCCCGGCGGCGTCGCGTTGCGCGCCGTCGACGTCGAGCGCGGTGGGCTGCGGGTGGCCATCACCGCCCACGACGTCGCGCTCGCGGACCTTGCGCGGTGATGATCGCGCGGTGACATGGCTGGCCTGCGGCCGCGGTGATCTGCATACTTATGCACACACTAGCGAACTCAGTCAGACCGGAGCCTCACCATGCGCACCCGTTCCGCCTTGCCCGTCGCCGCGCTCGCGGTGGCCACCCTCGCCCTCGGCGCCTGCACGTCCGCCTCGCAGGACGCCTCGTCGTCCGGTTCCCCGAGCGCCGCAGGCGTCACCAAGGACGCCGAGATCGCGGCCATGGTGCCGGACGCCGTCGCCGAGGACGGCAAGCTGACCGTCGGCGCAGAACTGACGTACGCGCCGCTGGAGTTCGTCGGCACCGACGGCAAGACTCCCGTCGGCCTCGACGTCGACATCGCCGACGCGGTCGCGCGGCTCATGGGCCTGGAGGCCGACGTCCAGTCGAGCCAGTTCGACTCGATCATCCCCGGCATCGGCACGCGCTACGAGGTCGGCATCTCGGCGTTCACCATCAACGCCGAACGCCTCCAGGCCGTCAACATGATCAGCTACTTCGACGCCGGGTCGCAGTTCGCCGTCCTCAAGGGCAACCCCGACGCCATCGACCCCGATTCCCTGTGCGGCCTGACCGTCGGCGTGCAGACCGGCACCGTCCAGCAGGACGAGCTGGAGGAGATCAAGGCCACCTGCCCGGCCGACAACCCGCTGGAGATCCTGCCCTACGCCAAGCAGGCCGACGTGACCACCAACCTCGTGGGCGGCAAGCTCCAGGCCATGTACGCCGACTCGCCCGTCGTCGCCTACGCCGTCGAGCAGGCGGACGGGGCCATCGAGACGCTCGGCGAGATCCGGGACGCCGCGCCCTACGGCGTCGTCGTCGCCAAGGACGACCTCGCCCTCGCGCAGGCCGTGCAGGCCGCGCTCCAGCGCCTCATGGACGACGGCACGCTCGCGAAGATCGCCGCCGCGTGGGGCAACGAGCAGGGCGCGCTGACCACGGCGGAGCTCAACCCGACCGTCGGCTGAGCCGCCCGAGGTCGCTCGACTCGCTTGGCGAATCTTGCGACCATGTGCATACTCATGCATCCCAAGGCACACCACCTCACCGGAGCACATCATGCGCACTCGGAACGTCCTTCCCGTCGCGGTGGCTGCCGCCGCGGCCCTCACCCTGACCGCCTGCACGTCCGCGTCCGAGGGCGGCAGCGCGAGCGCGAGCACCGACCCGACGGCCGTCACCAAGGACGACGCGATCGCCGCGCTCGTGCCTGAGGCCGTCGCCGCCGACGGGAAGCTCACGATCGGCTCCGACCTCACGTACGCCCCGGCAGAGTTCGTCGACACCGACGGCAAGACGCCGGTCGGCTTCGACATCGAGATCGCGACCGCGCTCGCGCACCTCATGGGTCTGGAGCCCGACATCCAGTCGAGCACCTTCGACGCGATCATCCCGGGCGTCGGCACGCGCTACGAGGCAGGCATCTCGTCGTTCACCGTGACCCCCGCCCGCCTGGAGGCGGTCAGCATGGTCACCTACCTCGAGGCGGGCTCGCTGTTCGCGGTCGCCAAGGGCAACCCCGACGGCGTCGACCCCGACTCCCTGTGCGGGCTGACGGTGGGCGTGCAGACCGGCACCACGCAGCAGGACGAGCTCGAGGAGACCAAGGCCACCTGCCCGTCCGACGCGCCGCTCACGCTGCTGCCGTACGAGAAGCAGGCGGACGTCACCACCAACCTGGTGGGCGGCAAGGTCCAGGCCATGTACGCCGACTCGCCCGTCACCTCCTACGCCGTCGAGCAGACCGAGGGCCAGCTCGAGGTCCTCGGCGACATCCGGGACGCCGCACCCGAGGCCGTCGTCGTGCCCCGGGGCGACGACGCCATGGCCAAGGCCGTGCAGGCCGCGCTGCAGAAGCTCATGGACGACGGCACGCTCCAGCAGATCCTCGCCTCGTGGGGCAACGGCGAGAGCGCGCTGACGACGGCGGAGATCGACCCGAAGGTCGGCTGACCCCCGGCACCACGCAGCGCCGATCGGCGCGCTCAGCAGCGGCTGGGCGCGCCGATCAGGCATGCTGACCACTGTCGGCGTCATCGCCGGCGTCAACGCTAGAGACGGAGGAACGGCGCATGAGCGACCCGATCCCGCATCGCATCCATGCCCGTCCGGTTCCGCGGCCGGGGCGCGTCGTCGGAGCGCTCGTGATCCTCGTGATCGCCGCGATGGCGCTCCACGGGCTCGTCACCAACGCGACGTTCCGCTGGGACACCGTCTGGCTGTATCTGCGTGACATCGTCGTCATCCGCGGCATCGGCTGGACGCTCGTGCTCACCGTCGGGTCGATGGCCCTGGCCATCGTCATGGCGGTGCTGCTGGCCGTCATGCGCCGGTCCGACAACCCGGTGATGCGCGGGGTGAGCTGGACCTACATCTGGTTCTTCCGTGGCACGCCCGTCTGGGTGCAGCTCACCTTCTGGGGGCTGCTGTCGGTGCTCTACCCGCGCCTGAGCATCGGCGTCCCGTTCGGCCCCGAGTTCTTCTCGTTCTCGACCAAGGACGTCGTCACCGCGTTCTGGGCGGCGCTGCTGGGCCTGGCCTTCAACGAGGCCGCCTACCTCGCCGAGATCGTGCGCGCCGGCCTGACGTCGGTCGACCCCGGTCAGGAGGAGGCCGCCAAGGCGCTCGGGATGAGCAACTCCACGATCCTGCGGCGTGTGGTGCTGCCCCAGGCCATGCGGGTCATCGTGCCGCCCACCGGCAACGAGACCATCTCGATGCTCAAGACGACGTCGCTGGTCATCGCCGTGCCCTTCACGCTCGAGCTGTTCTACGCCACCAACGCCATCGGGAACCGGCTCTACCAGCCGATCCCGCTGCTGGTCATCGCGTCGATCTGGTATCTGGTCATCACCTCGATCCTCATGGTCGGCCAGCACTACCTCGAGCAGTACTACGGCCGAGGGTTCGGCAGCGAGACCAAGGGCCGTCGCCCTCCGAGACCCGGGGGCCCCAGCCGGCAGGAGGCCATCCAGGCCGCCGGGACCACCAAGGACGACCCCTTCCTGGAGGTGACCCCATGAGCGCCGAGCGCATGGTCGAGATCCGCGGCGTCCACAAGGAGTTCGGCCACGGCCACGACGCCGTGCACGTGCTGCGCGGCATCGACCTCGACGTCGCCCGTGGCTCGGTGACCGTCATCCTGGGGCCGTCCGGATCGGGCAAGTCGACGCTGCTGCGCTGCATCAACGAGCTGGAGGACATCACGGCGGGCTCCGTCGTCGTCGACGGCGAGCGCATGGGCTACCGGCTCGACGACAAGGGCGTGCTGCACCGCCTGCACCCCAAGGTCATCGCGCGGCAGCGCCGCCGGATCGGCATGGTGTTCCAGCGCTTCCACCTGTTCCCCCACCTGACGGCCCTCGAGAACGTCATGGAGGCCCCCTGCGCGTGCGGGGGCTGTCCAAGGCGGACGCGCGCGCCCAGGCCGAGGAGCTGCTCGTCCGCGTGGGGCTCGCCGACCGGGCCAACCACTACCCGGCCCAGCTCTCCGGCGGCCAGCAGCAGCGCGTCGCAATCGCGCGGGCGCTGGCGATGGACCCCGACCTCATGCTGTTCGACGAGCCGACGTCCGCGCTCGACCCCGAGCTCGTGGGCGAGGTGCTCGCCGTCATGAAGGACCTCGCGGTGTCGGGCATGACGATGATCGTCGTGACTCACGAGATCGGGTTCGCGCGCGAGGTTGCCGATCACGTCGTCTTCATGGACCAAGGGCTCGTCGTCGAGGAGGGCCCGGCGTCCCAGGTCATCGACGACCCGCGCCAGCCGCGCACGCGCGACTTCCTCGCCCACGTGTTGTGACGTCGTTCTGACACCGGGCCGGCCGCCACCGGTATGGAACCTCCGGTGCGGCCGGTGCGTGTTCCGGGTATGACGACGACGGCCGCCGACGCGGTGCTCGACGACGACGACGGGATCGACGTCGTGCTCGGCGACGACGGGATCGACGTCGTGCTCACCCACGCCGACCGGAACGCCGAGTTCACGGCGTTCATGCGGTCGGCCCACGAGCCGCTGCACCGCATGGCCTACCTGCTGTGCGGCGACGCCCACCGCGCCGACGAGCTCACGCAGCAGACCTTCGAGCGCACCTACCGTGCGTGGTCACGGGCGCGGGACGGCGATCCCCTGGCCTACGCGCGCCGCATCCTGGCGAACCTGCGGATCGACGGATGGCGCCGCACCCGCCGGGAGGTGCTCGCCGGGCCCGAGGACCTGCCCGAGCGACCGGACGGCAGCCCCGGCGCGACCGGGAACGCCCCGCGTGCCGCGACCGCCGCGGTCGACGACCGCGACGCCGTCGTGCGGGCGCTGCTCCTGCTGCCGCTCAAGCAGCGGCGCGTCGTGGTGCTGCGACACCTGCTCGACCTGACCGAGGCCGAGGTTGCCGTCGAGCTGGGCGTGCCTGTTGGGACGGTGAAGTCCAATGCCTCACGTGGCCTCGCACACCTGCGCGCGATCCTCGACCTCGACCCGCGCCCGGCCACGCCGCACGCCCGACCTCAGCAACGACCCACCTCCGGAGGCTCCCGATGACCGCCCACCAGGACGAGCAGCTCGCCGCGCGGCTGCGTCGTGCGACCGCCCAGGCGCCGGCGTCGGCCCTCGACCTCGACGACGTCCTGCACGCGGCGCGCGGCAAGGCGCGCCGCGCGCGAGCCGTGACCGGCGTGGGTGTCGCGCTCGCGCTCGGCCTCACCGGCATCGGCGTCGCCGAGGTGGGCCCGCGGCTGGTCTCCCCGTCGTCCGAACCGGCCGGCCGCTCCGCCGCGACCGGGGAGCGGCTGTGCCCCGACGGGACCGCGCTCGACGTGTCGTTCGGCGAGGTCGGCGAGCCGCAGCCGTGGGTGTCCCGCGTGCAGCGCATGGAGGTCGCGGCCGACGGGCGTCCGGGCGCCTGGGCGGACGTGCGACCGGACGACGGGTCCCCGTGGGTGCACGTCCTCGCCCGCACGGCCCCCGGCTGGTACCGGACCGTGGTCCTGAACCGCGCACGCGAGCTGCGTCACCCGCTCATCCCCGACGGCGTCCGGACGCTGCGGGGTCGGGCCGTGATCGCGCCCGACGACCCGGCGACGCTCGTGCACAGCGGGTCGGATCCCGTCGTCCGGAGCGGGTCGGCGCCGGCCGCCTTCGATCCCCGGCCCGGTGACGTCTTCCTCGCCTACACCGCGGCGCAGCGGGCCACGGTGGACGGCGCGGTCGGCTGCCGGCCGGAGAGCGAGCCGTTCGTCCTGACCTCCACGACGGTCGAGGAGTTCGACGTCGTGGTGCGCTGCGCTCCGCAGACCGAGGGCCTGACGGGCGTCGGCGTCGTGGTGGCCATGGCCTTGTGCCCGCCCGACCGCCTCCCCGAGCAGGCTCGCAGGCACCTGGAGTCACTGCTGAGCGGACCGCAGGGCGAGGCCGCGCGAAACGAGGCGATCCGGATGCTCGGGCTCCCGGCCGACGGCTGAGGGAGCCGGAGACCCGCCGCCACGACGAGCGAGCCGGGCAGGTCGTGACCGACACGGGTCGTGGTCGGCCGCAGTCGGCCGCTGCGTTCGGTCGGTGCGGGGTGCGGCACGCCGTCGCGCGCTCGGCTACTCGCAGGCCAGGCCGTTGCGGTCCAGGTCGAGCAGGCGCGAGTAGAACGGTTCGCCCTTGGCGATCGGGGTGCGTACGCCGGACTGGCGGAGCTGTTCGCACGCCTTGAGGACCTGCCGGTCCGCGTCGTCCAGAGGCTCCTGCGGGTCCGGAGCCGATGCTGCGGACCCCCGTGCTGCCTCCTGTGCTGCCTCCTGTGCTGCCGCCTGAGCCGCCTCCTGGGTGGCCTGCTGCTCGTCGAGCTGCTGCTGCCGCGAGGTCTGCTGGGCCTCCTTCTGCGCGACGGCGTCCTCGCGCCGCGTCACGTCGGCCTCGCGTTGCGTGAGGGACTCCTTCTCGGCCATCACGGAGGTGCGCTCCGCGTCGAGGTCGGCGCGGTCCTCGGCCACCGCGGCCTGTGCCCGCTGGGCATCGACCACGGCCTGGTTGGCGTCGGAGGTCTGCACCACCGAGGCGACGACGCCCACGATGACCCCGAGCCCGAAGAACGCGAGCGCGACGCTCGCCACGAGCATGCGGCCGGCGCGCGGGCGCGCGGCAGGTGCGGTGCCCCTCGCGGCTGCCGGGCGGCGGCTCGCACGGCCCGACGACGGCGCGGTGGGGGCGTCGTCGGCCGGTACGCCGTCGGCCGGTACGCCCCGAGTCCCCGGGGCGGTGGTGGTCCTGGCGTGCAGCGACCCGCCGGGCAGAGGCACGGCCGCGCCCTGACGAGCGACGGAGCGCGTGCGGGGGAGGCGGGGGCGGGCGGCGCGGACACCGGTGGAGGGGGCGCCGCGGGGAGGTCGACCGCCTGGAGGACGGTGGTGGCGCCCGAAGGCGGTGTCGCCGGTGTGGGTGTCGCCGGTGTGGGTGTCGTTGGCGTGGCCTGGATCCAGTAGTCCCATCCCGCGGGTGCCGGAGGCCAGGAAGGATCGGGCGTCCAGCCCGGCTCGGGCCGGAACCCGGGCGGGACCTGCCACCCGGGCGGAGGGTTGAACTGCGCGGGCATCCGTCCTCCTTCGTATTGTGGCGGCGCCCACTATGGCGGAGAACGCACCGCGAGGTCCAGACGCCGCCTCGGCCACGGGGCACGAGCGATGGCCGGTGCCGACACGGCAACGGCCGGCCGCCCCGAGGGGCGACCGGCCGTTGCCGTGCGATGCACTGAGATCGTCGTGCGGCGTGACGCGAGGTCACGCCGACCGCGAGATCAGAGCGGGCGGATGTTCTCCGCCTGCAGACCCTTGGGGCCCTGCGCGGTGTCGAACTCGACGCGCTGACCCTCCTCGAGGCTGCGGTAGCCGTTGGTCTGGATGGCCGAGTAGTGCGCGAAGACGTCCTGAGAACCGTCCTCGGGGGCGATGAACCCGTAGCCCTTCTCCGCGTTGAACCACTTCACGGTTCCGGTAGCCATGTCTTGCTCTCCTTCAAGAGTGACGACCTCGACGTCCGAGGTCGTGCATCACGGTGTTCGTCGTCAACTCTTGGTAGAACAAGGTTCGCTTCGGGCCGCACACATCTTCTGCGCGACCCTCTGCGCAGGACGGGAACCGTCCGGGACAACTGAGGCACTGCAACGAAGCAGAACGCTACGCGACGGGTCCCGCGGGCGCTACCCCTTCGCGCCATGCGTGTGAGAGTTCCGGCGCGGTGATGGTCACGGTCTGGTCACGATGAGCGCGTTGTGACGCACGAGACACGATCACGTCACACTCAACGGCTATCTTCGCCGCCACTACATGCGGCATTCGCCGCACGTGAATCCCTGGAGGCATCACACATGATTGGACGACCTTCGGCCGCAAAGGGCCTCGCCATCGCCACGGCCCTCGGGCTTTCCCTTGCCGCTTGTGCCAGTTCCAGTCAGGGGTCGTCGAGCGACGCCGCCTCTGGAGGCAGCGCCGACCCGCTCGCGCTGGGCACGATCCTGCCGGTCACCGGCACGCTCTCGTTCCTCAACCCGCCCATGGCGGCGGGCGTCGGTCTGGCGGTCGACGACATCAACGCGGCCGGCGGCGTGCTCGGCAACCCCGTCACGGTCGAGAACGGCGACTCGGGCGACACCACCGACCTGACGGTCGCGCGGGGCACCGCGACGGACCTCATCGGCAAGGGTGTCTCCGCCGTGCTCGGCGCCGCATCGTCGGGCGTGTCGCTCGCCGTGGTCGACCAGTTCGCCGAGGCCGGTGTCATGGAGGTCTCACCCGCGAACACCGCGACCGACCTGTCGGGCTACGGGCCCTACTTCGCCCGCACGTCGCCGCCCGACACGGTGCAGGGCGCCGCACTCGGCGCGCAGATCCTCGACGACGGCCACACCAAGGTCGGGTTCCTCGTCCAGAACGAGCCCTACGGCAACGGCCTGCGCGACAACATCGAGAAGGCCATCGAGGCCGGCGGCGCCGAGACCGTCTACGGCGGCACGGGCGCCGGGCAGGAGTTCGCGCCGGGCGAGACCAACTTCGGCGCCCAGGTGACCGACCTGCTCGCGCAGAAGCCCGACGCCATCGCCATCGTCGCCTTCGAGGAGACCATCGCCATCGTCAACGAGCTCGTCGGGCAGGGCTGGGACTTCAACGGGACCACGTACTTCGTCGACGGCAACCTGACCAACTACGGCGACAAGTTCGACCCGGGCACGCTCGAGGGCGTCCAGGGCACGCTCCCCGGGGCCCAGGCGCCCGGCGACTTCCAGGCTCGCCTCAAGGAGTGGTCGACGGCCAACGGCAACGGTGAGCTCAACGACTTCTCCTACGCGGCCGAGGCCTACGACGCCACGACGCTGATCGCCCTCGCGGCCGTGCGCGGCGGCGCCACCGACGGCAAGACGATCTCCGAGAACATCCGTGCCGTCTCAGGCGGCGAGGACGGTGCCGTGGAGGTCACGACGTACGAGGAGGGCGTCAAGGCGCTCGAGGGCGGCAAGCAGATCGCGTTCCGGGGCAAGTCCGGCATCGGCCCGCTCGACGACAACAACGACCCGTCGTCGGCGTTCATCGGCATCTACAAGTACGGCGCCGACAACACCTACACCTACGTGAAGTCGGTCGAGGGCAAGCCCTCGGAGTAGCCACGACGCCGACGGCCCGGGCTCCCTCACGAGGAGCCCGGGCCGTCGCACGTGCGCCTGCGGCCATCACCCGTGCGCCTGCGCACGGGGCCCCCGCCCATGGTGGGCGGGGGCCCCGCGGGCGTCCGGTGGGCGTCAGGAGGAGGGCGTGGGCTCCTGGGCGAGCGTGCCCAGGTAGAGGCTGACGACCTTCGGGTCGGCCTGGAGCTGACGGCCGGTGCCCGTGTAGGCGTCCTTTCCCTGGTCGAGCACGTAGGCGCGGTCGCAGATCTGCAGGCAGCGGCGTGCGTTCTGCTCGACCATGATCACCGAGACCCCGGAGCGGTTGATCATGCGGGTGCGCAGGAACGTCTCGTCCTGACGCACGGGCGACAGGCCCGCCGACGGCTCGTCGAGCAGCAGTACCGACGGGTTCATCATGAGCGCGCGGGCCATCGCGACCATCTGGCGCTCGCCTCCCGACATCGCCCCGGCGCGTTGGGTGCGCCGGTCGTAGAGGGTGGGGAACAGGTCGGAGATGAACGCCCATCGCTCGGCGAAGAGCTGCGGGCGCAGGAACACCCCCATGCGCATGTTCTCCTCGACGGAGAGCGAGGGAAACACGTTGGCGGTCTGCGGGACGAACCCGACGCCGCGCGCGACGAGCTTGTCGGCGCGCAGCCCGGTGATGTCGTCGCCGTCGAGCGTCACGCGGCCCGAACGCACCGGGACGAGGCCGAACAGCGCCTTGAGCAACGTGGACTTGCCGGCGCCGTTCGGGCCGATGATGCCCACGAGCTCGCCCTTGGCGACCTCGATCGAGCACCCGTTGAGGATGTTGACGCCGGGCAGGTAGCCGGCCACGAGGGTGTCGGCGCGCAGCAGCGCGGTGCTCTTGTCGCTCATCGGTCCTCCTCCTCGCGCGCCAGCCGGGCGAGGACCGCCGGGTCCAGCAGCGCGTCGTCCCCCAGGTCGGTGTCGTGGTGCGCGCCCAGGTAGGCGTCCACCACGGCCGGGTCGTGCATGACGCTCGACGGCGGACCCTCGGCCACCACGCGCCCCTCGGCCATGACGACGACCCAGTCGGAGACGTGGCGCACGGCGTGCATGTCGTGCTCGACGAACAGCACCGTCATGCCCTCCTCGCGCAGCGCGCGGACGTGGTCCAGCAGCGACTGGACCAGCGCGGGGTTCACCCCGGCCATCGGCTCGTCGAGCATGATCATGGTCGGGTCGGTCATGAGCGCCCGCGCCATCTCCAGCAGCTTGCGCTGGCCGCCCGAGAGCGAGCCGGCGAAGTCGTCCTTCTTGGTGTCGAGCTTGAAGCGCTCGAGAATCTCCAGCGCCTTGGCCTCGGCGGCCTTCTCGTGCGCGCGCCATGTGAACGGCAGCCACGACAGCCAGAACCGCTCGCCGGGGTGGCGCGGCGAGGCGAGCAGCATGTTCTGGAGCACCGTGAGCCGCGACAGCGCCTTGGTGAGCTGGAACGTGCGCACCATGCCCGCCCGGGCCACGGTGGCCCCGGACTTGCCGGCGATGGGCCTGCCGTCGAACGACCACGTGCCGTGCTCGGCGCGGTCGAACCCCGTGAGCAGGTTGAACAGCGTCGTCTTGCCGGCCCCGTTGGGGCCGATGAGCGCCGTGATGGCGCCGCGCTGCACCTCGAGGTGGTCGACGTCGACGGCCTTGATGCCGCCGAACCGGCGCTGGACGCCGTCGGCGACGAGGATCGGGTCGGGCTTGGGCGCGCCCGGCACGGGCTCGGCGGCTGCGGCCGCCACGGCGTCGGTGGTGGGGGACTCAGCGGCCATGGAACGCCAGCTCCTTCTTGTTCCCGAGGATGCCTTGCGGACGGAAGACGACCAGGAGCATGAGCGTGACCCCCACGAGCAGCCCGCCGATCTGCTCGACCTGCGTCGCCCCGACCCACGAGCCCAGGCCCGTACGCATGCCCGTGCGCAGCAGCATGTAGACGAAGAAGAACAACATCGAGCCGAGCACGGGCCCGAAGAGGGTTGCGGCACCGCCCAGCAGCAGCACCGTCCAGGTGAAGAACGTCATCGTGCGGCCCATGGCGTCGGGCGCGATGGCGGACGGCAGCACGTACAGCACCCCGGCGAGCGAGCCGAGGACCCCGCCGAGCACGAGCGCCTGCATCTTCATCGCGTAGACGTTCTTGCCGAGGGCGCGCACGGCGTCCTCGTCCTCGCGGATGCCCTTGAGCACGCGGCCCCACGGGCTGCGCGTCGCGAGCCAGACGAACAGCACGGCAAGCAGCACCAGCGCCCACGCGAACAGGCGCGTCCACCACGAGTCGGACCCGTTGTTGATGTAGTCCAGCGGCCCGACGGCGGTGCGACCGCCGGGCAGGAACGACAACGCCTGGAACGTCTCCTTGTACGACTTGCCGAGCAGACCCGACGCGCCGCCGGTCCACTGCTGGAAGACCGTCGAACGCCCGAGCCAGCGGATGATCTCGGCGGCCGAGATGGTCACGATGGCGAGGTAGTCGCCGCGCAGCTTGAGCGTGGGGATGCCCAGGACGAGCGCGAACAGCGTGCCCGCGGCTGCGGCGATCAGCAGCGCGAGGGCGAACGGTGCGCCCGCGATCGTCGCGATGCCGAACCCGTAGGCGCCCACGAGCATGAACCCGGCCTGACCCATGTTGAGCAGGCCCGTGTACCCGAAGTGCAGGTTGAGGCCGATCGCGGCGAGCGCGTACGCCGCCGTCGTCGGTGCCACGAGCTCGGCGAGCGCCTGCGTGAGGATGCGGATGATCTCGTCCATGTCCGTTCTCCGTTCAGCCGATGCGCTCGCGGCGGCCGAGGATGCCCTGCGGCCGGACCAGCAGCACGAGGATGAGGATCACGAGCGCCGACGCGTAGCGCAGGTCGCTCGGGATCACGAGGTTCGACACCTCGACGACGAGGCCGATGAGGAGCGACCCGACGAGCGCTCCGAAAGCCGTCCCGAGCCCTCCGAGGGTCACCGCGGCGAACATCAGCAGCAGGAACTGAAGGCCGAGCGACCAGTTGAAGGAACCGAACGAGACGGCGATGAGGATGCCGGACAGCGCGGCGAACGACGTCGACATGACCCAGACGACCCGGATGATGCGATCGGGCTCGATACCCGTCGCGGCGGCCAGGGCCGGGTTGTCGGACACGGCTCGCGTGGCGCGGCCGATGCGGGTGCGGGTGAGCCACCACGCGATGCCCGCGATGCACACCACCGCGATCCCCATCGAGATCCACGACGCCTCGCTGAGCGTGACCCCTGCCAGGCGCAGCGGCACGGGGTTGCCCGAGAGCACGCGCAGCGACCTGCCGCCGATCATCATCTGGATGAGGAACTGGAGGGCGATCGACAGCCCGATGGTCACGATCATCGCCTGCATCACGGGTGTGCCCCGCCGTCGCAGCGGCTTCCAGATGCCCGCGTCCTGCGCCCAGCCCGCGGCGCCGCACGCGACGAGCACCGCCGGGAGGGCGAGCCAGGGGGGCAGCCCCCAGACGTTGATGGACAGGTAGCCGAGCGCGGCACCGAACGTGACCTGCTCGCCGTGCGCGAAGTTCGACAGGCCCGTGGTGCCGAAGACGAGGTTGAGCCCGATCGAGGCGAGCGCGAGCAGCAGCCCGAACCGCAGCCCGGACCCGACCTGCTGCCACACCTGGCCCAGGGTCAGGTCGCGCTCGGAGGCGTCGCCCTCGGGGGCCTGGGGTACTTCCGCCGTCCCGTCGGCCGCGGGGGCGTCGTCGGCGGCCTGGCCGCGGTCGGTGGCCGACGGCGCGGACGGCGACGGCGCCGGGGCGGCGGCGCCCGCGCCGACGCGGAACGCGGCACGGGCTGTCGAGCCGACCTGCCCGGTGACCGTGGCCGACGTCGCGGCGCCGGCGGGGAGCTGCTTGTCGGCGGGCAGCGTCGCCGGGTCGATCTCGATGGTGTAGCTGCCCGGCCCGGGGACCTCGACGGACGTGACGGCGTCCGCGGTCGTGACGACGTCGGCGCTGAAGCCGTCCCCGCTGACGGTCGCGTGCACGTCGGGGATGCGGGCGTTGTCGGCGTCGAGCACGAGCACCGCGACGCACGCGACGGCGTCGGGCGTGCAGCCGGTGTCTCCGGGTGCTGCCGCCGCGGGGCCTGCGGCGATCAGCGCAGGCGCCGCGGCCGCAGCGAGGGCCGCCAGGACGCGTCGCCACGGTGCGCGGCGGGCGCGCGGACGGCGTGGCGCCGCGGTGCGCGGCGGGGGCTCGTGGGGGTCCCCGAAGGTCGGTCGGTCCGTGGTCATCGGCCCTCCGTGGTCGGATCGGTGCAGGGGTCGGTCCCGCCAGAACGCCGAACGTCCACCGCACGGAGTTCAGCAGAACTGAACGGGCCATGCAGGCGAGACGCCCGGGCGTGGCCGCGAGTGTAACGTTCCGATGTGACGTTCGATACACCCTTGGGTCACACGCGTGGACAACGTCTCCGTCACCCGTCGGTGAAGGCCGCGCGACGTCCCCGTCCCCGCGTAGCCTGACCGCGTGCCCGAGCCCGCGACCATCCCCGAGACCGAGCCGACCGTCGCCCCCCGTGCCCCGCGGAGGCCGACGACGCGCACCCACCACGGCGATGCCGTCACCGACGACTACGAGTGGCTGCGCGACGCGGACGACCCCGCCGTCGTCGCGCACCTCGAGGCCGAGGACGCGTGGACGCGCGCGCGGCTCGCGCACCTGGCGCCGCTGCGCGACCGGCTGTTCACCGAGATCAAGGAACGCACGCTCGAGACCGACCTGTCGGTCCCCGTGCGGCTCGGCGGGCACTGGTACTACTCGCGCACGCTCGAGGGCCGGCAGTACGCGGTGCACGCGCGCGTGCCGGCGGCCCCCGGACCGGCGGCCTGGGACCCGCCCGTCCTCGAACCCGGCACCGAACCGCCCGGCGAACAGGTGCTGCTCGACGAGAACGCGCTCGCGGCCGACCATGAGTTCTTCGCGCTCGGCGGCACCGAGATCAGCGCCGACGAACGGCTGCTCGCCTACCAGACCGACACCCAGGGCGACGAACGGTACCTGCTGCGCTTCCGCGACCTGACGACCGGCGCCGACCTGCCCGACGAGATCCCGGGGACCTCGCCCGGCGTCGCGCTCGCCGCCGACGGCGAGCACGTCTTCTACACCACCGTCGACGACGCGTGGCGGCCCCACCGCGCCTGGCGGCACCGGCTCGGCACACCCGTCGCCGACGACGTGCTCGTGCTCGAAGAGCCCGACGAACGGTTCTGGATGGGCGTCGGGCTCACCCGTTCCCGGCGGTTCGTGCAGGTCGAGGTCGCGTCCAAGCTCACCAGCGAGGTGCGCCTGATCCCCGCCGACGAGCCGACAGCGACTCCCGCCACCGTCTGGCCGCGCCGCGAGGGCGTCGAGTACAGCGTCGAGGACTCGCGCGACCACCTGCTGATCCTCCACAACGACGGAGCCGAGAACTTCGAGCTCGCGGCCGTCGCGCTCGGCCCGAGGGAACGCTGGTCGGTGCCGGGCGCGTTCGCGGACGGCGCGCGCGTCGTCGTGCCCCACGACCCCGACGTGCGGATCGACGCGGTCGACGCGTTCGCCGAGCACGCCGTCCTCAGCTACCGGCGGGACGCGACACCGCGCGTGGCCGTCGCCGCGCTCGACGCGCTGCTCGCACCCGGCGCGACACCCGGCTTCGCCCCCGGTGCGGCAGGGCGTGGCGTGTGGCGCGAGGTCACCGGCGGGAACGTGCTGGAGACCGTCCAGCTCGACGCCTCGCCCGAGACGGACCAGCCCCTGGTGCGCGTCGTCGTCGAGTCGTTCACGACACCCCGAGCCGTCTACGACGTGGTGCTCACGACGGGCGAGCTCATCCTGCGCAAGCGCCAGCCCGTGCTGGGCGGCTACGACCCGGCCCAGTACGAGCAGCGCCGCGAATGGGCGATCGCGGACGACGGGACGCGGATCCCGATCTCGCTCGTGCGGCGCCGCGACGTGCGCGAGCCGGCACCCCTGCTCCTCTACGGGTACGGGGCGTACGAGTACTCGCTCGACCCCTGGTTCTCGGTGCCGCGCCTGTCGCTGCTGGACCGCGGGGTCGTGTTCGCCGTCGCGCACGTGCGCGGGGGCGGCGAGCTGGGCCGCCGCTGGTACGACGACGGCAAGCTGCTCGCGAAACGCCACACGTTCACCGACTTCGTGGCCGTCGCGCGGCACCTCGTCGACACCGGGTGGACGACGTCGACGCGCCTCGCCGCCGAGGGCGGCAGCGCGGGCGGTCTGCTCATGGGCGCGGTGGCCAACCTCGCACCCGGGCTGTTCGCGGGCATCCACGCGGCCGTGCCGTTCGTCGACCCGCTCACCTCGATCCTCGACCCCAGCCTGCCGCTGACCGTCACCGAGTGGGAGGAGTGGGGCGACCCGCTGCACGACCCTGCCGTCTACGCCTACCTCAAGGGCTACTCGCCGTACGAGAACGTGCCACCCGGCCCCGACGGCGCCGCGGCCTACCCGCGCATCCTCGCGACGACGTCGCTGCACGACACGCGCGTGCTGTACGTCGAGCCCGCGAAATGGGTCGCGCGGCTGCGCGCCGCCGGCGCCCCGGCGCTGCTGCGCATCGAGATGTCGGCCGGGCACGGCGGCGTCTCGGGCCGGTACGCGCGGTGGGAGCAGATCGCGGAGGAGAACGCCTGGCTGCTCGACGTCCTCGGGGCCACCGAGAGGCCGTGACGCCCCTCAGGGCGACAGCACCAGCGCCGCGAGCGAGAGCGTCGCACGGTCCAGGTCGGTCTGCGCCAGGTCGTCGTAGGGAGCAGGGTCCTCGCCCGCCTCGGCGGCGGCCGCGCGCAGCGGGGCGAGCGCCTGACGCAGCACGACGCCGTCGTGCTGACGTCCCAGCACCTCCTGCACGTGCTCGAAGCGGCGTGCCGACGCGACCGCCTCGCGCGCGACCTCGCCCGAGCCGCGCGCCACGATCTCGGCCGCGTACCGGGCCCGGCGGGCGGCGCGTCGCACACGGTGCAGCGCGTCGTCCAGGTCGCCGACGTCGGCCCGGGCCGCGTCGCGCACGCGCCGGTCGACCCGGCGTGCCGCCCGCCGCGTCCCGCGCGGCAGCTCGGCGTCCCACCGCCGCCGCGTGCGTCGGGTCAGCGGCGGGTGGGCGACGAGGGCGCGCAGGTCGGCACGCAGCCGGGCGTGCTCGGGGGTCCCCAGGTGCGCGACCGCGTCTGCCCGCGCACGGTCGAGCCGCGCGTCCAGCGTGGCGTGCGCGCGGCGGCGGACGGCGTCGTCGCCCGCCGCGTCGATCCGGGCGAGCAGCACCTCCAGGTCACGTGGCTCCCCGAGCACACGGCCGAGCCCGCGCAGGCGTTCCGGCAGGTCGCCGACCTCGTCGTCGTCGACGAGGCGAGGCATCTCGGAGAGCGCGGCGCGTACCCGGCGGATCGCGACGCGCGCGTCGTGCACCCCTTCGGGACCGCCCGCGACGACGTCGGACTCGGCCGCGGCGAGCGCAGCGACCTGGGCGCGCAGATGGGTGACGAGCAGGGTGCCGGCGGTGGTTCCCATCCCGCTTGATACCACGGGGGACGGGAGGGAGCACCCCTCGTGTCCGGCCGGTGGGGCGGTCGGTGGGGCGGCCGGTGGGGCGGCCGGTGCAGGACGCCTCGGCGGCCGCACCCGCGGCGTGTCAGCGCCGGTGCGCCCCGTCGCTGTGGGCGAGCGACGTCAGGGCCTGGGTCCACTGCTCACGGCTGGAGCGCGCGTGCTCGGGGGTGTCGATGTTGCGCTGCTCGACGAGGATGCGGGTGCCACCGTCGGTCGGCTCCAGCAGGATGCGGATGTCGTGGTAGTTCTCGGGGACGTCCGGGAGACCGGACAGCGGCGAGTAGTGCGTGAAGTGCATCAGGCGCGGGCGCTCGAACGCGAGCACCGTACCGTGGTCCTCGAACTGCCTGCCGAAGAAGTGGCCCTCGAACGTGACCGGGCTGCCGACCTGGAAGTCGGACTCGATGTTGGCGCCCAGCACCCAGCGGGCACCCGGGTGCAGCAGCTCTGCCCACACGCGCTCGGGCGGCTCGGCGACGAAGGTGGAGGCGGACGCGATGTGGCGTTCGTGGCTCATGGACCGACGGTAACCCGTCTGGGGCGGGGCCGTGGACCGACGTCCACCGCCGTCGCCCGGCGGCCCGGTCACCGGAGGCGCGCCCCTGTGGGAGGGACCGCGGCACCGGCTCAGAGCGACTCCGCGAGCGCGACGAGGAACCCGTCCACGTCCCGGTCGGTGGTGGCCCACGAGCACATCCAGCGCACCTCGACGCGGCCGGGGGACTCGCCGTCGGCCCAGTCGTAGAACCGGGACCGCTCGCGCAGCCGGTCGGCCGCGCCGCGGGGGAGCGTGGCGAAGACGGCGTTGGCCTCGGTGGGCCGCGTGACGCGCACGTCGCCTCCGAGCGCCTCGACGCCCCTGCGCAGGCGGGCCGCGGCGGCGTTCGCGGCCGTCGCGTTGCGGCGCCACAGGGGGCTCCCGGCGTCGTCGTCGAGCATCGTCAGGAGCTGTGCGCTGACGAACCGGGTCTTCGACGCGAGCTGCATGGTCGACTTGCGCAGGTAGGGCACGGCCTCGGCCGCCGCCCGGCGTGCGGCGGCCGCGCCGGGGGTGGGCGCGTCGTCGGGGCCCAGCACGACGACGGCCTCGCCCAGCAGGCCGCCGTTCTTCGCGGCGCCCAGCGAGACGATGTCGACGCCGACGTCGGTGGTCAGCTCCCGCAGCCCGGTGCCGAGGAACGCCGCCGCATTGGCCAGGCGCGACCCGTCGACGTGCACGGCGAGGCCCAGGGCGTGCGCGGCCTCGGTGAGCGCGCGCACGTCGTCGGGCCGGTACACGGTGCCGAGCTCGGTGGCCTGCGTGAGCGTGAGCACGGCGGGTTGCGCGCGGTGGACGTCGCCGAGCTCGTCGGCCCACGCCTCGACGTCGGCGACCGTGAGGCGGCCGTGCGTGGTGGGGCGGGTCAGCAGCTTGAGGCCGCCGACGCGTTCGGGGGCGCCGTTCTCGTCGGTGTGGATGTGCGCGACGTCGGAGGCGACCACCCCGGCCCAGCGCGACGTCGTCGCCATGAGCGCCACGACGTTGGCCCCCGTGCCGTTGAGCACCGGGAACGCGGTCGCGCCCGTGCCGAACACCTCCCGGACCCGCTCACCGAGCCGTGCGCTCCAGGGGTCGTCCCCGTAGGCGACGGCGTACCCGTCGTTGGCCGCCGCGATCGCGGCGACCACCTCGGGATGCGCAGGAGCGTAGTTGTCAGACGCGAACGGAGGCAGCACGGGGCCAGCGTAGGCGGTGAGTTCGAGCATTCGCCGGAGCTTCGAGCGCCCGGGTGCTCGAACAGCTCGACGGAGGCTCGAACTGGAGCGCCGACCTAAGGTATGGGGCGTGCGTTGGGGGTCGAGGGTGCTGGCGGGGTATCTCGTTGCGGTGCTCGGGTTGACGCTGTGGCCGCAGCTCGAGCAGACCTCCGTGCCCGGGTGGGCTGCGGCGGTGGTGGCCGCGCTGGGCCGGGCGGGGGTGAAGATCGACGTCGGGTTTCTCGAGGCGGCGTCGAACGTCGTGATGTTCCTGCCGTTCGGCGTGCTGGGTGCCTGGCTGCTCGCGCACGCGCGACGGCGGTGGTCGCTCGGGGCGGTCTGGGCTGCCGTGACGGCGGCGGGGACCGCGTTCTCGGTCGCCATCGAGACCGCCCAGCTCTTCATCCCGGGGCGCGTCTCGACGGTGCAGGACGTCGTGCTCAACGGTGCCGGCGGGCTCGTCGGGGCCGCCGCGGTCGCGCTAGTGCTGCGGGCACGCCGGGGCGGCGAGCCACAGCCCGGCGCCCCGGCCCACCCGCAGGACGTCAGGCCGGAAGCGGGGCGCTGACCGGGGCGGTGGGCGTGGTGGTGGGCGTGGTCGGCAAGGTCGGCGCGGTCGGCAAGGTCGAGCGTGCCGCCAGGCCACCGTGACCCGCGACGTCGAGGCCGGCCTCGACCACCTCGGGCACGCCGTCGGTGACCCGCACCGTCGACACCGAGGCGTTGGGCAGCACGGCCAGCGGGCCCGGGCTGATCGTCCACAGGTACGCGGCCAGGGCGAGCCCGTGCCCGACGACGAGCACCTCGCCCTGGGGGTGCGCGGCGGCGATGCGCTCGAAGACGCCGGAGACGCGGCTCATGAACGCGGCACCCGACTCACCGTCCGGCAGCCCGGGGTGGTGTCCGGCGAGCACCGCCGGGACGAGCCGCGACCACGGCTCGACGGCCTCGAGCTCGCGCTCGGGGCGACGCTCGAACCGGCCGAAGTCGAGCTCGCGCAGGTCCGTGTCGACCTGCAGCCGCAGGTCCGGGTGGTGGTGCAGGATCTCGACGGCCGTCGTGACCGCGCGGCCCGACGGCGAGGCGTAGGCCGCGGTGAAGTCCGACGCCGCGAGGTGGCGGGCCGTGGTGCGCACGCCCGCGCGCCCCGTGCGTGTCAGTGGCGAGTTGGAGGATCCCTGCAAGATCGATCGAGCGTTGAAGTGCGTCTGCCCGTGCCGTACGAGCGTGAGAGTGAGGGTCATCGTGGTCCCTTCGAGAGTTGTCCGACCACCCGACGGTAGCCATGCCGCGGTGGCGGGCGGGCGACCTCCAGATGACGTCCGCACGAAATCTCGGTGCGTGCCCGGCCGGTGTGGCGCATGTACCTGACCGACGTCGGCCTGGTGCTGTCCGCGAGCGACCTCACGGCCGCCGCGACCTGCGAGCTGGCCTTCCTGCGCACGCTCGACGCGCGGCTCGGACGGCTCGCCGAACAGACGGCCGCACCGGACCCGATGCTCGCGCGCACGGCGACGCTCGGCACCGAGCACGAGGTGCGCGTGCTGCGCGACTACGAGGAGCAGTTCGGCGCCGCGCGCCGGGCCTCGGCCGGCCGTGGCGGCGTCGTCACCGTCGAACGGCCCGCGCTGCACGATCCCGACGCCGTCGCCGCGGCGGTGGACGCGACGCGCGCCGCGTTCGCGGCCGATGCCGACGTCGTCTACCAGGCGGTGTTCGCCGAGCCACCGGGCGGCGCGGACGAGAGCGGCCAGGGGCCGGCGCGGCCCGGGTTCGTCGGGTTCGCCGACTTCGTCGTGCGCCGGCCCGACGGGCGATACCGCATCCAGGACTCCAAGCTCGCGCGGCACGCACGCGTCACCGCGCTGCTCCAGCTCGCCGCCTACGCGGTGCGACTGCGAGCCCTCGGCGTGCCGGTGGACGACGACGTCGACCTCATCCTCGGCGACGGGACGGTCAGCACCCACCGGCTCGCCGACGTCGAACCCGTCTACCGGCTGCGGCGCGCCCACCTCGAACGGCTCGTGACCACGCACCTCGCCGATCCCGGGCCTGCCGCATGGGGCGACCCGCGCTGGGCGGTGTGCGGTCGCTGCACCGTGTGCGACGCCGAGGCGACCGCACACCGCGACGTGCTGCTCGTCGCCGGGTTGCGCCGCGGGCAGCGCGACCGCCTCGCCCAGGCCGGCGTCACGACCATCGACGCGCTGGCGGCGTCGACGGGCCCCGTCGAGGGCATCGCCGTGACGACGCTGGCCGGGCTGCGTGAGCAGGCCGCGCTCCAGGTCGAGAGCGAGCGCGAGGCCGGCAAGGCGGCAGGGAGCCACCCCGCCCCCGCCGTGCGCGTGGTCGACGCGAGCGGCCTGGCCGTGATCCCCGAACCCGACGCCGGGGACGTGTTCTTCGACTTCGAGGGCGACCCCCTCTACACCGAGGGCGACGGGACGCGCTGGGGGCTCGACTACCTGTTCGGGCTCGTCGAGGCCGACGGCACGTTCCGCGCGTGGTGGGCGCACAGCTTCGAGCAGGAGAAGCAGGCGCTGCTCGGGTTCCTCGACTACCTGCGCGAACGACGCCGCCGGCACCCCGGCCTGCACGTCTACCACTACGCCTCCTACGAGCGCACCCACCTGCTGGCGCTCGCGGCCCGGCACGGCGTCGGCGAGCACGAGGTCGACCAGGTGCTGCGCGAGCACGTGCTCGTCGACCTGTACCCCGTGGTGCGGCGCACGGTGCGCGTGGGCAGCCGGTCCTACTCCATCAAGAAGCTCGAACCGCTCTACATGGGCGACGACCTGCGGGCCGGCGAGGTACAGACGGCGGCCGCGTCGATCGACGAGTACGCCGCGGCGCGCGCCGCCGTCGAGCGCGGCGACGCCGCCCAGGGTCGGGCGCTGCTCGACGCCATCGCCGACTACAACACGTACGACTGCCGCTCGACCCTCCGGCTGCGCGACTGGCTCCTGCGGCTCGCGCACGAGCACGGCGTCCGCCCCGCACCCGAGGCCGAGGCCGCTCCCGGCCCCGAGGTCGAGGCATCGCCGCTCGCGGCCCGCCTCGCGGCGCTCGCGGGCGACCCGATGGACCCGCACCGCACCGCCGACCAGCGTGCGCTCGGCCTCGCCGCCGCGGCGATCGACTACCACCGCCGCGAGCAGAAGTCGTTCTGGTGGGGGCACTTCTCACGGCTCGTCGAACCGCTCGCCGACTGGGAAGGCACGCGTGACGTCATGCGCGTCGACGGCGTGCGCGTGCTGCGCGACTGGTTCCGCGACAAGGGTCAGCGGACCGACCGGCGCGTGCTGGAACTGCGGGGCGAGTGGGGGCCCGGCAGCCGCCCCGTCGTGGGCTCCCGCCCATACCTGCTCTACGAGGACCCGGGCCCGTACCCCGACGCCGCGTCCGACCCAGGCGCGCGCTCGGCGCGGGGAGTGGGTGTGACCGAGGTGATCGACGACGCCACCGTGGTCGTCACCGAGACACTGCCCCAAGGCGCCGAGGGGCACGCGGACACGCCGAGCGCGCTGACGCCCGGCCCGCCGCCGAACGCGGGGGCACAGGTCGGGGCCATCGCCGAGTGGGCGACGGCGCTCGCGGACGCGGTCGAACCCGCGAGCGTCGGCGGGGTCGGGCCTGCGAGCGTCGGCGGGGTCGGGCCTGCGGGACGCCGGGAGGCGGCGGCACCTGCGGAGACGACGCCGCTCGCGGCCGGCACCCCGGCGCCGGTGGGGTCGGCCGTCGGCGCGCCCGCATCGCGACCGTCCCCGGAGAGCGGCCTCCTGGCCGCCGCGGTGTGGCCGCGCGACGCCGTCGTCGACCTGCTGCGCCGTGCCGCCCCGCGCACGCGCGCGGGCGGGCTCGCGCCGGTACGCCCCGGACCCGACGGCGAGGACGACCTCCACGGGGCCGTGGTGGCGACGCTGCGCGACCTCGACGACTCCTACCTTGCCGTGCAGGGTCCGCCCGGCACGGGCAAGACGTACCTGGCCGGACACGTGGTCCGCACCCTCGTCGAGCGGTACCACTGGCGGATCGGCGTCGTCGCGCAGTCCCATGCGGTGGTGGAGAACGTGCTCGACGGCGTCGTGCGGGCGGGCCTCGACCCGGCGCTGGTGGGCAAGGAGCCGAACGACCCGGAGGCGGGCCCGGCGTTCACCGCGGTGCCGCGCACGCGGTACGCCGAGTTCTGCGCCGAGCGCGCCACCAGCGGGTTCGTGCTGGGCGGCACTGCCTGGGACTTCGCGAACCCGGGTCGCGTCGGGCGGCGCTCGCTCGACCTGCTCGTGGTCGACGAGGCGGGGCAGTACTCGCTGGGCACGACGATCGCCGCGGCTGTCGCGGCACGCAACCTGCTCCTGCTGGGCGACCCGCAGCAGCTTCCGCAGGTGTCGCAGGGCACGCATCCGGAGCCGGTCGACACCTCGGCGCTGGGCTGGCTCGCCGACGGGCACGACGTGCTGCCCACCGGGCTGGGCTACTTCCTCGCCGCGAGCCGCCGTATGCATCCGGCGGTCTCGCAGCCCGTGTCGGAGCTGTCCTACGAGGGCCGGCTGCATTCGCACCCGACGGCGTCGCTGCGCGCGCTCGACGGCGTCACGCCGGGCCTGCACGTCCACCCGGTGCGGCACGCGGGGCGGTCGACCGAGTCGCCCGAGGAGGCGCAGGCCGTTGTCGAGATCGTCCGCTCCGTCGTCGGCCGGTGGTGGCGCACCGGGCCCGAGGACACAGGGCGTGCGCTGACGCCGGCGGACGTCGTGGTGGTGACCCCCTACAACGCGCAGGTGCTGTGCGTGCGGGCGGCGCTCGACGGTGCGAGGCTGGGTGCGGCGCGCGTCGGCACCGTCGACAAGTTCCAGGGTCAGGAGGCCGCGGTCGCGATCGTCACCCTCGCGGCGTCCGACGCGGGTGAGGTGCCGCGCGGCATGGAGTTCCTGCTGATGAAGAACCGGCTCAACGTGGCGATCTCGCGCGCGCAGTGGGCCGCCTGGCTCGTGTGGAGCCCGGCCCTGCTCGACCACCTGCCGACGACGCCGGCGGCGCTGGCGCAACTCAGCGCGTTCGCCCGACTCGTGGGGGAGGGACCGCGGAACGGCAGGGAGGACCGATGATTCGCGGAGCCTGACCCGGTCTTGCTCTCGGACGGGCTCGGACGGGCAGTGCCCGCACCGGCAGTGCCCGAAAAGGCGGTGCCCGGACGGGTCGGTGCCCAGACGAGGCATCGTCAGGCAGCGCGGGGAGGGCGTCATGGCCAAGGTGGTCGCGGGGGCGACGGTGTCGCTCGACGGGTTCATGCAGGACTCGGCGGGCAGGTTCGAGGCGTTGTACGCCGACCACGCCGAGCTGAGGGACAGCGCGTACATGCGGGCGCTGCAGGCCGAGACGGGTGCGGTGCTCATGGGCCGGCGCACGTTCGACCTTGCCGCGGACCCGGACAGCTATGCCGTGGACTACGAGTTCCAGGTGCCGGTCTTCGTCGTGACGCACGCCCCGCCGCAGGTCGCGCCTGCACGCAACGAGCGGCTGTGGGTCACCTTCGTGACGGACGGCGTCCCGGCCGCCGTGCGGCAGGCGGTCGAGGCGGCAGGGGAGCGGGACGTGACGTTCATCGGCGGCGCGGACGTGTTCCGCCAGCTCCTGGCGGCGGGGCTCGTCGACGAGCTCGCGGTGGACGTCATGCCGATCCTGTTCGGCGGCGGGCTGCGCCTGTTCGACGGCGACCCGCCCGCACGGCTGGAGAAGCTGAGCGTCCAGGAGGTCGGTGCGCGCACCTGCCTGAGGTACCGGGTGGTGCCGGAACCCGCGGCTCAGGTGGCGACGTCGCCGTCCACGTAGAGCCATCGGCCGTTCTCGCGCACGAACCGGCTCCTCTCGTGCAGGCGCCCCCGCTCGCCCGTGACCGGGTTGCGCCACGACGCCGCGAACTCGACCTCGCCTGCGTCGTCGAACGGTCCGCCTGCGTGTACCGCGAGGATGTCGAGGCGGCGCCAGGCGACGTCGTCGTCGAGGTCGAGCGTCGCCGGGCGGGTGCCGGGGTGCCACGAGGCGCGCAGCCAGGCGACGTCGCCCACGGCGAACGCGCTGTACCGCGACCGCATGAGCGCCTCCGCGGTGGCCGCGACCCGTGTGCCGCGCAGGACGGGCGCGCAGCACTCGCCGAACGGGAGCCCGGACAGGCACGGGCACCGGGCGTCGTCGGCGATCACCGTGGCTCCGCGGTGAGGGCGTCGTCGATGGCCTGGCGGTGTGCCGGCAGGGGTGGGTTGAAGCGGTTCTCCGCGATCACCGCGACGAGCGCCAGGAGCGCGAGCCCGGAACCCATGAGGGGCACCGCGCGCACGCCGACCGTCGCCGTCAGGGCCGCGCCGAGGCCCGACCCGGCCGCGATGCCGAGGTTGAAGGTGGCCGAGGACACCGCGACGCTCATGTCGGTGGATCCCGGGGCGACCAGCATCACGCGGTGGGACAGCGCGGGCGGGATGGTGGCGAACGCTCCGCCGAACAGGATCAGGCCCGCGACGGCGGCCAGGTGGTTCGGGCTGAACGCCCACAGCAGGACCTGCGCGACGGTGACCACGGCGATCGCCGTGGCGAGCGACCCCCACGAGTGCCGGTCGAGGACCCGCCCCACGACGAGCGCGCCGACGACGCCCGCACCGCCCTGGATCGCGAGCAGCCACGGCATGTCGGCCCGGGCGTACCCCGCGACGTCCTGCAGGAGCTGGGTCACGAACGTGATGAGCCCGAACGCCCCGGTGACGATGAGCGCCGTCGCCACGAGCTGGAACCCGAGGCGGCGCCGGCTCGGGAACGGGGCGCGCGAGGCCCCGCCTTCCGACGGCTTGACCGTCGGGAACAGCACGATGACGATCACGAAGATCACCAGCGACAGGGCCGCGACCGCCCAGAACGCGGCCCGCCAGGTGGTGTGCTCGCCGAGCCACGTGCCGGCCGGGATGCCGAGCACGGGGGCGAGCGAGTTGCCGAGCGCCAGGCGCGCCATGACGCGCCCGCGCACACGCGGCGGGAACAGACCGAGGGTTCCGGGGATCACGGCCACCCAGAACAGCGCCTGGGCGAGTGCCGTGACCAGGCGGGCGGCGAGCACCGACTCGTAGCTGCCGGCCAGGCCGGCCCACAGCGTCGCGACGGCGGCCAGCCCCACCGTGGCCGACAGCACCCACCGGCGTGGGATGCGTTTGGTCCAGTGCGCGAGGGGCACCGTCGCGACGAGCACCACGAGCGCGTAGCCGGTCACAAGCAGGCCGATGCGCGACGTCGTCGTGCCGAGGTCGGGCGCCATCATGGTGAGCAGGCCGCTCGGCAGGCCTTCGACCAGCACGAACAGGAACGTCGAGACGGCCATCGCGACGAGGATCACCGTCGCGCGCCGCGGGTCGACGATGCCTGGACCGGAGGTGCCGGGCGGGGAGGTCTGCGAGGGTGTCACGGTCACGAGGGTGCCTCCCGGCGGGGGATGGTGCCCGCGCAGGCGGCGGGCGGTCGGGGTGCCCGCGGGCTGTGGCCGTCAGGGTCGAATCGATCCTACGGACGCGCACGACGCCGCGGCGAGCGCCCGGCACCCGGCAGCGGGTACCGGCGCTGCCTGCCCGGCGGCGTACGTGACGGCCGGGCCTGCGGCCGAGGGCCGTGGGGGTGACGATGAGTCCAGCATCGCGCCGCGGTCTACCGCACCGTTCCCCGTCCCACCCGAAGGAGCCTGCCGTGCCCGCCACGAAGACCGTCACCCTCGACGTCCCCGGAGCCGTCCTGACCTACGACGTCCACGTGCCCGCCGAGCCCTCGGCTGCCCGGCCGCTGTTCGTGGTCGGCAGCCCCATGGGCGCCGCCGGGTTCGCCACGCTCGTGAGCCACTTCGCCGACCGGACCGTCGTCACCTACGACCCGCCCGGCATGGACCGCAGCACGATCACGCCCGGTCACCACCCGGACCCGCTGACGCGGGGTGTGGCGCTGCACGCCATCGGGCAGGCCGTGGGGCTGGGGCCGTACGACTTCTTCGGCAACAGCGGCGGCGCCGTCGACGGGCTGGCCTGGGTGCAGCAGTTCCCGCGCGACCTGGTGCGCGCGGTGCTGCACGAGCCGCCGCTGGCCCCGGTGCTGCCCGACGGCGACGTGGTCGCGGCGGCGATGGACGACGTGCACGTGACATACGAGTCGCGGGGGTTCGGCGCCGCGATGGCGAAGTTCTTCGTGCTCGTCTCGGCGCAGGGCGAGCTGACCCCGGACTTCCTCGACCTGCCGGCCCCGGACCCGGCGCAGTTCGGCTTGCCCACGGCCGACGACGGCGTGCGCGGCGACGCCCTGCTGGGCGTCAACATGCGCACCATGCAGCACTGGGTGCCCGCCTTCGCGGCCGTGCGTGCGGCGTCGACGCAGATCGTCCCCGCGGTGGGCGCCGAGTCGGGCGGGACGATGGCCGCCCGCGCGGCGCGTGCCCTGGCCGAGGAGCTGGACCTCCCGGTGGTGGAGCTCCCTGGCGACCACGGCGCCTTCATGGGCGGCGAGTACGGCCAGCACGGCAAGCCCGAGGAGTTCGCCGCCGCCCTCCACACCCTCCTGCCCTGACCCCCGGTCAGGTCGGCAGTCCGTCGTCTGCGCGGCAGCCCGGGCGGCCGACCTGACGACGGACTGCCGACCGGCCACCCCTCCCCAGCCAAGGGAGTCATGAGCGGGTTTGGGAGGGGTCAACGGTCGATCATCGACTTGCCAGCGATCGGGATACGCCATCGGTTCGCGGGGACCCCACCACCCTTGCCTACGGTCGGGGCACACGAATGGCGTGGGACTGCACGCCGCCTGCCGCACCCTTTCCCGATCTGCGGCATCGAGGATTTCCGTGAACTCACGCCACACCGCACGCCACCGCGTCGAGCGCGCCCCGCTGTCGACCCTGACCGGCGCGATCCGTGCCGTCGCCGTCGAGGCTCCCAGGGGGGCGGGGCGCAGTGCCGTCGTCGTCGCCACGGCCGGGGGCATCGCGTTCTCGGCCATCGCGCCCGCGGGTGCCGAGCCGCTCGGGGGGAGACCTCCGGTGAGGCCGGGCTGCGCCTGGAGTCCCTGCCCGCGGTCACCGCCGACGGACCGGGTGCGGCCTCCGACGCGATCCGCCTGGCCGAGGCGCGCGCAGGCGGCGGCCGGGGCGAGTCCCTCGACCTCGCCACGCGGGTCGAGAAGCTCACCGAGCAGGCCGTCGTCGCGCTGAGCGCGGCGCCCACGGTCGTCGTGCCCGAGCAGACGCGCATCGACGTCGAGCGCATGGAGGACGACGACGTCGTGGCGACCATCGAGGTCACGCCCGCGCCGCCGCCGCCCGCACCGCGCCCGCAGCCGGCCCGCGCGGCGGCCGCCTCGCGCACCGCGGAGCGCCCGGCCCCTGTGACCGGGGCGCGTTCGGCGGCCGCGAGCATCGCGATGCGGTACATCGGCGTGCCCTACGTCTTCGGCAGCTCGAACCCGGCGGTCGGGTTCGACTGCTCGGGGCTGCTCGTCCACGTCTTCCGCCAGATCGGCGTCAACCTGCCGCACCAGTCGACGCGCATCCGTGACTCGGCGCTCACGCAGCGCATCTCGCGAGCGGACGCGCGGCCGGGCGACATCATCTGGTCGCCGGGTCACGTGACGATCTACCTCGGCGGTGGCCGCCAGATCGAGGCCACGCGGCCGGGTGAGACCGTCCGCACGAGCCATCTCTGGCAGTCGAACCCGGTGTTCCTGCGGGTGATCTGACTTTTCCGGGTAATACCCCCCACGGTATAAACCCTGGGGGGTATACTGCTTGCATGAAGATCGTCATCGTCGGCGGTGTCGCCGCCGGAATGAGTGCCGCGGCCCGAGCGCGCCGCCTCGACGAGTCCGCCGAGATCGTCGTCCTCGAACGCGGCGAGCACGTCTCCTTCGCCGGCTGCGGGCTCCCGTACCACGTGGGCGGCGAGATCCCCTCGGCCGACGGCCTGCTCGTCCAGACCCCCGCCTCGCTGCAGGCCGCGCTCCGCCTCGACGTGCGCACGGGGCACGACGTGATCGGCCTCGACGCCGAGGCGCGCACCGTGCGGGTCCGCACGCCGCACGGCGAGGAGTCGATCGGGTACGACGCGCTCGTGCTGGCCCCGGGCGCGCGCGCGGTGCGCCCGCCCCTGCCCGGACTCGACGCGCCGTGCGTACGCACGCTGCGCACCGTGCCCGACGCCGTCACCATCCGCCGCTGGGTCGACGCCGGCGCCCGCCGCGCCGTGGTGCTGGGCGCCGGGTTCATCGGCCTGGAGGCCGCCGAGCAGCTCGCCGCGGCAGGCATGCAGGTCTCGCTGGTCGAGGCCGCCCCCCAGGTGCTGCCCCCGCTGGAGCCCGAGCTGGCCGCCCTCGTCTCCGAGGAGCTGGCCCGTCTCGCGGTCACGGTCCGCACCGGGGTCCGCGCGACCGGGCTCACGACGGCCTCGGCGCCTGAGAGCGTCCCCGCACCCGGCCGCCCGGACCCGGCCGTCGTCGTCCTCGACGACGGCACCCGCATCGAGGCGGACCTCGTGGTCCTCTCCGTGGGCGTCCGCCCCGAGACCGAGGTCTTCGCGGCCGCCGGTGTGGCCACCGAAGGCGGCGCGATCGTCGTCGACGACCACGGCCGCACCAGCCTCCCGCACGTGTGGGCCGCCGGTGACGCCGTCGTGTCCACAGCAGCCACGACCGGGGCGCGGCGCCCGGTGCCGCTCGCCGGCCCGGCCAACCGGGCGGGGCGCCAGGTCGCCGACGCGATCCTGCGCCCCGAGCGCGCCCGGCCGCTCCCGACGGCGCTCGGCACCGCCGTCGTGCGCGTGGGCCGGCTCGCCGCGGGCCTGACCGGCGCGCGCAGCGCGGAGCTGGCGAGCGCGGGCGTCGCGCACCACACCATCCACCTGCACCCGCAGCAGCACGCCGGGTGGTACCCGGGCGCCACGGCCGTGCACCTCGTCGTCCACTTCGACGACGACGGACGCATCCTGGGCGCCCAGGCCGCAGGGGAGGACGGTGTGGACAAACGTCTCGACGTGCTCGCCACGGCGATCCGCGGCGGGCTCACGATCGAGGACCTGATCGACCTCGACCTCGCCTACGCCCCGCCGTTCGGCGCCGCGAAGGACCCGGTCAACCTCGCCGGCATGGTCGCGGCCAACGTGCTCGACGGCACCCTGCGCCTGTGGCACGCCGCGGACCTGGACGACGTCGTCGCGTCGTCGCTGGTGCTGGACGTGCGGTCCCCGGCCGAGTTCGCGACCGGGCACCTGCCGGGCGCGCTCAACGTGCCGCACACCGAGCTGCGCGAGCGGCTCGACGAGGTGCGCGACGACGCCGCGGGTCGGCCCGTGCGGGTCATCTGCCAGTCGGGCGTGCGCGCCCACATCGCCCACCGCGTGCTCGCGCAGGCGGGCCTCGACTCGGCGTCGCTGTCGGGCGGCATGCTGACGCTGCGCGCCGCCCTCGGCGCGGCCGCGGCGGACCGCCTCGTCCGCGACGACGCCCCCAGGAGGTGCTGGTCCGATGACCCCCGATGCCCAGGCCCAGAAGCGGATCCTGAACCGGCTGCGGCGTGCCCGTGGTCAGCTCGACGCCGTCATCGCGGCGGTCGAGCGCGGCGGCTCGTGCCGCGACGTCGTCACGCAGCTCGCCGCGGTGTCCAGTGCCCTGGACCGCGCGGGGTTCACGATCGTCTCGACGGCGATGCGCGACTGCCTCGCGGAGCCCGGCGACGCGGCCGAAACCGAGCGCCTCACCCCGGAGGAGCTCGAACGACTCTTCCTCATGCTCGCCTGACCGGGCGCGACGCACCGAACCCCACGACCGAAGGAGACTCCTGTGTGTTACCCCACCCCCTGCGCGACCTGCGGCAAGACGACCTGGGCTGGCTGCGGCGAGCACGTCGACGCCGTCAAGGCGCAGATACCGGCCGGGCAGTGGTGCGGCGGCCACGACGACGCACCCCCGACGGGATTCCTCGCGAGGGTCTTCGGCCGCTGACGGGCCGTCTCAGCCCGGGCGCGCCTGGGCGAGCCGCACGAGCGCCGCGACCGTGTTGAGGTTGCGGGCCGTGCCCCGTGCGGCAGCGGGGATGCGCAGCCTGGAGCGCCCCATCCCGTTCGGGTAGTGCACGTACAGCGCACGCTCCCCGAGCCGCACCTGCTCGCCGTCGTCGGCGCGGGTGACGGTCTCCAGTGCGTCCGACGGCGGTGCCCCGGGCAGGAAGAGCACGGCCACGCGGTTGCCCGGCTCGGCGGGGAACGGGTTCGCGTCGAGCACCCGCCGCAGCTCCGCGGGGCCGCGCACCAGCACGCCGACGGGGCCGCCCGCGTACGCCTCGAGCGCGGCCTCGAGCGCGTGCGCCACGGCGGTCTCGCCCTCGGGGCCGGCGGCGCCGGACTCCAGGAGCAGGTTGCCGCTCGCGATGTAGGTCTCGACGCCGGTGTACCCGGCCTCCAGAGCGATCCGCCGCAGGTCGGCCATGGGGAGCTTGCCGGTGCCGCCGACGTTGACGGCGCGCAGCAGCACGACGTGGGTGGTCACGCTCCGACGGTAGGGGGTCGTCGTGCCGGGTGACAAAGCGGGCCCGCCGCGCCGAAGCCGCATGCGTGAGGCGAATCAGATTGCGACACTCCACGGACGCACTCGGAGCACACCTGCGAACATGGCGAACGTTTGCAACCAGGCCATCGGTGTGCGCCGAAGAGCGCACTCGCGTGTCGTGGTGGTGGTCGAGGCTTCGCTTCGGGAGGCCAGAAGCGTGATTGGAGTGGCGTGATGAGTTGGCCAGCGTGGGCAGGAGATGCTCCGACATGGGTGACAACGGCCGCGGTCTTCTTCGCGGGCGGACAGTTGGTCCTGGATCGACGTCGCCGTGAGACTGAAGAGGATCGTGCATCCAAGCACCAGGCGTCGAAGCTGTCTGCTTGGGCGGTCTCAGACCGTCAGAGTCAACCGCTGGCGTTCGGCGTGGTGGTGAGCAACAGGTCGGACTCAACGTTCCACAACGTTGCCGTCGATGCATTTATCCACCACAAACAGTGCACTCAGATCTCGCTCACGGTTCTTCCTCCGGGCGAGTACTTCGTTGAGTTGGACCAGAAAAATTCCGCAGATCACAGAAACTGGGCGTGGGAGTACGCCGTCGAGCAGCGGGAGCACGGGAGGTCCCTGCGCGCCTATACGGGCACCGAAGGCTACTCGGTTCTGTCGATCGCATTCACCGACAACCTTGATCAGCGTTGGAGAGCAGACAAGCACATGGTGCTTCGGCGAGTCGCGTCCTGATCGAAGGGGTCGAGCGCCGCGCGCGCGGCAGGCGTGGCATTGCCCGGCAGGAACGGCGCCCGCCCCTCTCGGGCACAACGTCACGCCCGAAGGGACCGAAGTCCCCATGACCCGGGCGCCGTCGTACGGCACAGTCGAGACTCCGAGGACGTCCGTGCCCAGGGAGGCCGCACACATGGAGGCGATCGACGCTCGCGCGTGCTCCGACCCGGAGGGCCGCCGGACCGACGCGGACGAGCGCGACCGGTTGTGCGTCGATCCGCACGCGCGCTGGGTCGGGTACTCGGTGCGGGGCGTGTTCCGCGTCTCGACGGCGTGGACCGGCGGGGACGCGTCGGGCGGTGACCCGGTCCCGCTCGTCTACGAGACCCTGGTCACGGTGGCCCCCGCCGCATCGCCGCAGGTGCTGGCCGCCGCCGTGGGTCACGGTCTGCCGTACAGCGTGCGCTACCCCGACCGCACGTCGGCGGTCATCGGCCACGACCGGGCGATCGGCATGGTCGTGGACTGGCTGGAGAGCGCGCGGTTCACGGCGGCGCGCTGAGGCGCGTCGTTCAGGAACCCGCGGTGGGGGCGACCGTCTCGCCGCCCATGTCGACGGCCACGCGGCCGGCCACGTAGGCCGCGTTGGCGTGCAGCACGTCGGCGGGCACGGGCGGCAGGCACTCCGACCAGTCCTGGAGCGGTGAGCCGCGCAGCTGCGGCACGCGCGCGGGCCGCCCGAAGAGGAACATGTGCAGGTGCGCGGCGCCGTCGCCGTACTTGGCGACGTGGGCGCGCCCGACGCTCGGCAGCGCCTCCAGCGCCCCGCTGACCGAGACGACGAGCTGGCCCAGCTCGGCGGCCAGCTCGGACGTCAGCCCCGTGAGGTCGTGGTGCGCGACCGGTTCGAGGAAGAGCGTCAGCGGCAGGCTCGACGGTTCGACCAGGCGCAGCACCCACCGGTCGTTGCGCCAGATCGTGCCGGGCCGTTCGGCGCCGGGCGTGGCGCACCAGCATGTCGCCGGGTCCTCTCCCCGCCGTGGCGGTTCGGTGTCGGCCATCGGCTGGAGCGGCTTGAGTCGCAGGCCTGCGGCCTCGAAGGGAAAGATGTCCCAGGTCATCGCGCTGCCGTCGACGACGGGCAGGCGTCCGTCGTCGTCGGTCGCGGCGGCGACGCGCGCGTAGTAGGACTCGGCGGACTCCGGCTTCATGCGGGCATCAAACCAGGCGTGGAGCGGTTGCGACAGGCGGGGCGCTCGCGGTGCTCCGCCAGGGGCGTGCAGCCCGGCGCCCCGCGCGGTCGCGTCGTCGGACGACGGCGGTCCCGGGCCGCCGCGACGCGCGCCCGGCCCTGGGCGGCGGGCGGATGCCACACTGCTCGGGTGAGCGACGAGTGGGTGGCGCAGCGGACCGAGGCCGCGCGCGTCCAGGCAGAGCGGCTGCGGGCACGGCAGGACGCCGTGCACCGGCAGGCCGAGGCGCTGCTGAGCGAGTTCCTGCCCGTCGTGACCGCGCACGGTCCAGCGCCCCAGGCGCTGCGGGTGCGCGGCTACGGAGGCCGCGGCGAGGCCCGCACGCGGCTGCGCGGGTGGTACCTGCGCATGGACCGCACGGCCGCGCTCGGCACCGACGGCCGCTTCTATGTGCTGATCGCGCCGTTGTCTGCCGTCGACCGGCTGCGCGGCGTGCATCCCGCGCCCGCCCGGCCACCGCTGGTGCTGGGTGAGGGCGGCAAGGACGGTGAGTCGGTCGAGCTGCCGGTCGCGCTCGAGCGGGTGCTGCCGGGGTGGCGCGGGCTCGCCTGACCATCTGCGGCGCGGCGCCGGTGAGGCTCAGGACGCGGGCCGGTCAGCCCGCCTGACCCAGCGCGCGGTCCTTGTCCGGGTCGAAGGGCAGCGTCAGGTGCAGTCGCGCCCCGCCCAGCGGGCCGGGGCCCAGGTCGAGCGTGCCGCCGCGGCTCTCGATGCGTCCGGCGTGCCGCACCAGCCCGTGGTGGGCGGGTTGCGGGTCGGGCACCCCGGTGCCGTCGTCGTCGACGTCGACGTCGAGCACCCACGTGTCACCGGCCTGACGGGCGTCGATGGCGACGTGCACCGTGGTGGCGCGCCCGTGCTTGAGCGCGTTGGTGACGCCCTCCTCGACGGCGTAGACGACGACGAGCCGCTCGGCCAGCGGCAGCGGGTTGCCGTCGCCCGCGAGGCGGCGGTAGCCCGGCCCGACGTCCAGCGAGGTGGCGATCTGCGGCGGCAGCCGGTGCAGGAGCTGTTCGACGGCGCGTGCCGTGCCCAGGTCGACGCCCGAGGGGAACACGGCGTGGCTGAGCGAGCGCACCTCCTGTTCGCGGATCTCCTCGAGCCGTTCGGTGAGGTCGCGCAGCTCGGCCGACGTCGTGGGGTCGCCGGCCGCGAGGCGTGCGGCGAGGCCGTCCAGACCGGCGGTGACGGTGACGAGCTGGTACTGGAGGGTGCCGTGGAGCTGGTCGGAGACCATGCGTCGCACGCGCAGCTCCTCGGTCTGGAGGTCCTCGACGGCGCGTGCGGCACGTTGCTGCGCGTGCAGGCGGCGAATCTCCTCGTCGCGTGCCCGGATCACGAACTGTGCGGTGAGCACGCCTGCGCCGACGGCGAGGAACCCGGCGGCGAAGCCCGAGACCCACTCGGCGACGAGGAACACCCAGCCCGACGGCGTCGAGTAGATGGCGTGCAGCGCGCCGACGCGGGGCAGGGACGCGACGAGCGCGACGGCGGCGATGAACGGGTAGAGAGCCCGTGCCGGCCACCGCATCGGGCGCAGCGAGAACGTGGCACCCACGATGAGCAGACCGTAGGCCAGGTTGACGCCCGCGACGCCGAGCGCTTCGCCGGCCGAGGCCCATGCGGCGAGCCGGGCCGCGGTGTGCCACCCGCCCCAGGCCGCCCACTGGGCGAGCGCCATGAGCGAGAGGATGACCACGTTGATCGACGACAGCAGCACGCCGATGCGGGTCGGGTCGAGCGGGCGCAGGGTCGCGCGCGCAGCCGTTCGTGTGCGCGTCACGTCCGCCATGTGCGCCCGGTCTGCTCGATGAACGCGAGCACTGCGGCCACGCGGCGGTTGCTGCCGTCACCGTCGATGCCGAGCCGCTGGTAGATGGACTTCAGGTGGCTCTCGACCGATCGCGTGTTGATGCCGAGCCGTTCGCCCGCGGCCTGGTTGGACAGGCCCTCGGCGACCAGGCGCAGCACCCCGAACTGGGCGGGCGTGAGGTCGGCGACCGCGGAGCCGCCGCGCGGCTCGGACCGTTGCACGAGGTAGGGGTCGACGACGACCTGCCCGCTCGCGGTCGCGGCGACCGCGCGCACCAGCACGTCGCGCGCGAAGCTCGACCGCTTCGACAGGTAGCTCCACGGCCGGGGCGCGTCGGCCTGCACGGATGTGAACAGGCCCATCACGTCCTCGGACGACAGCAGCATGACCGCGAGCTGCGGGTCCTGACGCTGGAGCTGTACGCCGAGCGCGACGCCGTTGCCGTCGGGCAGGTGGACGTCGAGCAGCGCGACGTCCACCGAGCCGGGGGTGAACACCAGCCGGGCCTCGGTGACGCCGGGGACCGAGTGCACCACCGTCAGGTTCGGCTCTGCCGAGAGCGTCTGCTCGAGCATCCCGCGCATGAGCGCCTCGTCCTCGACAATTCCGACGCGTACCACCTGATCTGTCACTCCATGATCGTAGGTCGATCACGGGGAGGGCTGCCCGCCCGCGCGCGCCGCGTGGCAACATGGCGCGATGCGGGCAGAGCCGGTGACGTTCGAGGCACTGATCGAGCATGTCGTCGCCGTCACCGCCGCGACCTCGGGAAACGCGGCGTCACCGGGAACGGCGCGGGTGCTGGTCGACGGCCATCCCGCGACCCGCCCGTGGGCGCTGGCGGATGCGCTGGTCGCGCCACTGCGCGCCGCGGGGCGGCCCGTCGCGCGTGTGCGAACACGTGACTTCTGGCGTCCGGCGTCGTTGCGGCTCGAGCACGGGCGGCGCGACCCGGACGCGCTCCTGGACCGCTGGGTCGACGCCGGTGCGCTCAACCGGGAGGTGCTCACCGCCGTCGTCACGCGCGGGCGGTACCTGCCGACGCTGCGCGACCCCGTGACCGACCGCTCGACGCGCGCGGCCTACGTCGCCGCGGCACCGGGCACCGTCGTCGTGCTCGACGGGTCGCTCACGCTGGGCCTGGGGCTCGACGTCGACGTGTCGGTTCACCTGGCCCTGTCACGGGCCGCGGAGACGCGCGGAACCGCGCTCGACGACGCCTGGCAGCTTGCCGCGTACGACCGCTACCGGCGAGAGGCCGCACCCGAGCGGCGCGCCGACGTCGTCGTGCGGTACGACGACGCGCGGCACCCCGCGCTGGTGCGCCGCGACCGCTGACGGCTCAGCCCCAGCACAGGCAGAACGGGTGACCTGCCGGGTCGGCGAAGACCCGGAAGGTGCGGCCGCCGCCCGGCAGGCGCGTCGCGCCCAGCGCGAGCGCCGCCGCCTCGGTCGCGTCGGGGTCGCGCTCGCCGATGTCGAGGTCCAGGTGGAGCTGCTGCGGGCGGGCCGGGTCGGGCCAGGCCGGGGGCGTGTACCCCTCGACCTGCTGGAACATGACCGTCCGTGGGCCGTCGAGCATCGCCATGCCCTCGCCCTCGTAGGCGATCTCCTCGCCGAGCACGCCCGCCCAGAACCGGGCGGCCGCGGCGGCGTCGGGCACGTCGACCGTCACGCCCCACACGGTGGTGCGGTCGACCTCGTCGCTCGCGCACAGGTCGAAGGGGTGCCCGGCCGGGTCGGCGAGCGTGTTCCAGGTCGCGTTCTCGCGCAGCAGCGTGGCCCCGAGCGCGACGGCGGAGGCGGTCGCCGCGGCGAGGTCCGGCACGCGCAGGTCCAGGTGGAGCTGCTGCGGGTGCTCCTGCCCCGGCCAGCGGGCCGGCACCAGGTCGGGGGCGTGCTGGAGCCCGACCAGCCAGCCCTCACGGGTGCCGAGCACCAGGAACTGCCCGTCGTCGTCGGACTCCTGGACGACGCGCGCGCCCAGGAGCGGGAGCCAGAACGTGCCTGCGGCCGCGACGTCGGGGACGTCGAGCACGACGGTCTCGACGACCCCGAGGCCGGGGGTGGTGGGTGCGCCCATGCCCCCACGGTCGCCGCGGGGTGGCGGTGGCGCAACCTCGCGCCCGGCAGCCGACGTCGCCGTGCTGAGGGAGGATGCCCGCAGGAGGTGGTCGCGTGATCGTCGCTCCGTTCGGGCGGTTCACCGAGGGGCGCGTGCCCGATCCGGGCATCGCGGCCCTGTTCTCGCGCGAGCACCGCTGGCAGGCGCGGCTCGACGTCGAGGCCGCGCTGGCGCTCGCGGAGGCCGACGCGGGCCTGGTGCCCGTCGAGGCCGCGAAGGCCATCGCGCTCACGGCCCGGCTGGAGAAGCTCGACATCAAGCGCGTCCTGGCCGCGACCACGGAGGCGAGCCACCCGCTGGTGCCGCTCATCGAGGAGTTCGCGCGCGTCGTCGGCACGCAGCACGGCGGCTGGGTGCACTGGGGGGCCACGACGCAGAACGTCACGCAGACGGCCGACGTGCTGGTGCTGCGCGAGGCGCACGCCAGGATCAAGGCGCTCGTCGGGGACGTGCTGCGGGCGGGTGCGGCGCAGGCGCGGCGGTCGGCGCGGCTGCCGCTCGCGGGGCGCACGCACTCGCAGCACGCGGTGCCCATCACGTTCGGGTTCAAGGTGGCGGCGTGGCTCGACGAGCTGGTCGCGCACGCGGACCGGCTCGAACGTGTGGAGGACCGGCTGTTCTGCGTGCTCATGGGCGGTGCGGTCGGCACGTTCGCGTCGTTCGGGTCGGCCGGCCGCGCCGTCGAGGCGGGCGTCGCGCGGCGTCTGGGCCTGCACCCGATGCGGGTGCCGTCACGGGCCATCAACGACGGCATCGTGGAGTACGTGCTCGTCCTGGCGCAGATCGCGGGCACCATCGGCAAGATCGCCAAGGACGTGTACGCGCTCATGCAGCCCGAGTTCGGGGAGGCGTTCGAGCCCATCCCGCCCGGCACCGTCGGATCCTCGACCATGCCGCACAAGCGCAACCCCCAGCTCGTGCTCGACATGCTGACCATGTCGGCCGAGCTGCGCGCCCTGGCGGCCCCCGCGCTCGAGTCGATGCTGCACGACCACGAGGCCAACGGGGCGATGACGGCGCTGCTGGAGGACGTCTCCGCGTCGGCCACCGTGCTCGCGGGCGACATGCTGGCGCGCCTGGACGTGGTGCTGGCCGGGCTGGAGCTCGACGGCGAGCGCATGCGCGCCAACCTGCGCCTGTCGGCCGGGATGATCGGCTCGGAGTCGCTCATGCTGGCGCTCGGCGAGAAGATCGGCCGCCAGCGGGCGCACGAGGTGGTGTACGACGCCGCGCAGAAGGCCGCGGTCACCGACACGCCGTTCCTGGACCTGCTCACCCAGGACCCGGTGGTCATGGGCACGTTCACGGTCGAGGAGGTGCGTGGCCTGCTCGACCCGACGGGGTACCTGGGCCGCTCGGTGCAGATCGCGGAGGGCATGGCCGCGCTCGCGCAGGGGGTCGCCGCACGCCTCTCGGACGGGCCGGCCCGCGTCAGCGAGCCCGGGCCCGGAGCGTGAGCGCGCGCAACCCGACGCCTGCCGCCAGCACCGCCACGCCGCCCAGCACCGACGCCGCCGGCAGCGTCACGCACAGCGCGGCGCAGCCCAGCACGCCGAACGCCTGGAGCGCGCGCGGCGAGCGCCGGTCGGCTCCCGTCTGCGTCCAGGCCGCGAGGTTCGCCACGAGGTAGTACGCCAGCACCCCGAAGCTCGAGAACCCGATCGCCCCGCGCAGGTCCACGCTCAGCACCAGCACGACGACGACGGCGGCGAGCGCCACCTCGGCACGGTGCGGCACCCGGAACCGGGGGTGGACGGCCGCGAGCCCGCGCGGCAGGTCGCCCTCGCGCGCCATGGCCAGCGCGGTGCGCCCGACCCCGGCCACGAGGGCGAGCAGCGCACCCAGCGAGGCGACGGCCGCCCCGGCCCGCACCAGCGGCGACGCCCATCCGCCCGCCCACGCGGCGCCCGCAGCCGCACCCGCCTGCCCGCCCGCCTGCCCGCCCGTCAGCCCTCCAGCCAGCCCTCCGGTCGCGCGCTCGACGGCGTCCGCGAGGGGTGCCGCGCTCGCGGCCGTGCCGTCCGCTCCGAGCACGGCCAGCAGCGTGACGGCGACGGCGGCGTACACCGCGACGGTGATCGCCAGGGCGACGACGATCGCGCGCGGGATCGCGCGGCGCGGGTCGCGCACCTCCTCGCCCATGGTGGCGACGCGCGCGTACCCGGCGAACGCGAAGAACAGCAGCCCGGCTGCCTGGAGCACGCCGTACCAGCCCGCGGGGCCGCCGAACGGGGACGCGGCCGAGGGGCCGCTCGTGGCGCCGACCGTGCCGACCGTGCCGACGGTGCCAGCGGTGCCGACCGTGCCGACGGTGCCAGCGGTGCCGACCGTGCCGACGGTGCCAGCGGTGCCGACCGTGCCAGCGGCGCCGGCCGTGCTGGCAGTGCCCGCCGTGCCGACGGTGCTCGCGGCGCCGGCGACGGGACCGCCCGGCCCCCCGAGGTGCCCGGCCCACGCGACGACGAGCGACGCCGTCAGCGCCACCAGCACGAACGCGACGATCCACCGCGCCAGCCGGGCCGTGCGGGTCACGCCCCGGTAGTTGACCGCGGCCAGCACCACGACGGCCAGCGCCGCCACGGCCCGCCGCACCGCCGTCGGCGACGCATCGGGTACGGCATACGCCGCGAACGTGAGCGCCATCGCCGCGCAGCTCGCCGTCTTGCCGACGACGAACCCCCACCCGGCCACGAATCCGGCCCAGGGGCCGAGGCGCTCGCGGCCGTACACGTAGGTGCCGCCCGCCACGGGGTACTGCGCGGCGAGCTGGGCGGAGGCGAGCGCGTTGGCGGCCGCGACGGCCGCCGCCAGGCCGAGCGCGACGAGCAGCGCGCCCCCGGAGCCGGCGGGCAGCACGGCGCGGGCGGCCGGGGAGAACGCGGCGAACACGCCGGCGCCGATCATCGAGCCGAGCCCGACGACGACGGCGTCTGTCGTGGTCAGGCGCCGGGCGAGCGTGGTCACGCGCACATCCTGCCCGGAGCGGGCGTCGCCCGCGCCCGCGGTCGGTCGCCGCGCGCCGAGAACGATTGCCAATCGACTGAACACGTGTTTAGCATGCTGAACATGCATTCAGTCGAGCCCGACGACTTCAGCACGCGAGCCCGCATCCGGGACGCCGCCATCACGCGATTCGCGCGCGAGGGCTTCCGCGTGCCGCTGCGTGTGATCGCTGCCGACGCCGGGGTCAGCCCGGCCCTGGTCATCCACCACTTCGGGTCCAAGGAGCGGCTGCGCGAGGAGTGCGACCGGCACGTCCTCGAACACAGCTTCATGCTCAAGGAGGGCGTGCTCGACGACACCGACTTCGAGCTCATGCGGAGGCTGCTGAGCAACATGCGCGCGTTCGACGAGCCGGTGGCCTACCTGCTGCGCGCGATCCTCGAAGGCGGCTCCGTCGCACGCACCATCCTCGAACGCACCGTCGCCAGCAGCGAGGCCTACCTCGAGAAGGCCGTCGCGGCGGGCACCGTCAAGCCGTCGCACGACCCCGCCGCACGCGCCCGCTACGTCACCTACCTGGCGCTCGGGATGCTCGTCATGGCCTTCACCGCCGGATCCGGCGAGGACGACCCGTACACGCACGTGACCGACGCGATGAGCGACCTCACGCTGCCCCACCTCGAACTGCTCACCCAGGGCCTGCTCGCCGACGGCGAGTACCTGCGTCACTACCTCGACTGGAAGGAATCATGACCGCCTCCACCCCGGGCGCCCCGGCCGCACCCACCATCGAGATCCACAACCTGCACAAGTCCTTCGGCTCCACGAAGGCCCTCGACGGGCTCGACCTGACCGTCAGCCCCGGAGAGGTCGCCGGGTTCCTCGGCCCGAACGGGGCCGGCAAGTCGACGACGATCCGCGTCCTGCTCGGCCTGCTGCGCGCCGACCTCGGCTCGGCGCGCCTGTTCGGCAGCGACGTGTGGGACGACGCGGTCGCGCTGCACCGCCGCCTCGCCTACGTCCCCGGGGACGTGAGCCTGTGGCCCAACCTCACGGGCGGCGAGGTCATCGACTACCTGACGCGGCTGCGCGGCCACGGCCGCGACAGCGCCGCGACCGCCGCGCGCAAGCGCGAGCTGCTGGCGAAGTTCGAGCTCGACCCCACCAAGAAGGCGCGCACCTACTCCAAGGGCAACCGGCAGAAGGTCGCCCTCGTGGCCTCGCTGTGCCTGGACGCCGAGCTGTACATCTTCGACGAGCCGACCTCGGGCCTCGACCCACTCATGGAGGCCGTGTTCACCGACGAGGTGCGCCGGATCAAGGCCGCCGGGCGGTCCGTGCTGCTCAGCAGCCACATCCTCAGCGAGGTCGAGAAGGTCTGCGACACCGTGACCATCATCCGCGCGGGCCGCGCCGTCGAGAGCGGCACGCTCGACGCGCTGCGCCACCTCACGCGCTCCAACGTGACGGCCGTCCTCGACGGCGAGCCGGGCGCCGTCGAGCAGGCCGTCGCCGCGATCCCCGGCGTCCACGACCTGGCCACCACGGCGAACGGCGTCGGCACGCGCGTGACCTTCGACGTCGACCAGGCCGCGATGGGTCCGGTGCTGCGCACGCTCGGCGGCCTCGGCGTCCACTCCTTCTCGGCCGCGCCGCCGTCGCTCGAAGACCTCTTCATGCGTCACTACGGCGACGAGCTCGCCGCCCTCGAAGGCACCGGGACCCCGGCGGGTGCCCGATGACCACCACGGCACCGTCGTCGGCCGGACCGGCCCGGACCACGACGACGCCGCGCGCCCCCCGGGGCGCGACGCTCACCGGGACGGGCCTGCTGCTGCGGTTCGCGCTGCGGCGCGACCGCGTGCGCCTGCTCGTCTGGCTGTGCAGCATCGCGGCCCTCTACGCGGGCGGCCTGACCGAGTACCTGACGCTCGACACCGACGCCCAGGCCCGCGAGACGCGCGCGGCGCTCATGCGTACCCCCGCCATGATCGCCATGGCCGGGCCCGGCTTCGGGCTCGACGACTACCGTGCCGGGCCCGCCGTCGCCAACGAGCTCATCCTGTGGGTGCTGCTCGCGCTCGCCGTCATGAGCATCCTGCAGATCGCACGCCACACGCGGACCGAGGAGGAGTCGAGCCGGTCCGAACTGGTGCGCGCCGGCGTCGTCGGGCGGCACGCGCCGGCCGTGGCCGCCATGCTCCAGCTCGTCATCGCCCAGGTCGCGATCGCGGTCGTCAGCGGCGCCGTGCTCGCGGCCCAGGGGCTCGACGTCGGCGGGTCGTTCGCGATGTCGTTCTCGATCGCTCTCGGCGCCCTCGTGTTCGGCGCGGTCGCCCTGGTGACCTCGCAGCTCATGGAGCACGGGCGCGGCGCCGTCGGGCTGGCGTTCGCGGCGCTCGGCGTGGCGTACATGGTGCGCGTCGTCGGCGACCTCCAGCAGCTTCAGGGATCGGCGTTCTCCTGGTTCTCGCCCATCGCCTGGGTGCAGCAGACGCGCGTGTTCGTGGACTTCCGCGCCTGGCCGCTGCTGCTGTGCCTCGCGCTGACCGCGGTGCTGGTCGTGGTGTCGTCGTCGCTCGGCTCGCGCCGCGACTTCGGCGCGGGACTGGTCGCCGTCCGTGCGGGGCGGGCCGACGCGCCCGCGTCGCTGCGCAGCCCGATCGCGCTCGCGTGGGCGCAGCAGCGCACCACGCTGTTCTGGTGGGCGCTCGGGTTCGGGCTGATGTGGCTCGGCACCGGCGGCGTGCTCGACGCGGTGCCCGACATGGTCGACGCCGTCGGCGACAACCCCCTGTACGACGCGCTGTTCTCCGACCCCGACAACCTCGTGCGGTCCTTCGTCGTCATCCTCGGGCTCTATGTGGCCACCGCGTCGGCCGCCTACGCCGTCGCCGCCTTCACCCGGGCGCGCGGCGAGGAGGAGGCCGGGCGCGTCGAGTACGCGCTCGCCGGGCCGGTGGCGCGCGGGCGCTGGCTGGCCTCGCACCTCGCCGTCGTCGCGGGCGGCACCGCCGTCGTCATGCTCAGCGGGGTGGCGCTGCTCGCCGCGGGGGCCGCAGCGGTGGGCGTCGACGAGCCCACGTTCGGCGACCTCATGCTGCTCGGCGTGCTCTACCTGCCGGCGCTGGCGGTGCTCATCGGGTTCGCCGCCGCGCTGTTCGCCTGGGTGCCGCGCCTGACCGGGCTCGCCTGGGCGCTCATGGCGTTCATGTTCGTGGTCGGCATGTTCGCGACGCTGTTCCGGCTGCCCGGGTGGGTGCAGCGGATCTCGCCGTTCTTCTGGGTCGACGACCCGCTGGCAGGGGACGTCTCGGCGACGCACGTCGCCGGGCTGTGCCTCGTCGCGGCGGTGCTGGTCGCGGCCGCCTTCGTGGGCTTCCGGCGGCGGGACGTGCCGACCGTCTGAGCGTGCGCCGTCGGCGGTGCCCGGGCGTGCACCGGGCACCGCCCGGCGACGGCCCGCGAGCCAGCGACATCTGGCGACAAGATGACGGCGAGTACGCAAACCGCGGTGGTCGCGCGTGACGCTCCACGGCCCGTGCGACCCCCGCCGCCGCGACGAGGTCTGTGGCCCGAGCCGCAGGTCAGGGCCGTGCCGTCCGACGCCGTGAGCGCCGTCGTCCTCCGGCCTGCGGCGACACGCCGGAGGGACGCTCCGGTCAGTTCTCGGGGCGGCGATCAACGGGCGCCAGCCGCTGGGATCTCCGGCTCGGGGCGCGCCACATCCTGAGGGGGGAGTGGCGCTGTGAGGGCGCACTCCGGCCTCGGGAGTGTGATTGCGATGCGACGGAGGAAGGCGTACTCGGCTGTGATGGCGGCCGTTCTCGTGCTGCTGAGCGTCGGGGCGGCGGGCAGTGCGGTGAACGCAGAACCGCAGACGCCGCCCGTCGCGGCCAAGGGCGCGGATCCCTCCACTTACCACGAGTACCCAGGCGCGCACGACGTCGAGTCCAGCTTCGAGTCCTCGCGCAACCCGGGCCGGATCTGGACCGACAAGTCGGTGTTCACCGAGGACGTCGCGGTGCCGCCCGACCAGGTGCAGCCGGGGGTCGGCCCGCTGACGCTCGGCCCGGACGAGCTCGCGGTCGCGCTCTCCGCGCTCGGGTCGACGCGTCACGTCACGGGTGAGGAGCAGGTGCCGATCGACGTCGCCATCGTGCTGGACAACTCCTACTCCATGGTCCAGTGCGTGAGCTCGGACGCGTCGGGCGACGGATACTGCGACGACGCATCGAACTACACGCGGTCCCGCGCCTACGCGATGGCCCAGGCGGTCAACGAGGCACTGCGCATCATCGCCGGCGACAGCCCCGCGAACAGGGTCGCGGTCGCCCAGTTCGGGACGGGCGCGGGAGTGCTCCAGGCGCTCGGTGCGCCGCGGAAGATCCCGGGCACAGACCCGAACGACGACCTGTACGCGCGCATGCGGTTCAGCGGCACCACCAACGGGACCCTGACCCTCGACATCGGCAACGGCACGCTCCAGGTCGGGCGCTCCGGGAACACCGTCCAGAGCACGAACATCCAGCTCGGCATCTACACCGGCATGAACGTCCTGGCCGGCCAGCCCGCAGCGGGCGTCACGGGCAGCAGCCAACGCCTGCCGAGCGTCATCGTCTTCTCCGACGGAGAGCCCACGTACTCGTCGGCCTCCGCCTCGTGGTGGGCGCCCGGGACGGCGACCCAGGGGCCGGGGTCCCCGGGAAACACCCAGTACTACGGCAACGGGTTCCTCGCGGCGATGACCGCCGCCCACCAGAAGAACAAGATCGCCGCGCGCTACGAGGCGGATCCGTCCGACGGCATCGACGCGAGGCCCAAGGTGTACACCGTGGGCCTCGGCATGGCCGCGCTGACCGCCAACGGCCGGAACCTGGCGCTGGCCACGCTCGACCCCAAGACCTGGTACGGGAACACGGGCAACACCATGTCGACCGGGTTCACCGACGCGTTCGCGCGGTACCTGCAGTCGGCAACGGTGACGGTGCCCGTGAACGGCAGCGCGACCTACACCGTCACACGCCCGACGGGCACCGACCTCGCGTACGACCCGACGAACCTGCGCTACAACGACGCGTACTACTCACCCGTCACACAGGCCGACCTCATCAGCGTCTTCCGGGCGATCGCCCAGCAGATCGTGGACGCCGCCCCGAACTTCCCCGTCCTGATCGAGGACGGCACGGCGACGACGTCGGGCTACGTGACGTTCACCGACCCGCTCGGGCCGTTCATGCGGGTCAGCGACATGAACCGCATCACGTTCTGCTCGGTCACCGAGGGCATCGACCCGACGAAGTGCCAGCAGCGCACGTTCCTCGAACCGCTGCCGCAGGGGCCGGTGACGACACCGGCCGGCACGGTCACGACCTACGTCTTCGGCGGCACTGAGTCCTACACCGCGAACGACATGTACCCCCAGACACCGGTGGCCGACATCATCGTGACGGTCACGACGAGCAAGGATCTCGCCGTCGGGGACGTCGTCACCGTCAAGATCCCCGCGTCGCTGCTGCCGCTGCGCAACACCCACATCAAGGAGGACGCGACCGGCAAGCCGACGTCGATGTCGATGACGGTGTCGCACCCCGTCCACGTCTACTACAAGGTCGCCCCCAAAGCCGGAGTCGTCGAGCACCTCGGTGACCCGCTCACGCTCAACGTGGACGGGTCGACCGACGGCGCCGCGCTCGCGCAGTACCTGCGCGAGAACACCGTCGGAGGCAAGGTGCGGTTCTACTCGAACGACTTCGACAGGGCGGCTTCGCCCGGCAAGGCCAAGAGCTTTGCGTCGTTCACCCCCGCTGACGAGAACGACTTCTACAGGTTCGCCACGAACTCGACCCTGTACCGCGACGCGGCAGGGACGCAGACGATCTCCCCGGCTCAATGGGCAGGTCTCGCCGCGAGCACACCCATCTACTACCGGATCGACGTCTACCGCCTCACCGGGCACACCCCAGAGTCGGTCGTCAAGGAGAGCGTGGTCCAGCCGACCACCAAGGCGGCGCTGGAGGCGCCCGCGGCGGACCCGGGCGGGCGGGCGCTGACCTCCATCGACAACGCCATGACGGCGCCCGCCGGCATGCGCAACTTCTCCGGTCGAGCGACGAACCTCGACCACGCCAAGTGCACGGCACTCACGTGGACGTCCAACGTGCCGGCGTGCGCCGAGGCGAACCGGACGAACCCGACCCAGACCGACGCCATGGCCCGGCGAACCGAGTTCTCCGGGCAGGCGGTGTCCGTCGCGCTCGGCAACGACGGCTTCCTGGACTACCAGGTGCCGGGTCGCCTGACCATCAGCAAGGAGGTCGTGTCGGGGACCGGCCTGCACCCCGATGCCACCCAGCCCTTCGAGTTCACGGTGGCGTTCGGCGGCACCGCGCCCGAAGGCGCCTCGTTCCCGTACAGCGTCTACGACGTCGGTCAGTCCACGACGCCGGTGCGCAGCGGCACCGTCACCTCGGGCGGCACGATCACGCTCCAGGCGCATCAGGTGGCCGAGGTCGCCGGGCTGCCCCACGGTGCCACGTACACGGTGACCGAGGGCGCGATGCCCGCCGGGTACACGCAGACGTCGCCGACGGGGAACGCGTCGGGAACGATCACGGTCCCGCAGACCGACGCGGCGGTCGCCGCGTTCGTCAACACCTATGCGCCCGCGCCGGCGAAGGCGGTCGCGTCGCCCACGATCCAGAAGTCTGCCCCCGGACTGCCGCAGGGCGTGTCGATCGACGGCACCTTCTCGGCAACGATCTGCCCCGCCGCCGGTGGTGCCTGTCGCACGGCCCTGCTGGGCCTCGACGCGAAGGCCAACGCGTTCGGCGACTTCACGTTCGCGACGGTCGGCGCGTACGAGTTCACGATCACCGAGGTGGACGGGCTCGCGCCGGGCTTCACGTACTCGGGTGCCGCCTACCGGTGGGTCGTGACGGTCAGCGACGACGGGTCGGGCGTCCTCAAGGCCGCCTCGACGCTCACGAGGACTCTCACCGACGCCGGTGACGACGTCGAGGAGCCCGCAGCGACGGCCGTCTTCGTCAACACCTACTCCGTCGGTTCGGTCGGCGGCACGCTCCGTGCGACCAAGCTTGTGGAAGACCGCACGCTCCCCATGATCGAGGGTCACCCGCAGACGGTCCCGCCCGCGAAGTCGCACGCCTTCCGCTACTGGTACGTGGGAGCGGACTCCGCAGACGCGCCCGAGCCGCCCACGTTCGGCGGCGCCGGCCTCGAGACCGTGGTGCAGTCCAGCCCCGGCAACTCGAACGTGGTCTCCCCGTCCCTGACGTTCACCCAGGGGCACGTCGGGCAGACGTACTACTACGCCGTCGCCGAGCTTCCCGGGTCGTACCCGGGCATCACGAACGACCCGGCCGTGTTCGTCTACCGGCTGTCGGTCACGGCCCCCGGGGTCGGCGAGGCGAACACCGTCCACGTCACCCCGACGCGGTGCGCCACGACGCTCGACGAGACCTCCGGCCAGCCCAGGATCGAGGCGTGCCAGGCCTTCAGCGCCGATCTGCACCCCACGTTCGTCAACACGTACGCCGCCCAGCCCGCGACGGCGACGCTCGACGCCCGCAAGGTCCTGACCGGGCGCCCCTGGCAGCCGGGCGAGTCGTTCACGTTCACGCTCACCCCGGACGACGAGGTCACGCGGCAGGCGATCGTGGGCGGCATCGTCACCATGCCTGAGGGGACGGAGTCCGGCGCCAAGAAGGTCCTGGTCCAGTCCGACGGTCCAGTCGAGTTCGGTGAGCTGACGTTCACCCAGCGAGGTACCTACCAGTTCCGCGTCGTCGAGGAGGTACCGGCTCCCGGCGCACCGGGCGTGTCGTACGACCAGCACGCGCTTCTCTACGACGTGACGGTCGACGACCCGGAGCTCGACGGGGTCCTCAACGCGACGGCGACGCCTCGCGAGGGGCCGCAGAGCGCGGTCTTCACCAACCGCTGGAGCTCGTCGCTGACCTACGACGGCGTCGACCTGCGCAAGGCGCTCGCGGGCCGCGACGTGGCCTGGGGCGAGTTCGAGTTCCAGGTGACTCCCGCGGACGAGGCCGCGGCGACCGTGGCGGGCATCCCTGCCGCGGGTGTGACGGTGGCCAACGGAGACGGGAACCCGGACCCGGCGCTCACCAGGATCCTCGGCCCCATCGTCTTCGGGGAGGCGGACCTCGGGCGCTCGTTCGTGTACACGGTCCGCGAGCGTGAGCCCGTCAAGGACGGCGTGCCGCAGGTGGGGGGCGTGCAGTACGACCTGACCGAGTACACGGTGACGATCACGCCGCAGTACGACGCGCAGAGCGGGCTGCTCGACGTCGTCACGGTCGTCGCGGGCGGCGGCACGCCGGTCACGCACTCGGTCCGGGCGGGCGGCCGGCCCGTGGTGACGTTCTCGAACGCGTACGCGGCCCAGCCGGGACGGGCCGAGCCGCGGTTCACGAAGATCCTCACCGGGCGCCAGTGGCTGTCCGGCGAGGCGTTCGCCTTCGAGCTCGAGGCGCTCACGCCAGGTGCGCCGATGCCTGGCACGACCAGCGTCGTCGTCACCGAGCCCGACGACGGCGTCGCCGAGTTCGGGTTCGGTGCGATCACCTTCCCGACGGCGGGGACGTACCAGTACACGGTCCGCGAGGTCATCCCTCAGGACCCGACCCCGTTCCTGACCTACGACCTGGCCGCCGCGATCGTCACGGTCACGGTGACGGACGACTTCTCGGGGACGCTCAAGACCACCGTGAGCCATGACGGCAACGAGGCGTTCTCCAACCACTACGAGAGCCGCTACGACGACCTGCGCCTGGAGGTCACGAAGACCTTGACGGGCCGTGACCTGCTGCCCGGCGAGTTCACCTTCGAGGTCGTGCCGGCCGACGAGGACGCCGCGCGGCTCGCCGGTCTGCCGCCGGAGGGCATGGTGTTCGGGCTGCCGCTCGGCGCCCCCGAGGGCCGGCCGGCCGTGCTGCAGCGCGTGCTGACGGAGCCGATCAACCAGGACGACGCGGGGCGGCAGTACTGCTACACGTACTCCGAGGTGGTGCCCGCCGAGCCCGATCCGAGCATCGTCTACGACGACACGGCCTACACGGTCTGCCTCGAGGTCGAGGACGACGGGCGCGGCGTCCTGACCGGGACGACCACCGTCACGGGCAGGGTCGGCGAGGAGGTCGTCTCGAACAAGGTCTTCGTCAACAAGTCGGACGAGGAGACGTCCGCATGGCCGCAGGTCCCGTTCCGCAACACGTTCCTGGCGCCGTCGTGGGAGCTGACCAAGTCCTCCGACCCGGCCTCGGGCGCCCAGGTGCAGCCTGGGGACGAGGTGACCTACACCCTGACCGCGACCAACACGAGCGACGTGCCGACGGCGGTGGTCGCGACGGACGACGTCTCCGGCGTCGTGGCCCACGCCGGCCTCGGCCCGCTGCCGGCCGGCGTCACGAGGTCCCCTGACGGCGCCACCCTCGTGTGGGACGCGGGCGTGGTCGCGCCCGGGGAGAGCGTCTCGGTGAGCTACACGGCCACCGTGAACGACGACGCCGACGGGGCGCGCCTGCGGAACGTGGTGGCCGTCGCGAGCCCGGGTGGCCGGTGCGTGCCGGTCGAGGGCCAGGACGCGGCCTGCACGACGACGCACGTCGCGCCCCCGCTCCCGGCGCCGCCTGCCGCGCCGACCGACCCGCCGGCGAAGGTCGTGACCCATCACGTGGTCCGCTGGCTGCCTCGCACGGGGTCGGAGGTCGCGGTCCTGGGCGGTGTGGCCTTGGTGCTCGTGCTTGCCGGCGTCGCCCTCCGGGTTCGCCGACGGGCGCGGAGGTGACGCCCCGGCGGTCGGGGAGACGGGCATGAGACACGCCGTATCGGCGAGCAGATCGCGTCAGTCGAAGGTCACGACGAGATAACGGAAACGGTGGCATTCGGTAGAAAACGATCACACAACGCCCGGTTCGCTCAGTATGAACGACTTGTCTCCATAGCGTCGAAAGGCAACCAAAGGATTGCCGACGGGCTTCCGTCAGACGCCAAGGAGGCCGGTCATGGGCCGCAAGGGACACGCGCGCACCCGGGGTTCGGGTCGCACCTCCGCCATCGCCGGCGCTCTCGCGCTCTGCGTGCTCAGTTCGGGAGCCGTGCCGGTCGCCGGGATGACGGACCTCGCCGCGCCGGCCGCGGCGGAGGAGCCGGTCACCAGTCCGGCACGTCCTGACGGCCTTCCCGCGCCCCGCAAGGTCGCCGACCCGGCGACCTACCACGAGTTCCCGGGGGCGGAGGACTCGGACTACTACGTCTCGTCGCAGAGCCCCGGCCGGATCTGGACGGACAAGTCCGTGTTCGCCGACACGCTGACCGTCCCCGACGACATGCAGAACGAGGACAAGACGCTGCCCGACCTCGAGGTCGGCACCGACGAGCTCATCGTCGCGCTCTCCGCCCTCGGCTCCACGAGGCACGTGACGAGCGTCGTGCCCGTCCCGATCGACGTCGTCCTCGTCCTCGACAACTCCTACTCGATGACACAGTGCGTCGAGAGCAGTGACTCCTGCACCGGGCAAGGCTGGGAACGCTCGCGTGCCTTCGCGATGGTCGACGCGGTCAACTCGGCCATCAGCATCATCGCGACCGACAACCCCCGCAACCGCGTCGCCGTGGTCATGTTCGGGACCAGGTCCGAGGTGCTCGAAGAGCTCGGGACACCGACGAAGATCGCCGACTCCGACGCCTACGTCTCCCTGGAACGCGCAGCCAACCAAGGCCTGAGGCTGCGGACGGCGACGAAGACACGCGCCGTCGGCACCGAGGGCGAGACGCAGCAGACGAACATCCAGGAAGGCGTGACCACCGGCATGGGGCTGCTCGCCAACCCCGATGTCGTCCGGGACGTGACCGGCACGAACCAGCGCATCCCCAACGTCATCCTGTTCACCGACGGTGAGCCGACCACCTCGTCCTCCTCGCCCACGTGGTGGAACCCGACGTTGGCCGACGGCGTCCAGGGCCCCGGCTCGCCCGGCAGCTCGCAGTACTACGGGAACGGGTTCAAGGCGGCCCTCGCTGCATCTCTGCTCAAGGCGAAGATCTCGGACGTCTACAACGACCGCGCGTACAACGCCGCCCACGGGCTGACCGACGTCGCCACCAGCGTGTACACGGTCGGCCTGGGCATCACGGCGCTCGCGGGGAACAGCCGCGACCTCGCACTCGCCACGCTCGACCCGAAGGGCAACTTCGGGTCGACCAGCAACGCGGTGTTCAGGGGCTTCAGCACGGCGTTCGACGCGTACCGGACGACGGGCACGGTGGACGTTCCGGTCAACGGCAAGAACGCCACCACGCAGTTCTACACCGTCAACCGCCCGGGACCCGACGCGCTCGGGTACGCGGCGTTCGACCCCACCGGTCCGGGAGCCCTGAAGTACAACACCGCGTTCTACGCCCCCGTCACGACCGGGCAGCTCAAGGAGAGCTTCGAGCAGATCGCGCAGGCCATCATCGAAGCGGCACCGAACTATCCCGTCGACGTCAGCTCGAGCGACGTCACGGCCGAGGGGTACGTCACGTTCGTGGACGAGCTCGGCCCGTACATGCACGTCACCGAGATGAGCCGCCTGGCCTTCTGCTCGGTCGACCGCGCAGCCGCGACCGGCCCCAACGACTGCGTGAACGCGACCTTCACGGCGCAGTCGAAGACCACCGCGGGGAATGTCGACACCTACGTCTTCGAAGGCTCGTACCTTGCGAACGGCATGGGTGGCAACACCAAGCCGATCAACCTGTCCGCGGTCAAGATCACCGTGACCCGCAGCGAGGACCTGGCGAGAGGCGACGTCGTCACGGTCATGATCCCCGCCGGACTGCTGCCCATCTACGACAAGCAGGTGACGGTCGACGAGGGTCACGCCGTGACGTCGATCAAGCCGTACATCTCGCACCCGGTGCACGCCATGTACAAGGTGGCGCCCAAGCCGGAGGTCCTCAGCTTCCTCGACGCCCCCGCGGGTCTTCCGGTCGGCAACCAGGAGGGGCCCGTGGCGAGGCTGACGGCCGGTGAGCGGGAGGCGCTGACCGCGTACCTCGCCGCGAACTCCACCGACGGCACGGTGCGGTTCTACTCGAACGCCTACGAGCCCGGAGCCGCCGAGGGGATCGCCGAGGCCCGGTTCAACCCGGCGCTGCGCAACGACTTCTACCGATTCTCGGTCGACTCGCCCTTGTACTACGACGAGTCGCTCGAGACGCAGGTGATGCGCGACGAGTGGGAGGGGCTTCCGGACGAGACCCGGGTCTACTACGCCGACTTCGTCTACATCACCGAAGGCGCGAGTCCCTTGCGCAAAGAGCTCTCGATCCCCACGAGCGTCGGTGCGGTCAAGGCGGCGCTGACCGGGCCCGCGCGGTTCGGCGACGCGATGGTGGTCCCGGCCGGCACGCTCGACTTCTCGCCCCGCATCGCCAACCTCGACTTCACCAAGTGCGACAGCCTGGAGTGGGAGAACGACAGCCAGTGGTGCGACGGCGAGATCGCCAACCACACCCGCACCGCGACGATGGTTCGCGCGACGGAGAGTGGCTTCGCGGCCGCGAGCGGCGACGCGGCGGTCGTGACGGTCGCTCTGGGGAACAACGGGTTCCTGGAGTACCCGGCCCCGGGCACGATGAGGGTCACCAAGCAGGTCGAGAGCAGCGGGTCCACCGTCGAGACCACCCAGTTCAGGTTCAAGGTGACCGTCGGCGACGACGTCGACGGGCAGTTCCTCGCCGTGGTCTACGGCCAGGACGGCCCGATCGTCGAGCAGCCCTTCACGAGCGGCGAGACCTTCACGATGGCGGCGGGTCAGTACGCGATCCTCTACGGGCTGCCCCACGGCGTCACGTGCACGGTGGAGGAGGTGGACCTGCCGCCCGGCTACACGCCGCTCGTGAGTGAGCTGACCGGCACCGTCGTCGTCGACGGTCCGGGCGTCAGCCTGGACTTCGTCAACCGCTACGAACCACCCCCGGTGACCATCGCCGGCCCGGAGGTGGCCAAGGAGCTCGGGCGGGACTGGCGCTACCCCGAGAGCTTCACGTTCACGATGTGCCCGGGTACCCCCTGCCTCGAGGCGGTCATCGCCGCCGAGGGCGCGACCGCGAGGTTCCCGGACCAGACGTTCACGACGCCAGGCACGTACACCTACACGATCACCGAGGTCGACGGGAACGCGGCCGACCCCGCCCTGTCGTTCTCGGCGGCCAGCTACCAGTGGGTCGTCGAGGTGGAGGACGACAAGGCCGGCGGGCTCACCGCGGTCGGGACGCTCACCCAGGTCAAGGACGATCTCGGAGACGCGGCGAGCCCCGATCTGGACGCCCACCCTGCCGTCGCCACGTTCTTCAACGCGTGGGTCGCCGGCGAGACCGGGGGCGCGCTGAAGGCCACCAAGGTCGTGGTGGACGAGACCCTCCCGGGCGCCACCACGATCGACCCGACGCTCGCGCACTCGTTCACCTTCCGGTATCTCGGTGCGGACCTCGCCACCGGCGGCACGACCCAGGTGTCCGGCCCTGTGTGGGACGGGCAGGACACGGTCACCGTCAGCAACGTCGCCGGCAGCCGCGACGTCGACTCACCATGGCTGACCTTCACCGGCAACCATGTGGGCCACACCTTCTACTACTCGGTGGAGGAGGACGCCGTCGCCGGGCCGTCGTTCGTGAGCCATGACGACGCGGTCTACTTCTATGCCATCACCGTCGGGACGCAGCAGGCGGGCGAGACGAGCGAGGTCACCGCGTCGTCGGTGCGCTGCAAGACGTCCCGGGCCGCGATCGCGGCGTCGAGCCCGTACGGTGCGTGCGCCCCCGGCGTCGGGAGCTACGGCGCCGACGTCGTCGCGCAGTTCAGCAACACCTACGACGCGGGGCAGACTACTGCGGACCTCGTCGCCACCAAGATCCTCGACGGCCGCGCCTGGGCGCTCGACGACGCTTTCCGCTTCGTGCTCACGGCCGCCGACGAGGAGACCCGGGCCGCCGTCGGCTCGGGTGCCGTCACGATCCCCGAGCCGGTCACGGCCAGCGCCGCCGGTGAGGGGAACGTCGAGTTCGAGGGGCTCATCTTCACGCAGCAGGGCACCTACCGGTTCTGCGTCGTCGAGGAAGGGCCGTCCACGGTGGTCGACGGCATCTCGTACGACGCCGGTCAGGTGTGCTACACGGTGACCGTCACCAACCCTGGCTCGGCGAGCGGTGTCGATCTCGTCGCGACCGTGACCCCCGAGGGCGCGACCACCTTCACCAATACGTACACGGCCAGTCCGGTCGCCGTCTCACCTCAGTTCGTCAAGACGCTCGCCGGGCGGGACTGGGCCGAGGCTGATGCCTTCTCCTTCGTCCTGGAGGGTGAGCTGGGTGCGCCGCTGCCGGTCGACTCCAGGGCGACGGTCAGGTCCGCGGCGGACGCCGCCGGATTCGGGTTCGGGGAGATCACGTTCACCGAGGCAGGCACGTACAGGTACACGGTCAGGGAGGTCGTGCCGGACGATCCGGCCGGCGGCATGACCTATGACCAGGATCCCGTGTCGCTGCTGATCGTGGTCGTCGACGACAATCTGGGTTCGCTCTTCGTCGAGAGTCTCACGTACGGGGACGGCGACCGGGAGTTCGTCAACACGTATGCCACGAGCCTCGACTGGCACTTCGACCTGGCCAAGGCGCTGGAGGGTCGTGACCTTGCAGCCGGCGAGTTCGAGTTCACCGCCGTGCCCGACGACGCCACGGCGGAGCATTTCGGGGACGACGTACGCGTCCTGGTGCCCAGCCCCGCCGGCGCACAGGGTCAGGTGGTGCACATGCCCGGGCCCCAGTTGTCCTTCACCCAGGAAGACGCCGGTGCGCGCTACTGCTGGACGGTTCGCGAGGTCATCCCTGACAGCCCGCGACCCGGAATCGTCTACGACCGCACGGTGTACACGGTGTGCGCCGCCGTCGCCGACGACGGGGAGGGCGTCCTCACGGTGACGACCAGCATGTCGAGCGCTGGGGAACCAGCGGGGGCAGGCTCGAGGAGCACGTCGTCTCGTCTGCGGACGCGACCCCGACGTGGCCGGTGGTCGAGTTCTCGAACACGTTCGTCCCGACGTCGTGGTCGCTCGCGAAGTCGAGCGCGCTGCCACAGGGGACCGTCGAGCCGGGGGCGCTGCTGACGTACACCCTCACGGCCACGAACACCGGTGGCGAGGGTTCGGCCCCGCCCGCGGGCGTGGTCGTCACGGACGACCTCTCGGACGTGCTCGGGAGCGGCAAGGCCACGTTCGTCGAGATCGACGACGCGCACCTGGGCACTGCGGACTTCGACCCGACGACCATGACCCTGACGTGGCGGCTCGACACCCTCGACCGCACGCAGACCCTGACGTACACGGTGGCCGTGGACGAGGACGCCCGTGGGGTCACGCTGCGCAACGTCGTCACCGGCATGGGCGGCGTCGACGAGGCGGGTTCCGGGGACACGCCGCCGTCGTCGTGCGCCGAGGGGACGCCGGTGGCGGACCTGGAGGCCGAGTGCCTGACCGTGCACCACACGGACCCGGCATGGTCGCTGGCCAAGACGAGCGACGACCAGGACGGGAAGGCCGACCCGGGCCAGGTCATCACCTACACGCTCACCGCCGCGCCGGTCGGGTCGGGCCCCGAGAAGGTGTCCGGTCTGATCGTCACGGACGACCTGTCCGCGGTGCTCGGCGCGGGCAAGGCCACCTTCGGTGCCATCCTCGACGACGACGGCAGCGCGGTGCTGGGCCCTGACGGGGTCACGCTCGAGTGGCGGATCGGCGAGCTGACCGAGCCCACCGTGCTGCGGTACACCGTGAAGGTCGCCGACGACGCGTTCGGGGTCACGCTGCGCAACGTCGTCACCGGGACGGCCGGTGAGGGCAGCTACCCGCCCGCGACCTGCGCCGAGGTGACGGCGTCCGACCCCTGCACCACCGTGCACGCGACGGATCCGGAGCCGGTGCTGGCCGGCGAGAGTCCGGCGCTGCTGCCACGCACGGGCGCGGCGCTGGGCGTCCTCGTCGCGGCCGCGACAGCCCTGGTGGGAACGGGGTACGTGCTCGTCCGACGACGCCGGCTCGGCTGAGACGCGGCGCAGTCGTCGCCGTCACGGGCGCCCGATGCTGGAGCACCGGGCGCCCGTGACAGTGCGTCAGGACAACGCCACATCTAGTGTCTGTTCCGCGTATTCTCCCCAGATCTTGTGGTTGGCCGTCGGCGCGTCGCTTGTGAGGCGCTCGTGGTGGTGTCAGGCTCAGACGTCGGAAGAACATCGCGTCACTCGCACCGCCGCAACCGAAGGGACCCACCATGGGCCGCAGCATCGACGTCGCCTCGACGATCGGGGAGTACCTGGACCGCTCTGACTGGCGGGTGCGCGCCAACGCGAACCAGGGCTTCTCGCTCGGCGGCCTCATCCTCAACGTGGCCGGCAAGGTGACGGCGAACTACTGGCTCGACGAGATCTACGAGCCTGAGCTGGGCGAGGCCCACCGTTCCGGCGCCATCCACGTGCACGACCTCGACGTGCTGGGCGGCTACTGCGCCGGCTGGTCGCTGCGCCAGCTCCTCCAGGAGGGCTTCGGCGGCGTGCCCGGCAAGATCGACTCGGGCCCGGCCAAGCACTTCTCGAGCGCGCTCGGGCAGGTCGTGAACTTCCTGGGCACGCTCCAGAACGAGTGGGCCGGCGCGCAGGCCTTCAGCTCCTTCGACACGCTCATGGCGCCCTATGTGCGCCGCGACGGCCTCACCTACGACGAGGTGGTGCAGGGCATCCAGGAGCTCGTCCACAACCTCAACGTGCCCAGCCGCTGGGGCACGCAGACGCCGTTCACCAACCTCACCTTCGACCTGGTGTGCCCGGACGACTTCAAGGACCAGCACCCGATCATCGGCGAGGAGGTCGCGGACTTCACCTACGGCGACCTCGCACCCGAGATGGCGATGATCAACGAGGCGTTCGTCGAGGTCATGACGGCGGGCGACGCCGCGGGCCGGGCGTTCACCTTCCCGATCCCCACGTACAACATCACGCGCGACTTCGACTGGGACGCCCCGGTCGCGGACAAGATCTTCGAGATGACGGCCAAGTACGGCACCCCGTACTTCCAGAACTTCGTCAACTCCGAGCTCAACCCCGGCGACGTGCGTTCGATGTGCTGCCGCCTCCAGCTCGACCTGCGCGAGCTGCTCAAGCGGGGCAACGGCCTGTTCGGCTCGGGCGAGCAGACCGGCTCGATCGGCGTCGTGACCCTCAACATGGCTCGCCTGGGCTTCGTCCACTCCGGCTCGTGGACCGACCTGCTGGCCGCGCTCGACAACCTCATCGAGATCTCGGTCGACTCGCTGGAGACCAAGCGCGTCACCGTGCAGAAGCTCATGGACGACGGGCTGTTCCCGTACACCAAGCGCTACCTCGGGACGCTCGACTCGCACTTCTCGACCATCGGCCTCAACGGCGTCAACGAGATGATCCGCAACTTCACGGGCGACGCGGAGGACATCACGTCGCCGGCCGGTCGCCTCATGGCCCTGGAGATCCTGGACCACGTGCGCGCGCGCATGGTCGAGGCGCAGGAGCGCACCGGCCACCTCTACAACCTGGAGGCGACGCCGGCCGAGGGCACCACGTACCGCTTCGCCAAGGAGGACCGCCGCCGGTTCCCCGGCATCCTCCAGGCCGGCACCGATGCCGAGCCGTACTACACCAACTCGTCCCAGCTCCCCGTGGGGTTCACGGACGACCCGTTCGAGGCGCTCGAGCAGCAGGAGGAGCTCCAGACCAAGTACACGGGCGGCACCGTGCTGCACCTGTACATGGGTGAGCGCGTCTCCGACGCCGCGGCGTGCAAGGCGCTGGTGCGCCGCTCGCTCGAGAGGTTCCGCCTGCCGTACATCACCATCACGCCCACGTTCTCGGTGTGCGAGGTGCACGGCTACCTGACCGGCGAGCACCACGAGTGCCCGACGTGCGGCCGCACCACCGAGGTGTGGACCCGTGTCATGGGCTACCTGCGCCCGGTGAGCTCGTTCAACACGGGCAAGCAGGGCGAGTACCACGAGCGCGTGACCTTCCGTGAACCCTCCCTGGTGTGAGGCCCCGCCCGGCGAGTTCGAGCATCCGTCGGGTGTTCGAGCGCCCGAGCACTCGAACACCGCGACGGATGCTCGAACTCGCCGGGAGCCGACGCCGGAGCCGGTGGTGGCTGGGCTGGTGCGGATGTCGAGTGTGGACTGGCCGGGCAAGCTTGCGGGCGTCGTGTTCCTGCAGGGGTGTCCTTGGCGGTGCGTGTACTGCCACAACCCGGACATCCTGGATCCCAGGGCGCCCGGAGTGCTCGCGTGGTCGCAGGTGCGCGAGTTCCTGGGACGACGTCGCGGGCTGCTCGACGGCGTCGTCTTCTCGGGTGGTGAACCGCTGCTCTCGCCGGCGCTGCCGACGGCGGTCGACGAGGTGCGCGACCTGGGCTTCGCCGTCGGGCTGCACACGGGCGGGGCATGGCCACGGCGTCTGGAGGCACTGCTGAAGCGCGGCGCCGTCGACTGGGTCGGCCTCGACATCAAGCACCTGCCGGAGAAGTACGCCCAGGTCACGGGCGTGAAGGCATCGGGTTCCGCGGCATGGAAGGCGCTCGACGTGGTGCTCGCCTCGGGTGTCGCGCACGAGGTCCGCACCACGGTGGACCCGACGGTGCACACGCGCGAGGACGTCCTCGAGCTCGCCCGGCGGCTCGAGGCGCTGGGCGAGCGCCACCACGTCCTCCAAGAGCTGCGGCCCGACGGCGCCGCCGCGGCGTACGCGGCGGACCTCGCGGGGTGGCGGCTGTCGGACCTCGTCGCGGACGGGGAGCTGCCGGGGGTCGAGCGCCGGGCGGCGTAGGCCACCACGTGCGGCGACGGCGCTGGTCACCCGAGCAGCAGGTGCCACCCGCCGACGCCGAGCAGACCGCCGAGCAGCGGTGCGGCGACGGGCACCCACCCGTACCGCCAGTCGGAGCCGCCCTTGGCGTGCAGCACCGACGTCGGCAGGAGCTGGTGGACCAGGCGTGGCCCGAGGTCGCGTGCGGGGTTGAGTGCCGGCCCGGTCGGTCCGCCGAGCCCGACGACGAGAGCCCACACCAGGAATCCGATGCCGAGGTGGGCGACGCCTTGCTCCTCGCGCATCAGCGGGGAGTTGACGAGGGCGAGCGCGCAGGAGAACAGGATGACCGACCCGAGGGTCTCGGACAGGAACCCGTTGCGGCGGCTGTGCGCCGAGTTGATGGTGGAGAACGTGGCGAGCACGTCCTCGGGGTTGTCCGTCCTGTCGTAGTACGGCTTGTGGGTGACGACGATGGCGAGCTGCCCCGCCATGGCGCCGAGCACCTGCGCCAGCCAGTAGAGGGGCACGAGGTGCCAGGGGAACAGGCCCCAGACGGCGAGCCCGAGCGTGAACGCCGGGTTGATGTGGTTGCCGCTGATCCCGCCGAACATCATCGCGGGGATCATGACGCCGAGCCCGTAGCCCATGGCGATCAGGCTCCACCCGCCGCGGTACCCCTTGGAGCCCTTGAGGTGCACGTTCGCGACGGTGCCGTTGCCGATGATGATGAGGATCGCCGTGCCGATGAACTCGCACGCCAGGCGGATCCACAGGTCGACCGAGGGGTCCATCCGCACACTCTCGCAGCGCGCACCGCCTGCCGCGCGCGCACGGTGGCCACGGCGCGGCGCGATCGGCAAGGTTTTCGCCGCGCGCGCTACCGATCGTCGCGGTCGGCGGACCGCCCCAGCGTCTCCCACGCCCGCCAGGCGTCGAGCCGCGCCCGCGTCATCGGCACGACGGCGTCGGCCGCGAGGTCGCCCACGAGGATGCGCAGGGGCGGTTCGGGCGCGTCCGCGACGGCCAGCACGACGCGTGCGACGGCGTCGGGACTCGACGCCCCCGGCGGGTGCCACGCTGCGGCGCGGGCGTCGTCGTAGGCGGCGAGAGGTGTCGTGTGGACGGCGGACGCCCCACGCCAGCCGGTGGCGACGGGCCCGGGCTCGACGAGCGTCACCGCGATGCCGAACCGCGCGACCTCCTGGGCGAGCGCGTCGCTGAGCCCTTCGAGCGCCCACTTCGACGCGTGGTACCCGCCGAGCCCGGGCCACGCGGCGACACCGCTGGAGCTGGAGATCTGGACGACGTGCCCCGAGCCTTGCGCCCGCAGCAGCGGCAGGGCCGCCTGGGTCACGTGCAGCGCCCCGAACAGGTTGACGTCGAGGAGGTCGCGCAGCTGGCCCGGGTCGATCTCCTCGACGTACCCGAACAGGCCGTAGCCGGCGTTGTTGACGACGACGTCGAGGCGGCCCAGGCGCTCGTGCGCGCGCGTGACGGCGGCTCGGGCGGCGTCGGCGTCGGTGACGTCGAGCGGCAGCGGGACGACGGCGTCGCCGTAGCGCTCGGCGAGGTCCTCGACGGCGGCGAGCGTGCGGGCGGTGGCGGCGACGCGGTCGCCGCGGTCGAGGGCCGCGACGGCGATCGCACGGCCCAGTCCGCGCCCCGCCCCGGTGACGAACCAGGTGCGCGCGTCCGTCACCGACGGCGTCCGCGCGGCGGCTCGCCCGGCGGCAGCTCGCCGTCGTCGGTGCCGTCGTCCTGCTCCCACAGGAGCTGCTGGATGGTCCGGTGGACGGTGTCGACGCGCGGCACGTCGTCGAGCAGCATGCCGGGCTTCTCGGTCGCGTCGGCGATCACGAGGGTGCCGCAGCCGAGCAGCCGGTCGATCAGGTCCTTCTCGATCGAGATGTCGTTGATGCGGTACAGGGGATGTCACGCCCAATGCGCGTGATGATGCCCGAGCGGTGTGCGATGCGCTGCGTGGTGACGGTGTACGACGACGTGCGCCACCGCAGCCACGGCAGGAACACCCAGACGAGCGCGACGACGGCGAGCACGCCGAGCACCACCCAGGTCACGAGATCCTCGTCCGACACCAGGAAGGTGACGACCGCGCCCGCCGCGAGCACGAGGAACAGCAGGAACGGCCAGATCAGCGCCTTGGCGTGCGAGCGCAGCTCGAGCACCACGCGTTCGTCGTCGATGAGGTTCCGGTCGCGCAAGGCCATGCCCGCATGCTCCCACGCGGGTCACGACGAGGGTGGGAGGTTCCAGCCTTCGATCGTGCGCAGTGCGTGGCCGTACCCGAGCATCGAGATCGCGGCGGTGCCCAGCTCGAGCCGTTCGGCCAGCCGCGCGTCGACGCCCAGCCATGCCGTCGCCAGGACGCGCAGCAGGTGCCCGTGGGCGACGACGAGCACGTCGCCTCCGTCACGGAGCGTCGTCTCGGCACGTGAGACGACGAACGCCGCCCGCGCGTAGACCTCGTCGAGCAGCTCGCCCGGGCGGCCGTCGGAGTGGGCCGGGTCGGGAGGCAGGACGCGCACGCCGTCGGCGAAGATGAGGAACTCGCGCCCGATCGCGGCGCTGACCTCCTGCGCGGTGCGCCCGTCGACCGGCCCGTAGTCCCACTCGGCCAGGTCGGGATCGACGACGGCGTCCGGGTGGCCGGCGAGCTCCGCGGTGCGGCGTGCCCGCTGGAGAGGCGAGGTGTAGACGGCCGCGAAGTCGTAGGCGGACAGGGCGCGCCCGGCCCGGCGTGCCTGCTCCTCGCCCGCTTCCGTGAGGGGCAGGTCGGTGCGGCCGGTGTGCCGGCCGCTGGCCGACCAGGCCGTCTCGCCGTGGCGCAGCAGCACGAGCTGGGGGTCTGACGTGGGCGCGATCGGCATGGCCCGATCGTCGCTCAGCGGGGGCCGGATCGCCGGTCGAGGCGGCAGCCGAGTGACCCGCCTCACACCGGCTGCGGTGGATTTGAGACGCGGTTCCACGCACAATCCTTGCTTGTCCCGCGACGCGGCGGGCACCGCGGGAAGTCCACGAGCTCGAACCCGCCACGCATGGAGGAAGCACGGATGAACGACACAGAGACGAACCGGTCCATCGCCAACCCGCGCCGGACCACGCTCGCCGGGCGCACGCACGCCGAGGTTGCCCAGCTTCAGCAGCCGGGGTCCCGGGAGGACGACGCCGACCGCTGACCCGCGACCCCGTCGGCTCCGCCGACCCGAGGTACCACGGCCCGGGCCGGCCGCGACCAGCAGCGGCGTGCCGCACGCAGCACGCTGGGTGCCCGCCCCACGGGCGACGCCGGCGCCCGAGCCGCCGAACGCCGCCCGGGGAGCGGCCGGTCAGCACGCCCGATGGTCCGCGACCGCCAGCCGTGGCGCACGCCGCGGTGCGCGCGGGTGCCCCTGGAGCGAGAGCAGCCGCACGACGCGGTGCCGGTGCGGCGCATACGGGGCCAGCAGCCGCAGCATCCCCGCGTCGTCGGTGCGCTCGCCGGTCAGCGCCCAGCCGACCGCCGCGGGCAGGTGCAGGTCACCCACCGAGACCGCGTCGCCGTCGCCGAACGCGCGCTGGGCCACCTCGGCCGATGTCCACGGGCCGACGCCCGCGACCTTCTCCAGCAGCGACCGGGCCTCCCCGCGGTCGAGCGCGGACGCCGTCTCGAGCCGCGCCGCCAGCCGCGCGCATGCGACGGCGGTGCGTGCCCGCCGCGGGTCGACCCCCGCGCGATGCCAGTCCCACGACGGCACCGCCGCCCATGCGCGCGGTGCCGGGACGACGCGCAGGCCCGTCGGCGCGGGCCCGGGCGCGGGGGCGCCGTGCCGTTCCAGCAGCCAGCGCCAGGCGCGGTGCGCGGTCGAGGAGTGCACGCGTTGTTCGAGCACCGCGGGGACGAGCGACTCGAGCACGCGCTCGGTGCGCGGCATCCGCATGCCGCGTGCGCGGCGTGCGGCGTCGCGCACCTGGTCGGGCGGGGCGAACCCGGTCGTGTCGTCGTCCTCGCCGAGCAGCGTGGGCAGCGTGTCGGCGGCCTCACGGGCGCCGTCGCCCCACAGGTCGACGACGACGGCGCACGGGCCGTCCTGGACGATCCGCTGGGTGACGGGACCGGTGGGCAGCAGCGACGTGCGCCACAGGCCCTCGGGTGTACGCCGGACGGTGGGGTCGCCGGGGCCGTGGTGGAGCTGTGCCAGTGTCAGCGCGACGTCGAGCGGACGCGGCGACTCGTGACGCACCCGCATCGCGCGTCGCTCAGTCGAAGAGGGTGCCGAGCTCCCACAGGGGCTCGGCGTCGGCGCGTGCGGCAGGGCGTGTGCCGACCGGGGCGGGGACGCGGGGTGACTCGGCCTGCTGGAGGTCGTCGACGTCTGCGATCAGCACCGAGCCGACCTCGCCGCGTCCCGCGGCCCAGTCGGCGGCAGCGTGGCCCGCGAGCTCGTCTGCGCGTTCGTTGAAGGGGTTGCCCACGTGGCCGCGCACCCAGTGGAAGCGCACGGGGCCGGCGCGGCCGGTGATGGCGGCGTCGATCGCCCGGACCAGCTCGAGGTTCTTGACCGGGCTGCCCGAGGCGGTACGCCACCCCTTGCGCCTCCAGCCCTCGAGCCACTCCGACGAGCAGCGGATGGCGTACTGGGAGTCGGACTCGATGAGCAACGGCTCGCTGCCCGGATGGGCCTCCACGGCGCGCAGCACCGCGGTCAGCTCGGCGATCTGGTTGGTGCCCGAGGCGGCGCCGCCCGAGTCGAACCGCCCGCCCTCGTGGTCGATCCACGCCCAGCCGATCGCGCCCCCGGGTTGCGGAGGCACGAACCGTCGGTGCTCACGATCATCACGCGGCGATTCTGCCCGGGCCACCGACATGGTCGAGCACCCGGCGCCTGAACGCGGCTCGGGTGTCCGGGGTGGACGCGTGGCGGCCCGTGCGGGAGCGCCCCGGCGCACAGGCCGGAGGCCGCGGATGGGGCGATGCGAAACCGCAGGCCGTGCCGCCGCACCCAGAATCGGAGGCATGACCCCCGCTGCGCCCCGCACAATCGAACGCATGACCACCCCCACGCCTGCGCAGCGCGCGGCAGGGCAGCACCCGGCTCGCCCCCGCACCCCCGCCGACATCCGCCGCTGGCGCCGCTACCTCGCGGACGAGCGGGCCGAGGCCGCGGTGTACCGCGACCTGGCGAGCCGTCGCACGGGCGAGGAGCGCGAGATTCTCCTGGCGCTGGCCGCCGCCGAGCGGCGCCACGAGAAGCACTGGCTCGACCTGCTGGGCGACGACGCCGGGCGCCCGCTGCGCGGCGACCTGCGCACCCGCGTGCTCGGGTGGCTCGCGCGGCGTCTGGGCGGCGTGTTCGTGCTCGCGCTCGCGCAGCGGGCCGAGTCGCGCTCGGCCTACACCCAGGAGATCGACGCGACGCAGGCGATGGCCGCGGACGAGCAGATCCACGAGGAGGTGGTCCGCGGTCTGGCGACCCGTGGCCGCAACCGCCTGTCGGGCACGTTCCGCGCGGCCGTGTTCGGCGCGAACGACGGGCTCGTCTCGAACCTCGCGCTCGTGCTGGGCATCGGCGCGTCGGGCGCCTCGCAGCAGGCGGTGCTGCTGACCGGGCTCGCCGGGCTGCTCGCGGGTGCGCTGTCGATGGGCGCGGGCGAGTACATCTCGATCCGCTCGCAGCGCGAGCTGCTCGCGGCCTCGACCCCGGCGTCGTCGGCGGCGAACGCGCTGCCGCACCTCGACCTGGACGCCAACGAGCTCGCGCTCGTCTACCGTGCGCGGGGCATGCAGGCCGTGGACGCCCAGGCCCACGCCGACCGGGTGCTGCTGCGCCTGACGGCCTCCGGGGCGACGTCGGGCAGCGGGGCCGTGCCGCTCGTGCCGAGCCAGGCCGACCTGCACGCGAGCCACGAGGCCGAGGCCGCCGCGGGCGTCGTCGCCGAGGACGACGACCTCGAGACGCACGGCACCGCGTGGGGCGCCGCGATCTCCAGCTTCTGCTTCTTCGCCTCGGGCGCCGTGATCCCCGTGCTGCCCTACCTCTTCGGCATCACGGGCATGGCCGCGGTCGCCGTCGCGGCGGGCCTCGTCGGGATCGCGCTGCTCGCGACGGGTGCCGTCACGGGCCTGCTGTCGGGGGCCTCGCCCCTGACCCGTGCGCTGCGGCAGCTCGCGATCGGCTTCGGCGCGGCGGCCGTGACGTACGGGCTGGGCCTCGCGTTCGGCACGACGATGGCCTGACGCCGGGCTGCAGGGCCCGGCGTCAGGCCATCGAGGGCGCTCCGGCCTGGGTGCTAGACCACCAGGCCGAGCAGCATCACGACGCCGCCGGCCACGACCGACAGCACCGTCTCCATGAGGGACCACGTCTTGAACGTCTGGCCGACGGTCATGCCGAAGTACTCCTTGACCAGCCAGAACCCGGCGTCGTTGACGTGCGACAGGAACACCGAGCCGGCGCCGATGACCAGCACCATGAGCGCCGCGTGCGTCGGGTCGAGGCCCGCCGCGATCGGGGCCATGATCCCGGCCGCGGTGATCGTCGCGACGGTCGCCGAGCCCGTGGCCACGCGGATCAGCACCGCCACGAGCCAGCCCGCCAGGAGCGGGTTGAGGTGTGCGGACGTGATGCCGTCGGCGATGACCTGCCCGACGCCGGACGCGACGAGCGTCTCCTTGAAGCCGCCGCCCGCGCCCACGATGAGCAGGATCCCGGCGATCGGCACGAACGAGGACCCGACCAGGTCGGAGAGCTGCGCGCGGGTGCGCCCGACGGCGGAGCCGAACGCGAACAGGGCGACGAGCGACGTCGCCAGCAGGGCGACGAGCGGCGTGCCGAGGAACTGGAACACGCTGCCCGCGGGGGTCTCCTCCAGGTGCCGGATGTCGACGACGGCGCGCACGAGCATGAGCGCGACGGGCAGCAGCACGACGCCGATCGACACGGCGAAGCTCGGGCGACGGCGACCCTCCTCGGCGGAGGTCTCCTCGATGCCGAGCACCGTCGTCGGCGGGTCGAGGTGGACCCAGCGCACGAGGATCTTCGCCAGGACGGGGCCGGCCAGGATCACGGTCGGGATCGCGACGAGCAGGCCCAGGCCGAGCGTGAGGCCGAGGTCGGCGCCCAGGGCGCTGATCGCCAGGAGCGGGCCGGGGTGCGGGGGCACGAGGCCGTGCAGTGCCGAGAGCCCGGCGAGCGCGGGGATGCCGACGAGCACGGGCGAGAGCCGGGCGCGGCGCGCCACGAGCATGACCACGGGGATGAGCAGCACCACGCCGACCTCGAAGAACAGCGGGATGCCGATGATGAACGCGATGAACGCGAGCGCCCACGGCACGCGTTGTGCGGGCGTGCGGGCGAGGATCGTGTCGACGATCTGGTCGGCGCCGCCCGAGTCGATGAGCAGCTTGCCGATGATCGCGCCGAGCGCGATGAGCACGCCGACGCCGCCGACGGTGGACCCCAGGCCTTTCGAGAAGGCGTCGAACGCCTGGACCAGGCCGGTGCCGGCCACGAGCGCGAGCACGCCCGAGCCGATCACGAGGGCCAGGAACGGGTGCATCTTGGCCCAGACGATGAGGGCCACGATGACGGCGATGCCGATCACGGCGGCCAGCACGAGCTGCCCGGTGGGCGCGGAGGGTGCGTCGTCGGCGAGGCGGAGGCTCGCTGGGACGGTGCCGGCCATGCCGGCGAGGGTGACGAGGGAATGCATCATCGCTCCTTTGCGACGGTGGTTCTGGGTGGGGGTCAGTCGGTCGCGTCTGCGCCCGCGCCGGTGAGGCGCGCGAGTGCGACGTCGGCGATCTGGTCGGGGCGGGGGGCGATGTCAACGGTGAAACCGGGCTCGTCGGGGCCCAGCGGTTCGAGGGTGCCGAGCTGGCTCGTCAGCATCGCGGGCTTCATGAAGTGCCCGGCGCGGCCCTGGATGCGCTCGGTGAGCAGCTCGTGTGATCCGGTGAGGTGGATGAACTGCACGGGGCCCGCCTCGCGCAGCAGGTCCCGGTAGGACCGCTTGAGGGCGCTGCACGGCACGACGGCGGCGTGTCCCGCCGCGCGCTGCGCTGCGAGCCAGTCGCGGATGCCGCGCAGCCAGGGCCATCGGTCGTCGTCGGTGAGCGGCGTTCCGGCCGCCATCTTGGCGACGTTGGCCACGGAGTGGAAGTCGTCGCCCTCGGCGAAGGAGGCTCCGAGACGGCCGGCCAGGAGGGCGGCGATGGTGGTCTTGCCCGAGCCGGCGACGCCCATGACGACGACGAGGGGTGGTGGGGGGAGGTGACGTCGGTGTCCACGGGAGCCAGGATGACCTATTGGTAACACCTTTCGCAAGCGATAGGTGGTACCAATTGCGTAATACCCTGAGCAGGTGCCATCCCCCGTCCTCCACACCAGCGTGCTCGACACGCTCGGGCGCCGCATCGCAAGCGGCGAGCTGCGCGAGGGAGCGGTGCTCACGCTCGATGCCATCGGCGGCGAGTTCGGCGTCTCGCGCACCGTCGCGCGCGAGGCCATGCGGATGCTGGAGAACCTCGGCCTGGTGCGCTCGAGGCGGCGCGTCGGAATCGTTGTCCTCGGCATGGCCGACTGGCACGTGCTCAGCCCCCGCGTCATCGCCTGGCGTCTTCAAGGGGCCGGGCGCGGCGCGCAGCTGCGCACCCTCACCGAGCTGCGCCACGCCGTCGAGCCGCTCGCCGCGGCCGGGGCCGCACGGCACGCACCCCCGGAGGTGCGGGCCGAGCTGGTCACCATCGCCAAGCGGATGCGCGAGCTCGGCGAGGCCGGCGAGGGCGACCACGACGAGTTCCTCGAGCTCGACGTGCGCCTGCACGAGCTGCTGCTGAGCGCGAGCGGCAACGAGCTGTTCGGCGCGCTGTCCGGCGTCGTCGCCGCCGTCCTGTCCGGGCGCACCTCGCTCGGCCTCATGCCGGCCTCGCCCGTGCCGGCCGCGCTCGACGCCCACGAGGCCGTCGCCCGCGCCGTCGCCGACGGCGACTCCGACGCCGCCCAGCGCGCCATGGCCACCATCGTCGACGAGGTGCAGGACGCCCTGGTCGACGTCGACGCGGCCCTCGCCGCCGACCCGTCCTGACCTGGGCGACGATGGCACGCCTGCTCGCCGACCTCACGCCCCTGCGCGTCTCCCCGGACTTCCGCCGCCTGTGGTGGGGGCTGGGCATCTCCAACCTGGGCTCCCAGCTCACCGTCGTCGCCGTCGGGCTCCAGGTCTACGACCTGACCGGCTCGACGCTCGCCGTCGGGACGCTCGGCGTGTTCGCGCTGGTCCCGCTCATGGTGCTGGGCCTGTACGGCGGTGCCCTCGTCGACCGGCACGACAGGCGCACCGTCGCACTCCTCGCCTCGGTCGTGCTGTGGCTCGTGACCATCGCGATCGCGGTGCAGGCGTGGCTCGACGTCGGCTCCGTGCACCTGCTGTACGGGCTGGTCGCGCTCCAGTCGGCCGCGTTCGCGATCAACAACCCGGCCCGCTCCGCGATCATCCCGCGGCTGCTGCCCGCCCACCTCATGCCCGCGGCCAACGCGCTGCAGACGCTCACGCTCAACGTCGCCCTCACCGGCGGACCGCTCGCCGGGTCCGCGCTCGTGCTCGCAGGCGGCTACGGCTGGGCGTACACCATCGACGCGCTCGCGTTCACGGCCGCGCTGTGGGCGACCTGGCGCCTGCCCCACCTGCCGCCAGAGGTCGCGCCCGACGCCGCCGCCGGCGCCGGGGTGCAGCGCGCGAGCGGGCTGCGCTCCGTGCTCGACGGCCTGCGCTACCTGGCGACCCGGCCCAACCTGCGCACGTCGTTCGTCGTCGACCTGTGCGCCATGGTGCTCGCCTTCCCGCGCGTGCTCCTGCCCGCCGCCGGCCTGATCTACCTGGGCGGCGGCGCCGGGACCACGGGCGTGCTCGCCGCCGCGTTCGCCGCGGGCGGGATCCTCGCCACGCTGTTCTCGGGCCCGTTCGGCCACGTGCACCGGCAGGGCCGGGCGATCATCTGGGCGATCACCGCCTGGGCACTGTCGGTCGCGGCCTTCGGCGTCGTGCTCGTGCTCGTGGGCCGCGGCAACCCCACGGGCGTGCTCGCCGGAGCGCTCGTGCTGGCGTGCGTCGCGCTCATGCTCGCCGGCGGGACCGACGCCGTCTCGGCGATCTTCCGCCAGTCGATCCTCCAGACCGCCGCGCCCGACCACATGCGCGGGCGGCTCCAGGGCGTGTTCATCGTCGTCGTCGCGGGCGGTCCGCGGCTGGGCGAGCTGTGGCTGGGCGCCCAGGCGAGCTGGTTCACCGAGGGGTGGGCCGCCGTCGCCGGCGGGCTGACCTGCCTCGTCGCGCTGTGGCTCGTCGCGTGGCGGACGCCGCGCTTCTGGCGCTACGACGCCCGCACGCCCGAGCCGTGACGGGCCGGGACTGACGCCGTCAGTGGTCGACGACGGCCCCTGGGCCGCGTGACCCTGCTGGCGGCGCAGCGTCGGCAACGCCGCCCCGGCCAGCACCACGCACACCCAGCCCGCCACCATCGCCACCAGGAACCCGGCGTGCGAGCCGGCCGCGTCGATGCGCGCGCCGCCCAGCCACGAGCCGAGCGACGACCCCGCACCGATCGACGTGCCCACCCACGCGAGCCCCTCGGTCAGCCTGCGGTGCGGCACCAGGGCCTGCACCATGGCGTTGCCGTTGATCACCGTCGGTGCGATCGCGAAGCCCGTGACGCACATGACGAGCGCGAGCACCGGCAGCGAGCGCACCGTGAAGAACAGCGACACGCCCGCCGCGAGCAGCACGGTGCCGCCGGCGAACCGGGTCGACAGCCGAGACGTCCAGTGCTTGGCGCCGTACAGCAGCCCCGACACGAGCGAGCCCAGCGCGAACGCCGCGAGCACCAGCCCGGCGGCGGCCCGATGCCCGTGCTCGGTCGAGAACGCGACGGTCGCGACGTCGACCGCGCCGAAGATCGTGCCCATCGCCACGAAGACCAGCGCGAGGGCGGGCATCCCGGGCACGAAGAGCGCCGACCGCGGGCCGGGCGCACGCACCCGCCCCGCGTCGGGGGCGTCGTCGTGCACGCGCACCGGCGGCTCAGTGGCCCGCTGGAGCAGGAACGCCAGGCCGCCGACCGCGCCGGCGAACGCCGCCAGCAGCAGCGCGGCGGGCGGGATCACGGCCGTGGCCAGGAGCGTCGCGAGCACCGGCCCCACGATGTACACGAGCTCGTCGACGGCGGACTCGAACGAGAACGCGGTGTGCAGGCGCCGCGGGTCGCCCAGCGTGTGCGTCCACCGGGCACGCACGTACGAGCCGTACGAGCCGCTCGCGGCACCCGCGACCACCGCGAGCGGCCACAGCACCGGCTCGGGAGCGCCCATCGCCGCCGCGGTCACCAGGCCGAGCAGCCCCGCCGTCGTGATCGCCAGCATCGGCATCAGCACGCGGCGCTGACCGGCGCGGTCCACCAGCCGGGCAACCTGCGGCGAGCCGAGCGACTGGGCGATGACCAGCACCGCGGACACGCGCCCCGCCATCGCGTACGAGCCCGTGTACGCCTGGATCATCAGCACCGTGCCGATGCCCACCATGGACATCGGGAGGCGGGCCAGGCCGCCCGCAGCGGAGAACGCCGCGGCCCCCGGGGCGCGCAGCACGTCGAGATAGGGGTTGCGGGGCACCACCAGATTCTTGCAGGCCCGACACTTTCAGGCCTCGGAGCGCGTCAGCGGGTACCGTTCGGGCATGACGGTACCGACGCAACCCGCTGAGCAGGCGCCGGTGTGCGTCATCGTGAAGGTGCCGGAGCAGTCGCGATACGAGGCACACCACCCCGAAAACGGTCGCGTCATGGGCTGGCTCAACTACCGCATCGAGGGCGACGTCGTCGTGATTCCCGCCACGGTCACCGTCCCGGAGTTCCGTGGGCGCGGCGTGGCGGGGTCGCTCGCGCGGCAGGCGCTCGAGGACGTGGTCGACGTGGGCAAGAAGGTCGACGCGCTGTGCTGGTACGTCGCCGAGTTCATCGAGCGCAACCCCCGGTACTACTCGTTGCAGGTCTGACGCGATTCGGGCGCCGGCGCCGACGGGGCGCGCTGCGGCCGCACCCGGGCGCTGAGGTGCGGCGACGTGGCCGCGGGTCGGCCGTCGCGCGGCGCGTCACGCGCGCGCGGCTGGACCGGCGCCGCCCCGCGGGCGACGATGGGCGCATGACCGAGGCAAGACACGTCACCGTCACGGACGCCCCGGCGCGGTCGGCGTTCGTCGCGACTCTCGACGACGGCACGCTCGCCGGGGCCGCGTACTACGAGCGGCGTGGCGGCGTGGTGATCTTCACGCACACCGAGGTGGACCCTGCGTTCGAGGGGCAGGGCGTCGGGTCCCGGCTGGCCGCGGACGCGCTCGGGCTGGTGCGCGAGGCGGGCGACGTCGTCGTGCCGTTGTGCCCGTTCATCCGCGCCTTCATGGCCAAGCACCCCGAGCACGACGACCTGCTCCAGACCCGGACCGACTTCGGCACCCGCGTCGCGGGCCCGGGCGCTCCGTAGTGGTGCGCGTCGAGCACGCGGACGTCGTCGTCGTCGGAGGTGGGGCGGCCGGGCTGAGCGCGGCGCTCGCCGCCGTCGAGGCGTGTGCCGCCGCCGGGCGGGACGACGCCGTCGTGGCGCTGGTGTCGAAGGTGTACCCGATGCGGTCGCACACCGTGGCGGCCGAGGGCGGTGCCGCGGGTGTCGTGCCCGGCGGTGAGGACACGCTCGACCAGCACGTGGCGGACACGCTGGCCGGCGGGGCGGGGCTGTCGCACCCGGACGCGGTGCGGTACGTCGTCGAGCGCGCGGCCGGGGAGCTGGCACGCCTGGAACGCCTGGGCATGCCGTGGTCGCGCACGGCCGAGGGACGCCCGGCGGTGCGCCGCTTCGGTGGCATGAGCCGGCCGCGCACCTGGTTCGCGGCCGACAAGACGGGCTTCCACCTCCTGCACACCCTGTTCCAGACCACGCTGCGCGAACGGTCGATCCGCCGCTACGACGAGCACGTCGTCCTGGACCTCCTCCTGACCGCCGAGCGTGAGGCTCGCGGGATCGTCGGGTACGACCAGCAGCGGGGCGAGGTCGTCGTCGTGCTCGCCCCGGCCGTCGTGCTCGCGACCGGCGGATACGCGCGAGCGTGGGGCACCTCGACCAACGCGGGGATCGTCACCGGCGACGGACTGTCCATGGCGTTGCGCGCCGGGCTCCCGCTGCGTGACCTCGAGATGGTGCAGGTCCACCCCACCTGCCTGCCGGGCAGCGGCCTGCTCATCACCGAGGCCGCGCGCGGCGAGGGCGGCGTCCTGGTCGACGCGACCGGGCAGCGGTACCTTGCCGACTACGGGCTCGGCCCGGTCACGCCCGTCGGCGCACCCGAGCCGCGCCGCATGGAGCTCGGCCCGCGCGACAAGCTCTCGCAGGCCTTCTGGCACGCCGAACGCGACGGCCGCACCGTCCCGACGCGCGACGGCGGCGTCGTCCACCTCGACCTGCGCCACCTCGGCAAGGCCGTGATCGACGAGCGCCTGCCGCTCGTGTCGGGTCTCGCCCGCCGCTTCGCGGGCGTCGACCCGGTGCACGAGCCCGTCCCGGTGCGGCCCGCGGCGCACTACACGATGGGCGGCATCGTCACGACGGCGTCGGGCCAGGTGCTCGACGACGCCGGCCGGCCCGTCGACGGCCTGTTCGCCGCCGGGGAGTGCGCCTCGACGGGCCTGCACGGGGCCAACCGCCTGGGCTCGAACTCGCTGGTGGAGACGCTCGTGGTGGGCCGCGAGGCGGGGCTCGCGGCAGCCGGCGTGGCGGGGTCGCGCGCACCGGCCCAGGGCACGGAGCTCGTGGACCACGCGCGCGACCTCGCCGACACCCGGCTCGCGATGCGCGGCCGGGGCACCGAACCGCCCGCGCCCCTGCGCAAGGAACTCGGCCGGGTGCTCGACGCGGACGTCGGCATCTTCCGTGACGCCGACGGGCTCGCGCGCGCGAGCGCCACGCTCGACGACCTCCACGCCAGGTTCCAGGACGTCCGCGTCGCGGACACGGCCGACGTCCTCAACACCGACTGGGCGCAGGTCCTCGAGCTCGGCGCGATGCTCACCGTCGCGCGCGGGGCGGTCGCCGCCGCCGTCGCGCGGACCGAGTCGCGCGGTGCCCACCAGCGCCTCGACCACCCGCAGACCGACGACGTCGCCCGGCACAGCCTCGTGACGCTCGACCCGGCGGGGGAGACGCACGTGCGGCTGGTGCCCGTGGAGGGTGCCGGCACCGCCATCGGCGCCGACATCGGTACCGACATCGACACCGCAGTCGGCACCCCCGGCGGCACCGCAGTCGGCACCACGCAGGGGGACGCATGACCGACCAGACGCTCCGCGTCACCGTCACCCGGCAGGAGCCGGGCGAGCCTGCGCGAGACGAGACCTTCGACGTCCCGTACGACGACCGCACCTCCGTGCTCGACGCGCTCGACTGGATCAAGGACCACGCCGACGCGAGCCTCACCTTCCGGTGGTCGTGCCGCATGGGCGTGTGCGGTTCGTGCGGCGTCATGGTCAACGGTCGCCCGGTGCTGGGCTGCGAGACGACCGTCGCCGGCTACCGCACCTCGGGCATCACCGTGGGCCCGATGGCACACGCGGCGGTGCAGCGGGACCTCGCCGTGGACACCGACGAGTTCCTGGCGAAGCTGCGCTCCGTCTCGCCCTGGATGCTCCCGGCCCCAGAGGCGGCCCTGGCTCTTGGGGCGGCCCCGGGCTCCGAGGCGGCCCTGGCCCCCGAGGCAGCTCCGGGGTCCGAGGCGGCCTGGGCTCCTGGGGCGGCCCCGGCTCTTGGGGCGGCCCCGACTCCCGGGACCGCTCCCGCGGGTGTGCCCGCGCTCGACGTCCTCGCCGTCCACACCCAGACGCCCGGGCAGGTCGAGGCCTACCGTGGCCTGTCCCAGTGCATCGACTGCATGCTCTGCTACGCCGCCTGCCCCGTGCTCGACGACGTCGCGGGGTTCACCGGCCCCGCCGCCGCCGCGACGGCACGCCGCTGGGACCTCGACTCGCGCGACCAGGGCAACGACGTCCGCATGGTCGCGCTGGTCGAGAACGAGGAGGGCATCTGGCCCTGCACCCAGGTGGGCGCATGCACGCGCGCCTGCCCCAAAGGCGTCGACCCGGCCCGCGCCCTACGCGACGCCCAACGCGAGGCCATGGGCGGCTGACCCCCCCTGGCCGGTCCGGGCCTCCCGCGTTACCGCCCCCCGCGTCTGGTCGTCGGTTTGGCGTCTGATCGTCAGACGGGATCGACGACCAGACGCCAAACCGACGACCAGACGGCGGCCCGCGCGCCGGGCGAGCAGACGGCGGCCCGCGCGCCGGGCGAGCAGACGTGCGGGCCGGGCGCCGGGCGAGCGGGCGCCCGGCCCGCACGTCAGGCGAGTGCGTCGCCGACCACCTGCTTGGCGGCCTCCTGCACCTGCGTCAGGTGTTCGGCCGACACGAAGCTCTCCGCGTAGATCTTGTACACGTCCTCCGTGCCCGACGGGCGGGCCGCGAACCACGCGTCCGCCGTCGTCACCTTGAGGCCGCCGATCTTCGCTCCGTTGCCGGGTGCGGCGGTGAGCTTCGCGGTGATGTCCTGCCCCGCCAGCGACGTCGAGGTCACCTGCTCCGGTGACAGCGCGGCCAGCCGCGCCTTCTCGTCACGCGACGCCGCGGCGTCGACGCGGGCGTACCAGCTCTGCCCGTACCGGCCGACCAGGGCGGCGTGGTGCTGCGACGGCGAGGTGCCGGTGGTCGCGATGATCTCGCTCGCCAGCAGCGCCAGCAGGATGCCGTCCTTGTCGGTCGACCACACCCGCCCGTCACGGCGCAGGAACGATGCGCCCGCCGACTCCTCGCCGCCGAACCCGACCTCGCCCGACAGCAGCCCGGGAACGAACCACTTGAACCCGACCGGCACCTCGATGACACGGCGTCCCAGCCCCGCCCCGACCCGGTCGATGAGCGACGACGACACGAGCGTCTTGCCGATCGCGGCATTCGCGGGCCAGCCCGGCCGCGCCCCGCCGTACAGGTACTGGATGGCCACGGCGAGGTAGTGGTTGGGGTTCATCAGCCCGGCGTCCGGGGTCACGATGCCGTGCCGGTCGGAGTCGGCGTCGTTGCCGGTGGCGACGTCGAACGGTGCGCTCCCGCCCGCCATCCGTTCCCGCAGGGACGCCATCGCGTACGGCGAGGAGCAGTCCATGCGGATCTTGCCGTCCCAGTCGAGCGTCATGAACGCCCACCGCGGGTCCACCTGCGGGTTCACCACGGTCAGGTCGAGCCGGTGCCGCTCGCCGATGGCACCCCAGTACTCGACCGACGCGCCACCCAGCGGGTCGGCGCCGATCCGCACGCCTGCCGAGCGGATCGCGTCGAGGTCGAGCACGTTCGGCAGGTCGTCGACGTACGTGGCGAGGAAGTCGTGCCGGTGGGTGGTGTCGGCCGCCAGCGCCTGCTCCACCGAGACGCGCCGCACCTGCGAGATCCCTCCGCGAACGATGTCGTTGGCGCGGTGGGCGATCCACGACGTCGCGTCGGTGTCCGCAGGCCCGCCGTGCGGCGGGTTGTACTTGAACCCGCCGTCGCGCGGCGGGTTGTGCGACGGCGTCACGACGATGCCGTCTGCCAGCCCGGCGCCGGAGGTCCGCATGCCGCCGTCGGCGACGGCGCCGTTGTGCAGGAGGATCGAGTGCGACACGGCGGGGGTCGGCGTGAACGAGTCGCGCGCGTCGATCATCACGGTGACGCCGTTCGCGGCGAGCACCTCGAGTGCCGACCGCCACGCCGGCTCGGACAGCGCGTGCGTGTCGCGGCCGATGAACAGCGGGCCGTTGGTGCCCTGTGACGCCCGGTACTCGACGATCGCCTGCGTGATGGCGACGATGTGCGCCTCGTTGAAGGCGTGGTCGAGCGACGAGCCGCGGTGGCCCGACGTGCCGAAGACGACCTGCTGTGCGGGGTCGTCGACGTCGGGGGTGAGGTCGTAGTAGGCGCCGACGAGGGCGTCGATGTCGATGAGGTCTTCAGGCAGGGCGGTCATGCCGGCGCGTGCGTGCATGAGGCTGATCCTGCCAGCGGACGACGGCGGGGGCGCGGCTGAAGGTCGGGTGTGATCGGCGGGGGTCACAGGGCTCAGATGGGGGCGCCCCGCGTCCCCGCTTGCGCGGGGAGCACGAGTGTGGCGGGACGCCTGTCCGCAGCTTGCACGGCTCACCCCGCCAGAGAGGCGGGAGCAGTGAGATTCTAGATTGTAAAGTGTAAACTGCGTACTGGTCGCGCGCGTAGTACTTTGGCTCTCGGGTGGGCGCACGAACTGGCACATCACACCGGGTCGTTGTGCGGGTGGAATGCCCACGCTGTGACGCGATGCCTTCCTTTGCGACGTCCTATCTCGTCCACATTGAGGACTGTCGTGCCTCATCGACATGCGGGAATGACGACGATTGGAGACATCATGAGTCGCTTTGCCCACGACCCTTTCACCCTCGGCGCTGCCGTCCGCGACGCGCGGGTCAGCGCTGGCCGAACTCAGGCCGAGGTCGCGCAGGCGGCCCATTGCTCTCGGCAGTGGTTGGTGGGATTCGAGCGCGGCGACCGCTCGAGGGCTGAAGCCGACGTCGTCTTCCGCGTCCTTCACGCGCTCGGACTCCATGTGCGTCTCGAAGCGATACCCGAGCCGGGTGACGAGGAACTGCTGCCGTTGTGAGCGCGTGCCCTGCTGTCCTGCTCAAGGGAGTCGCGTGGCGATCTGGAGCAGCGTCCGCGCGGGGCACACCTCGTTGTCTGCGCGCCGACGCCGTCGCGCCCGCGCGCACGTCGCTGTCCCTGGTGACTCCGCTCTCGCCGGCGAGGCACACCGCGCTCACAGCCGACCCGGCATGCTCGGACCTCTCCCCGATCGGCAAGAGGTGCGGGACCGGCGGGGGCGCCGCTTCGGTGCGCCGGCCGGAAACCCTTCCTGCTTTCGGAGCACGGGAGCGAGGCTGCGCTGATGCGGGCACGAGCGGCTCAGAAAGCGGTGAGCGACGTCTTCGACTCGATTCTCGGGCAATACGCGACAGAGCCGCCCGCGAGCGTCGGCTGTCGGCTTATGTGTCAGGCCACTGCGCTAGAACCATCAGCATGCTCTAGGCCGCAGTCCCCACCAGGAAGGGGTTGAGTCAGGTGATGTGCACCCACGCGGGGCACCTGTCCGCCCCGGCGCGCGCCGTCTGGGCGAAGAGCTGGCCGATGCACGGCGCCGAGCTGCGGTTCTGGTCGCCGCTGTGGCAGCACCTGCACGATGCCGCCGGGATCGCCGGCAGGCTCTGGGACGAGTGGCTCCCGCCGTCGGTCACGCGCCAGATCGCGCAGGCCGCAGGGGGCGAGCCCGGTGGCCGCGCGCTCGTGTGCTTCCTCGCCGGGGTGCACGACATCGGCAAGGCCACCCCTGCATTCGCCGTCCAGGTGCCCGCGTTGCGCGACGAGATGGTCCAGGCAGGGCTCGGCATGCCGTTGGTGCTGGCGGCACGAGCGACGTGCAAGCACGGACTGGCCGGGCAGGTGATCCTCGAGGCGTGGCTCGAGGCTCGCGCCGGCTGGACCAGGCCGCAGGCGCGCGCGTTCGCGTCCGTCGTCGGCGGGCATCACGGGATCCCGCCGTCGGACGGCGAGGCGCAGGCCGCGCGTGCGCCGACCGCCGCGAACGAGGAACTGCTGGGCGGGGCCGCGTGGCGCGACGTCCAAGCCGAGCTGCTGGACCACATGGCAGGCAGGGTCGGGGCGTCGTCGTACCTCGACGGCGAGGCGTGGCGCACGCTCCCGCGACCGGTGCTGGCGCTGGCGCTCGCGGTCGTCGTCGTCGCGGACTGGCTCGCCTCGAACCAGGACCTGTTCCCGCTCGTCGACGTGGAGGGGGATCGCAGGCCGCTCGCGCAGCCGGACGGTGACGACGACGCCCGCCTCGACGCAGCGTGGCGTGGTGTGGCGCTGCCCGCGCCGTGGTCGCCGAGCCAGGTCGAGGGCGCCGCCGCGGAGCTGCTGCGCGCCCGGTTCGACCTGCCGCCGTCCGCGAGCGCCCGCCCCGTGCAGGAGGCCGCCGTCGCGGCGGCTCGCGCGATGGACCCGGCGGGGATCCTCGTGATCGAGGCGCCGATGGGGAGGGCAAGACGGAGGCCGCGATGCTCGCTGCGGAGATCCTGGCTGGGCGCGGCGGGGCCGGTGGTGTGGTGGTCGCGCTCCCGACGCAGGCGACGTCGGACGCCATGTTCCGCCGGGTGATGCGGTGGGTCGCGCACCAGTCGGTCACGCGCACGGGCGCGGACGTGCTCACGGGCGACGATGCGGGGAGCGGCGAGCGCCGGTCGGTGTTCCTCGCCCATGGCAAGGCGTGGCTCAACCCGGACTACGACGACGTGCCGCGGGGTCGGGCGCCGGTGCTCGACGTGGGCCGGGACGAGGGCCACGCGTCGCAGACTGGCGACGGGGGCGTCTATGTCGACGGCTGGATGCGCGGGCCGCGCAAGGGTGTCCTCGCGGACTTCGTGGTGGGCACGATCGACCAGGTCCTGTTCGCGGCTCTCGCGTCGCGTCATGTCGCGCTGCGTCATCTGGCGTTCGCGCGCAAGGTGGTGGTGCTCGACGAGGTGCACTCGTTCGACGCGTTCATGAACGTCTACCTGGTGCGTGCCCTGGAGTGGCTGGGTGCGTACGGGGTGCCCGTCGTCGCGCTGTCGGCCACGCTCCCGAGCGCGCTGCGCGACACGCTGGTCGACGCGTACGAGCGCGGGCGGTCCATGGCGGTTCCGGCCGTGGCTGAGGAGGGCGGACGCCGCCGACGCCGCCGTCGTGGGTCCGCCGACGGCGAGGGGGTCGCGGCCGGTGGCGGCGCGGCTGACGGGCCGGCGCTGCCGTCCTCGGTGCTCACCTTCACCCGTGCGGGTGTGGCCGAGCGGCTCGTGCCCGCGACGTCGGACAGGCGGCAGCGCGTGCGGGTCGAGACGGCGGAGGAGCGCGAGGTCCTGACGCTGCTCGACGAGGCGCTCGCGGGTGGCGGGTGCGCGATGGTCGTCCGGAACACGGTGCGCAGCGCCCAGCGGACGTTCCGTGAGGTGCGTGCACGGTACGCGTCGGACGACGCGACCCAGGTCGTGCTCCTGCACTCGCGGTTCCTCGCCTGCGAGCGCACGGCCCGCGAGGCCGCGCTGGTCCAGATGCTGGGCCCGCCGCAGGCCGACGGCGGCCGGGGCGGGCGCCCGCAACGGCTGGTGGTCGTCGGGACGCAGGTCGTCGAGCAGAGCCTCGACATCGACGTCGACCTGCTCGTGACCGACCTGGCACCCACGGACCTGCTGCTGCAGCGCATCGGTCGCCTGCACCGCCATCAGGAGCGGCCGCCGGAGCATCGCCCCGAGCGGGTGCGTGAGCCGCGGGCGGTCGTCGTCGGCGTCGAGGACTGGCGGGCGGATCCGGTGGTCGCGGACGGCGGCAGCCGCGCGGTGTACGGCGAGCATCTGCTGTTGCGTGCCGCCGCCCAGGTTCTCGACGTCGTCGCCGCGGGTGGCGTGGTCGACCTGCCTGCGGACATCCCGCGGCTTGTCGAGGTCGCCTACGGTGACGCCGTGCTCGGTCCGCCGACGTGGCAGGTCGCGATGGCGAGGGCGCGGCGAGCGCACGACGCGGGCGTCGCGGAGCGTGAGGACCGTGCGGGTGTCTTCTGCCTGCCGGCGCCGGACTCGCCGCGGTTCGGGCTGTCCGGCTGGCTGGACGGTCACGTGGGCGAGGCCGACGTGGCGGGCGCCCGCGCACAGGTCCGTGACGGCGAGGACTCGATCGAGGTGCTCGTGGTCCAGGAGGACGCGGCCGGGGCGTGGCGTGTCCCGGACTGGTTGGAGACGCCCGTCAGGGGAGAGCTTCTGCCGCGGAGCGAGGCGCCCCGGGCCGCCGTCCGCCGTGTGCTGGCCGGCGCTGCCGTCAGGCTGCCCAGGGCGGTCGCTGCCGGCCGTCACGGGGACGCCCTCATCGACCTGCTGCAGAGTCTCGACGTCGAGGCGTGGCAGGAGGCACCCGAGCTTGCCGGGCAGCTGGTGCTGCCCTTCGACGACGAGCGCCGGGCCGCCGTGCCCGGGTTCGTGCTGACCTACGACCCGGAGACGGGCCTCGACGCGGAGCGTGACGGATGAGCGATCTTCACTTCAACCTCGTGGACGAGCCCTGGATCCCGGTGCTCTCCACGCAAGGCCGCGCGAGCGAGGTGTCGCTGCGCGAGGTCTTCCACCGGGCGCGCGACGTCGTGACGCTCACCGGGGAGCTGCCCACGCAGTCGGTGGCGTTGCTGCGGCTGCTGCTGGCCGTCCTGCACCGGGCGGTGGAGGGCCCGGTGAGGCTTGAGGACTGGGCGGAGGTGCGAGATCGCTGGGACGAGACGGTCGAGGACGTCGACTCCTACCTCGACGACTGGCACGACCGGTTCTGGATGCAGCATCCCGCCCAGCCCTTCATGCAGGTTCCGGACCTGCGCACGGCCAAGGACGAGGTCTTCGGCCTGGAACGCATCGTGTGCGACGGCCCGGGGACGTCCACGTTCCTGACGACGCGGGTCGGTGCCGCGCTCCAGACGGCGTCGTGGCCGGAGGCGGCCCGCTGGCTGGTCCACGTGCACGCCTACGACGTCTCAGGGATCCACTCGGGTGCTGTCGGCGACCCCCGCGTCAAGGGAGGGAAGGGCTACGGCATCGGCACCGGCTGGGCGGGTCAGATCGGAGCGCTCCACCTGGTGGGCGACGACCTGCGCGAGACGCTGCTGCTCAACCTCCTCGTCCCCGGGGCCGCAGGCATGGAGGTCGACGCCGGCGCGGACCTGCCCGTGTGGGAGCGGCCCCCGCTCGGTGTGCTCCCCGAGGGCTGGCATCCCGACGACGGCGCCGACCAGGCCTACCGCCGTCCGCGCGGTCCCGTCGACCTGTACACCTGGCCGACCCGCCGCATCCGGCTCGAGGGGACGCCCGAGCGGGCGACCGGCGTCGTCAACGCCCAGGGTGACCGTGCGACGCCGCACAACCGCTTCACGGTCGAGCCGATGACGGCCTGGCGGCACTCGGACCCGCAGACCAAGAAGTTCGGGCACGACACCTACATGCCGCTCAAGCACGAGCGGTCCCGTGCCGCCTGGCGGGGGTTGGAGGCCCTGCTGCCCCGCACCAGCCACCCCGCCAAGGACGGCGGCCCCGTCCGGCGGCGCCCGCCCGCGCTCGCCGAGTGGGCCGCGCAGCTCGGCACCGCGGAGCTGGTCGGCCCGGGGCTGCTGCGCTGGCGCGCGGTCGGGATCGAGTACGGATCCAACGAGTCGGTGTACGACGAGATCGTCGCCGACGAGCTCGCCCTCCCGGCGGCGCTCTTCACCGACCACGAGCTTGCGCAGCTTGCCGTCGACGCCGTGGACGCGGCGGAGAAGGCCGTCTTCGCCCTGGGCAGCCTCGCCCAGAACGTGGCCCTCGCCGCCGGGGGTTCCACCGAGTCGGACGCGCCGCGCACGCGAGTGGCCACACGGGCCTACGCCGAGCTCGACCCCGAGTTCCGCACCTGGCTCCGGACGCTGACGGCCGGCGCCGACCCGCTGGAGCGTCGCGCGGCCTGGCACCGGTCGGTGCTGTGGCTCGTGAACGACCTCGCCGACGAGGAGGTCGACGACGCCGGGCCTGCCGCGCTCGTGGGTCGCACCGCGGGCGGGCAGTTCCGTGACGCGGGCCTCGCCCTGCACTGGTTCCGCAAGAAGGTCCGTGACGTGCTGCCGCACGCATTCGCCCCCCACCCCCCGACAGCGCCGTCGAACCCCGAGGAGACACCATGAGCCATCCGCTCGCACCGATCACCGCCGCAGGCGGGCCAGACGGGCGGGGACCTGCCCCGGGTCGACGCCGCCCCGGGACCGCGTGCGGAGCCTCGTCGCGTCTCGCGCCTCCGCGCTGGCGGCGTCACGGCACCGGCCTCCGACGATCGCGATGCTCGCGCGCCTGCGGGCGAACCTGGGCCGTGAGCCCGGCGTCGACCCCACGATCTGGGCGATGACGATCGACGACGTGTCGAACGAGGCGAAGAGCGACACGCCCACGCGTGAGGAGCGTTCGGTGCACCTCGCGATGACCTTGTTCGCGGCGCACCAGCAGTCGCGTCCGAACGGTGTGCACCTGCCCAGCGTCGGTCTCGGCCAGGCGATCGCCCGCCTCGACCGGGCCGTCACCGGGGGTGACGGCGACGGGACGTCGTCCGTGCGACGCCGGTTCGACGCCGCCGTCACCAGCGCCACCCTGCCCGAGATCGCCCACCACCTGCGTGGTCTCGTCGGGCAGCTTCGCAGCGCCGACGTCGGGCTCGACTACGGCCTGCTCGCGCAGGACCTGTGGGACTTCCAGCAGCCGGGTCGCACCGACGACGTCCGGCGCCGCTGGGCACGCCAGTACTACCGCCTCGACCGTCAGGCCGCGGCAGACGATTCGAGCACCACCGAGAGCACCACTGAGAGCACCACCGAGAGCACCGCCGAGGAGCACTTGTGACCCGCACGATCGTGGACGTCCACCTGCTGCAGACCGTCCCCCCGAGCAACCTCAACCGTGACGACACCGGATCGCCCAAGACGGCGACCTACGGCGGCGTCCGGCGCGCCAGGGTGTCGTCCCAGGCATGGAAGCGCGCCACCCGCCAGGCGTTCCGTGACCACCTGGACGCCTCCGAGCTCGGGGTGCGGACCAAGCGCGTCGTCGAGCTTCTCGGCGAGAGGATCGGCACGATCGACGCCGACCTCGCCGGTGACCAGGCCCTGGCCGCGGCACAGAGCGTGCTCACGGCGGCCGGCATCTCCGTGAAGGAGCCGCGCACCAAGAAGGGCGCCCCCGCCGAGTCGGGGTACCTGCTCTTCCTGTCGGAGCAGCAGATCGACGCCCTCGCCCACCTGGCGGTCGAGGCTGCCGTGGCCGGGCAGGCGCCCGCCAAGGCGGATGCGCAGGCGCTCGTCAAGGGCAAGAACTCGATCGACCTGGCCCTGTTCGGCCGTATGGTCGCCGACGTCACCGACCTCAACGTGGACGCCTCGTGCCAGGTCGCGCACGCACTGTCGACCCACGCCGTCGAGACGGAGTACGACTACTTCACCGCCGTCGACGACCACAAGGCCGCCGACGCCGAGGAGGACCACGGCGCCGGGATGATCGGCACGGTCGAGTTCAACTCGGCCACGCTCTACCGCTACGCGACCGTCGACGTCGACCTCCTGGCCGCGAACCTGGGGGACGTCACCGCCACCGAGCGTGCCGTGCGCGCGTTCCTCGAGGCGTTCGTGAAGTCGATGCCGACCGGCAAGCAGAACACCTTCGCCAACCGGACGCTGCCCGACGCCGTCGTGATCAGCGTCCGCGAGGACCAGCCGGTCTCGTACGTGGGCGCCTTCGAAGAGGCGGTCACGGAGACGATCGACGGCGGCCGCGTGCGCCGATCGGCGCAGAAGCTCGCCGACTACGCGCGCGACGTCGCGGACGCCTACGGCGACGGCTCCGTCGTCAAGACGTGGGTCGTCGGCATCGGGTCGGCCGCGGAGCCGCTCGAGGCGCTCGGCGAGCGTGCCGGGTTGGACGCCACCATCGACGCGGCCGTCTCACTGGTGTCCGCGCGGCTGGCTCCCGCGAGCGACGCCGTGCCCGCATGAGCACGCTCGTGCTCCGGCTCGCCGGGCCGATGCAGGCGTGGGGTGGCTCGTCACGGTTCACGCGGCGAGCCACCGACCACGCGCCGACGAAGAGCGGCGTCGTCGGACTGCTCGCTGCGGCGCAAGGGCTGCGACGGACAGACCCTCTGGAGGATCTGCTCTCGCTGCGGTTCGGCGTCCGCCTGGACCAGCCCGGACGGGTCGAACGGGACTTCCAGACGACCCGGAGCGCCGACGGCGGCAAGTCGTTCCCCCTGACCGAGCGTTTCTACCTCACCGACGCCACCTTCGTCGCCGCGGTCGAAGGGGACGCGGCCCTCGTCGCAGCCCTCGACGAGGCCGTGCGCCGTCCGGCGTTCCCGCTGTACCTGGGGCGCCGGTCCTGCCCCCCGGCGGGTCCGCTCACGATGGGCGTCCGGGACGCCGACCTGTGGTCGACTCTGACCGACCTGGATGCCACGCCCTGGCAGGCGGCCACCTGGTGGCGCCGCAAGCAGGCGAACGACGTGCGCGTCGAGGTGCGCGTGGACGCCGAGGCCGTGCCTGCCGCGCTGCCCGACCGTGACCGCGTGACGCTGAACCAGCAGGACTCACCGGTCAGCTTCGACCCGCGCATGCGCGAGTGGGGCTGGCGGTCCGTCGTCCAGACGTCCGTCCTCGTTCCGAACCCCGACGGCCACCGTCACCGTCACGACCCGATGGCCTTGCTCGGAGGCGCCTGATGCATCTGTCGCGAATCCAGATCAACCCCGCCCGGCGCGGGGGCCGCAAGCTCCTCGGATCGCCGCAGGCGATGCACGCGGCCGTGCTCGCGGCGTTCCCGCAGCCGGACGGCGAGCGCGGGCGCGTCCTGTGGCGTGTCGACCGCGACACGCACCAGTGCTGGCTGTACGTGGTGAGCGCGCCCGCGCCGGACTTCGCCCACATCGTCGAGCAGGCGGGATGGCAGACGACCGAGGACACCTGGGCGGTGCGCCCCTACGCACCGCTGCTCGACAGGCTTGAGGAGGGGCAGACCTGGGCCTTCCGGCTCACCGCGAACCCCACCAGGGCGAGCCGCGCCACCACGGTGGCCGACGGCGTCCCGGTGCCGCCCGCCACCAAGGACGGACGTTCGCGCAGGTACGGCCACGTGACGGTCAGCCAGCAGGTCGAGTGGCTGACGAGCCGTGCCGCGGGCTGGGGGTTCGCTCTCCTGCGGAACGACGCGACCAGGGACGTCGTCGTCCACGACCGGCGTGTGGAACGGTTCCACCGCGCTGGCGCCACCGTGACGATCGCCAAGGCGACCTACGACGGCGTACTCACCGTCACCGATCCTGGTGCGCTCCGGCACGTCATGACCGCGGGCGCAGGCCCGGCGAAGGGGTACGGGTGCGGCCTCCTGACGCTGGCGCCGGCATCCTGACATGATTCCCGGCGCGCGGCCGCCGTCGGTCCCGGACCTCGTGCGAGCCCAGGACCGCCTGACGTTCCTCTACCTGGAACGGTGCGTCGTCTCGCGCGACGCCAGCGCGATCACGGCGACCGACGAGCGCGGCACGGTGCACATCCCCGCAGCGACGCTCGGAGCGCTGCTCCTGGGCCCAGGCACCAACGTCACGCACCAGGCGATGGTCCTGCTCGCCGAGAGCGCGTCCACCGTCGTCTGGGTGGGCGAGCGAGGCGTGCGCTACTACGCGCACGGAAGGTCGCTCGCTCGCTCCTCGCGGCTTCTCGAAGCCCAGGCCCAGCTCGTGACAAGGCGAGACACCCGCCTCACCGTCGCGAGGAAGATGTACGAGATGCGCTTCCCAGGGGAAGACGTCGCGTCGCTCACGATGCAGCAGCTGCGCGGACGCGAAGGCGCCCGCGTGCGCCGCACCTACCGGGAAGAGTCCCGCCGCACCGGCGTCGCCTGGACCGGCCGCGACTACCGGCCAGACGACTTCGCCGCATCCGACCCCGTCAACCAAGCACTCTCCGCAGCCACGACCTGCCTGTACGGGATGACGCACGCGGTCATCGTCGCGCTGGGCTGCTCACCCGGGCTCGGCTTCGTCCACACCGGCCACGAACGATCGTTCGTCTACGACATCGCAGACCTGTACAAGGCGGAGCTCGCGATCCCCGTCGCGTTCGACGCCGCCACGCTCAACCTTGCCGACATCGGCGGTCACGTCAGACGCGAGATGCGCGACCGCATGGTCGCCGCACACCTGCTCGAGCGCTGCGTCCGCGACGTGACATGGCTGCTGACAGGCGAGGACGCCGACACGGGGCAAGACGCGGAGGAGTGGGCCGACGTCGTCATGCTCTGGGACGGGCAGGGCTCCGCCGTCGCCGGGGCACGTCTACGGGACCGAGCACGAGGACCCCGGCTGGTGATCGTCGTCGTGCTGTCCGTGACACCGGAGAAGCTCCGCGGCGAACTGACACGGTGGCTGCTCGAGATCAGCGCGGGCGTCTACGTCGGACACCTGCCGGCACGGGTCCGCGAACGCCTGTGGACTCGGATCGTCGACGACGTCGGCCGCGGAAGAGCGCTCATGGTCTGGTCGGCACGCACCGAACAGCGACTCGCGTTCCGCGTCCACAACCACGCGTGGTCCGTCGAGGACTTCGACGGGATCGCGCTCATGCGACGACGTTCCGTGCGGCGCGATCCCGCGAGCGCCGCAGACCTCCCGCCCCGGCAACCGGGCGAGAAACCCGAGGACCACGAATCGTCGGGAGGCACGCGCACCTGGAGCAACGCCGGCCGACGCCGCCGGTACCGCTCCAGCGTCGAACAACGCCGAATCACGCTGAAAGGTCAAGACAGAGACCCCGAGGCGGACGAGTGAACGCGAATGATGGCGGGAGGCGATAGCGTCCCTGGTCAGGAAGTGTGTTCCCCGCGCGAGCGGGGATGAGCCCGCGCCTGCCGAGGACCGAGCGCGAGCCGATGGGTGTTCCCCGCGCGAGCGGGGATGAGCCGGCGTCGCGTGCGGCGTCGTCCAGGCCGTGCCCGTGTTCCCCGCGCGAGCGGGGATGAGCCCCGCGAGTGGCCGCCCGAGATCGAGGGGTGGCTGTGTTCCCCGCGCGAGCGGGGATGAGCCCGAGTCGGGCGAGGGTTCGGGACGCGCGACCGGGTGTTCCCCGCGCGAGCGGGGATGAGCCCTACGTCCAGGCCCACCTCGGCCACGAGTCCATGTGTTCCCCGCGCGAGCGGGGATGAGCCCTGCTCGATGCTGATGACGGCCAGGTCCTCGTAGTGTTCCCCGCGCGAGCGGGGATGAGCCCCTGCGGCGACAGCCGGGGTGACCACGGTGCGCGTGTTCCCCGCGCGAGCGGGGATGAGCCCCGGAGCGCAGGTCCCTGAGGTACCGGGCGTGCGTGTTCCCCGCGCGAGCGGGGATGAGCCCCCACACTTTGTGGGGGTGCAAGCCCAAGAGGGGTGTTCCCCGCGCGAGCGGGGATGAGCCGCTCGAACACCTGACGCGCGAGCATGGCTGCGAGTGTTCCCCGCGCGAGCGGGGATGAGCCCTGGCCGGCGGCGACGATCACGCCGGACGCCGTCGTGTTCCCCGCGCGAGCGGGGATGAGCCCAGGCCGAAGGGGACGGCGCTGACGGGCCACTGGTGTGTTCCCCGCGCGAGCGGGGATGAGCCGGTGATGAAGTCGGTCTCGCCGAAGCGCATGGGGTGTTCCCCGCGCGAGCGGGGATGAGCCGCCGACCGCGTCGGTGGCGGGCAGGAGGTCCCAGTGTTCCCCGCGCGAGCGGGGATGAGCCTGCTCTGACGCTCGCCGGGGCCTACCAGTACCGGTGTTCCCCGCGCGAGCGGGGATGAGCCCTCTGTGGTCGACTGATTCGACCACGGGGAGGCGGTGTTCCCCGCGCGAGCGGGGATGAGCCGGCTCTGGCCGACAATGGCGCGACGCTCGACATGTGTTCCCCGCGCGAGCGGGGATGAGCCGGCAGCCATCCGCGCCGGACGCCGCGACGTGCTGTGTTCCCCGCGCGAGCGGGGATGAGCCCCAGATCGCCCTGCGCTTGGAGATCGTGTTCGGGTGTTCCCCGCGCGAGCGGGGATGAGCCTGTCGGCAACCCAGTCGGCATCGTCGCCTCGAGGTGTTCCCCGCGCGAGCGGGGATGAGCCGGCGAGCGACGCCTTCCTTGCGTCACTCGGGATGTGTTCCCCGCGCGAGCGGGGATGAGCCTTGCTTCGTTGAGGCCGAGACGGACACATAGGCGTGTTCCCCGCGCGAGCGGGGATGAGCCCGTAACCGCCCGCAGCCGCCCGAACGCGAGCTCGTGTTCCCCGCGCGAGCGGGGATGAGCCTCAAAGGCGGGCACCCGCGTGATCCCCCTCGTAGTGTTCCCCGCGCGAGCGGGGATGAGCCGGAGTGACCCATGGCTGGGACCAACATCCCCTCGTGTTGGTCAAGCCCCAGCAGGTGGTGTAGCGCGTTGTGATCCTTCGTCGTGTCGGTCAGGTCAGGCGGCGGCTCCGAGGGTCAGCGGCTGGGCGGGGACGACGTCGGTGGAGACGGCCAGAGGGGTGCGTGCCTTCTTGAGGGCGTCGAGGGAGAAGTAGCGGCGCCCTTCGGCCCACTCGTCGTGCTGTTCGGCCAGGACGGCGCCGACGAGCCGCACGATGGCGTCACGGTTAGGGAAGATGCCCACGACGTCGGTGCGACGGCGGATCTCCTTGTTGAGCCGTTCGTTGGGATTGTTCGACCAGATCTGTCTCCAGATCTCCTTGGGGAACGCGGTGAACGCGAGGATGTCGGCGCGGGTGGCGTCGAGGTGGTCGTGCACGTCGGGCAGCGGGGTGGCGACCATGTCGAGGAGCTGGTCGAACTGCGTGGTCACCGCCGCGGGGGTGGGCTGGTCGTAGACAGAGTGCAGCATCGCCTTGACGGCCGGCCAGGACGCCTTGGGGCACACGCTCATGAGGTTCGCGGCGTAGTGAGTGCGGCAGCGTTGCCAGGTCGCTCCGGGCAGGTTCGCCGCGATCGCTTCGACCAGGCCGCGGTGGGCGTCCGAGGTCACCAGGCGCACCCCGGTCAGGCCGCGGGCGACGAGGTCGGCGAAGAACTCGTTCCACGCCGCGCCGGTTTCCGAGGTCACCACGCGGGTGCCGAGGACCTCACGGTGCCCGTCACCGTTGACGCCCGTGGCCACGAGCACGACGGCGTTGATCACCCGGCCGGCCTCACGGACCTTCATCGTCAAAGCGTCCGCGGCGACGAAAGTGAACGGGCCGGACTCGTCCAGCGGGCGGTGGCGGAACGCGTCGACCTGCTCGTCCAGGTCGGCGGCCATGCGGGAGACCTGCGACTTCGAGAGCCCGTCGATCCCGAGGGTCTTGACGAGCTTGTCCATCCGGCGCGTCGAGACGCCTGCCAGGTAGCAGTCCGCGACCACGGTGGTCAGGGCGGACTCGGCCCGCTTGCGGCGCTCGAGGAGCCAGTCTGGGAAGTAGGTCCCCTCGCGCAGCTTGGGGATCGCCACGTCGATCGTCCCGACCCGGGTGTCCAGGGGCCGGTGCCGGTACCCGTTGCGCTGTGTCGTGCGCTCGGGCGAGCGTTGGCCCCACTCGGCGCCGACGACCGTGTCGGCGTGCTCGGAGAGCAGGGCGTTGATGATGTTGCCCAGCATCGTGCGCATGAAGTCCGGGGAGGACTCGGCCAACGCTTCGTGAAGCAGGCGGGCAGGGTCGATCATGTGAGGTGCGGTCATCGCGGGTACTCCGTTCGAGCGAACTTGGGAAGGTTCAACTCGAAGGATCACGCGGTGGCCGCCTCTCATCTCCCGGCTGTCACGCCGGCGACGGCCACCTGGCCGACCTACACCACTCTGCGGGACTCAACTCTCGTGTTCCCCGCGCGAGCGGGGATGAGCCCTCGACGCACAATCTCGCGAGCAAGCTCAAGGTGTGTTCCCCGCGCGAGCGGGGATGAGCCCAAGGAAGCCCCCCACCTGACTGTGCAGGTGGGGTGTTCCCCGCGCGAGCGGGGATGAGCCGACCTTCCAGCAGATCGGGTCGAGCGCGTCGTGGTGTTCCCCGCGCGAGCGGGGATGAGCCCGTGAACTCGGTCTTGGCGGCGAGCTTGCGGTTGTGTTCCCCGCGCGAGCGGGGATGAGCCTGCCTGCGCCTCGGAGCGGTGCTTGCGGTCGATGTGTTCCCCGCGCGAGCGGGGATGAGCCCGTGCTCGGCGCGACTCCGAGAGCGTCCGCGAGGTGTTCCCCGCGCGAGCGGGGATGAGCCTGAGGGTTTGAGATGACTGACTTCCTGCCCATCGTGTTCCCCGCGCGAGCGGGGATGAGCCGTCCCCGACATCGCGCCCGGTCCGGAGGTCGACGTGTTCCCCGCGCGAGCGGGGATGAGCCCCGAGATCGGAGCGCTCAGCGCGCCGCCCGGATGTGTTCCCCGCGCGAGCGGGGATGAGCCCGGCCCGCCACCTGCATTATGCGAGGTGGCGGGGTGTTCCCCGCGCGAGCGGGGATGAGCCCCCGCGCCGAGTGCCGTGCTCGATGCGCTCGACGTGTTCCCCGCGCGAGCGGGGATGAGCCCGACTGCGCGTAGCCCGAGCGCACCTGGCCGGTGTGTTCCCCGCGCGAGCGGGGATGAGCCCGACCAGACGAATGGCAGGGGGTGACCGTCCATGTGTTCCCCGCGCGAGCGGGGATGAGCCTCGCTCGACCTGCTCGGCCTCAGCGGGCAGCAGGTGTTCCCCGCGCGAGCGGGGATGAGCCGATGCCGCGACGATCCTCGTCAAGGATCATCCGGTGTTCCCCGCGCGAGCGGGGATGAGCCCTCGGGCAAGAGCCTGCGCGACGCGATCGACCTGTGTTCCCCGCGCGAGCGGGGATGAGCCCCACGGTGTCGCTTCCATCAGAGAGTCCTCCATGTGTTCCCCGCGCGAGCGGGGATGAGCCCTGCACCTGCGTGATCGGGGCGTCAGCGTTCTCGTGTTCCCCGCGCGAGCGGGGATGAGCCCGGCTAGCGCCTCCGCCGAGAACGAAAACGGTGGTGTTCCCCGCGCGAGCGGGGATGAGCCCCAGGCGCTCGACGAGGCGTCCGGCAAGGCCCGGTGTTCCCCGCGCGAGCGGGGATGAGCCCGACTTGCTCGACGCCCTCGGCTACACGTCGCTGTGTTCCCCGCGCGAGCGGGGATGAGCCTGCCGACGCCGTCGTGCCGGTCAGTCCGTGCGCGTGTTCCCCGCGCGAGCGGGGATGAGCCCGTCGAGCACCCCGGCAGGGGGATCTGCTCACCAGTTGAGTCCCGCAGAGTGGTGTAGGTCGGCCAGGTGGCCGTCGCCGGCGTGACAGCCGGGAGATGAGAGGCGGCCACCGCGTGATCCTTCGAGTTGAACCTTCCCAAGTTCGCTCGAACGGAGTACCCGCGATGACCGCACCTCACATGATCGACCCTGCCCGCCTGCTTCACGAAGCGTTGGCCGAGTCCTCCCCGGACTTCATGCGCACGATGCTGGGCAACATCATCAACGCCCTGCTCTCCGAGCACGCCGACACGGTCGTCGGCGCCGAGTGGGGCCAACGCTCGCCCGAGCGCACGACACAGCGCAACGGGTACCGGCACCGGCCCCTGGACACCCGGGTCGGGACGATCGACGTGGCGATCCCCAAGCTGCGCGAGGGGACCTACTTCCCAGACTGGCTCCTCGAGCGCCGCAAGCGGGCCGAGTCCGCCCTGACCACCGTGGTCGCGGACTGCTACCTGGCAGGCGTCTCGACGCGCCGGATGGACAAGCTCGTCAAGACCCTCGGGATCGACGGGCTCTCGAAGTCGCAGGTCTCCCGCATGGCCGCCGACCTGGACGAGCAGGTCGACGCGTTCCGCCACCGCCCGCTGGACGAGTCCGGCCCGTTCACTTTCGTCGCCGCGGACGCTTTGACGATGAAGGTCCGTGAGGCCGGCCGGGTGATCAACGCCGTCGTGCTCGTGGCCACGGGCGTCAACGGTGACGGGCACCGTGAGGTCCTCGGCACCCGCGTGGTGACCTCGGAAACCGGCGCGGCGTGGAACGAGTTCTTCGCCGACCTCGTCGCCCGCGGCCTGACCGGGGTGCGCCTGGTGACCTCGGACGCCCACCGCGGCCTGGTCGAAGCGATCGCGGCGAACCTGCCCGGAGCGACCTGGCAACGCTGCCGCACTCACTACGCCGCGAACCTCATGAGCGTGTGCCCCAAGGCGTCCTGGCCGGCCGTCAAGGCGATGCTGCACTCTGTCTACGACCAGCCCACCCCCGCGGCGGTGACCACGCAGTTCGACCAGCTCCTCGACATGGTCGCCACCCCGCTGCCCGACGTGCACGACCACCTCGACGCCACCCGCGCCGACATCCTCGCGTTCACCGCGTTCCCCAAGGAGATCTGGAGACAGATCTGGTCGAACAATCCCAACGAACGGCTCAACAAGGAGATCCGCCGTCGCACCGACGTCGTGGGCATCTTCCCTAACCGTGACGCCATCGTGCGGCTCGTCGGCGCCGTCCTGGCCGAACAGCACGACGAGTGGGCCGAAGGGCGCCGCTACTTCTCCCTCGACGCCCTCAAGAAGGCACGCACCCCTCTGGCCGTCTCCACCGACGTCGTCCCCGCCCAGCCGCTGACCCTCGGAGCCGCCGCCTGACCTGACCGACACGACGAAGGATCACAACGCGCTACACCACCTGCTGGGGCTTGACCTGCTCACCGTGTTCCCCGCGCGAGCGGGGATGAGCCCGCCTGCGCATCCTGACGTCAGTTCCATCCGAGGTGTTCCCCGCGCGAGCGGGGATGAGCCGGGAGGCCATGCTGCCGAGCAGGCTTCCGACGCGGTGTTCCCCGCGCGAGCGGGGATGAGCCCGGGTTGGTGATCCGGGTCGCGTACCCCTTGCCGTGTTCCCCGCGCGAGCGGGGATGAGCCGGCACGCGGCGTGGAGCCGCTGACGGCCGACCCGTGTTCCCCGCGCGAGCGGGGATGAGCCGCACTACAGCGCTGACAACCTGCCGCCGTCGTGGTGTTCCCCGCGCGAGCGGGGATGAGCCTCTGGCGTGGACAGGGCGGCGATGGTCGAGCCGTGTGTTCCCCGCGCGAGCGGGGATGAGCCCGGAAGCCCCTTCCGATGGGAGGAACTGTCCGCGTGTTCCCCGCGCGAGCGGGGATGAGCCGCTCCTCCCCGATTGGAAGGGCCCGGCGGAGGTGTGTTCCCCGCGCGAGCGGGGATGAGCCGTCCTGGGCCTCCGTCACCACCATGGTGATGCAGTGTTCCCCGCGCGAGCGGGGATGAGCCTGCGGTGTCGGTGAGTTCCCGGTCGAACACGACGTGTTCCCCGCGCGAGCGGGGATGAGCCTGCGTCGGCGGTGACAGCGAGCCCGACGCCAGGGTGTTCCCCGCGCGAGCGGGGATGAGCCCACCAACTGGTCGCCCCGCCCGGGCTTCCCGAGGTGTTCCCCGCGCGAGCGGGGATGAGCCGTGGTCGTGCAGGTGCGAGGAGTGGGACGCCTCCGTGTTCCCCGCGCGAGCGGGGATGAGCCTGCGTCACCGAGCCGCGTACCAATGTCATCCATGTGTTCCCCGCGCGAGCGGGGATGAGCCTGTCGCCACCGTCGCATCGCCCTCATAGAGCGCGTGTTCCCCGCGCGAGCGGGGATGAGCCCTCCTCGATGGCATCGACCTCGGAGCGCACCCGGTGTTCCCCGCGCGAGCGGGGATGAGCCGCTCTCGGACGACTTCTACGACCACCCGAAGTTGTGTTCCCCGCGCGAGCGGGGAAGAGCCAACCGCGACACCGTCTCGTCGTCCAGAGTGTGCGTGTTCCCCGCGCGAGCGGGGATGAGCCCGGGGAGTACACGTCCCTGTCCAGGTCGAACGCGTGTTCCCCGCGCGAGCGGGGATGAGTCGGCTCTGGCCGACAATGGCGCGACGCTCGACATGTGTTCCCCGCGCGAGCGGGGATGAGCCCTCGGGGAACGAGTAGACGTCCGAGTGCCCCTCCGTGTTCCCCGCGCGAGCGGGGATGAGCCCTTGGCCCGCACGCCCGCGCCCTGACCGCCGAGGTGTTCCCCGCGCGAGCGGGGATGAGCCGTCGGTGATCGCGAGCGCAGAGTCCGGCAGCGAGTGTTCCCCGCGCGAGCGGGATGAGCCGTCGAGGCCGAGCGCCTCGACGAACGGCTTCAGGTGTTCCCCGCGCGAGCGGGGATGAGCCCCACCCCGACGTCGACCACCTGCAGGCGGACATGTGTTCCCCGCGCGAGCGGGGATGAGCCGACGGTGGTTGGGCAGGTGCCGCCGCATCGCGCGTGTTCCCCGCGCGAGCGGGGATGAGCCGAGACGGTGGCGGCGCACGCGCAGCCCGAATGCGTGTTCCCCGCGCGAGCGGGGATGAGCCCGCGAGCGCGTGCCCGCCGGGGCGCAGCACGCGGTGTTCCCCGCGCGAGCGGGGATGAGCCCGCTGTCGACGACGCCTGAAGTCTGGACGGTTGCGACGCTCGAAAGGTGAACACTCACGACGATCGGAGAGTGATCACTTTGGAGGACTGGGCGTTGATCCGGCGGTTGGCCGGCGAGGGCGTTCCGAAGGCTCAGATCGCGGCGCGGTTGGGGATCTCGCGCACGACGGTGGTCAAGGCGGTGGCCTCTGCCGGGCCGCCGAGGTACGAGCGGCGGGCAGCGTCGACGGCGTTCACGCCGTTCGAGGCGGCGGTGCGGCGGTTGCTGAACGACACCCCGGACATGCCGGCTACGGTGATCGCCGAGCGGGTCGGGTGGACGGGGTCGATCACGTGGTTTCGGGACAACGTGCGGCGGTTGCGGCCCGAGCAGGCGCCGGTGGATCCCGCTGACCGGTTGACGTGGCTGGCCGGGGACGCGTGCCAGTGACTCTCCTATGTCTCGTCAAGTCGTGAGCAGTGGCACGGCGGCCGCGTTGAGGTAGCGGTAGATGTGCCGTGCGAGGTAGCGCTTGAGGCACCTGCGGATCTCGCGCGTCGTGGATCCTTCGGCGGTGCGTCGAGCGACGTAGGCGCGGGTGGCCGGGTCGTGCGCCATGCGTGTGATCACGGCCATGTGGAGGGCGCGGTTCAGGCGTCGGTCGCCTCCGCGGTTGAGGCGATGCCTGGTGGTGTTTCCCGACGATGCGGGGATCGGGTTGACTCCCGCGATCGCCGCGAACGCGGCCTCAGACCGTACGCGTCCCGGGTGCGACCAGACAGTGAGTGCGACGGCTGCCGTGACTGGCCCGATCCCGGCCTTCTCCAGCAGTCCGGCCGCAGGGGTGGTCCGCACGAGGGCGTCGATCCGCGTGGCGTTGGTCGACAGGTCGTCGTCCAGGGCTTGGACTCGGCTGGCCAGCCGCACGGCCTCCGCGCGAGCGGTGGCAGCGCCGATCTCTTCCTTCCGGGCGCGCCAGCGCGAGACCTCGGTGATCTGCTTGGCAGACAAGGGTCGGCGGGCGTCGACTCCGAGGTCCATGGCGCGCACCAGAGCGGTCAGCGCATTGATGGCAGCGGTGCGCTCGGTCGTCATGTGCTCGCGTGCGGTGACGAGAACCCGCAGCGCTGCCCGCTCACCGTCGCTGGTGCGAGGAACTCGCAGTTCGTTCTCCGTCAGAGGCAGGGCCGCCGCTGCGATCCTGCGGGCGTCGAGCTCGTCGGACTTCCCGAGTCCCCGGTTGCTGCGCGCCGCCATGCGTGGAGCCTCTACGGCGTCGTATCCGGACTCGAGCACGGCACGGCAGAGCAGCGCCCCGTAGGTACCGATGCCTTCGATGACCCACAGTGCATCGAGATCACCAACAGTCCGGCGGGCCGCCCAGGCGATTGCTCGCTTGAGTCCTGCGGGCGTTGACGGGAACTGGGCCGAGTCTATGAAGCCTCCCGTCGGAGCCTCCAGGACGCTCAGCGTGTGGGTGCGGGCGTGGGTGTCCACGCCGATGACGTAGGGGCGGGCCTGCGCGACGATGGTCACGGCGGTCGTGCTTCCTTCCAGATCGGGAACTGAACGGCCGTCGAGGGCCGGCGCCGGTCTGGGGAAGAGTCACTCCGGGGCAACACTGTGATGGGCCACGACCCGCAGGTCGGGCAGTCTCCTGATCAGGACACCGAGGTGGGCCAGAGCGGCGCCGGCCGCCTGCTCGTGCGGACAAGTCACTGCAACGACACCCAGAGCCGGGGTCAGCGATCTGTCGAGTCACACACGGGCAGGACGGCCAGCACCACCCTGACGAGCCGATCCCAGATCAGCCACCGGGATACTCACAGCGATCTGTGGTTCCCGCCGCGCAAGATCCCGCTCGAGGACGGGTCGATGACGTTGCTGCCGGTGCTGGTGCTCACGTGCGCGTACTCGCGGTTCATGCTCGCCACGATGATCCCGACTCGGCACACGCAGGATCTGCTGCTGGGGATGTGGGTGCTGCTGCAGCAGCTGGGCCGGGTTCCGCGGCGGCTGATCTGGGACAACGAGTCGGGCATCGGGCGCGGCAAGCGGCATGCCGAGGGGGTCGCGGCGTTCACCGGCACCCTGGCCACGACGTTGCTGCGCCTGAAGCCGTATGACCCGCAGTCCAAGGGCGTGGTGGAACGACGCAACGGGTTCTTCGAGACCTCGTTCATGCCCGGGCGCGACTTCGCCTCTCCGGGCGACTTCAACGACCAGTTCGCCGACTGGCTGACCGGGGCGAACGCGAGGATCGTGCGCACGATCCGGACCAGGCCGTTGGACCTGCTCGAGGCCGACAAGGCCGCGATGCTGCCGCTGCCGCCGGTGGCGCCGGCGGTGGGCTGGGTCAACCGGATCCGGCTGGGCAACGACTACTACGTGCGTGCCGGTACAAACGACTACTCGGTCGACCCGGCGATGATCGGCCGGTTCGTGGACGTGCACGCCGACCTGGCCCGGGTCGAGGTCCGCCACGCCGGGCGCGTGGTGGCCGCCCACGACCGGGTCTGGGCGCGCGGCATGACGATCACCGACCCGGCCCACGTGGCGACCGCGAAGATGCTGCGCGAGCGGTTCCAGGCGCCCCGCCCGGCACAGGCCGAGTCGATGGTGCGGGACCTGGGCGAGTACGACCGCGCGTTCGGCATCATCACCGGCGAGGTGGCGGTCTGATGGCGGCCGCGGCCAAGCCCGCGGCGGGCGAGACGCTCAAGCAGCTGAACTACCTTGCCGCCGCGCTCAAGGCACCACGGATCACCGAGTCCGCCGCCCGGCTGGCCGACCACGCCCGCGATGCCGGCTGGACCCATGAGGAGTACCTCGCCGCCGTCCTCGAACGCGAAGTCGCCGCACGCAACGCCTCCGGCGCTCAGCTACGCATCCGTGCCGCCGGGTTCGCCGCCCGCAAGGCGATCGAGGAGTTCGACTTCGACGCCCAGCCCGCCGTGCGCCAGCCGATCGCCGCGCTGGCCTCCGGCGGGTTCCTGACCGAGGCACGCAACGTCGTGCTGCTCGGGCCACCCGGCACCGGCAAGACCCACCTGGCCATCGGTCTGGGCATCGCCGCCGCTCATCACGGCTACCGGGTCCTGTTCGCGACGGCAACCGGCTGGGTCACCCGCCTGACCGACGCCCACCGCGCCGGCAAACTGCCCCAGGACCTGGCGAAACTGCGCCGCTACGGTCTGATCATCATCGACGAGGTCGGCTACCTGCCCTTCGAGCAAGACGCCGCGAACCTGTTCTTCCAACTCGTCTCGGCCCGCTACGAACACGCCTCGCTGATCCTGACCTCCAACCTGCCCTTCAGCGGCTGGGGCGGCGTCTTCGGCGACCAAGTCGTCGCCGCAGCGATGATCGACCGCATCGTCCACCACGCCGACGTCCTGACCCTCAAAGGCGCCAGCTACCGGCTACGCAACCGCGGCCTCGACACCCTGCCCAGCATCCGCGAGACCACCGACCCCCAGCCGACCTAGGCTGGCCCCACACCGTTCACTTTTCGAACGCCGAAAGTGTTCAGTTTTCGAGCGTCGTCGACACCCGCTCGCCCGGAGGACATGGCCGCGGCATGCGAGTGTTCCCCGCGCGAGCGGGGATGAGCCGGGCCTCACTGCACTGCAGGTCAAGGCGTTGCGGTGTTCCCCGCGCGAGCGGGGATGAGCCGCAGTACGAGCAGGTCGGTAACGCCGTCCCGCCGGTGTTCCCCGCGCGAGCGGGGATGAGCCGGCGGCGCGGGCCCGGGTGCTGCGGCCCGCCAGGTGTTCCCCGCGCGAGCGGGGATGAGCCGTTCAACGAGCGCGCCCACCGCTACTGGCTGGAGTGTTCCCCGCGCGAGCGGGGATGAGCCGGCCCTGTTCGACCGGTACGGCGACAAGCGTGGGTGTTCCCCGCGCGAGCGGGGATGAGCCGGCCGGTGCCCGCGGAGTCCGCGAGGATGCCGTGTGTTCCCCGCGCGAGCGGGGATGAGCCGTTGACGATCGCCATGGGTCGGCCCTCCTGGGGGTGTTCCCCGCGCGAGCGGGGATGAGCCCGCAATCGAGGAGATGGCGAAGGCGGGCGTCTCGTGTTCCCCGCGCGAGCGGGGATGAGCCCCCCGTCACGAGCGACGCCTGCTTGCCGTACACGTGTTCCCCGCGCGAGCGGGGATGAGCCTCGCTCGACCTGCTCGGCCTCAGCGGGCAGCAGGTGTTCCCCGCGCGAGCGGGGATGAGCCCCGTGTCAACCCGAGACGGGCAGCAGTTTCGCTGTGTTCCCCGCGCGAGCGGGGATGCGCCGCGCGAGATGACCGCCACCTTCACAGCCACCCTGTGTTCCCCGCGCGAGCGGGGATGAGCCGCCGGTTGAGACGAAGGCCGCGCCGGCGCCAACGTGTTCCCCGCGCGAGCGGGGATGAGCCCGGTGCCGGCTTCCCCGTGGTCACGCGCTGGCGGTGTTCCCCGCGCGAGCGGGGATGAGCCCGTGATCGCGACGTACGCCTTGATCGTCGAGGAGTGTTCCCCGCGCGAGCGGGGATGAGCCGCCCAACGGGTCCAAGGCCCCCGCGATCGGCATGTGTGCCGCGCCCGATCGGGCGTGAGTCGAGCACCCTCGAGCGTCCCCTGCGTCAGCGGTGGGAAAGCCGTCGGTCGGGCGGTCTCCCCATCGCCTTCCCCGGCCGCACCCAGTGCTGCTGGATTCTCAGCCCTCGGCGTCCGAGGTTCAGAGGTACTGCCCGGGCGAGGGCCGCCCGTCTTCCGCGCCGTGTGGCAGCCCGTGCGCTTCGGCTCCGCGGACGGCTTCGGGTCCTGCGGGTCCGGGGAATGCCCCGGGCGGGAGCCCGCGTCGCATCTGTGAGAGCTGCGCCTGTGCCGCCATCTGTTGTGCGACGAGTGCCGTCTGGATTCCGTGGAACAGTCCTTCGAGCCATCCGACGAGTTGCGCTTGCGCGATGCGTAGCTCGGCGTCCGACGGCGGTGTGCCGTCGTCGGCGAACGGCAGGGTGATGCGGTGGAGCTCGTCGACGAGGTCGGGGGAGAGGCCGCCCTCGAGCTCGTGCAGCGAGCGTTCGTGGATTCCGGCGAGGCGCGCGCGGGCGGCGTCGTCGAGCGGCGCGTCTCGGACCTCGTCGAGCAGTCGCTTGATCATGCCGCCGATGCGCATGACTTTGGCGGGCTCCTCGATGCGCGAGACCTCGTCGTCCTCTTCTTCGGGTTCGGGGGGTGTCTCGGCGGGCACGTCTTCGCCTTCGGGTGTGACGACGCGGTGCTCGTGTGGTTCGCCGCTGCTCGGGGTCTGCTCAGGCTCCGTCATGGCTCCATCCTCCCGCGCGCTCGCTCGCCTCGCCCTCGCCCGTTGGGGTTGGCGCGTGGTGGTGGGTCGTCTGCCGGCGCGTCATGGTTTCAGCAGGACCTTGCCGAAGGCTTCGCCGCTCTCCAGCAGTGCGAGCGCCGTGTCGGCGTCGGCGAGCGGCAGGCGGGCGTGGATCACGGGCCGCACACGTCCGTCGGCGACCATCGGCCATACGTGATCGCGCACGGCTGCGACGATCGCAGCCTTTTGTGCTGCGGTGCGGGAGCGCAGCGTGGTCCCGGTCACGGTGGCGCGTTTGGTCAGCAGGGCGTTGAGGTCGAGCTCGCCGCGCCGGCCCTGCTGCAGGCCGATGACGACGAGTCGTCCCTCGGGCGCGAGCGCTCGCACGTTGTCGGGCAGTGCGCGTCCGCCCAGGACGTCGAGCACGACGTCGGCGCCGCGGCCGGACGTGGCGGCGCGCACGGCGGCGACGAAGTCCTCACGGCGGTGGTCGACGACGACGTCGGCGCCGAGCGCGCGGACGCGTGCGGCCCGTTCGGGGCCGCCGGCGGTCGCGACGACATGTGCCCCGAGCGCTTTCGCGAGCTGGACTGCGATGGTCCCGACGCCGCCCGACCCGCCTTGGACGAGCACCCACTCGCCGGGCTTCAGGCGCGCGGTGTCGACGAGGTTGGTCCAGGCGGTGCACACGGCTTCGGGTAGCCCGCCGGCGTCCACGAGGTCGACGCCGACGGGCGCCGGCAGGGTCTGGGCGGCGCGTGCGACGGCGAGCTCGGCGTAGCCTCCGCCCTCCAGCAGCGCGACGACCGGGTCGCCGACACGCGGCCACGACACGCCGTCGCCTGTTGTGGCGACGATCCCTGCGATCTCGAGGCCCGGCCGGTCGGGCGCCCCGGGTGGCGGCGGGTATTTCCCGGCGCGTTGTAGCAGGTCAGCCCGATTCACGCCAGCGGAAGCGACGGCGATGACGACGTCGCCGCTGCCCGGTTCGGGTGTGTTTGCGTGAGAAAGGAGGAGTTTCCCTCCGTCGCCTTGGGACGATATCGTGACCGCTCGCACACCCGGAGCCTACCCACGCGCGCCTCGGATCAGGCGTTTCGCGCCGGGCGTGTGCACGGACCACGTGCCGCGGACGTGCCGCGGGCAAAGGAAGGCAGGCCACATGCTCCGCCGGTTGGGTGTTCGCGGGAAGTTCCTTGCGACCCTTGCGATGCCGATCTTCGTGCTCGCGCTCGGTGCCGGATGGCTCTCGTGGTCATCGTTGAGGGAATCGTCCGTCGCCGCGCAGACTTCCGCGCTCGTCAACTCGCTCGCGCAGCAGGACCGCGCCGGGTCCGCGGTCGCTGCGGAGCGCTCGCTCAACCTCGCGGCGTCGATGGGCGTCCCTGGCGCCAAGGAGGGCCTGGCCGCGGCGGTCGAGGAGACGGGCGACGCGCTCGACGAGCGTACGAAGGCGTTCGCGGCTCTCCGCATCGAGGCCCTCGACCCGCGTGTGCGGGGCGCCGTCGCGAAGACGCTCGCGGACCGCCCGCGGATCGAGCAGCTTCAGAAGCAGGTCGTCGAAGGCACGATCTCGGAGTCCGCCGCGACGGCCGCGTACACGGAGTTCATCGAGAACGCGCTCGACGTCGCCCGTGAGGTCGCGGGCACGACGGCCGACCGTGAGCTCGCGCGGCGCCTGGGGGCGTACGTCGACGCGGACGAGGCGATGCTCGCGATCGTGCTGGAGCGCCCGATCGTGGGCGGGCTGCTGGCGAGTGCGGATGCCGGCCCGTTGTCGGCCGCTGCGATGGCGCGTGTGACGTCGGCGATCGAGACCACGAACGCCAAGGTCGCCGTCGCGCAGCGCGAGCTCGTTCGCCTCCCCGGCTACCACCAGCTCCCACCGATCGACGGCCGCCTGGGGACGGTCCGCAGCGCGCTGGTCCGTGCGGACCTGGAGAGCGCTCGCCCGTTCCTCGTCGCCCAGGGGTGGAACGAGCTTTCGGAGCAGTGGGTGGGTGCGGCTCAGCCCGTGCGTGACACGGTCCGCAACGAGACCCGCGACTACGCCTCGGGGAGCTCGGACGACTCGCGTGGCCGGGCGCTGCTCACGGTGGTCGGCGCCTTCGGCATCGTCGGGTTCTCGCTGCTGATCGCCCTGGTCATCGCGGGCCGGATCGTCCTGCCGCTGCGCCGTCTGACTGCGGCGACCGCCGAGATCCGCGACCGCCTTCCGCGCATGGTCGAGCAGATGGCGGTCCCTGGTCAGGCGCCGTCGGTGGATCTGTTCGAGGTCCCGATCGAGTCGCGTGACGAGATCGGACGCCTCGCCCAGTCCTTCAACGACGTCAACGCGACCACGATCGCCGTGGCACGGGAGCAGGCCGCGCTGCGCGGCTCGATCGCCGAGATGTTCGTCAACGTCGCTCGCCGCGACCAGGTGCTGCTCAACCGCCAGCTCGCGTTCCTCGACGAGCTGGAGCGCTCGGAGGAGGACCCGACGACGCTGTCGAACCTCTTCCGCCTCGACCACCTCGCGACGCGGATGCGCCGCAACGCCGAGTCGCTGCTGGTGCTTGCGGGGATCGACTCGGGGCGCCGCGTGCGCCAGCCGATGCCGGTGTCCGACGTGATCCGCACCGCATCGTCCGAGATCGAGCTCTACGACCGCGTGCGGCTCGACCTGCAGACGGACCCGTTGATGCTCGGTCACAACGCCCTGACGGCGGCCCATCTGCTGGCGGAGCTGCTGGAGAACGCGACGTTGTTCTCCGAGCCGCACACCCAGGTCGAGGTCTCTGCCCTTCGCGACGAGCGCGGCGTCGTCGTCACGGTGCGTGACCACGGCCTCGGGATGACCGCGCAGGAGGTTGCGGACGCGAACGCCAAGGTCGCCAGCCGCGCCGCGCAGGACGCCGTCGGGGCGCAGCGCCTGGGCCTGTTCGTCGTGGGCCGGCTCGCGGACCGCCTCGGGGCGGTCATCGGCTTCGGCCCCGGTCCCGACGGCGCGGGGACGCTCGTCACCGTCGTGCTGCCCGCGGGACTGTTCGTCCCGGACGGCTCGATGCCGCTGCCGCAGCCGACCGACCCGCTCGACGTGAGCACCCAGCGCACGGTCGCGGACCTCGGTCAGGCCGTCGCCTTCGACGAGGTCACGTCGGCCGCGTTCGGCCAGGTCGCTCCTGCCGAGCCGGCCGTCGCGCCAGCCGTGGCAGTCCCTGAGCCTGTCGTGCAGCCGGAGGCTCCGGTCGCCGTCCCGGTGGACCTCGACGCGCTCACGGACGGCACGACGGCGGCGGGCATGCCGCGTCGGCGCACGACCCGCGCCGAGCCCGGGCCGGCCACCGGTCCCGTCCTGCCGCCGATCTCGGCGCCGGACCTCGCCCCCGACCTGGGCGGCGGGGAGGAGTGGGTGCCGGCGTCGAGCCCGCAGGCGGGGGAGGGTGCGCTGCCGAGCCGTCGGCGTACCGAGGTCCGGACGACGTCCGAGCCCGTGTCCTCGCCGGTCGTCGCGGTCGATCAGCGCACGGGCCTGTTCACGAGCTTCCGCTCGCTCACGGACCTTGAGTCGACGTCGGCCGCCGCGGACTCGATGCACCTCGGGGCGGCAGACGACGGCCCGACGACGCTGCCCGGCGCGTGGGCCACGTCGCCGAGCGCGGCAGCACCGAGCACCGCGGGCGCGACCCCGGCCCACCAGCAGGCAGGGATGCCGTTCGCCGACCCGACCGGCGTGACGCCTGGGCTCGAGGTTGCGCCCGAGACGCACACGACCGCCCCGGAGCCGGCTGAGGCCACGGAGGTCGTTCCGCTCGCCGTGGAAGCGTCGGTGACGCCAACTGCGGCACCGACTGCGGCACCAACTGCGGCACCGAGTGTGGACGGCGTCGCCGACATCGCGGCGTTCGACGACATCATCTCCGACGCCCCCTCCGGCCGGACCGCCAGCGAGCAGCGCGGCCACGCGCGGCGACGGCGCGGGCTGTTCGGTCGGCGCCCGGACGACGCGGCGACGCAGCCGGACCCGGCCGTGCCCGGCGTGGCACGGACCGTCGACGAGCGGACGGTGCCCCAACCGCATGCGACGCTCGCCGAGACCGCGGGCGCCGCAGGAGAGACTGCGGCCGGCTTCTCGCTGGAGCCGCCGGCAACGCCGTCCGTCTGGACGGCGCCCGCGTCGGCATCCGAGCGGGGCGACCTCTACGCGGCGGCGCCGGTTCCGCCCCAGGCGGGTGCGCCCGACTCCGGTGCGTTCGCTCCCGCCTCGGCCGGATCGCAGACGCCGGCGCGGCCCTCCTCGGAGGCGGACGCGAGCCTCGGTGTCCCGGGCGCGACGCTCGCACCGGCGGTCGGCCCGGGCACCCGCGTTCGGCCCTCCGCACCTGAGGAACAGCGCAGCACCACGCCCGCTGAGACCGCTGCGGTGCCTCCGGTGTGGGACGGCGACGTGGCGACGTCGCTGGACCCTTCTGCGAACGCAGGGCGCTGGGAGACCTCCGACGAAGGGGACTCGTCGAGGTTGACGTGGCTCGGGGCCAGTTCGAGTGCCGGGCGCGGCGGGTCGGTGCTGCCGTTGCGCTCCGCGCAGCCCGACGTTCCGGCGGTAGGCGGGCTCGACCCGTACGACGTCCCCGACACCGTTGAGGCGCGCTCGGAGTGGATGGCCTCGGCCGTCCTGTATGAGGAGATGTCGGCGTTGCTGCGTCGAGGCGCTTTCGCCGAGGCCAGGGCCACGTCCGGGCCTGGGGACGTCTACCAGCCGGTGGCCGTCGCGGTGGCTGCGCCCGCGGGCCTCGCACGCCGCATCGGCCGCACCACGGCCGGCGCGGCCGTTGACCGTTTCACGGCCCGCATCGAACGAGACCCAGAGCAGCTTCGCGCACGATTGACGGCTTACCAGGCCGCGACGGCGCGCGGCCGGGCAGCGGACGAGGGTCAGGGCCCCTCGACGTGAACCCGAGCACCGTGAATGATGGCGACCACCCGGCGCCACGACGAGGAGGAAGCGTGACTCTCAGCACCGAGGCAACCAATTTCGGATGGCTTCTCGACAACTTTGTGCGCACCGTCCCCGGCAGTCGGCACACGCTGGTGGTCTCCGCCGACGGCCTGCTCATGGCGATGTCCGACCAGCTCGACCGCACAAGTGGCGACCAGCTCGCCGCCATCGTCTCCGGCATGTCGAGCCTGACGCGTGGGGCGTCGCGTCAACTGCACGGTGGCAACGTGAGACAAGCGATCGTCGAGATGGACAACGGTTTCCTGTTCTTGATGAACGTCTCGAACGGCTCGGTCTTGGCAGTCATTGCGGAGTCGTCGTGCGACATCGGCCTGATCGGCTACGAGATGGCTCTGCTCGTGACCCGTACGGAACAGACGCTGACTCCTCAGCTCATTTCCGAGATGCGCGGCAACCTGCCCGTCGAGGGCGCGCAGCGCGCGGCGACAGTGGGATGAGGTAGCGCCGATGCCCTACGGTCCTCCCGGCCCGGCAAGCCACGCTTCTCGCGCGGCGGACGGCTACGAAGCAGCGACGGTGCGTCCCTACGCCGTCACCGGCGGACGGGTGCGCTCGGCCCTGTCCGATCTTCCGTTGGAGGCTCTCGTCGAGGTCCTCCCGGGCGCCGTCGCGAGCCGCGGGCTGACGCCGGAGAAGCGTGCCATCTTGCAGCACGCTGCTCACACCTACGTCTCGGTCGCCGAGCTCTCGGCCCTGCTGCGCCTGCCCGTCGGAGTCGTGCGGATCCTCGTGGCCGACATGCAAGAAGACGGGCAGCTCACCGTGCACACGTCGGCGCCGGTCAACGTCCACACCGGGCACGGCAACACCCAGTCAGGGCTGTCCCTGAGCGTCTTGGAGAGTGTTCTCAATGGCATTTCCGCCCTCTGACCGCGCGAACGGCCAGGCGAGCGGCGGTCTCGCTCCGGCGTGGGCCCCGGTCAGCGGGGGCACGTCCTCGGGCCCCCAGTCGGCAGAGGCGCCGTCCGCCCCTGCGAACGCGCCCGCTGCCCCCCTGAGCGGACGAGCGTCCTGGGCGGTGCCGCGACGCCGTCGCCGCCCCCCGCGACGTCGGCCCGGAGCGTAGGTGCGACAGCGCCCGTTGCACCCGCTTCTGCGGTGCCGGCTTCTGCGGTGCCGGCTTCTGCGGTGCCGGCTTCTGCGGTGCCGGCGGCTGCCGTGCAGGCCCCGGTTGTGCAGACCCCCGTTGTGCAGGCCCCCGCGGGGCCGGCCCCCGCGGTGCAGGCCCCCGCGGTGCCGGCCGCTGCCGTTCAGTTCCCCGCGGTGCCGGCCCCCGCCGCCGCAGGCGTCGCCCCGCCGGTCCTGTCGCGACCGGCACCCGCGCGCGCGTCGACGGCGCCGGCGGCGCCTCCCGCCGCGAGCAACGCCGCGCGGGTCGCTCCGACCGTCGTGAAGATCGTGGTCGCGGGTGGCTTCGCCGTCGGCAAGACGACGTTCATCGGCTCCATCTCCGACGTCGAGCCGCTGAACACCGAGGCGGCGATGACGGAGCACTCGGTGGGTGTCGACGACGCCGGCGGCGTCAGCGACCGCAAGACGTCGACGACGGTGGCCATGGACTTCGGTCGCGTCGCGCTACCCGGCAACCTGTGGCTCTACCTGTTCGGGACCCCGGGCCAGGACCGCTTCTTGTTCATGTGGGACGACCTGGTCCGCGGCGCGATCGGTGCCGTCGTCCTCGTCGACACCGATCGCCTGGAGCAGTGCTTCCCGGCGATCGACTACTTCGAGTCGCGCGGCATCCCGTTCGTCGTCGGCGTCAACTGCTTCGACGGCATCGCCAAGCACCGCCTGGAGGACGTGCGCGAGGCGCTCCAGATCCCGGCGCACGTGCCGATGCTCTACACGGACGCACGGTCGCGAGCCGCGACCAAGCAGACGCTGATCTCGCTGGTCCAGCTCGCGATGCGCCAGCTTCGCTCGGGCGGCCAATGACGTGACGGCGCGGGTGGATTCGGTCGAGCGGATCGGAGCCCCCCGCGTCCGCCCGCGGACGGCGACGCCATGGTCACCCTGGCGGTGCCGTGCGCTCGGCGCGACCTGCGGCACCCCGGCGCCGTCGCGCAGCACGGACGGCGGGGGAGCCCGCGAAAGGCCGGTCGACCTGGCGTTTTGCCAGGTCAGAAGGCACGGCTGGTAGACTGCCGGACCACCGGGAGGGCTGCCAGAGCGGCCGAATGGGACGGTCTTGAAAACCGTTGTGCAGCAATGCACCAAGGGTTCGAATCCCTTGCCCTCCGCAGAGCCCCGCCCGCCAGTGCCTGGCGGGCGGGGAAGGCGTTCGCCGAACGCCTCCGGCTCGCCGTCGCGGCCGGTCTCGGGCGATCATGACCCCGTGACCACCGAGGAGCCGCAGGGCGGCACGGCCGGCGAGGCCGGGCTTGAGCCAGTGGAACTGATTCGGCAGTCCGGGACGGTGCAGCGCACCGGCCGTCTTGCCCTCGCTGCCGGCCATGGCAGCTACCGCGTGAAGTCCCACATGGAACGCGTGGGCCGGGCGCTCGGTCTCGACGATGTCAAGGCGCACGTGGCCCTCACGGAGATCACGACGACGTCGGTGCGCAACCACATCTTCCGCACCGAGGTGTCGGAGGTCCGCACCGTCGGCATCAACGCCGACCGGCTGGCCGAGCTCGAGATCTACATCGGCGACCTGCCCGCGAGAGAGAGCGTGCATCGCGTCGAGCGCGAGCTCGACCGCATCGCGAGCAAGCCTCCGCTGTACCCGCCGTGGGCCAACGCGCTGTCGGCGGGTGCCGCGTGTGCGGCGTTCGCGTTCCTCAACAACGGCGGCCCGCTGGAGTGCGCGGCCGTGCTCGTGGCGGCCTCGCTGGGCCAGTACGTGCGGCGCGGGATGATCCACAAGGGCATCAACCAGTTCGGCGTGACGATGCTGGCCTCGGCGGTCGCGTGCCTGGCCTACCTGGCGCTGGTGTTCGTGATCGGCAGCGCGATCGGGCTGCCCGGGCGGCACGTGGCCGGCTACGTGTCGGCGGTGCTGTTCCTGGTGCCCGGCTTCCCCCTCGTGACGGGTGCCCTGGATCTTGCGCGGCTCGACTTCTCGGCGGGCATCTCACGCCTGACGTATGCCGTGATGATCCTGTGTTCGGCCGCGCTGTCGTTGTGGGCGGTGTCCACCGTCGTCGGGCTGGAACCGAACCCGCCGGTGGCTGCCGCTCTCGATCCGGCGCTGCGCTGGTCGCTGCTCACGCTCGCGAGCTTCGTCGGCGTGCTCGGGTTCGCGCTGATGTTCAACAGTCCCTGGCGCATGGCGCTGGGTGCCGCGGTCGTCGGCATGGTCGCCAACGTGCTGAGGCTGGCACTGGTCAACGACTGGGGGATTGCGCCGCAGGCGGCGGCGGCGGGTGCCGCACTGCTGGTGGGGCTGCTCGCACGATGGATCGCGACGCCCCTGCGCGTGCCTCGCCTGACGGTCTCGGTCCCCGCTGTCGTGATCATGGTCCCTGGCGTGGCGGCGTACCGGGCGGTCTTCGAGTTCAACGGGGGTGACTCGGTCGCGGCGCTCGGCTTCACGGCCGATGCCGGGCTGGTCGTGATCGCGCTGGCAATCGGGCTTGCCGTCTCGCGGATGCTCACGGACAGGGAGTGGACCTTCGAGCAGCGACGCGGCCTGTAGCGGGACCTCGCGACATCCTGTGACGCAGGTCGCCCCGCGCGGCTTTGACGCAAGGGCCCACCTGTGGCTAATGTTCTCGACGTTCGCCCGGCAGGGAGGAACGGACGCCGCGCTCAGCGCTGGTGGCCGGTCCCGGAGGGCGAGATCCTGACTCCTTCATCTCGAGGGTGCACTGCGCTCTCGGTCAGGGCCGGCACGTCCGGTGTCGATCTCCAAGCCTCACGGCGAGGGAGTTTGACCCGGAGAAACGGATCGGGTAAGGTTGAAGGGTTGCCCCGGACGGGGCCGGATCGCGGAAGCGGCTGGTCCTGATGGTGTGCGTCGGTTGTTTGAGAACTCAACAGTGCGTTTGATAGTCAATGCCAAATTTTTGAACCCGGGCCGCGCATGCTTTGGTGTGTGTGGTTTGGATTCCTTTGGACAAATCAAGCAGTTCAGCTTGGTTCTGTCAGTGTTGAATGAACCGTATGGTTGTTACCTCGTTCTCGGGGTGGCGCGATACTTTTACGGAGAGTTTGATCCTGGCTCAGGACGAACGCTGGCGGCGTGCTTAACACATGCAAGTCGAACGGTGAAGCCCTTCGGGGTGGATCAGTGGCGAACGGGTGAGTAACACGTGAGCAACCTGCCCTTCACTTCGGGATAAGCCTTGGAAACGGGGTCTAATACCGGATATGAGCCTTGCCTGCATGGGTGGGGTTGGAAAGTTTTTCGGTGAGGGATGGGCTCGCGGCCTATCAGCTTGTTGGTGGGGTGATGGCCTACCAAGGCTTCGACGGGTAGCCGGCCTGAGAGGGCGACCGGCCACACTGGGACTGAGACACGGCCCAGACTCCTACGGGAGGCAGCAGTGGGGAATATTGCACAATGGGCGAAAGCCTGATGCAGCGACGCCGCGTGAGGGATGACGGCCTTCGGGTTGTAAACCTCTTTCAGCAGGGAAGAAGCGAGAGTGACGGTACCTGCAGAAGAAGCGCCGGCTAACTACGTGCCAGCAGCCGCGGTAATACGTAGGGCGCAAGCGTTGTCCGGAATTATTGGGCGTAAAGAGCTCGTAGGCGGTCTGTCGCGTCTGGTGTGAAATCCCGAGGCTCAACCTCGGGCTTGCATCGGGTACGGGCGGACTAGAGTGCTGTAGGGGAGACTGGAATTCCTGGTGTAGCGGTGGAATGCGCAGATATCAGGAGGAACACCGATGGCGAAGGCAGGTCTCTGGGCAGTTACTGACGCTGAGGAGCGAAAGCATGGGGAGCGAACAGGATTAGATACCCTGGTAGTCCATGCCGTAAACGTTGGGCACTAGGTGTGGGGGCCATTCCACGGTTCCCGTGCCGCAGCTAACGCATTAAGTGCCCCGCCTGGGGAGTACGGCCGCAAGGCTAAAACTCAAAGGAATTGACGGGGGCCCGCACAAGCGGCGGAGCATGCGGATTAATTCGATGCAACGCGAAGAACCTTACCAAGGCTTGACATGCACCGGAAACTGCCAGAGATGGTGGCCCCGTAAGGTCGGTGCACAGGTGGTGCATGGTTGTCGTCAGCTCGTGTCGTGAGATGTTGGGTTAAGTCCCGCAACGAGCGCAACCCTCGTCCCATGTTGCCAGCGGGTTATGCCGGGGACTCATGGGAGACTGCCGGGGTCAACTCGGAGGAAGGTGGGGATGACGTCAAATCATCATGCCCCTTATGTCTTGGGCTTCACGCATGCTACAATGGCCGGTACAGAGGGCTGCGATACCGCAAGGTGGAGCGAATCCCAAAAAGCCGGTCTCAGTTCGGATTGGGGTCTGCAACTCGACCCCATGAAGTCGGAGTCGCTAGTAATCGCAGATCAGCAACGCTGCGGTGAATACGTTCCCGGGCCTTGTACACACCGCCCGTCAAGTCACGAAAGTTGGTAACACCCGAAGCCCATGGCCCAACCACCTTGTGTGGGGGGAGTGGTCGAAGGTGGGACTGGCGATTGGGACTAAGTCGTAACAAGGTAGCCGTACCGGAAGGTGCGGCTGGATCACCTCCTTTCTAAGGAGCTCACCAGTGTCTGCCTGGGGCCTTCGGGTCTGGGGTGGGTGCTCATGGTGGACCACGCGCCGGCCGAGTGTGCTGGTGGTGGTGCTCTGGGTGGAACGTTGACTGTTGTCCGTGCCCTGTGTTGGTGCTGGTCAGTACGCCTGCTTGCAGGTGGGAACGCTGGTGCTGGTGTGGGGTGGGGGCGTGAACGCACTGTTGGGTCCTGAGGCAACCGGCCGCGTGGTCGGGGTGCTCAGTACGGGTCACTGGTGGGGTTTCCGAACCGGTCGTGTCCTTGCTTCCCTGTTGTGGGGGTGGGGGTGTGGTCAGGCGGTCCTGGTCTGGTGGGTTCGTCCGTAGCTTGAGAACTGCACAGTGGACGCGAGCATCCAAGATGTTCAAGGCGGCGATCCCTTTGGGGGTTGTCGTCCCTGACGTCTCTGTAGTGTGATCATTTTTGTTGAAGTTTTTAAGGGCACAGGGTGGATGCCTTGGCACCAGGAGCCGAAGAAGGACGTCGTAGCCTGCGATAAGCCTCGGGGAGTTGGCAAACGAGCTGTGATCCGAGGATTTCCGAATGGGGGAACCCACCCGCGGTCATGCGCGGGTACCCGCACCTGAATATATAGGGTGTGTGGAGGGAACGCCGGGAAGTGAAACATCTCAGTACCGGCAGGAAGAGATATTCCGTGAGTAGTGGCGAGCGAAAGCGGATGAGGCCAAACCGCGGCAGTGTGAAAGCTGTCAGGCGTTGCTGTCGCGGGGTTGTGGGACCTTCTAGCAGTTGCTGACAAGACTGCAGCCAGTCAGAAAGTCGCGTCATAGTCGAACCGGGTTGAATACCGGACCGTAGAGGGTGGTAGTCCCGTAGACGAAATGTCGTGGCCTGGTTGAGGGGATCCCAAGTAGCACGGGGCCCGAGAAATCTCGTGTGAATCTGGCAAGACCACTTGCTAAGCCTAAATACTACCTGGTGACCGATAGCGGACTAGTACCGTGAGGGAAAGGTGAAAAGTACCCCGGGAGGGGAGTGAAATAGTACCTGAAACCGTGTGCCTACAATCCGTCGGAGCCTCCCTAGCTGGGGTGACGGCGTGCCTTTTGAAGAATGAGCCTGCGAGTTAGTGCTCGGTGGCGAGGTTAACCCGTGTGGGGAAGCCGTAGCGAAAGCGAGTCCGAATAGGGCGCCCATAGTCGCCGGGTCTAGACCCGAAGCGAAGTGATCTAGCCATGGGCAGGTTGAAGCGACGGTAAGACGTCGTGGAGGACCGAACCCACCAGGGTTGAAAACCTGGGGGATGACCTGTGGTTAGGGGTGAAAGGCCAATCAAACTTCGTGATAGCTGGTTCTCCCCGAAATGCATTTAGGTGCAGCGTCTCGTGTTTCTTGCCGGAGGTAGAGCTACTGGATGGCCGATGGGCCTCACCAGGTTACTGACGTCAGCCAAACTCCGAATGCCGGTAAGTGCAAGCGAGGCAGTGAGACTGCGGGGGATAAGCTCCGTAGTCGAGAGGGAAACAGCCCAGATCACCGGCTAAGGCCCCTAAGCGTGTGCTCAGTGGGAAAGGATGTGGAGTTGCACAGACAACCAGGAGGTTGGCTTAGAAGCAGCCACCCTTGAAAGAGTGCGTAATAGCTCACTGGTCAAGTGATTCCGCGCCGACAATGTAGCGGGGCTCAAGCACACCGCCGAAGCCGTGGCAGTGCAGCGATACCCTAGCCTTCGTGGTTCAGGGGCTGTGCTGGGTAGGGGAGCGTCGTGTGGGCGGTGAAGCCGCGGGGTGACCCAGCGGTGGAGACCACACGAGTGAGAATGCAGGCATGAGTAGCGAACGACGGGTGAGAAACCCGTCCGCCGAATGACCAAGGGTTCCAGGGCCAGGTTAATCCGCCCTGGGTAAGTCGGGACCTAAGGCGAGGCCGACAGGCGTAGTCGATGGACAAGGAGTTGATATTCTCCTACCGGCGAAGAACCGCCCGTACCGAACCTCGAGATGCTAAACGCCCCAAGACCACGCCGGCACCTTCGGGTGCCACTGTGGAGGCGGCGCGTGACCCGATCGGGTAGTAGGTAAGCGTATTAACAGGGGTGACGCAGGAAGGTAGCCCGGCGTGGCGATGGTAGACCACGTCCAAGCCCGTAGCCCGGTGTGTAGGCAAATCCGCACACCATCAAGGGTGAGAGGCGATAGTGACCGCGTATGCGGGATATCGGGTGATCCTCAGCTGCCAAGAAAAGCCTCGACGCGAGGTTCTAGCCGCCCGTACCCCAAACCGACTCAGGTGGTCAGGTAGAGAATACCAAGGCGATCGAGCGAATCGTGGTTAAGGAACTCGGCAAAATGCCCCCGTAACTTCGGGAGAAGGGGGGCCCGAACCGTGAACACCCTAGCGGTGGGAGCGGGGACGGCCGCAGAGACCAGGGAGAAGCGACTGTTTACTAAAAACACAGGTCCGTGCGAAGTCGCAAGACGATGTATACGGACTGACGCCTGCCCGGTGCTGGAAGGTTAAGAGGACGAGTCAGCGTAAGCGAAGCTCAGAATTTAAGCCCCAGTAAACGGCGGTGGTAACTATAACCATCCTAAGGTAGCGAAATTCCTTGTCGGGTAAGTTCCGACCTGCACGAATGGCGTAACGACTTCTCCGCTGTCTCAACCGCGAGCTCGGCGAAATTGCACTACGAGTAAAGATGCTCGTTACGCGCAGCAGGACGGAAAGACCCCGGGACCTTTACTATAGCTTGGTATTGGTGTTCGGTGCAGTTTGTGTAGGATAGGTGGGAGACTATGAACCCCGGGCGCCAGCTCGGGGGGAGTCAACGTTGAAATACCACTCTGACTGCTTCGGACATCTAACCTCGGTCCGTGATCCGGACCAGGGACAGTGCCTGGTGGGTAGTTTAACTGGGGCGGTTGCCTCCCAAAATGTAACGGAGGCGCCCAAAGGTTCCCTCAGCCTGGTTGGCAATCAGGTGTCGAGTGCAAGTGCACAAGGGAGCTTGACTGTGAGACCGACAGGTCGAGCAGGGACGAAAGTCGGGACTAGTGATCCGGCGGTGGCTTGTGGAAGCGCCGTCGCTCAACGGATAAAAGGTACCCCGGGGATAACAGGCTGATCTTGCCCAAGAGTCCATATCGACGGCATGGTTTGGCACCTCGATGTCGGCTCGTCGCATCCTGGGGCTGGAGTAGGTCCCAAGGGTTGGGCTGTTCGCCCATTAAAGCGGTACGCGAGCTGGGTTTAGAACGTCGTGAGACAGTTCGGTCCCTATCCGCTGCGCGCGCAGGAAACTTGAGAAGGGCTGTCCCTAGTACGAGAGGACCGGGACGGACGAACCTCTGGTGTGCCAGTTGTACTGCCAAGTGCACCGCTGGTTAGCTACGTTCGGGAAGGATAACCGCTGAAAGCATCTAAGCGGGAAGCCTGCTTCAAGATGAGGTTTCCATGACCTACGGGTCTGAAGGCACCCAGCGAGACCACTGGGTAGATAGGCCGGATGTGGAAGGCAGGACCAACGACTGCCGCAGCTGACCGGTACTAATCAGCCAACAACTTCAACACACACACTTCATGCAACGCGTCCACTGTGCGGTTCCCGAGAAACGGGCAACCAACCCGAACAACTCGATAAAGTTACGGCGGTCATAGCGTAGGGGAAACGCCCGGTCCCATTCCGAACCCGGAAGCTCAGCCCTACAGCGCCGATGGTACTGCCCTGGAGACGGGGTGGGAGAGTAGGACGCCGCCGGACACCCTTCACGAAAGACCCCGCACCCACGGTGCGGGGTCTTTCGCATGCCCGGAACTCGCATGCCCGGAGCTCGCATGCAGGCATGCTCGCATGCCCCGAGCGCGTGCCGTCGACGGCGCGGGGAGGGCACGCACCCGGTCGCCGGCGCGGCCGACCGCCGCGACGCCGGCGCGGCCTGCGACCGCGACGTCGACGTGCGGGCGGGACGCGCGGTCAGTCGGTCGTCTTCGGCACGAACCGGGCCACCGCGCGGCTCGCACCCTGGTGTGCCAGCCGCCGGGCGAGCACCGCGACCCCGCCGGAGACGGCGGCGAACGTGACGGCCTGGATCACGGTGATGTCGTCGTCGTCGAGATCCTTCGGGGCGGCGTGGCCCGTGCTCTTCTCCCAGATCATGCCGACGAGGCGCTGTGCGAGCCATCCGGCGGCGAGGGTGAGCACCATCGTGCCCACTTTCACGGCGAGGGGTTCGTCGTGCTTGGCCACGTGCGTCCTCCAGGTTGCGGTGCGGAGAGCCGGCCGGGAAGCCGACCGGATGCGTCGATGCCGAATCACCGTATCCCTCGTGTGTGCGAATGCCACGTGCGACGCACTCACGGTCCTCTCCGCGGCTCGCGGGGCGCGGAGCGGGGTAGGCTGAGCAGGAACGACAGGGGAGCGCCACAGGCGCTGAGAGTGCGGTCCACCGCAGACCCTCGAACCTGATCCGGTTAGCACCGGTGGAGGAAGTCGGGCTTCTCGATCCCTGTGCAGTGCGTCGCGCCCTGAGGGCCGGCGGGCGGCACGGGCCCCTTCTCGACATCAGAGGAGGACACATCATGACCACCCCATCGCGCCGCACCCTCGGGTGCGCGGCCGCCGTCGCCGTCCTGGGGCTTCTCGGCGCGTGCAGCGGCGAGGGCTCCCCGGATGCCGCCGGGTCTGCGAGCGCCGGAGCCAACACGGTCACGCTCGTCACGCACGACTCGTGGGCGGTGTCCGACGACGTCATCGCCGCGTTCGAGAAGGAGAGCGGCCTGACGGTCAAGCAGGTGCCCATGGGTGACGCGGGCACGCTCGCGAACCAGGTGGTGCTGACGAAGGACTCGCCGCTCGGCGACGTCGTCTTCGGCATCGACAACACGTTCGCGTCGCGCGTGCTCGACACCGACACGCTCAAGCCCTACACGCCTGCGGGGCTCGCGGAGTCGGCGCGGCAGTACGTCCTGGGCGACGGGGCGCTGAACCCGATCGACGTCGGCGACGTGTGCCTGAACACCGACACCGCGTGGTTCGCGGAGCACGGGCTGGCCGAGCCCGAGACGCTCGAGGACGTCGCCAAGCCCGAGTACAAGGACCTCCTGGTCGCGCTGAACCCGGCGTCGTCGTCGCCTGGCATGGCGTTCATGCTGGCCACGATCGGTGCGTTCGGTGACGACGGCTTCGGTGGCGAGGGGTGGACCGGCTACTGGGCGGCGCTGCGCGCCAACGGCGTCACGGTGTCGGACTCGTGGGAGGACGGGTACTACTCGGAGTTCTCCGGCGCGGGTGAGGGCGGGACGCGGCCGATCGTCGTCTCCTACGCGACGTCGCCGGCGTTCACCGTGACGAAGGACGGTGCCGCGACGACGACGCGTGCGCTGCTCGGCACCTGCTTCCGCCAGGTGGAGTACGCCGGGATCTTCCGCGGGGCGCAGAACCCCGAGGGTGCTGCCAAGCTGGTCGACTTCCTCGTCTCGCAGCCGTTCCAGGCGGACGTCCCGGGGCAGATGTACATGTACCCGGCCGACTCGTCGATCGAGCTGCCGGCGGAGTGGACGCGGTTCGCTCCGCTCGCCGATGCGCCGTTCGACGTGCCTGCTGCCGACATCGCGGCGAACCGTGACGCCTGGATCGAGAAGTGGACGGCGACGGTCATCGGCTGATGCCCGCGGCCAGGGGTGCGACATCGAAGCCGACGACCCGTCGTCGAGCCCCACGTGTCGCACCCCACGTCGTGGCGTGGGCGGCCGCCGCCGCCCTGCCCCTGGTGTTCCTGGGGGTGTTCTTCGCGTGGCCCGTCGTCGCGCTCGTCGGCAGGGGCTTCGTCGCCGACGACGGCGGGCTCGACCTGAGCGGGCTTGCGCACGTGCTCGGCGGGGCACGTACGTGGCGGCTGGTCGGAACGACGCTCGCGCAGGCGGCGGCGGGCGCCGCCGCGTCGGTCGTGCTCGGCCTGCCGGTCGCGTACCTGCTGTACCGGACGCGGTTCCGCGGACGGGCGCTGCTGAGCGGGCTCGTGACGGTGCCGTTCGTGCTGCCGACCGTCGTGGTCGGCGTTGCGTTCCGGGCGCTGCTGCGCCCTGACGGCCTGCTCGGGTTCGCGCACCTGGACGAGACGTTCACGGGCGTCGTGCTCGCGCTCGTGTTCTTCAACGTGTCGGTGGTGGTGCGGACCGTCGGGGGCTGTGGGAGCGGATCGACCCGCGCACCGAGCAGGCGGCGCGCGCGCTGGGTGCCTCGCCCGTGCGCGCGTTCCGGACGGTCACGCTGCCGGCGCTGGCCCCGGCCATCGCGTCGGCGGCCGCCGTCGTGTTCCTGTTCTGCGCGACGGCGTTCGGCGTCGTGCTGGTGCTCGGCGGGGCCGGGTACGGCACCGTCGAGACGGAGATCTACCGCCGCACCACGCAGTTCCTCGACCTGCGCACGGCGGCCGTGCTCTCGATCCTCCAGCTCGTGGTCGTCTCGGTTGCGCTGTGGGTCGCGGGCCGCGCTCGCGCTCGTCGTGAGCGGGCGCTGCACCTCGAGGACGCGAGCGTCGCCGTGCACCGCTGGAGCTCGCGCAACGTGCCCGACGTCGCTGCGGCGCTCGCGACCGCCGTCGTCGTCGGCGGGCTGATCGTTCCGCTCGCCGGGCTGGTCGTCCGGTCCTTCCGTGGCGCGGACGGGGCCTGGACGCTGGAGAACTACGTCGCCCTCGGCACGACCGGGGGCCGCAACGCGCTCGTGGTGACGGTGTGGGAGGCCCTGGCGACCTCGATCCGCACGGCGCTGGTCGCGACGGTCATCGCGATCGTCGTCGGCGGGCTGGTGGCGCTCGTCGTGTCGCGGCGACCCCGCGGGCGCGCGGCGCGCCGGGCCGTGGGCGTGCTCGACGGGGTCGTCATGCTGCCGCTCGGCGTGTCGGCGGTGACCGTCGGGTTCGGGTTCCTCATCACGCTCGACCGGCCGCTGGGCCTCGACATCGACCTGCGCACGTCGGGGCTGCTGGTGCCGATCGCGCAGGCCGTGGTCGCGGTCCCGCTGGTCGTGCGGACCGTGCTGCCCGTGCTGCGTGCGATCGACCCCCGGCTGCGCGAGGCGGCCGCCGTGCTGGGCGCGGCGCCCGGGCGCGTGCTGCGCGACGTCGACCTCCCGCTCGTGCTGCGTTCGCTCGGGCTGGCCGTCGGGTTCGCGTTCGCGGTGTCGCTCGGGGAGTTCGGGGCGACGGCGTTCCTCGCGCGGCCCGACGCGGCGACGTTGCCCGTGGTGATCTTCCGGCTCATCGGGCGGCCTGGTGCCCAGAACTACGGGATGGCCCTCGCCGCGTCCGTCGTCCTGGCCGTGCTGACCGCCGTCGTCATGATGGCCGCCGACCGGCTGCGCGCAGAGCGCACCGGAGGGGAGTTCTGATGGTGGACGTGGCGGCCGGCCCAGGCAGGGCCCGGGGACGCGGGCTCGCGGTGCGCGGCGCCGTCGTGCGCTACGGCGACGGCGGGCGGGGCGGGGAGGGCACGACGGCGGTGGCCGGCGTCGACCTCGACGTGGCCGAGGGCGAGATCCTGGCGCTGCTGGGACCGAGCGGTTGCGGCAAGTCGTCGCTGCTGCGGGCCGTCGCCGGGCTCGAGCCGCTCGCCGCCGGGTCGGTCGCGTTCGACGGCGACGACCTCGCCGGGGTGCCCGTACACCGCCGGGGGTTCGGGCTGCTCTTCCAGGACGGGCAGCTCTTCGCGCACCGCGACGTCGCACGCAACGTCGCCTACGGGCTGGAGACGGCGCGGGTGCGTCGCCAGGGGCGGCTGGAGAGGGTGCGCGAGCTGCTGGACGCCGTCGGGCTCGACGGGTACGGGCGGCGGTCGGTGGCGACGCTGTCGGGCGGCGAGAGGCAGCGTGTGGCCCTGGCGCGGGCGCTGGCCCCGCGGCCGCGGCTGCTGCTGCTCGACGAGCCGTTCTCGGCGCTCGACAGGGGACTGCGCGAGCGGCTCGCGGTCGACGTTCGGGACGTGCTGCGGGCCACGGGCACGACGGCGGTCTTCGTGACGCACGACCACGACGAGGCGTTCACCGTGGCCGATCGCGTCGGGGTCATGCAGGCCGGTCGGCTGCTCCAGGTCGCGCCCCCGAGGAGCTGTGGCGGTCGCCCGCGTCGCGGGCCGTGGCACGGTTCCTGGGGTATCAGGGGTTCGTCCCGGACGGTGACTCGCGCTGGCTCGCCGTCGGGCCCCGCGGCCTGGTGCTGCGCGAGGAGCGGTCTGGTCCCGCGTCCGGGAGGTCGTGGAGCGCGACGGCGGTGGCCACCGCGTTCCGGCGAGGCAGCGTGGAGGTCACCGTGGAGGTCGACCTCGGTGCGGGCCTCCAGCGGCTGGTCGCCCACCTCGAGGACGGCGAGGCGCCCCGGCCGGGCGCGACGGTGACGGTCGCCCTGGACGGGGCGGGCTGCGCCGTCGTCGGACCCTGAGGGCGCCCAGAACGTCGAGCGGCCCGCTCCTGTCACGCCAGATCTCCGGCGTGACGGGAGCGGGCCGCTCGGCTCGGGGTCAGGCCGAGAGGCGGGCGATCTCCTCCGGGGTCAGCGTCAGGGACGCGGCGGCCGCGGAGTCCTCGATCGACGCGGGCCGCGAGGCACCCGGGATCGGGATCACCACGGGGGCCAGCGCGAGCTCCCACGCGAGCGTGACCTGGAAGGGCGAGACGCCGTGCGCCTGCGCCACCTCGAGGAACGGGGTGTACGCGTCGCCGAGGTCGCCCGAGCGGGCCAGCGAGATGCCGCCCAGCGGGCTCCACGGCAGGAATGCGATGCCGAGCTCGGCGCACAGCTCCAGCTCGGGCAGCGAGGAGCGGAAGCGCGGTGAGAACTGGTTCTGCACGGACGCGAGCCGCCCGCCGAGGATCTCCTGCGCCTGCCGGATCTGGTCCGGGTCGGCGTTGGAGATGCCCGCGAGCTCGATGACGCCCTCGTCGAGCAGGTCGCGGATCGCGCCGACCGAGTCGGCGTAGGGCACCTGCGGGTCGGGGCGGTGGAACTGGTAGAGGCCGATGGCCTCGACGCCGAGCCGCTGGGCGGAGGCCTTGGCGGCCTTCTTGAGGTAGGCCGGGTCGCCGTTCTGCGTCCACGAGCCGTCGCCGGGGCGCAGGTGGCCGCCCTTGGTGGCGACCAGCACGTCGGAGGTGTCGGAGCCGTAGGTGCGCAGCGCGCGGGCGATGAGCTCCTCGTTGTGGCCGACCTCGTCGGCGTCGCGGTGGTAGGCGTCGGCGGTGTCGATGAGCGTGACCCCGGCGTCGAGCGCGGCGTGGATCGTGGCGACGGAGCGTGCCTCGTCGGGGCGGCCCTCGATCGACATCGGCATGCCGCCGAGGCCGATCGCGCTGACCTGGCGGTTGCCGAGGGTGCGGGTCTGCATGGAAAGTCCTTCCGGTGTCGAAACGTTCCGATCCCGACTTTACGCCCATGGCCGACCGTCGCCGGACATCGTGCGCGGCACCGCGCCGACGACGGCGTCAGGCCCGCGTCCGGTCACCCGGACGCGGGCCTGACGACTCCGAGCGGGGCCGGCCGCGAACGATCAGGCCGGGTGCCGCAGGGCGTGGTAGCGGCGGAGCAAGGACTGGGTCGACGGGTCCTGCGCGGCCAGCGCCGCCTCGTCGCCCGAGACCGCCGGGGCGACCTCCAGCGCGAGCTTCTTGCCCAGCTCCACACCCCACTGGTCGAACGAGTCGATGCCCCAGACGATGCCCTGCGTGAACGTGACGTGCTCGTAGAGGGCCACGAGCTGGCCCACGACCGACGGCGTCAGCTCGGGCGCGAGGATCGACGTCGTCGGGCGGTTGCCGGAGAACACACGCGCCGACACGATGCGCTCGGGCGTGCCCTCGGCGCGCACCTCCTCGGCCGTCTTGCCGAAGGCCAGCGCCTTGGTCTGCGCGAAGAAGTTGGCCAGGAAGAGCTCGTGCACGTCCGCGCCGGCGGGCACTGCACCGCCGTCGCCCTCGGCGTCGACCAGCGGGTACGCGGGCTTCGCGACGGCGATGAAGTCGGCCGGGACGAGCTGCGTGCCCTGGTGGATGAGCTGGTAGAAGGCGTGCTGGCCGTTGGTGCCCGGCTCGCCCCAGAAGACCTCGCCCGTCGCCGTCGTGACGGGCGAGCCGTCCCAGCGCACCGACTTGCCGTTCGACTCCATCGTGAGCTGCTGGAGGTAGGCCGCGAAGCGGTGCAGCTGCTGGGCGTAGGGCAGCACCGCGTGCGACGCCGCGCCCAGGAAGTTGACGTACCAGACGTTGAGCAGACCCATCAGCGCCGGCACGTTGCGCTCCAGCGGCGTGGTGCGGAAGTGCTCGTCGATGACGTGGAACCCGCTGAGCAGCTCACGGAACCGCTCCGGGCCGATCGCGATCGCCACGGACGTGCCGATCGCCGAGTCGACGGAGTAGCGCCCGCCCACCCAGTCCCAGAACCCGAAGGCGTTGGCCGGGTCGATGCCGAACGCGGCCACCTTGTCGAGCGCCGTCGAGACGGCGACGAAGTGCCGGCCCACCGCGGCCCGGCGCGCCTCGGGCGTGTCCTCGACGACGCCGCGCGCCACCAGGGCGTCGAGCAGCCAGGCGCGTGCCAGGCGCGCGTTGGTCAGCGTCTCCAGCGTGCCGAACGTCTTGGACGCGACGATGAACAGCGTCGTCTCGGGGTCGAGGTCGGCCGTCTTCTGCGCGACGTCCGTGGGGTCGATGTTCGAGACGAAGCGCACCGACAACCCGGCCTGCCGGTAGGGCGCCAGCGCCTCGTAGATCATGACCGGCCCGAGGTCCGAGCCGCCGATGCCGATGTTGACCACCGTCTCGACCGGCTTGCCCGTGATGCCCGTCCAGTCGCCCGACCGGACCTGGTGCGCGAACGCGCTCAGCTTGTCGAGCTCGGCGGCGACGTCCTCGTCGACGTCCTGGCCGTCCACGACGAGCGGGGGCTGGGTGCCGGGCGCGCGGCGCAGCGCGGTGTGGAGCACCGCGCGGTCCTCGGTGACGTTGATGCGCTCGCCCGCGAACATCGCGGCGATGCGCTCGGTGAGGTTCACCTCCTGCGCCAGGCGTACCAGCAGCGCCAGGGTCTCGTCCGTGGCCAGGTTCTTCGACAGGTCGACGAACAGGTCGCCCGCCTCGAACGAGAGCCGCTCGGCCCGTGCCGGGTCTGTCGCGAACCAGTCACGCAGGTTTGCGTCGAGGCTCTGGTGGTGGGTGGTGAGGTCGGCCCAGGCGCTGGTGGCGGCCGGGTCGACGGGAGCAGGCGTCGTCATGGAGCCAACCTACTGACGCGCGCGGCCATGTGCGCGGCCGTGTGGCGTCCTCCCGTGGACAACCTGGCCGCCCGACGGCAGGATGCCGGGCGTGGCCCCCAACGACGCTCGCCCCACCGCCCCAGAGATCGCCTCTGAGATCTCCTCTGGGATCGCCCTTGAGATCGCCGTGCAGGACGTCGCAGGAGCGCTCGTCGCCGCACGGCACGGCGCTCAGCGCATCGAGCTGTGCGTGGCGCTCGCCGCGACAGGCGGCCTGACGCCGTCCGCCGGTCTCGTCGCCGCCGTCGCCGACGCGCTCGCCGGCACGGGCGTCGGCGTCCACGTGCTCGTCCGGCCCCGTCCCGGCGGGTTCGTGTACGACGACGCCGAGGTCGACGTCCAGGTGCGCGACGTGCGCGCCGTGCTCGACGCCGGCGCCGACGGCGTCGTCGTCGGGGCGCTCACGGCCGACGGGCAGGTCGACGCGGCCGTGCTCGACGCGCTCGTCGCGGCGGCGCGCGGGGCGGACGTGACCTTCCACCGGGCGTTCGACGTCGTCGGCGACCGTGCCGAGACGCTGCGCGCGCTCCACCGCGCCGGGGTGCGGCGCGTGCTCACGTCGGGCGGCGCGCCGTCGGCGGGGGCGGGCGTCGCGGAGCTGGCCCGGCTCGCGCCGGTGGCGACGAGCCTCGGCATCGAGCTCATGGCGGGCGGCGGTGTGGCGCCCGACGACGTCGCCGCGCTCGTGGCGGCAGGCGTCGACGCCGTGCACCTGTCGGCGCGCAGGTCCGTGGCAGGCGACGGCGGTCCGGGCGGCGGCGACGGCGCCCGGGACGTCACCGACGCGGCCGTCGTCGCGGCGGCTGCGGCAGCCCTCGGAGCCGTGGCCTGAGCGGGCCCCGAGGAACCCCGACGGTGGCGAACCGTTCAGGAAGGTCTACGAGCTCACGCCTCGGGTGCCGCGCCCGGCGGCGGCGCCGTCGACTTGCGGATCACCAGCTGCGAAGGGAGCTGCACGTGGGTCTCGATCCGGCGACCCTCGAGCAGCGCGATGAGCATCGTCACGGCGCGCATGCCCATCTCCTGGAGCGGCTGCGCGATGGTCGTCAGCCGCGGGCTGGCGCTCGCGGCCTCCGGGATGTCGTCGAAACCGACGACCGACAGGTCCTGCGGGACGCGCAGGCCGCGCTCGCGTGCGACCTCCATGACACCGAAGGCCGACAGGTCGTTGGCCGCGAAGATGGCGGTGGGCGGGTCGTCGAGCGAGAGCAGCTCGCGCGCCGCGTCCGTGGCCCACGCGGCGCGGTAGCCGCCGTCGCGCACGAGATCGGGGTCGTAGGGGATTCCCGCGTCCTCGAGCGACTCGCGGTAGCCCTGCTCGCGCAGGCGTGCCGACTCCAGGTCGGTGCGACCGCGCACGTGTGCGATCCGCCGGTGGCCGAGGTCGATGAGATGCCGGGTCGCCGCGCGCGCGCCCTCGATGTTGTCGCAGTCGACGGTCGAGGGTCCGCCCGAGCCGGTGTGCGGGTCGACGGCGACGACGGGAACGCTCGCCGTCGGCACGTTGACCGTCGGCGTGAGGATGATCGCGCCGTCGATGAGCGTGCCGCCGAGGCGGGAGAGCGAACGACGCTCCCAGCCGACGGCGTTGTCGTCGCTGATCGCGCCCGAGTAGGCCAGCAGCTCGTAGCCCTTGCCGACCGCCTCGGCCGAGATGCCCTTGAGGATCTCGGTGGCGAACGGGTCGAAGCCGGCCAGGAGGATTCCGATGACGTTGGTTCGGCTGCGGCGTAAGGAGCTCGCGACCAGAGAGGTCTCGTAGCCGAGGTGCGCGACGACCTCCAGAACGCGTTCGGCCGTCGTTGCGGCGACACCGTAGCGTCCGTTGACGACCTTCGAGACGGTCGCGACCGAGACGCCCGCCGCACGAGCGACGTCCGTGATCGTTACGCGACCAGTGGTGGTGGGTGGGTTGTCTATGGGGTGGGCGTCCGTGCTCACAATGCGAACACTAGAGGCCCCATCGAGACGTGTCCTAGTCAGGGTCGCCCCAAAGGCCCTCCTGAAACCTTGTCGAAGGGTGCCGTTCCCGAATCGTGACCATCGCAACAGGCGTGAGACGAAATCGTTATCGACAACGATTGACACACGACCGAGCATCCTGCGACAGTCCCGGTTGACAGATTTCCCTGTCGACCCGTCGACGACGACCAAGGGGTTCCACGATGACGAGGAAGATGCGCGGAGGGGCGATCCTCGCCCTCAGCGCGACGATCGCGCTGCTGGCCGCGGGCTGCGCCGGTTCTGGCAGCGACAACCCGGGCGGCGGCGGCTCGCCGACCGCCGCGGCGAACGCAGATGCCAAGACCATCACCTGGTGGCACAACTCGAACACCGGTGAGGGCAAGGACTACTACGACAAGGTCGCCAAGGACTTCGAGGCGCAGACCGGCGTCCACGTCGAGGTCAGCGCCATGCAGCACGAGGACATGCTCACGAAGCTCTCGGCGGCGCTCCAGTCGGGCGACCCCGACCAGATCCCCGACGTGTTCATGTCGCGCGGTGGCGGCGAGCTCAAGAACGAGGTCGACTCGGGCGTCACGCGCGACCTGACCGACGTCGCCGCCGACACGATCTCGAAGATCTCGGCCTTCACCGGCCAGTACACGATCGACGGCAAGGTCTACGCCCTGCCCTTCTCCATGGGCCTGGTGGGCTTCTGGTACAACAAGGACCTCTTCGCCCAGGCCGGCATCACCGACGTCAACCCGGCGCCGACGATCGACGAGTTCAACGGCTACATCGACAAGCTCAAGGCCGCGGGCATCACGCCGGCGTCGGTCGGTGCGGGCGACAAGTGGCCGGCCGCGCACTACTGGTACTACAACGTCGTGCGCGAGTGCCCGTTCGACACGGTCGAGAAGGCCATCGCCGACAAGGACTACTCGGACCCGTGCTTCGTCAAGGCCGGTGACCACCTCGAGGACCTCGTGGCCAAGCAGCCGTTCAACGACGGCTTCCTGTCCACCAAGGCGCAGGAGGGCCCGACGTCGGCGTCCGGACTCCTGGCGACCGGCAAGGTCGGCATGGAGCTCGCGGGCCACTGGGAGCCCGGCGTGACCGGCGGTCTGACGGCCGACGGCAAGGTCCCCAGCTTCCTCGGCTGGTTCGCCTACCCGACCTTCCCCGGCCAGGGCGGCGACCCCAAGGACCAGATGGGTGGCGGTGACGCGTGGGAGGTCTCGACCAGCGCCCCCGACGCCGCGGTCGACTTCGCCAAGTACCTGCTGTCCGACGAGGTCCAGAAGGGCTTCGCCGAGCTCGACATGGGTCTGCCGACCAACCCTGCCGCCACCGACTCGATCTCCAACGAGACGCTCAAGCAGCTCATCCCCGTGCGTGACGCGGGCGGCAACACGCAGCTCTACCTCGACACGCGCCTCGGCTCGGCCATCGGCAACCCGCTGAACGACGCCATCCAGCAGGTGTTCGCAGGCAACCCCGGCCCGCAGGAGATCGTCGACGCGCTCCAGAACGCCGCAGACTCGGAGTGACGACGTGACAGACGACGTGACCACCGCCGCGGTGGCCGCATCGCCTGCGACGTCCTCCGGCCCGGCTGGGCCCGCCACCCGCGCCTCGGCGCGGGGGGCGGGCCCAGCCCTGGGCGGACGCCGCAGGAGTGGTGCCGCAGCCTGGCGCAAGCGTGCGGAGATCACCTTCTTCGTGGCGCCCGCGCTGGTGCTCTTCTTCATGTTCGTGGTCTGGCCGATCGTCACGGCCGTCCAGATCTCGATGTTCAAGTGGAAGGGCATCGGCCCCCTGGTCGACTTCGTCGGCCTCCAGAACTACGTGTCGGTGCTCAAGAACACGCTGTTCACCGACGCGCTGACCCACAACCTCATCATCGTGGTCGTGTCGATCGCGGTGCAGCTCCCGCTGGGCCTGGGCATCGCGCTGCTGCTCAACCGCAAGATGTGGGGCCAGGGCCTGCTGCGCACGCTGATCTTCGTGCCGTACGTCCTGTCCGAGGTCGTGGCCGGCGTCGTCTGGCGTCAGCTTCTCGTGCCCGACTACGGCGGGATCGACGCCATCGCGCGCGCCCTGCACATCCCCACGCCCCAGCAAGGCTTCCTCGGCACGCCCGACATCGCCCTGTGGACGGTGCTGTTCGTGCTCACCTGGAAGTACCTGGGGCTGGCCGTGATCCTGTTCCTCGCCGGCCTGCAGGGCGTCCCCGAGGACCTCTACGAGGCCGCCCAGCTCGACGGCGCCTCCTGGTGGCAGGTCCAGCGCAAGATCACCGTGCCGCTGCTCGGCCCGACCCTGCGCACCTGGGCGTTCCTGTCGATGATCGGCTCGCTCCAGGTCTTCGACATGGTGTGGATCCTCACCGGCGGCGGGCCCGTCGGGCGGACCTCCACGATGGCGACCTTCCTCATCTACCAGGGCACGAAGAGCCAGGCGTTCGGCATCGCCAGCGCGGCCTCCGTGATCCTGTTCGTGATCGCGCTCGTCCTGGCCGTGCTGTACCAGCAGCTCATCCTGCGCCGTGACACGCACCCGGACCAGCCGCGGCGAAAGGCCAAGCGATGAGCGCCTCGACCCTCACCCGAACCTCGGCCCCCGCGCCCCAGACGCTGCGGCACAGCAAGAAGTTCGACCTCAAGCCGTCGACGGCGGTCGTGTACTTCATCTCCCTCGTCGTCGTCGCGCTCACGCTCGGCCCCGTCGTCTACGGCGTGCTCGGGGGGTTCCGCACCAACGCCCAGATCGCCGAGAACCCGGCCGCCCTCCCGCGCCCGTGGGTGCTGTTCAACTACACGGGCGTGCTGACGAACCCCGACTTCTGGCGGTACGCGCTCAACTCGACGGGCATCGCCGTCATCACGACGGCGCTCGTCGTCGTGTGCGGGATCATGGCGGCCTACCCGCTCGCCCGGTACGACTTCAAGTACCGCGAGGGCGTCTTCATGGTGTTCGTCGTCGGGCTGCTGTTCCCGGCGTCGGTCGCGATCATCCCGCTGTTCATCCTGATCACGCAGAACTTCCACCTGGGCAACACGTGGATCGGCATCGCGCTGCCGCAGGCGGCGTTCGCGCTGCCCACCACGGTGGTCATCCTGCGGCCGTTCCTCCAGGCGCTGCCGCAGGAGCTCGAGGAGGCCGCGCAGCTCGACGGAGCCAGCCGCATCGGGTTCTTCTGGCGGATCCTGCTGCCGTTGTCCGGCCCCGGCATGGTGACGGTCGGCGTGCTCGCGTTCGTCGGCTCGTGGAACGCCTACCTGCTGCCCCTGCTCCTGCTCGGTCCGCAGAACAAGACCCTGCCGCTCGGGGTCGCCGACTTCTCGTCGGAGCACGGCTCCGACACGGCCGGCGTCTTCGCGTTCACCAGCCTCGCGATGATCCCGGCGCTCGTGTTCTTCCTGGCGATGCAGAAGCGCATCGTCAACGGACTGCAAGGCGCCGTCAAGGGCTGAGAAAACGATATCGACACGGTGCCAGCGCACCGTCGTCGTCGGCGCCAGAACCCCAGCCATGTGGCGGACGGCCTCGTAGCGTGGTGATGCTACGGGGCCGTCCCGTGACCCTGATCGTGTCGAAGGAGATCCCCCGTGACCGACGCCCCGAACCCCGCCGCCGTGCGTGCCATGCCCGAGGTGTCCGAGCGTGTGCGCGCGTTGCACGCGCAGATGACCCTCGAGGAGAAGCTGGCCCAGATCGTCGGGTACTGGCTCGACCAGGGCGGCAACACCGTCGCCCCGATGCAGGGCGAGATGGCGGCCGACACGGCCGGCACGCCGCTCGAGGAGATCACCCGGCACGGCCTCGGCCAGTACACGCGCGTCTACGGCACACGGCCCGTCGACCCCGCCTCGCGCGCGGCCTGGCTGTGGGCCGAGCAGCGCCGCCTCAAGCGCGAGACGCGCCTGGGCATCCCCGCGCTCGTCCACGAGGAGTGCCTCACCGGCCTCGCCGCCTGGCAGGCCGCGACCTTCCCGACGCCGCTCGCCTGGGGTGCGTCCTTCGACCCCGAGCTCGTGTACGAGGCAGGCCACGTCATCGGCGAGTCCATGCACGCGCTCGGCGTCCACCAGGGCCTCGCGCCCGTCATGGACGTCATCCGCGACCCGCGCTGGGGTCGCGTCGACGAGTGCATCGGCGAGGACCCGTACCTCGTCGGCACCGTCGGCACCTCGTACGTGCGCGGCCTTCAGGACGCCGGCGTGCACGCCACGCTCAAGCACTTCGTCGGATACTCCGGCTCGCGCGCCGGGCGCAACCACGCGCCCGTCTACGCCGGGCCGCGCGAGGTCGCCGACGTCTTCCTGCCCCCGTTCGAGATGGCCATCCTCGACGGCGGCGTCAAGTCGGTCATGAACTCCTACACCGACCTCGACGGCGTGCCCATGGCGGCGAACGCCGACTACCTGACGGGCGTCCTGCGCGAGAAGCTCGGGTTCGACGGCGTCGTCGTCGCCGACTACTTCGCCGTCGCGTTCCTCGAGGTCATGCACGCCGTCGCCGCCGACCGCGGCGAGGCGGCCGCGCTCGCGATCGAGGCCGGCATCGACATCGAGCTGCCGACCGGTGACGCCTACCTGGCCCCGCTGGCGGAGAAGGTGCGCTCGGGCGAGGTCGACGAGGCGTTCGTCGATCGTGCCGTGCTGCGCGCGCTGCGCCAGAAGGAGGAGCTCGGCCTGCTCGACGCCGACGCCTTCGAGGACGAGCCGCCGGCGTCGATCGACCTCGACTCGCCCAAGCACCAGGACATCGCGCGGCGTCTCGCCGAGGAGTCGGTCGTGCTGCTGGCGAACGACGGCGTGCTGCCGCTCGGGCGCGGCACCGTGCCCGCACGCGTCGCCGTCATCGGCCCCAACGCGCACCGCACCGAGGCGCTCCAGGGCTGCTACTCGTTCGCCAACCACGTGCTCGCGCACTACCCGGACCACGAGCCGGGCTTCCACATCCCCACCGTGCACGAGGCGCTCGGCACCGCGTTCGCCGAGGCCGGGCTCGCCCAGCCCGAGCTCGTGCACGTCGAGGGCTGCGCCGTCGAGGGCGAGGACCGCAGCGGGTTCGGCGCCGCCGTCGAGGCCGCGGTCGGCGCCGACGTCGCCGTCGTCGTCGTGGGCGACCAGGCCGGCCTGTTCGGCCGCGGCACCGTAGGCGAGGGCAACGACTCCGAGTCGCTCGAGCTGCCGGGCGTCCAGCGGGAGCTCGTCGAGGCCGTCCTGGCCACCGGCACCCCCGTCGTCATGGTGCTGCTGACCGGACGCCCCTACGCGATCAACTGGGCGCTCGACGGCGTCGCGGGCCGTCGCCCCGGTGCCGTCCTGCAGGCGTTCTTCCCCGGCGAGGGCGGCGGCCTCGCGATCGCCGACGTGCTCACCGGGCGCGTCAACCCGTCGGGCCGGCTGCCGGTGTCGCTGCCGCGCTCGACCGGGTCTCAGCCGTACTCCTACCTGCACCCGATCCTGGGCGGGCCGTCGGACGTCACCTCGACCGACTCCACGCCGCTGCGCCCCTTCGGGTTCGGCCTGTCGTACACGACGTTCGCCTACACCGACCTCGTCGTCGACCGCACCGTCGCCGCGGGCGGCACCTTCACGGCGGCGGTGACCGTGACCAACACGGGCGACGTCGCAGGCACCGAGCCCGTGCAGCTCTACGGCCACGACGTCCTCGGGTCGATCACCCGGCCGGTCGCCCAGCTCCTGGGCTACCAGCGCGTGTCGCTCGACGCGGGCGCCTCGGCGCGCCTCACCTTCGAGGTGCCGACGACGCGGTTCGCGTTCTCGGACCGCCGCATGGTCAAGGTCGTCGAGCCGGGCGACGTCGAGGTGTGGGTCGCCTCGCACGCGACGGCGTCGGAGTCGACCGCGTCGGCACAGGAGTCGACGGGCGGCGCGATCACCAACGAGAAGGCGGCGACCCGGATCGAGATCCCGGGCGTGGCCACCGCGCGCGCGACCCTCACGATCGAGGGCCCGCTCCACGAGGTCACCAACGCCGACCCGCGTCGCGTCACGGCCACCGTGGCCTGACCCGGCAGGGTTCGCCCGCCTCACCCGCGCGGGCGCACCCACCTCGACCGAAGACGCGCGGCCGGGCCGCGAGACCGTGCACCGAGCGCACGATCTCGTGGCCCGGCCGCCGTCTGGCGGGCTGCCGGGCCGGGCTTCCGGGCCGGGCTCCCAGGGCCGGGCTTTCAGGGCGGGGTTCCCGGGGCGGGGCGGGGCCCGCCGTAGGGTGGGGGCGTGCGGGTGGACGTGTGGTTGTGGGCGGTGCGGCTGTTCAAGTCGCGCTCGGCCGCGGCCACCCTGCTGCGGGCCGGGCGGGTGCGCATCAACGGATCCCCTGCGAAGGCGTCCACCGCCGTCAAGCCCGGCGACCGCGTGACCTGGCGCGAGACCCTGCGCGAGCGGGACGTCGAGGTCGTCGAGCTGCTGCCCAAGCGCGTCGGCGCGCCCCTCGCCGTCAAGGCCTACACCGACCACAGCCCGGCCGTGCCGCCGCGCGAGGAGCGGCTCGCCGTCGGCGTCCGGGACCGCGGGACGGGCCGGCCGACCAAGCGCGAACGACGCGAGATCGACCGGCTGCGAGGGGACCGGCGCGGCTGAGCGTCACCACCGCGTGCCGTCCCCGCGGCCACCGCATCGCGGCACGCGCCAGGCGGTGGGTACCTCGACACCGCTAGCGTGGTCGCCATGAACCCGGTCCGTGTGTTCCTGGTGGACGACCACGAGGTGGTCCGGCGCGGCGTCGCCGACCTGCTCGGCGCCGAGCCCGACCTCGAGGTGGTGGGGGAGGCCGGCACCGCAGCCGAGGCCGTCGCGCGGGTGCCGGCGCTCGCGCCCGACGTCGTCGTCCTCGACGTGCGGCTGCCCGACGGCGACGGCGTGACCGTGTGCCGCGAGCTGCGCGCCACGCTCGACGTGGCGTGCCTGATGCTCACGTCGTTCGACGACGACGACGCGCTGTTCGACGCGATCCTCGCCGGCGCGGCCGGGTACGTGCTCAAGCAGGTGCGCGGCACGGACCTCGTCGAGGCGATCCGGACGGTCGCCGCCGGTGGGTCGACGCTCGACCCGCGCGCGGCCGAACGAGTCATGGCCCGGATGCGGTCACAGGCCCGCAACGACGACCCGCTGGCCGCGCTGACGCACCAGGAGCAGCGGATCCTGGCGCTCATCGGCCAGGGCATGACCAACCGGCAGATCGGCGCCGAGCTGTTCCTCGCGGAGAAGACCGTCAAGAACTACGTGTCGAGCCTGCTGGCGAAGCTGGGACTGGAGCGCCGGGTCCAGGCGGCCGTCCTGGCCACCAAGCTGGGACGCGCCGAACCGACGCGCTGACGCCGCTACCGGGCCGGCAGCGGCGCCTGCCAGCGCAGGCAGGTGCCGAGACCGTCGGGGGGTGGGCCCACGCTCACCGACCCGCCGAGGTCGCGTGCGCGGTTGCGCAGGTTGGCCAGGCCGCTCAGCGTCGCGTCCGGGGGATCCCGATGCCGTCGTCGGACACCGTGAGGACCACGGCGTCCCCGGCGACCAGCAGGACGTCGACGTGCCGCGCGTGCGCGTGCCGGGCGACGTTCGACAGGCTCTCGCGCACCACGGCGACCAGGTGGTTCGCCGTCGTCGGCGGCACGAGCGTGTCGACCGGGCCCTCGAACCGCAGCGCGGGCGCGAACCCGAGCGTGCGCGAGGCGGTCTCGACCTCCGCGATGACGCGTGAGCGCACGCCGACACGGCGGTCGCCGCCGGCCGGGGGTTGCAGGCCCCGGATCGTGGTGCGGATGAGGCTGATGGTCTCGTCGACCTCGTCGACGGCGGACGCGACGCGTTCGGCGTCGACGGTGTCACCGGCGCGCTCCAGCCGCCGGGCCACGCCCTGCAGGCCGAGGCCCGTCGCGAACAGACGCTGGATGGCCAGGTCGTGCAGGTCACGAGCGATGCGGTCGCGGTCGCGCATGACCGCCAGGTGCTCGGCGTCGCGGCGCCGCTCCGCGAGCTCGAGCGCGACGGCCGCCTGGGAGGCGAACGCCCGCAGCGCGTCGACGACCACCGGGGAGAAGGCGAGCCTGCCGCGTTCGCGGCCCACCGACAGGACCCCGCGCGTCGCACCCGGGTCGCCCAGGGGGAGCGCCGCGAACGGTCCGATCGTGACGTGCGCGGCCTCGAACGCGACGGACGACCGCGGGTCGGCGGCGGCGTCGGCGACCACCACGGGCAGCCCCGAGTCGTAGACCTCCGCGGCGAACGAGCCGTCGGGCGGCATGACCGTCCCCCGCACGTCGCAGGTCCCGACCGTCGCACGGACCTCCAGGCCGTCCTGCCCCTGGACGGTCAGCGCGGCCACGTCGGCGCGCGCGACGTTCGCGGCGTGCAGGGCGACGAGCTCGAGCACGTCGTCGGGGGCGTCGCCGGCGAGCAGGCGCCGCGAGATCTCGTCGCTCGCCACGGCCCAGCGCTCGCGCAGCAGCGCGTCGTCGTACAGGCGTACGTTCTCGACGGCGATGCTCGCGGCCGCGGCGAGCGCCTCGATGCGGCGCTGGTCGGCGTCGGTGAAGTCGCCGCCGCCGCGCTTGCCCGTGAGGTACAGGTTGCCGAACGGGGAGCCGTGGACGCGCAGCGGCACCCCGAGGAACGTGTGCATCTCGGGGTGGTTCGGCGGGAAGCCGGCGGCGCGCGGATCGGTGGTGAGATCGTGCAGGCGCAACGGGTGCGGGTGGCGGATCAGCTCGCCGAGGATGCCGCGCCCCGTCGGGTAGTCGCCGACGGCGTGCACCTGCTCGGCGTCCATCCCGACGGTGAGGAACTGCCCGATGCGCGACTCGGCGTCGAGGATGCCGAGCGCGGCGTAGCGCGCGCCGGTGAGGTCGGCTGCCGCCTGGACGAGCCGCTGCAGCGTGGTGCCCAGCTCAAGCCCGCGCCCGACGGCGAGGACGGCCTCGAGGAGGACGTCGACGTCGCTCGAGCCGGCGGTCTGCTCTCGCCCGTGCTCCACGGGGCCAACCTATCGGCACCCGAGGTGTCGGGAGCGGGACCTTCGGCACCTGCGGCGGGGCGGGCGGCCCTGGTCAGACCGCGCCTGTGCGGATGAACTGGGGGAGGCACCGGTGCATGGGCCGGCCACGACGGCGTCCGGAGGATGATGACATGGTCAGGTGGTGCCAGGGCGTCGTCGCCGGTGTGGACGGCTCCGAAGAGGGGTACCGGGCGCTGGACTGGGCGGCCGGCGCGGCCGACCGTCACGACGCACGCCTGACCGTCATCGGGGCCTTCGTCGTCCCCCTCGTGCCCGTCCCCGTCGGCGGCGTGATGTCCGCGGCAGGGCTGCACGCGGGGACCGACCGTGTGGTCGAGCGGGCCCTGGTGCGCCTGGGGGCGCGGCGGCCCGGGGGCCGCCAGGTCGCGACGGAGGTCGTGCCGGGGGCCGCCGCGCACGTGCTGGTGCAGCGCTCACGGCTGGCGAACCTCATCGTCGTCGGACGGCGCGGGCTGGGCGCCGTCAACCGGCTGCTCGCCGGGTCGGTGTCGTCGGCCGTCGCCGCGATGGCACACGGGTAGGTCGTGGTCGTGCCTGGGGCCGCGTCGGGGACGGCGCCGCGCCGCGTCCTCGTCGGCGTCGCCTCGGACGAGAACCCGGAGCCGATGCTCGACGCGGCGTTCGACGAGGCCTCGCTGCTCGGGGCACCCATCGAGGTGGTCCATGCGGTCGACCCCGGGCCGCTCGAAGCGGTGCTCGACGCCTACGAGGGGTGGGGCGAGACCTGGCGGGCCGCGACCCTCGAGGGGGTGCGCGCGGACATCGCACGCTGGGCTGCCGCACATCCCACGGTGCCGTGCACGACCCATGTCGAGGACGGCAGGGCGGCCGACGCGCTGCTGCGGATGGCGCGCGCAGACGACCTGATCGTCGTCGGGGGCGGTCCCACCTGCGCACGACCGGGCGCCTGCTGGGGTCGGTGCCTGACGAGCTGCTCCGCTCGGCGCCCTGCGCGGTGATGGTGGTCCACTCGGGGACGGCGCACGCCGCCTGAGCACGCTACTGCGCCAGGCGCCGCAGCTCCCAGCCGACGCCGAGCGAGTGCAGCACGTCCGCGCGGTCACGCTGGGTGGCGTCGGTGAACGCCCGCAGCGAGACCACCGACGCCGTGAGCATCGTCGTCAGGACGGCGCGGGCCAGGCGAGGGTCGGCGCTCGCCTCGTCCAGGAGGTCCTGGACGACGCGTGAGGCGACGCCCTCACCGCCCGGCTCCGAGCATGCCGTGAGCAGCGCGATGGTCAGCGAGCCCGCGTCGACCTCGTCCATGTGATCCCCCCGTTCCCGTGTCGTTCGAGGTCCACAGTTACCCCACGCGGTGCGCCGACGCATGTCAGATGTCAGCAACCCTGTCGCATCCGGAGCTACAGTGCGCGTGCCCAGCCCACGGTGGTGCCGGGACACCCGGGGGGACCAGATGAGTGACCGTGTGCCGCGACGGCCGCGACGCCGCGGACTGCTCGTGCTCGCCGCGCTCGTGGCGACCATGGCGACCGGCACCGTGGGAGCCGGGCCTGCCGAGGCCCTCGACGCGGGCCTGGCGGTCGAGTCCCACGCGCACTACGTGATCGACGCCGCCGGCGGCCCCGTCCGGGTGAGCGTGACGATGACCCTCCGCAACCGGACCGTGGACACGGCCGGGTGGAGCTACTACTACGACGCGTTCGGACTGCCCGTCCCCGCGGGCGCGACGGCGGCGACGGCGACCAGCGACGGACGCGCGCTCACCGTGCGCGTCGAGGACACCGAGGACCCGACGACGCAGTTGGCCCGCGTCACCTTCGCGCCGCTGTACCAGGGCCGGTCACGGACCATCGAGTGGAGCTACCTCATCCCGGGAGCACCCGTGCGCTCCGCGAACCTCAACCGCGTCGGGCCCGGCTACGCGTCGTTCTTCGTGCAGGCGGTCGGGGACCCCGGCCAGGTGTCGGCCGAGGTGGTCGCCCCGACCTCGATGAAGGTCGACACGTCGGACGGCGACTTCCTGCAGCGGCCCGACGGAGACGTCGTGCGGTACGTCACCGAGACCTCGACCAACGACGACGGGATCTGGGCCGTCGTCTCGGCGCGCGACCCGCACCTCGCGGACCAGGATGTCGTCACCGTCGGCGGCACGACGATCACGCTCGACAGCTTCCCGGGTGACACCGCCTGGGCGCAGTTCGTGTCAGCGCACGTCACCGAGGGGATGCCCGTGCTCGAACGGATCGTCGGCATGCCGTGGCCCGGTGGGCTCGAGTCGATCCGCGAGGACGTCGCGCCGCGGGCGCTCCGGTACGCCTGGTTCGACAGCGTGCACGACGACATCGTCGTCTCGGAGGACCTGGACGCGGACACGCTCTACCACGAGATGGGGCACGCCTGGTTCGACTACGGACGGTTCACCGACCGCTGGCTGGCCGAGGGCCTGACCGAGGTCGTGGCGCAGCGGGTCGTCACCGAGACCGACGGGAACCCGACGCCCCGTCCGACGCCCGACCGGGCCGCGCCCGCCGCCGTCCCGCTGACGGCGTGGTCGGTCGACGACTGGGGGGCGTTCGACGTCGAGGAATACGCCTACGGGGCGTCGTTCACCGCGATGAGCGAGCTGTTGAACGGGCTCGACGAGAAGACCTTCGCGGCCGTCGTCTCGGCCGCGTACGCGGGGGAGAGCGGGTACGAGCCGGCCGGCTCGAAGGCCGAGACCAGCAGCACGATCGACTGGCGGCGCTTCCTCGACCTCGTCGAGGACCGGGGCGGCGTCACGAGCGCCGAGCAGACCTACCGCACCTGGGTCGTCACCCCGGACGAGGCCGCGGAGCTCGACGACCGGGCGGCCGCACGCACCGAGTACGCCCGCGTCGACGACGCCGACGGCGCGTGGCTGCCGCCTCTCGGACTGCGCCGAGCCATGACCGCATGGGACTTCCGCGATGCCGGTCAGGCCGTGGCCGCGCTGGGCGAGGCGCCCGAGGCGGCCGCCGCCGTCGCCGCCGCGGCGACGGCGGCCCGGCTGCCCGTCCCGCACGCGGCGCGCGAGGCGTACGAGTCGGCGGCGAGCACGACGCGGTACGGCGAGCTCGCGCCGCTGCTGCACCGCACCGCGACGGTGATGCCCGCCGTCGCCGAGGCCCGCGACGCGGCCGCGAGCGGTCGCGACCCGTTCTCCTGGGTGGGGCAGACCGTGCTGGGCGTCGACGATGTCGCGGCCGACGCCCAGGCGGAGCTTGCGCGCGGCGACGTCGAAGCGGCGGCTGCCTCCGCGGCGAGGGCGACCGCGCGGGCCTCGGCGGCGACCTGGGCGGGCGGCGTGTGCGTCGCGCTGCTGCTCGGCGTGTTCCTCGGGGCCACGGCGCTCGTCGTCGCACACCAGCGGTGGAGCATCCGGGTGCGAACGGTGCCGCCGGGGCCGGTGCCGTACCCGCCGGAAGCCGCGCGACGGCAGGTGCGCGGCTGGTGAACGCGGGGCGGCGTGCCGGCTACGGCCGGCCCTCGCCCGTGTCGTTCTCGCCCGCCCCCTTCTCGCTCGCCCCCTTCTCGCCCGCCCCCTTCTCGCTTGCCCCGTTCTCGTTTGCGAGGCGTGGCTCGCGGCGCTTCGACGGGTCGTGGCCCGCCTTGTCGGCGTAGAAGGCGCGGATCACGTCCATGTCGGCGGGGACGTCGCCCGTGAGGTCGATCGTCGGGCCGACGCCCAGGGTCATCGTCGTGCGGTCGACGAAGCCCAGCGTGACCGGCAGGTGTGCCTCACGGGCGATGCGGTAGAACCCGCTCTTCCACGGGCCCGACGCCGAGCGCGTCCCGTCGGGCGTGATGATCAGGTGGAACACGCGTCCCGCGGCGACCTCGGCCAGCACCTCCTCGACGACCCGGTGCGGGTGGGCTCGGTCGACGGCGATGCCGCCCAGGCGGCGCATGAGCGGGCCTCGCCACCCGGCGAACAGCGTGTGCTTGCCGAGCCAGCGGATCGGGGCGTCGTTGCGCCACGCGAGGGCCAGCATGTGCACGAAGTCCCAGTTGGAGGTGTGCGGGGCACCCAGCACGATGCCGGGCTGCCGCGGGAAGTCCTCGTCGACGGGTGTCCAGCGGCTCAGCCGCCAGAAGACCGAGGCGATCGCGCGGGAGAGCGAGGGGCGGGCCATCGGGTAACCCTAAGGGTTTCCCCGGTGCGTGCAGCCCTGCGCGAGCAGGCGTGCTCTGTTCGTGTCATGCGCGGGAACCCGGTGCGTCATTGCGCTGACCGCGCGGCGATCTCGACCTAGCGTCGCTCGCGCGCGGCGCTGCGGGCAGGCCGTCGGCCGCGCCTCGCCACAGGAGTTCGCCATGCCCGTCCAGCGCGCCACGTTCCTCGTCCGTGGGGTGGTTCAGGGCGTCGGGTTCCGCCCGTTCGTGTACCGCACGGCGCGTGAGCTGGGCCTGGTCGGCTCGGTGCGCAACACCAGCGTGCAGGTCGTCGTCGACGCGCAGGGAACCACCGACGCTCTCGACGACCTGGCGCGAAGGCTCGTGGCCGACGCCCCGGCGCTGGCCCACGTGACCGAGGTGCGCCGCGAGCACGGCCGCGTCGACCTCGACGTGCGCGACTTCGTCATCGTGCAGTCCGGCGGCGAGGACGGCGCGCGCACCCTCGTCTCGCCCGACGGCGCGACGTGCGACAACTGCCTGAGGGAGCTGTTCGACCCCGCCGACCGTCGCTACCGGCACGCCTTCATCACGTGCACCGACTGCGGGCCCCGGTTCACGATCATCCGGTCGCTGCCCTACGACCGGCCCCGCACCACGCTCGCGGACATGCCGCTGTGCCCCCGGTGTGCGGCCGAGTACGACGACCCGCTCGACCGGCGGTTCCACGCGCAGCCCGTCTCGTGCCACGACTGCGGCCCGCGGCTGTGGTGGGCCGAGCCCGGTGCCGGGCGGTGGGCGCGCGGCACGCCGTCGGGCGACGACGAGTGCCTGGACCGGGCGGTGGCCGCGCTGCGGGCCGGGCGGATCCTGGCGGTCAAGGGCGTCGGCGGGTTCCACCTGGCCTGCTCGGCGCTCGACGGCCTGGCGGTGCGCGCCTTGCGCCGGCGCAAGGGCCGCGACGCCAAGCCGTTCGCCCTCATGGTCCCGGACCTCGCCACGGCACGGTCGATCGCCGAGGTGGGCGAGGAGCAGGCCCTGCAGCTCACGCGCCCGGCACGGCCCGTGGTGCTGCTGCGCCGCCGTCCGGACGCCGCGCTGCGCGTGTCGGGCGAGGTCGCGCCCGGTACCGCCGAACTGGGGATCATGCTCGCCTACGCGCCCGTGCACCACCTGCTGTTCGCCGACGGCGCGCCGCGCGTGCTCGTCATGACGTCGGCGAACCTGTCGGGCGAGCCGATCTGCTTCCGCGACGAGGAGGCCCTGGAGCGGCTGCACGGCGTCGCGGACGCCGTCCTCGGGCACGACCGGCCGATCGCGGTGCCGTGCGACGACTCCGTGGTGCGCGTGGTCGACGGCGCCGTCGTCCCGCTGCGCCGCTCGCGCGGGTTCGCCCCGCTCCCGGTCGTGCTCGACGGGCCCGCGACGGAGGAGTGGGAGCAGACGCCGACCGTGCTCGCCGTGGGCGGCGAGCTCAAGGCGGCCGCGTGCCTCCTCGCCGGTCGCCGCGCGTTCCTGTCCCAGCACCTCGGGGACATGGAGTCGCTCGGGGGCAGGACGCGCTCGCGCTCGCGGCACGGCACCTGTCGGAGCTCTACGACGCTCGGCCCGAGGCATGGGCGTGCGACCTGCACCCCGACTACCGCTCGACGCGCTGGGCCGAGCGCAACCACGGCCGCCTGCCGCTCGTGCGGGTGCAGCACCATCACGCGCACGCGGTGTCCCTGCTCGCGGAGCACGGGCGTCTGGGCAGCCGCGCGCTCGTGCTGACGTTCGACGGCACGGGCTACGGCTCGGACGGCGACATCTGGGGAGGTGAGGCGCTGCTCCTGGGACCCGACGTCGGCCGGTTCGCGCGCGTCGGGCACCTGAGGCCGGTGGCGTTGCCGGGCGGGGACGCCGCGGTGGCCGAGCCGTGGCGCATCGCGCTGGCGCACCTGGAGGCCGCCGGCATCGCCTGGGTCGACGGCCTGGCACCGGTCCGCGAGGCGGGCGAGCGCGCCGTGTGGCTGCGCCGGCTGCTGCGCTCGGAGGTCTCGGTCGCCCGCTCGACGTCGATGGGGCGGCTCTTCGACGCCGTCGCCTCGTTGCTCGACGTCTGCCAGGCGCAGCGCTACGAGGCGCAGGCCGCGATCGAGCTGGAGCAGTGCGCCCGAGCGGCCGCCGGGGGCAACCTGCTGGACCACCCGCCGCTGGTGCTGCCCGTCGCGCTCGCGGAGCCGGGCGGGAGCGTGCTCGACCCGGCGCCGATGCTCGCCGAGATCGTCGCGGCGCGACGCCGGGGAGTGCCCGACGGAGACCTTGCCTGGGCCTTCCACGCCTGGGTCGGGGCGTGCGTCGTGCGGTGGGCGGAGGTCACGCGTGCCCGTGCCGGGATCACGACGGTGGGGTTGTCGGGCGGTGTGTTCACCAACGAGCTCCTCGCCTCGGGCGTCCGCGCCATGCTGACCGCACGGGGCTTCGAGGTGCTCACGCACTCCGTGGTCCCGGCGGGCGACGGCGGGCTCGCGCTCGGGCAGGCGGTCGTCGCGGCGGCACGGCTGCGTTCCGCCGCCGATCCCGACCGGTTCGACTGGCGGTAGGGGCGGCATGCACGAGCTTGCGCTGTGCCGGTCGATCGCACGGATCGCCGAGCAGCACCGGGCGGGGCGTGGCGTCGAGCGCGTCGGGGTGCGGCTGGGTGCGCTGCGCCAGGCCGTGCCCGAGGCGCTCGAGCGGTGCTGGTCCGTGGTCACGCGGGGGACCGGGCTCGCCGGGAGCGCGCTCGTCTTCGAGATCGTGCCGCTCGTGGTGCGCTGCACCGCGTGCGGCAGCCGCACGCGACTGCGCGAGGTGTGGCTGCGCTGCGACGCGTGCGGGAGCGTCGACGTCGACGTCGTCGCCGGGGACGAGTTCGTGCTGACCTACCTCGATCTCGCCGACGACGCGGGGTGCGCCGTCGACGCAGGACGGGCCGCCCGCCCGGGCGGCGGACACTAAGGAGAGACGATGGGACGCTTCCACCGGCACGACGACGGCGACGGCCACCACGAGCACCCGCACGAGCACCTGCACGAGCACCTGCACGAGCACGGTCACCCGCACGAGCACTCGCACGAGCACTCGCACGAGCACGGCCAGCACCACGACGTGCCCGAGCCCGCGTCACGGCACGAGGACGTCGGCGACCACACGGGCTACGCGACCGGATCCGACCGCATCGCCGTCCTCGAGCGCATCTTCGACGAGAACGACCACTGCGCGGCGCACAACCGCGCCGACTTCGACGCCGCCGGGGTGACCGTCGTCAACGTGATGTCGTCACCCGGCGCGGGCAAGACGGAGGTGCTGGCCCGCACGCTCGCCGCGCTCGACGCGAGCAGGGTCGGGATCATCGAAGGCGACGTCGAGACGGCGCTCGACGCGGACCGGCTCGCGGCCGGCGGGGCGCGGGTCAGCCTGCTCAACACGGCCGACGGGTTCGGCGGCGAGTGCCACCTGGACGCCCCGATGGTGCGCCACGCGCTCAGCCGGCTCCCGCTCGACGGGCTCGACCTGGTGTTCGTCGAGAACGTCGGCAACCTCGTGTGCCCGGCCGAGTTCGCCGTCGGGGAGCACCTGCGGGCCATGGTGTACGCGGTCACCGAGGGGGAGGAGAAGCCCGCCAAGTACCCGGTGATGTTCCGCTCGGCCGACGTCGTGCTGGTCAACAAGACCGACCTGCTGCCGCACCTCGACTTCAGCCTCGACCGGTTCTACGAGTACCTCGCGCGCGTCAACCCCCAGGTGCGGACCATCGAGGTCTCGGCGCGCACCGGCGAGGGCATCGACGCGTGGGTCGCCTGGTTGCGCGAGAACACCGCCGCCCCGCTCCGCAAACCCCTGGGCGCCTGAGGCCCGGCCGGCGTCAGGGGCCGACGAGCCCCAGCTCGGCGAAGGCCGCGAGCGACTCGGCGGCGGCCTGCGGGTCGAGCAGGCTCACGGCGAACCCGTTCTGGACCAGCACGTAGTCGCCCACGACGGCGTCACGGTGGTAGGCGAGGCAGCACGGTTCGCAGCGGCCGGCGACGTCGACCAGCGCCATCGGCAGCTCGCCGGGGGTGATCTGCGTGATGCGGGCGGGGATGGCGACGCACATGTCAGCGTCCTTCCGGGGTGTCGGGGGCACCGGTGAGCGTGAGCCGCATCGCGCCGAGCGGGGCCGCGGTGCACGGCAGGCACGGGTCGGCCTCGCGGACGGCGCGTTCGAGCGGGCCGACCGTGCCGTCCTGCGTGCTGTCCTTCGTGCCGTCGCCCTGCGTGCCGTCGCCCTGCGCCGCGGCGTGCAGCAGGTCGGCCAGCCACGGCTCGTTCTGCGCCGTGGGGGTGAGGATCGTCGCGGCGTGGAGCACGTCGTCGTCGCCCGTGACGTAGCGGTGCACGAGCAGGCCGCGGGGGCCGTCCACCCAGCCGACGCCGGACGCCCCGGCGGGCAGCCCCGTGAGCGTGACCGCGACCGGCTCGGGCGGGGCGCACACGGCGCCGTCCGACAGCACCTCCGCGACGGCCTCGACGGCCGCGACGGCCATGATCGCGCGCGCGGGCGCCGCGGCGCGCGGACCGCGCGCCCACGAGTCCTGAAGGTCCGCGGCCTGCGGGGTGCGGAGCGGGCCGACGCCGAGCTGGGCGACCGGCCCGACCCGGTACCGACCGGCGTCGGGCCCGAGCATGCGCAGGTAGGGGCGCGGCGCCGCGGCCCCCGGATGCTGCTCGGCGAGCACGGCGGTGAGACGTGCGGCCGGCTGCGCGTGGTGGAGCACCGTCCCGTCCGCGGCCACGGCGCGCAGGTGGGTGCCGAGCAGGTCGGGCCGCCCGTCCGCGTCGACCAGGGCGACGTCCGCCCCGGTGAAGGCGAGCGGGGCGGCGGCCGGGTCCGGGGCGTCGGCGAGGGCGCCGAGCGCGATCCGCCGGGCCGCCGCGACGGCGTCGGGCACCGCGGCGAGCAGCGCCTCGCGGACCGGTGCGGGCACCGTCACGCGCACCCCTCCGGGCACGGCGGTCGCCGGGAAGTGCGACGGCATGCCCGCCGCGGCGAGCGCGTCGGCGGCGAACCGCGCGAGCGCCGCGACGTCCGCCGGGTCACGGCCCAGGGTCGCGGCGCGCGCCGCGTGCGCCTGCACGGCCGACGCGTGGTGCAGCAGGCGCCGGACGGCGGTCGCCTGCGCCGGCAGCGGTGCGGCACCGCCCAGCGCCTCGAGCGCGCGCACGCCGGCAAGGTGGTGTGCCGCGGGGCACAGCCCGCACAGCCGCTCCACGAGCGCGGGGATGCGCGCGACGGGGCGCCCCAGGAGCACCGGCTCGACACGCGGCAGGTCGCTCAGCGCGAGGCGGGCGCGCGCCACGCTCCCGTCCGCCGCCCGGTCGACGACGACGCGCACCTCGGACGGGTCGAGGAGCTCGTCGAGGACGAGACGCGTCATCGCACCCCCTCGCAGGTGAGATGCCGTGCCACGATCGCACCATGCATGAGCTGACCCTGCTGCGCTCGGTCGTCGCCGCCGTCGAGCGGGTCGCGGCCGAGCGCGGCGCGACCGGTGTCGAGGAGGTCGGCCTGCGCGTGGGCACGCTCAGCGGGGCGGTGCCCGAGGCCCTGGCCGGGGCGTGGCCGATCGCCACGGCAGGCACGGTGCTGGCCGGGTCGCGGCTGGAGCTCGACGTCGTCCAGGCGGCGGTGCGGTGCGGGAGCTGCGCGCGCGACGTCCCCGTCGACGTGCTCTACGCGCTCGTGTGCCCGGAGTGCGGGACGCCGTCGGGGGAGCTGGTCGCGGGCCGCGAGCTCGCCGTCGCGTACGCCGACCTCGCCGACGCCCCGCGCTGAGGTCTGCCGGGTCACGGATGCCCCGCGTCGTCGTCCTCGGCGAGCCAGCGCTCGACGACGCCGCGTGCCGTCGCGGTCGCCACGTCGAGGACGCCGGCGACGACGTCGGACAGGCCGAGCCGCAGGTCGACGACCTCGGGCACGACGCCCACGACCTCCACCTGCCGTGGCTCGCGGCCCAGCAGGCGCGCGGCGGCCAGGACGTCGAGCAGACCCACCTGGTGCGGGGACAGCTTGGTGGCGAGCAGACGCGGGACCTGGTCGCCCGTCAGGTGCACCACGGTGCCGGGGACGGGGCCCGCGACCGCGTCCAGGACGAGCAGCCGCTCGGCGTCCTGCACCACGGGCACGAGCTCCATGCCGCCGGTGCCGCCGTCCACGACCTCCACGCGAGGGTCGCCGGCGCAGGACCGGGACAGGCGCTCGGCGAGCGCCAGCCCGGTCCCGTCGTCGGCCATGATCGGGTTGCCGATCCCGAGCACCGTGACCGCGGTCATGCGCCCGTCACTCGATCGGAGGGCTGTCGACGGGGTGCGCGCCGCGGCGCACCCACACGCCGCCGTTGAGCATCGACGAGACGCCGCCGTGCCGTTCGAGGGAGTCGGCGCGGATCGCGAGGTAGATGTGCATCACGACGAACGCCCACAGGCCGAACATGATCGCGGCGTGGAGGAACCGGATCGTCGGGACGCCCAGCCAGGTGGTCGGCGCGGCGACCAGCGCCCAGAACGGCGACTGCACGTGGTAGAGCGCGTACAGCGTGAACCCGGTGGCCATCTGGAAGGCGCACGCCGCGTACAGGGCGGTGTAGGTGAGCTGCTGCAGCGGGTTGTGCGACAGGTACAGGGGCCCGTCGTTCTTGATGAGCGCGTAGTGCGCGACCGCGCCGCCGAGGTGACGCACGTCGGACTTCGACCACAACGGCCAGAACGACTGCCAGCGCATGTTCCGGTAGCGCGAGGTGAACGTGAGCACGAAGCGCGTGACGCCGAGCACGAGCCACGCGAACGCCGCGACGAAGTGGACGAGGCGGACCCAGCCCATGAGGAACCCGGACGCGGCGCCGTCGACCGGGGTGGGCCCGAAGAAGGGGTCCATGATGAAGTACCCGGTGCAGCTCAGCACGAAGATCAGCGCGACGTTGGCCCAGTGCTGCAGGCGCAGCGCCGCCGGCCACAGGGCGACCCGGGTCCAGCCGCTCTCGGCGGCGCCCGCGTCCGACGTGCCGTGGGACGCGTACGGCGTCACCGCGACGAACCCCTGCAACCGGAACTCGCCGACGACGTCGTCGGCGCTCACGGGCGCGGCGGCGATCGCCAGAGGGCGCTCGCCGCGCACGAACGCACGGTCGGCGTTCTTCTTGACCAGGGAGCGCTGCTGGCGCGAGCAGCGCGTGGCCGCGAGCACGTCGGGGATGGCCCCGCGCATGACGACGACGTCGCGGGTCGCGCCGCCCGGCTGGGCGAGGTCGCGGACGCGCACGAGCGAGTAGCGGCGGGTGCGCGTCGCGGGGTCGACGTCGCCCGGGTCGACGACGGGGACCGGGATCTCGTGGTGGTCGGCGACGAGCGCGGCGGCCGCGGCACCCACCACCGGGTCGGTGGCGTCCGCCGGGCCGGCGGCGGCGAGCGCCAGCAGGCGGCCGTGGCTCAGGCCGCCCGAGCTGTGGATCTCGCCGACGTGCAGGCCGGCCGGCGGGGCCGGGGCGCTCACGACGTCACGACCTGGAGCTCGGCGCCCTCCACGTCCAGGACGTGCACGGCGCACGACATGCACGGGTCGAAGGAGTGGATGGTGCGCAGCGGCTCGAGGGGCTGCGCGGCGTCGTGCAGCGGGTGGGAGCCGGCGCCGGCCAGCGACTCCTCGTAGGGGCCCTGCTGGCCGTCGGCGTCGCGCCCGCCCGCGAGCCACGTCGTGGGCACCACGGCCTGGTAGCGCGCGACCTTGCCGTCCTCGACGGTCACCCAGTGGCTGAGGTTGCCGCGCGCCACCTCGACGAACGAGAACCCCTCGCCCTTGTCGGGCCACGTCGACGGGTCCCAGCGGGAGTTGTCGAAGACGTCGATGTCGCCCTTCTTGAGGTTGTCGACCAGCTGCGGGAACGTCACCTCGGCCAGGGCCTCGGCGGAGATCATCGCCTCGACGGCGCGGGCCAGGGTGCGGCCCGCGGTCGAGTTGAGCTGGTCGACGGTGATGCCGAGCTTGCCGGCGGCGTCGTCGACCAGCTCGCAGGTGCGCTGGTGGCCCTGCGCGTAGGCGAGCAGGATGCGTGCGACAGGACCCACCTGGACGGGCTTGCCGTCGTAGCGCGGGGCCTTGCACCACGTGTACTTGTCGGCGTCGGCCAGCCACTCGAACGGGGGCTTGGGGCCCGTGTATTGCGGGGTCGTCTCGCCCTGGGCGGGTGCGAGGCCGGCGTCGTCGCCGTCCTGGTAGGTGTACCACGCCGATGCGATGTACTCGGCGATCTTCGTCGGGTCGAACGGGTGGACGGTGGACAGGTCGCCGTCGAGCAGCACGCCGGGCTTGACCTCGGTGTGGGCCGACGTCGTGCGCGACGCGCCCGGGTCGCCGCCGAACGTCGCGCCCGCCAGCCCGACCGCGAGGTAGTTCGGCTGGGCCGCGCCGATGTCGAAGTAGTCCTTGTACACGCCCATGATCGCGAGCGCGTCGGGCAGGTAGCACGACGCGACGAAGTCGCGCGTCTCGGCCACCCAGTCGGCGATCTGGTCGAGCTGGACCTGGTTGATGGACTCGGACCGGTCGAGGTCGATCGTGCACGCCATCCCGCCCACGAGGAAGTTCGGGTGCGGGTTCTTGCCGCCGAACACGGTGCCGATGCGGATCATCGACCGCTGGAACTCCAGCGCGTCCAGGTAGTGGGCGACCGCCATGAGGTTGGCCTCGGCCGGCAGCCGGTAGTCGGGGTGGTCCCAGTACCCGCCGGTGAAGATCGAGAGCTGCCCGGAGTCGAGGATCTGCTGCACGGTGTCGCGCACCGCCGTCATGCGCTCGATCGTGTTGCCCTTCCAGGTCGAGCCGATGGAGCGCGCGAACTCGACCGCCTTGGCGGGGTCCGCCGTCGCGGCCGACGGCACGTTGACCCAGTCCAGGGCGTGCAGGTGGTAGAAGTGGATGACGTGGTCCTGGACCTCCTGCGAGGCCAGCACGATGTCGCGGATCAGGCGGGCCTGCCGCGGCGGGTTGGCGCCGATCGCGTTCTCCACGGCCACCACCGAGGCGATGGCGTGGACCGAGGTGCACACGCCGCAGATGCGCTGCACGAACGCCCAGGCGTCACGCGGGTCGCGGTCCTGGACGATCGTCTCGATGCCGCGGAACTGGGTGGTCTCGCTCCACGCCTTGCGGATCGCACCGCCCTCGGTCTCGAGCTCGATGCGCAGGTGACCCTCGATGCGGGTGAGGGGGTCGATGACGACTCGGGTCGACATGGATCAGCCTTCCTGGGAGGGGCCGGCCGCAGGGCGGCGGTCTGCGGGTGCGTCGGCCGGTGCGTCGGCCGGGCGCACGGACGGGTCCGGGAGCCAGACCTTCTCGCCCAGCGCTTCGAGCGGCTCGCCTGCGGTCCGCTTGCGGGCGAGCGACCGGCGCAGCGCCGTCAGGCCGGCGTGGATGCCTACACCGGCGGCGGTCGCGCCGACCAGACCCCAGCCGACCTTCTCGGCGGTGGCCTCGACGCCCAGCCCGGGCACGTTCGGCAGCGTCTGGTAGAACGGCGTGAACCGGTCGAAGAAGTGCTTCTCGGTGCACCCGATGCACGGGTGACCAGCACCGATCGGCCAGCTCGTGTGCAGGTTCCACTGGATGACGGGGCAGGCGGAGAACGTGCTCGGCCCCTTGCACCCGACGTCGTACAGGCACCAGCCCATGCGCGCGCCCTCGTCGTCGAACGTGCGCACGAACTGGCCCGCGTCGTAGTGGGGGCGGCGCGGGCACGAGTCGTGGATGCGCTGGTCGTAGGCGAACGTGGGCCGGCCCTCGCCGTCCACGGCCGGCAGTTCGCCCTGGGTCAGGACGTAGGCGACGGCTGCCGTGATGACCTCCCCGATGGGCGGGCAGCCGCTGATGTTGACCACGGGCTTGTCCGTGATGATCTCGTCGACGCCGACGGCGCCCGTCGGGTTGGGCTTGGACGCCTGCACCGACCCCCAGACGGCGCACGCGCCGACGGCGAGGATCGCCGAGGCGTGCTCGGCCGACTCGCGCAGCACCTGCTCGGCCGACTTGCCGCCGATGGTGCAGTAGGCGCCGTTCGCTCCGCGCGGGATCGAACCGTTGACGACGAGGATGTGGTCGGACTTGTTGGTCTCGTCCAGCGCCTTGTTGGCGGCGTCGCCCGCGGCCGCCATGACGAGCTCGTTGTAGTTGACCGACAGGAGGCTGAGCACGGCCTCCTCGATCGTGGTGCCGCCCGAGCGGAGCGTCGACTCCATGCAGCCGGTGCACTCCTGGAGCTGGAGCCACACCACGTTGGGCTTGGTGACGGCCGAGAGCTTGTCCGCGATCAGCTCGGCGGTGAGCGGCTCGGCCGACGCGGGGCGGGCGAGAGCGGTGTCGCCCATGGCGAAGATCCCGGCGAGCACGCCGCAGAACGCGAGGAAGTCTCGGCGGCTGACGCCGGACTGCTCGAGGTTCTCCCCGAGCGTCGGCGCACGCCAGCGGCCGACGTCGATGGGCGCTGGTCCTGGGGGCGTCAGTGATGACGTCATTGTCAGACCCCTTCGTGACGAAGCAGTGGTGACGGCAATCTAGGAAGCCGGGCCGGGCGAGATGTCATGACGTCGTGCCACGTTCCTTCGGCGTCGCGGATTGGGCGGACGGGCGCCGTCACGACCCCGCGACCTCGAAAACCGCGCGGCCGTTGAGCGCCTGCACGGGCCGCTCGTTGTCGGGGTACAGCGCGGCGAACGCGTCGAGCTGGCCCTGCGAGATGGTCTGCGGGGTCAGGTACACGTCCCACACCACGCCCTCGGTGCACGGCGGCGTCGTGAGCGAGCCGGTGTAGCGGGCCACGGTGGCGGTCGAGGGGATCACGGCGCTCAGGTCGATCGGTGTCGTGAGCGCCGTCGCGCCGTCCTCGTCGGTGACCGTCGAGGGCAGGTTGGCGAACAGCTCGCCGAGCGCGCCGTTCTGCGCGCCGACGTCGAGCAGCACGCCGAGCACCGCGGTCGCCCCGGCGTCCGACTTGCCGACGACGTGCATCTCCATCGCGGACCCGGCGCCGTCGAGCGTGTGCTCGCTGCCGTGGTGGAAGTGGAACTGCGCCACCTGGTAGGTCACGCCGTCCACGGTGAAGGCGTTCCCGGGTTCCTCGGGCACGGCCTCGACCGTGTGCCCGTTGTTGAACACCGCGTACGGCACCGCCGTCATGGCGAGGGACACCGGCGTCTCGGTCGCCGACGTCGTCATGGTCGCCTCGTCGAGGTCGATGGGCGACTGGGAGCCGGTGGCGCCCGCGGCGCAGGACGCGGCGACGTCGCCCCAGGTCTGCGGGCCGGTGGCGCCGTCGTACGACCACTCCTCTGCGCTCGCGGCGGGGCTCGCGGTGGGGCTCGCGGTGGGGCTGGGGCTCGCGGCGGGCGCGGTGCCGGCGGCGTCGGTGGCGTCGTCCTGCGAGCTGCACGCCGTGGCGAGCCCGAGCGCCAGGAGGGCGGACAGCGGCAGGGCCAGGCGTGCTGCGCGGGATGCGGGACAGGGCATGGGGGTCTCCTCGGTGATAGTTGCTGAACGCAACAAAGCGCGGAGACCCTACGGCGCCGCCCGCGACCCCTTGCGCGCCTGACGCGACGTGCGCGGCCATGGCGCGCACAGGCGCCTCGCGGCTCGTTTGCTGACGCCTCGAGCGGCCTCTGTTCGCTCGACGTGCCGGTCGCCGATCCAGGTGCGTCGTCGCCGGGGACGCCCGCGCCAGGCGGGCGACGATGGGCCGGACCACGCAGGACTGGAGGAACGCAGATGTGCCTCGGGATCCCCGGCAAGATCGTGCGGCTCTGGGACGACCAGGGCACGCGCATGGCCGACGTCGACTTCGGCGGAGCGGTCAAGGACGTGTGCCTGGCGTACCTCCCGGAGGCCGGGCTCGGCCACTACACCATCGTGCACGCCGGGTTCGGCCTGACCCTGCTCGACGAGGAGTCGGCGGTCGAGACGCTGGCGATGTTCCGCGAGCTGGGGATGCTGGAGGACGAGCTCGGCATCCCGTCCGCCTCGGGGGCGGTACCGGCGTGAAGTACCTCGACGAGTTCGCCGACCCGGTGCTCGCCGGCCGCCTCATCGAGCAGATCAAGGCCAGGGCCACGCGGCAGTGGACCCTCATGGAGGTGTGCGGCGGCCAGACGCACTCGATCATCCGCAACGGCATCGACATCCTGCTGCGCGGCGCCGTCGAGTTCATCCACGGCCCGGGCTGCCCGGTGTGCGTGACCCCGCTGGAGATGATCGACCGGTCCCTGGAGATCGCGGCACGTCCCGAGGTCATCTTCTGTTCCTTCGGCGACATGCTGCGCGTGCCCGGCTCCGGCCGGGACCTGTTCCAGGTCAAGGCCGCCGGAGGCGACGTCCGCGTCGTCTACTCGCCGCTCGACGCCGTGCGGATCGCGGCGGAGAACCCCGGCCGCGAGGTCGTGTTCTTCGGCGTCGGGTTCGAGACGACGGCGCCCGCCAACGCCATGGCCGTCGTGGCCGCGCGGCAGCGCGGGCTGCGCAACTTCTCGATGCTGGTCTCGCACGTGCGCGTCCCCCCGGCGATCACCGCGGTCATGGAGTCCCCGCGGTGTCGCGTCGAGGGCTTCCTCGCCGCCGGGCACGTGTGCACCGTCATGGGGACCGACGAGTACGGGCCCCTCGTCGAGCGGTTCGGCGTGCCGATCGTCGTGACCGGCTTCGAGCCGCTCGACCTGCTCGAAGGCGTGCGCCAGACGGTCGAGCTGCTGGAGGCCGGCACGCCCGCCCTGCGCAACGCCTACCCCCGCGCCGTCAGCGCCGCGGGGAACCCGGCGGCGCAGCACGTGCTCGCCGACGTCTTCGAGGTCTGCGACCGCAAGTGGCGAGGAATCGGAGACATCCCCGCCTCGGGCTGGCGGCTCGCGGACGCCTGGGCCGACCTCGACGCGAGCCGCCGGTTCGCCGTCGACGACCTCGTGGTCGAGGAGTCGCCCGACTGCCGTGCCGGCGACGTGCTCCAGGGGCACCTCAAACCGTCGCAGTGCCCCGCCTTCGGCACCCTGTGCACGCCACGCACGCCGCTCGGCGCCACCATGGTGTCCTCCGAGGGTGCGTGCGCCGCCTACTACGCCTTCCGTCGCCTGGAGGTGCCGGCCAGTGCCTGAGATCGCGCCCCCCGACGAGTGGAGCTGCCCGCTGCCCGTGCCCGCGGGCGAACGTGTCGTCCTCGGGCACGGCGGCGGCGGCGTCCTGTCGGCCGAGCTCATCGAGCAGGTCCTGCTGCCCGCGTTCGGCGGCACGCCCGCAGGCGGCCTGCGCGACTCGGTGCTGCTGGACGTCCCGCCCGAGCTGGCCGACGGCGGCCGGCTCGCGTTCTCGACCGACTCCTACGTGGTGGCACCGCTGTTCTTCCCCGGGGGGTCGATCGGGGACCTGGCGGTCCACGGCACGATCAACGACCTCGCGATGTCCGGTGCACGCCCGCTCATGCTCTCGTGCGGGCTCATCCTGGAAGAGGGGCTCGAGGTGAGCACGCTCGCCCGCGTCGCGCACGCGATGGGCCAGGCCGCGCGCGCCGCCGGAGTGCCGATCGGCACCGGTGACACCAAGGTCGTCGGCCAGGGCCACGCGGACGGCCTGTACATCAACACCGCAGGCATCGGCGTGGTGCCGCCCGGCGTCGGCATCGGCCCCTCGCGAGCCCGCCCGGGCGACGTCGTCATCGTCTCCGGACCGATCGGCGAGCACGGCGTGGCGATCCTCTCCCAGCGCGAAGGGCTGGAGTTCGGCACCACCCTGCGCACCGACTCCGCCCCCTGCACCGGATGGTCGCGGGCCTGCTCGCGGCGGGCGTCGACGTGCACGTGCTGCGCGACCCCACCCGCGGCGGCATCGCCGCGTCACTGACCGAGATCGCCGCCGACTCGAACGCCGGCATCCTCATCGAGGAGGGGGCCGTCCCCGTGCCCGAGGCGGTCACCGCCGCGTGCGCGTTCCTGGGGCTCGACCCGCTGCACGTCGCCAACGAGGGCAAGCTGGTCGCCGTCGTGCCCGCCGCCGACGCCGACACCGCCCTCGCCGCGATCGCAGCCGATCCCGCGGGCCAGGGCGCGGCCGTCATCGGGACGGTCACCGCCGCCCACCCGGGCGTGCTCGTGGGACGCACCAGGCTCGGGGCGCAACGGGTCATCGACCGCCCGCTGGGCGAGCAGCTCCCGCGCATCTGCTGACGTTCCCCTGACGTGCGACCGAGATGAAGGAGTCTCCATGAGCACAACTGCCGTCGGCCCGGTGCCCGGGGCGGGTGCGCCGCCGTCGTCGGCGCCGGGTGTGCGCGCCGCCGTGCTGGGCGTCACCGCCGTCCACGCGGCGGCACTGGCGGCCCTCGTCGCGGCCCTCGTCGCGGGGCACCCGGGTGCGCTCGCGCTCGCCGGCACGGCCTACCTGCTCGGCCTGCGGCACGCGCTGGACGCCGACCACATCGCCGTCATCGACTCCTCGACGCGGCACCTGACCACGCTGGGCGCCCCCGCGCGGACCACGGGCCTGTGGTTCTCGCTCGGGCACTCCGCCGTCGTCGTCGTCGCGACGGCGGCGGGCTGGGCCGGGCTGCGATGGGTCGCCGCGGGGACCGCCGAGGGCGTGGTGGACACGCTGTCGCGGGTCGGCACGGTCACGGCCGCCGTGGTGCTGTCGGTCCTCGCCGTGGTCAACGGGCGGACCTGGTGGCGGCAGTACCGCCGCGCCGAGCCCGTGAGCGGCGGCGCCACCGGACTGCTGACCCCCGTCCTGCGCCGCCTGACGGCGCGCACCTCGAGCGCCAGCGGCCTGTTCCCCGTGGGCCTGCTCATGGGCCTCGGCCTCGACACCGCGACGTCGGTGACGCTGCTCGTGCTGTCGGCCGGCGCCGACGCCCCCGTGTGGACGGCCGCCGCGACGCCGCTGGCGTTCGCGGCGGGGATGTCGCTGCTCGACACCTCCGACGGCGTGCTCATGTCGCAGGCGTACGGCTTCGCCGCACTGGGCTCCCAGGCGGCGCGGCGGAGGTACAACCTGACCGTGACGGGCGTGTGCGTCGTGGCGGCGTCGGTGATCGGCATGCTCGTGTGGGCCGGGCTGGCCGCCAGCACGTGGCCGGGCGCGGTGCCGCTGCTCGACCGCGTCGGCGGGATCGACACCCGGGCCGTGGGGGTCGCGCTCGTCGTCGTCCTCGGCGTCGCCTGGGGCGTCTCGCGGGTCCGGCCGGCGTCCGCCCGCCGGCGGCCCGACGCCGGGTGAGGCCCCACCGGTCTCACCGCGAGCGGCGCCCCAGGAGCTGTTGCGCCACGAGGTGACCGGACCCGCCCGCGAGCCCCGCGCCCGGATGGGTCGCCGCGCCGATGTGCCAGACGCCGGGCACCACCGTGCGGTGCCGGGCCGCGCCGGGGAACGGGCGCCACAGGAGGTTCTGGTCCAGCTCAGCGTCACCGCCGTACGGGTCGCCGCCGACGGCGTTGGGGTTGGCCGCGTGCAGGTCGGCCGGAGTGATGAGGTCGGCGGCGAGCACCGTCGCGCGCACCCCCGGGGCGAACGCCTCGAGCCGGTCGAGCACGCGGTCCAGGAACCGGTCCCGCAGGGTCGCCTCGGCCCAGCCGCCGCGCGTGTCGATGAGCCCGGCGGCGTCGCCCACGGGAGCGAACGGCACCTCCTGGAGCTGCAACCACAGCGTCGCCTTGCCCTCGGGTGCGCGCTGCGGGTCGAGCAGGGTCTGCTGGCCGACCACGATCGTCGGCACCTGCGGGAGCAGCCCCGCGTCGGCCTGGGCGACGGCGACCCCGGTGCTGCCCGACCCGTCGCTCAGGTGGATCAGCGGCACCTCTCGCAGCGCCGGGTCCTCCCAGGGGACGGGCCGGTCGAGGGCCAGGTGGATCTGCGCCGCGCCACGGCCGGGGCGGTGGCGTGCGGCGTCGGCCCGCTGCCGCGCGACGGCGCCGGACTCCGCGAGCAACGTGCCGTACAGGGCCTGGGGCGACACGCTCGCGATCACGGTGCCGGCGTCGACGACGCCGGCCGACGTGCGTACCGCGCACGCCCGGCCGTGGCGCAGCTCGATCCCCTCGGCCTCCACCCCTGTGCGGATGTCCACGCCGGCGTCGCGCAGCAGGGACTCGAACGCGGCCACGAACCGGCCGGCTCCGCCGTCGACCACGGGCAGGCCGAACTGGTGCAGGGTGGCCGCGAACACGGGGACCATGACGCCGCCCGTGGCGTGCTGCGGTCCCAGGCCGGCGTGCAGCAGCCACGGCGCCCACAGCGCGTCGGCCTCCCAGCCGTCGAACTCGCGGCGCAGGAACGCCCTGCCGCTCGACATCGCGTCGCGGGCCAACGACGCCACGCCGCGGCGTCCGAGCGCGCGCAGGGCACGCCAGCCGAGCGCGCCCAGCGTTCGCCCCGAGCCGAGCTCGCCGCCGAGAGCGCCGAACACGGTGCCGGCGCGCGCGCCGAACGCGTCGAGCATCGCCAGGTAGGTCTCGCGGTCGCGGGCGCGGGAGAACCCCGCGGCCGTGCGCCCGGGGTCCCGGTACCCCACCACGGTGCGTCGTTCGCCGCCGACGTCGGCGGTGCTCGCGGTGAGGGCGCCGTCCGTGTTGCGATACCGCGCGCCACGAGCCTCCAGGTCCGCACCGAGCAGCGCGTAGGCACCGCCGGAGACGAACAGGGGGTGCCACGACGAGTAGACGTCGTGCACGAAGCCGGGCAGGGTCCGCTCCTGCGAGGCGATGAACCCGCCGAGCCGGGGGGCACGCTCCAGAAGGGTGACCGTGCGGCCCGCGCGTGCCAGCTCGGCGGCCGCGACGAGTCCGTTGATGCCGGAGCCGACGACGACGATGCTCATGACGCCACCGAACGGTGTGCGGCCGTGTCGTGGTACGCCCCCGCGTGGAACACCAGCGGCGCTCCGGGTCGCGCGGCGTACTGCTCGATCTCGCCGATGTACACCACGTGGTCACCGGCGTCGTGCCGCGCCACGGTGCGGCACTCGAAGGTCGCGACCGTGCCGTCCAGCACCGGGACGCCGGCGACGCCCTCGGTCACCGCGACGCCCTGGAACTTGTCGGTCGCCGCGGAGCCGAACTGCCGTGACAGCGGGTGCTGGTCGCTGGCCAGCACGTTGACGGCGAAGTGCGTGGCCTGGGCGAAGTGCGGCAGGCTGCGCAGGTGCTTCGAGGGGCACCACAGGACGAGCGGCGGGTCGAGCGACACCGAGGCGAAGGAGTTCGCCGTCACGCCCACACGCTTGCCGTCGGGCGTCAGGGTGGTGATCACGGTGACGCCGGTGGCGAACTGGCCCAGGGCGGAGCGCAGGTCGCGCAGGTCGAACGGCGCGTCCTCCTCGGCGGCCTTGACCCGCACGTACTCCTCTGCGGCGGACGCGTCGGTCCACCAGGGGAAGAGCGTGCGCGGGTCCTCGAACCCGCCGACCACGGCCTGGGCGAGCGTGGGGTGGTCGGCCGCCTCCCGCAGCAGCCGTTGCTGCACGGCGCCGAGCCCGCCCAGCAGGCCGTTGGTCCACGACGTGGGCCACTGGGCCCAGGCACGCCAGTACTCCTCGAAGGTGTGGCGCATCCACTCCTCGTCGAAGGCGCCGGCCCCGCGGCGCTCGATCGCGTCGAGGTAGTGCTGAGCGGCGATCGTCGCGTTGTTCGACCCCTGGCCGGTCAGCGGGTCGTTGAGCACGACGGCGTCGCCGAGGCCCAGCACGCGGGCACCGCTGGGCAGGATCCCGACGGGGTTCCGCACGATGGGCGTGATCCTGCCGCGCAGGACGGCTCCAGGATCGGTGAGCTGCGCGTCGGCGAACCGCTTCGCCTCCTGCGGCAGCACGTCGGCGAGCAGGTCGAGGCTGCGTTCCAGGTGCTCGGCGGGCGTCGTCACGTCGTCCCAGCGGTCCATCGGACCGCCGGGCACGCCCTCGAACACGAGCATCCGGCACGGCCCGCCGACCGTCAGCCCGGGGAAGGTGAAGAACTCGCCGACGCCGGGCAGCAGGTGCAGGCGGAGGGTGTCGTCGTCGGGCCGCTCGATCGGGTCGGGGTCGACGTAGGTGACGGCGCACACGCGCCGCGGCCGGTCGTACGGGCTGCGTGCGCGGTCGGTGGCGAAGACCTGGGAGAGCTCGCCCTTCCCGGTGCCGACGACGACGAGGTCGTGATCGGCGGCGAGCGCCTCCAGCTCACGCACGCCCGCGTGCTGGAGGCGGACCTCGCCCCCGGCGTCCTCGAACTGGCGGAGCCAGCCGTGGACCTTGATCCGCTGGTCGACGGAGAGCGCAGGCCGTTCCAGGGCCGCCGACCATGCGGGCGCGTGACCGTGCACGGTGATCCCGATGGCGGTGATGCGGACCGCCTCGGCGTCGCGGACGACGTCGGGGTCCAGCGGCCGCTGCACCGACAGCGCGGGGCCGAAGAGGCACTGGCTGGACAGGATCGGGCCGTCGAGGATCTCCTCGGCCGACCTGTCCGACACCAGGGTCACCGCGTGCCCCGCGGCCTGAAGGCCGAGGGCGAGCTGCATCCCGGCCTCCCCGGCGCCGACCACGGCCACGCGTCGCTCGGCCGTGGCACCGGCCGTGGCGCCTGCCGTGGCACCGGCCGTGGCACCTGCCGCGGCACTCATGCGGGCGTCCGGAGCGCGATCTCGGCGAGGTACTGCTCGGCCCCGTGCGCGTCGAGGAAGTAGTGGCCGAAGTCCACCGGGTCGTCGAAGCCGTTCGCGAACCGGTGCGCGACCTGCGGATGCTCCGCGGCCGCGCCGAGGATCCGCAGCGCATGCTCGGGCGGCGGCAGCAGCAAGGTGTTCGTCCAGTCGACGACGGGCTTGCTGCGCGCCCAGTACCGCTCGAACGCGTTCTGCTGGAACGCGCGGTCGTAGGGCAGCCCGCCGTGGTCGAGGATGGCGTCGAGGTAGGTCTGCGCGCACTTGGACGCGTTGTTCGACCCCTGCCCGGTGATCGGGTCGTTGAGCACGACGACGTCGGCGATGCCCAGGACGGTCCGGCCCGACGGCAGCGTCGCCACGGGGTGGCGGACGGTCGGGGCGAACCGGCCCTGCAGCACCCCCAGGTCGTCGGTGAGCCGCACGTCGGCCGCGCGCTCGGCCTCCCACGGCAGGTACTCGCGCAGGAAGTCGAGCGACGCCTCCAGGTGCTGCTCGGCCGTGAGCCCCACGAACCGGTCCAGGGGGCCGCCGGGCACGCCCTCGAACACGAAGATGTCGCACGGGCCGCTCAGCGTCAGGGCGGGGAAGACGAAGAACTCGCCCACGCCCGGCACGAGGTTGAAGCTCACGCGGGAGAACTCGGGGGTGGGCTTCAGGCCGTGGACGTAGGTCAGCGCGAGCGCGCGCTGCGGCGCGTCGAACGTGGAGCGTTGCGCGTCGCGCTCGAACAGCCGCGCGATGTCACCCTTTCCGGCCGCGACGACGACGAGGTCGGACTCCTTCGCGTACCGCTCGAGGTCGTCGATGCCCGCCTGCTCGTACACGACCTGCCCGCCACGGGCCGCGAACAGGTCGATCAGGGCGGGGAACTTGATGCGCTGGTCGATCGCCTGGGCGGGCTCGTCGAGCCGCCCGGCCCAGGAGAACAGCGCCTTCCCCGGAGCCGTGGGGTCGGCGGCCGTGAAGCCGACGCCCTGGACCGGCGGCGCGTCGTCCCACAGGTCGATGCCCACGGAGCGCTCGAACCTCAACGCGGTCGGGAACATGCACTGCGAGGAGGACACGCGGCCTTCGCGGATCTGATCCGGCGTGCGATCGGAGACGAGCCGCACGGTGTACCCGTGCTGAAGCAGACCGAGCCCGAGCTGAAGGCCGGACTGGCCGGCCCCGACGATGGTGATGGTGCGTCTCATGAGACTTCCTTCCGGGCGAGGGTGGTCACGGCAGGGTGGTGACGGCAGGGTGGTGACGGCAGGGTGGTCACGGTGCGGTGGTCACGGTGCCGTGGTGCGGTCCGGGGCGAGGAGGGGGATGGCGGGGGTGCGCTGCTCGGGGCCGAGCGCGGAGTAGCCGCCGTCGGCGGCCCAGTCGGCGCCCGTCACGACGCTCGCGCGGTCGGACGCGAGGAACGCGACGACCTCGCCCACCTCGCGGGGCCGCCCGAGCCGGCCGAGCATGTGGAAGGCCGAGGCGACGTCGTCGGCGTGCGCGAGGTCGCCGGCCGATGCCTCCTCGATGACGTGGGACCACGTCCAGCCGGGGCTGACGGAGTTGACCCGGATGCCGTCGCCGGCGAGGTCGAGGGCCTGGAGCCGGGTGAGCTGCACGAGCGCGGCCTTGCTGACCGGGTACACCCAGCGCCCGGTCTGGGCGACGCTCGACGAGATCGAGGTGACGTTGACGACGGCGCCCGTGCCGTGGGCCGCGAGCGGTCCACGGGCCAGCTCGACCAGCCGGGCGGCGCTGACCAGGTTGACGTCCAGGCCGCGCAGCCAGTCGCTCCGGGAGGTCGTGGCGCCGTCGTCCAGGTAGGTGGCGGCGAGGTTCACGACGACGTCCAGGCGGCCGTGCCGGGCCAGGCACCCGGCGACGAGCGCGGCCAGGGCGTCGTCGTCGGTGACGTCGGCGTGCTGCGCGTCGACGCCGGGCGGGAGGGTCGCGAGGGCGTCGTCGTCGATGTCGGCGACCACGACCGCCGCGCCCTGCGCGGCCAGTGCCTCGACGACGCCCTGGCCGATCTTGGTGGCACCTCCGGTGACGAGCGCGACCCGTCCGGCGAGAGAGGCCCCGGGCGACCCCGGTGCGGTGTGCGGCGTGGCCACGGGCGGCTCCGATCCTCGGCGTCGGCGGCGGGTGCGTGGCGCGGCCCGCTGCGGTTGCCTGGAGTCAATCGCCCTGCCGACGGCGGCGGGTATCCTCCAGGCGCAGGTGATGTCCGTCACGCGCGACATCGCCGCGGCCGGGACGCCGGGTGCGCCGCGGCCAGGATCGACGACGATCCGAGGGAGGAACCGCGATGGCGCTCACGCCGCCTGTCGTCATGCCGCAGCCGGCCCAGGTGCTCGCCTCACGGAACACGGTGCGCGCCGACGACGTCGGCCGGGCGCACGCGACGATCAGCGAGCTGTTCTGCGAGCACCGGCTCGCACCGGCGGAGCGCGGGCTGGTCCGGATGAGCCTGCGGTCCGCGCACGAACGGGGCGTGGGCATCGACCTGCTCGACTACGGGGCGCCGGTGCGGATCGCGCCCGTGGGGCTGGAGGACTTCCACCTCGTGCAGATCCCGCTCGCGGGCCGGGCCGCGATGGACGTGGGGCACGCCCACGTCGAGTCCTCGCCCTCGGTGGCGACGGTCCCGCCCGTCGAGCGGGAGTTCACGCTGACCTGGGACCGCGCGACGCCGCACCTGATCGTCTACGTGCGCCGCGACAGGCTCCTGTCCGTCGCGGGCGCAGTGTTCGGCACGATCGGCGGCGACGGGCTGCGGCTCGCGCCGCGCATGGCGCTCGACACGACGCAGGGCCGGGCGTTCCTGCGCGCCGTCTTCGAGATGCACGACGCGATCGAGCACACGGGCGCCGACGGTGCGTACGCGCGGGCGCTCGCGGTCGAGGTCATGCTGGCGAGGCTGCTCGCGGCCGTCGAGAGCTCCGCGAGCCGCTTCCTGTCCGCGTGGAGCTCGGCCGCGGTTCACGAGGCGACGCGTGGCGACCGGCTCTACCGCCGCTTCCTGGAGCGCGCGGAGGCCGACGCCGGGGCGCAGCCGACCATGGTGGCGATCGCCGAGGAGCTTCAGGTGCCGTTGCGCACCCTGCAGGACCATGTGCGCGCCGCCAGCGGCCGCACGCCGACCGCGATCCTGCGCGACGCACGGTTCCGTCAGGCGCGACGGCGCCTGCTGGACGGCGACCCGACCCGATGCACGGTCACGTCGGTGGCGCTCGCCTGCGGGTTCGGGCATCTGGGCAGGTTCTCGGCGGAGTACCGGATGCGGTACGGAGAGAGTCCGGTCGAGACGCTGCGGGGGTGAGGCGGGGCCGCCGCCCCGAGGCGCGCGGCGGCTCCCACCATCGTTTCGGCGCCACGCGCGCATCGCGGACATGAGCATCGACCGACGGGCGCAACCTCGCTCGTGAGGGTGCCGCACGGGAGGCGTGCGCCTGACCGGCGAGGGAGACGGGCCTCGACGGCCCGCATCTGCGCTGGTCACGAGTGGGCGCGCGCGGCCTGTCCAGGATGCGGGCACTTCGTGCTGCCGGAGACCGGGGCGCGCTGACCCCGCTGCCGTGGCCGGCGCGGGCACCGGGCGGGCCGATCACCGGGTGCCATCGCACCTGTCGTTGCGCGCCACTGCCTAGCGTGACGCGCCACCGGGGCAGCCCGACGTCATGGCGACGCCGAGCGCGGGTCCTGCCCGGTGAGACCGCCGTTGGCCGCGAGTGATGCGCGGGTCGCGGGACGTACATCAGGGAGCGGGACGATGCACAAGACTCGGATCAGCGGGACGCCCGTGGCGCAGGCGCGGCATGCCCGCAGCGCAGTCCGGCGAGGCCGGGGCGCCTGGCGCAGGGGGCTCGCGGCGAGCGTCGGCGCGCTGGCGGTTCTCGCGGCGTCGATCGTCGTCCCGACCGCCTTCGCCGCCCCGGCCGCGGCGGCTCTGGCCTCGGGCGTGGTGCTGGTCGACGCCAACGGCGACGGCGTGGTCTCGGCGATCGGGCGCGCAGGCGAGGTCGACAAGCCGCTGGCCGGTGCGACGGTCACGTTGACGGGGTCGACGCCCGGTCACGCCGGCTGGACCGCGCAGACCGCGGCGGACGGTTCGTGGTCGTTCCCGGCGGACGGCGACTACTCGGCCTCACCAGGGCCGTTCACGGTGGTGGTCGACGTGGCCGGCGTCGCCGGGAACGTCTACGAGATGGCGGCGAGCACCGATGCCCTCGCGCGTGTGCCGGGCCATCCGCAGCAGGCGGTCTCGGAACCGTTCGAGGGTGGGGGCGAGCCGGTGGAGCTCGTCGGGCTGGCATACCCGACGTGGCGGTTCGACCTGGCGCTGGCCAACGACCCGGCCGGGTGGAACCAGAAAGCCGTCCTGACGGGGACGGCGCCCTTCGACGCCGCCGACGGCGACGGGGAGGACTCGGCGCCCGGGAACAACAGGGTGCGGACTGCCGACGTCGTGGCCTTCAACTGGTCGTTGACGGCGGCGCCGGAGGTGGCCCTGGGGGACACCGTCTCCGACGTGACGTTCGAGCAGACCATCACCCTGGACCCGGGTGCGGTCGCGAACCTCTCGCACATCCCGGCAGCCTGCGCGTCGGGGTCGATCACGGCTCTCCCGTCGGGCACCACGGTGCAGCCGCGGACCGACCCGCCGTCCGGGACGACCAGCCTGGTGCTGACCTGCAACCTTGGCGCGATCGGCCGCGACCGGACGGCCGTGCTGCTGCCGACCGACATCTGGGTGTCGGCCAACTCGGTGTCGACGGCGACGTTCTCGACCTCGGCGAGGGTCTACGCCACCGACGCCCACGGGGTGGCGGTGGCCCGCCCGTCGCAGGACGTGACGGCGGGGCCGTTCGAGATCACCGCGGTTCCGCGGTACGACCTGAGGAAGTGGGGTTTCGTCGCCTCCGGTCAGGGGCTCGCGACGTTCGACGGCGTCCCGAACACGCCGGTCGTGTTCCTGCAGGCGACGATCACCGTCTCGACCGACCGCCAGAGGGGGACCGAGGCATTCCAGCAGCCGGTCACGTTCGAGGAGGAGTTCTGGGCCACGTACACCGGTTCGGCGGGGCAGTTCGGCACCGCCGGCTCGATGGTGAAGGATCTGAAGTACCAGATCTCGGGGTGCAGCTCCGCGGGCGGGCAGTCCAGCGGTGCCGTGTACGGGTACACGCACGCCAACTGGTCCGACGAGCGCGCGGTCGTCAACTCGGGCAAGTGCACCTTCGCGCGCAAGTCCCCGGGCGACCCGACGAGCGGCTACATCATGACGCTGGACGGGATCGACGCGTCGGGCTCGCGCTACCCGACGCAGACCGTCGGAGGGGCCGACCTGTCCGCGGGGCCGTTCTACGTTGCCTCGTACGTGGTGACGGTCCAGGTGCCGTACACGGAGCTGGACAAGGCGCAGGGAGCCGTCGACGACAACCGTGGGCAGCTCGCGTTCTACAACCGGGTGGGCGCGTTCGACCCGAAGGGGCGCTCGGGCACGTCGAACTTTGGTGCGGGGGTCGAACCGGGCTACTGCGACTCGGGTCTCTCGGCGGACGGCTCGACGCGCTGTCGGCCGATGGAGGGCGGGGACCGCAGCAACAACGTGGTGGGCCCGACCACGTCCACCATCAACCCGCCGTCGGGCCTGTCGTGGAGCAAGACCCTCCAGGACTCCTTGTCCGCGTGGAAGGGCGAGCTCTCCAAGCTTCCTGAGTCCACCTGGGCTCACGACGGCGCGGCGCAGGTCCAGCCCGGCCAGGTTCACGGCAGCAGGATGTCCATCAGCAACCCGGGGCTCACCCCGTACTCAGGCATCGAACAGTGCGACGTGTTCGACAACACGGTCGCCAAGCTGGCGCCGCTGTACCAGACCAGCGGGCATCCCGACATGGCCAAGCTGCCGCACGACCTGTACTCGTACGTGATCAGCGGCAGCAACGTCGACAACAACAAGGCGCTCACCGAGCTGTTCGTCGTCGAGTACGCGCACGTCGACCTGTCTGGGGACGACCCGAGCACGGGCGTGTTCCACGAGCAGACCAACCGGTACGAGGGCGACTGGACCAGGCAGCGAGCCACCACCTGCTCCGACGTGCCTGACACCGCGTGGCAGACCGACCCCGGCAAGGTGACCAACACCGCGACCGGCGTGACAGGAGTCGACGAGGTCAACGTCGCGCGCATGCGTGCGAAGGACCCGGACACCTACAGCCTCACCACCAGCGCCGGGTTCGGGTGGTGGCTCGCGTTCGAGCAGCGCGACACCTTCTACGGCGGCCCCCATGACGGGACGACGATCCCCGTGGGCACGGTGTTCGCGAACTTCGGTCGGTACCGCACGCTCCAGCCGTACCTGAACTGGAACAGCGCCACCTACGTCCCCGGCGCGGGGACGACGGCGGGCGTCCGACGTGAGGCGGAGTCCACCGACACCCAGGGCGACAGGTGGACGGTGACACGGGCGGTCATGTCGCTGCAGACCCGCACGGTCGCCACCAACGTCGGCAGCACGATGTCGTCGGGCGCGGCCGACGTCGGGGTGACCGGCGCGGCGATCGCAGGCAGGCCGGTCGTGTGGGAGGTGCTCGCGTCGCTGCGATCGGACCAGGGCGCTCCGGCGCCCGTGGACAACGTGGTGATCACCGAGACCTTGCCGAGGTACGTGACCTACGACGAGGCAGCGACGGAGGCACTGGTGGGCGGGACGCCCCCGTCGTCGTACACCGTCAACCCCGACGGCACCACGACGCTGGTCTGGGACCTCGGGACGCTGACGCCGAACGTGGCGATCGCGCCCCGGCGGATCGTGACGGCGACGGACCCGCTCGCGCCGTCGCGCACCACGGTGGTGAGCTCGGCGCAGATCACCGCCGACGGGTTGGTGCCCGTCGCCGGTCACAAGGACGACCACACGGTCACCCTGGAGCAGATGGGCGAGGTGCAGCTCAAGAAGTCGGTGGACCACGCGCTGGACCTTCAGGACGGCGAGCAGGTGTACACGCTGCAGCTGAAGAACTTCTCCCAGACACTCACGATCCAGCCTCCGACCGTGATCGACGTGCTGCCCCACACCGGGGACGGGTCGAACGCGGCGAAGGTCTTCCGCGCGCCCGCGTCGGACCACACCGGTCGCAACACGCTGGACGGGGCCCCTCAGGCGTTCGAGCTCGACGGCACGACGCTGATCGAAGGGACGTTCTACTACACGAAGGTCGCCGCAGCCGACGTGCCGCAGGACCTCAACGACACGGCGCACGCGCAGGACTGGTCGGACGACCCGAACGGCTGGGTGGACGCGACGGCGTTCAAGTTCGTCGCCTCCGAACCGCTGGCCGTGACCGGAGCGGGGTCGAAGTCCGGCCTGACGATCATCTACACGACCAGGCAGGAGGGCAACGCCGCGGGCGACCTGTACGCGAACCGCTTCACGGCGTTCTCGAACACGCTCGCGGACAACGGCCGGTACCAGGTGCTCGCGTCGAACCAGACCACCGTGCGGGTGGTCGGTTTCTCGCTGGGCGACCTCGTCTGGACGGAGACGGACTTCGACGGCCGGTACACGCCGGGGGTGGACACCCCGGCGCCGAAGGGCGTGCAGGTGGAGGTCTACCGTGTGCCGGGGCCCGGCGTCGCCGAGGGCGCGAGCGTGCTGGCGGGCACCGCGCAGACCGACGAGCACGGCCGGTGGGTGGTCAACGACCTGCCCGCGGGCGACTACTACGCCGTGGTCCCGGCCTCGCAGTTCGCCGCCGGTGCGCCCCTGGCCGGGCAGCAGGCCTACCCGGGTGCGCAGGCCGACGCGGACGACGACACGAACGAGGACGTCGGGCACGACGCGTCGGCCGTCGACGACGGCGGGGCGCGCACCTCGACGGTGACGCTGAGCGCGAAGGGGCATGCGGACGGTTCGATCACGGGCGACGAGCCCTTGGGCGACAACGTCGGCAGCGTCAGGCTGACGCCGTCGACCACGGACGACTTCACGAACCTGACCGCCGACATCGCGCTGTACCCGACCCCGGGGTACGAGTTCTCGAAGGTCGCGGACCCGGTCTCGGGCACGCAGGTGCTGCCGGGCGACCAGGTGGTCTACACGGTCTCGGGGGCGAACACGGGCGGTGTCCCGCTGGACGTGGTGATCGGTGACGACCTGTCCGGGGTGCTGGAGCATGCGGACCTGGACGTGGACTCGCTGGCCGCGACGGTGGACGGGGACCCGGTAGCGGCTCCGGTGTTCGACGCCGACAGCAAGACGCTGTCGTGGGCCGGGGGACTGGGGGCCGGGAAGTCCGTGGCGATCACGTACACGGTCCGGGTGCATGCCGACGCATGGGACATCACGTTCCACAACCACGCGTCGTCCTCGGCGACCCCGCCGGTCGGTGACCCGATCACGGCGCCGGATGCCGAGACGGAGCATGCGACGCCCAGGGCACCGGGGTACGTGTTCTCGAAGGTCGCGGACCCGGCCTCGGGCACGGCCGTCGTTCCGGGAGACACGATCGCGTACACGGTCACGGGCACGAACACCGGCGGCACCCCGCTGGACGTGACGATCGCCGACGACCTGTCCGGGGTGCTCGCGCACGCCACGCTCGACCCGGTCGCGATCGTGGACGACCTGACCGTGCTGCCCGCTCCGACGCTCGACGGCACGACCCTGTCCTGGTCCGGTGTCCTGGAGCCCGGTCAGTCGGTGCGGATCACGTACGTGGTCCAGGTCGACGCGGACGCGTGGGGAGTGCGGATCCACAACCTCGCGACCTCCACGGCCGTCCCCCCGGTGGGCGACCCGATCACTCCGCCCCCGGCGGAGACCGAGCACCTGACGCCCGCCTACGCCTTCACGAAGACGGCGGACCCCGCGTCGGGGACGGCGGTGGACCCGGGGCAGGAGATCACGTACACGCTCACCGGAGCCAACAAGGGGCAGACGGTGCTGGACCCGGTGACCGTCACCGACGACCTCGCGGGGGTGCTGGAGCACGCCGACCTGGTCGACGGGTCGCCGACGGCGAGCATCGACGGGGTGGCCGGCGCCACCGCGCCCGTCGTGGGCGGCACGACGCTGACGTGGTCGGGCCGGCTGGAGCCGGGCCAGGAGGTGCAGGTGACGTACACGGTGCGGGTGCACGACGATGCGCAGGGCGTGGTGCTGCGCAACCAGGCGTCGTCGTCGGCGACACCGCCGGACGGGCTGTCCCCGCTGACGCCGCCGGATGCCGAGACGTTCCACCCCGCGCCGGGGTACACCTTCGTCAAGGCCGCCGACCCGGTGGCCGGAACCCCGGTGCCTGCGGGAGGGCAGGTCACGTACGCCCTGACGGGCACGAACAGCGGGGCGACGGCGCTGGACCCGGTCGAGATCACGGACGACCTGGCCGAGGTGCTGGCTCACGCCGACCTGGTCGACGGTTCCCTGTCGGCCGTGATCGACGGGGCCGACGCGCCGTCCGCGCCGGTGCTCGAGGGCACCCGGCTGTCGTGGAAGGGGCGGCTCGAACCGGGGCAGGCGGTGCGGGTCACGTACACCGTGCAGGTCAGGGCGGGCACCGAGGGCGAGACGTTGCGCAACGTCGCGACGTCGGTGGCGACGCCCCCGACCGGCACGCCGATCACGCCGCCGGAGCAGGAGACCGAGCACCCGATCCCCGGGTACGCGTTCGCCAAGACCTCCGACCCGGGCGACGGCGTCACCCTGGCCGCGGGCCAGAAGGTCACCTACTCGCTGACCGGGACCAACACCGGGGCGAGCGCGCTCGACCGGGTGGCCATCACCGACGACCTGGCCCGTGTGCTGACCCACGCTTCGCTGGACGGTGACCCGGTCGCGACGATCACCGGTCCGGGGGGTGCCACACGGACCGCGGACGCCCCCTCGGTCCAGGGCACCGTCCTGAGGTGGACCGGTGCCCTGGCGGTGGGCGAGACGGTCACCGTGACCTACACGGTCACCGTGGACGCCGACTGCCCGGACACGACCCTGGTCAACGTGGCCGTGTCTTCGGCCACCCCGCCCGGCGACGGTCCGCTCACCCCGCTGCAGGACGACACGACGCACCCCGTGGTCGTGCCGGGCTCGCGCGGGGCCCCGGACGTCACAGGTGCTCCGGACGCGACCGGTGCCCCGGACGCCGCCGGCGCCCCGGACGCCGCCGGTGCTCCGGACGCGACCGGTGCGCAGGCCGGCCTGTCGTGGCTGCCGCGCACCGGCGCGCAGATCGGCAGCGCCGTCGCCGTGGTCGCCCTCCTCGTGGGGGCCGGCGTGCTCCTGGTCGCCGCGACGCGCGCACGTCGTCGACGCACGTGACCCGGACCGCGGGAGTCGACGACGCCGCGCCACACCCGGGCGCCGAGGCCACGGTCCGGGGTCGCCTCGGGGAGGCCTGGAACCGTGGTCCGTGCGGCCGTCGATGGCCTGGTCACCCGGGGCGGGCATCGGGTCGCTGACCAGCCCGTGCTCGCGATCCCCTGCGCGGCCTGGCGGGATCCCGCCAGGCCGCGGTGAGGAGCTCGGGGGATGTCAGCGCCAGCGGAAGAGCTTGACCGCGAGCGGGGCGCACCCGAGCGTCCACGCGGTCAGCACCGCCATCTGGATCCACGGGAAGGTCTCGCCGCCGATCCAGCCGTGCTGGATGATCTGCGCGGCCGCGCCCATCGGCGTCGCGCGCGAGATCTCGTGCAGCAGCTCGCCGGGCGACGCGGGGCCGCCCACGGCGCCCGAGACGAACAGGAAGACGAAGAACAGCGTGTTGCCGACGATCGTGCCGACGTTGGTCTTGGGGACGACGGCGGCCACGAGCGAGCCGATCGCCAGCAGCGCGGCCAGGCCCAGCAGGATCCCGGCGAAGGTGAGGGCGAGGTTCTGCGGCATCGCGACGGGCGTCATCGCGGCGGCGACGGCGACCATGACGACGGTGCCCAGCAGGGAGGCGGCCACGTTGATCACGGCGTGCGCGGCGAACAGGGCCTGCGGGCGCATGGGCGAGGCCGAGAACAGCTTGAGCACGCCCTTCTCGCGGAACCCGCCGAACGTGGCCGGGAGGATCGCGAGCGTCGTCATCCCCATGCCCATCGCGATGAAGCCGGGGAGCAGCGCCAGGACGACGGCCGACCCGTACCCCGGGTGCCCCTGGACGTCCTCCCACCCGTACCCCTGGGCGACCTCGCGCAGCTCGGGTGCCATGAGCAGGTTCAGCAGCAGGATCAGCGTCGGGAACGCGACCCAGAAGATCGAGGAGTCGCGCAGCCACACCTTGGCCTCGGTGGTCAGCAGGGTCGCGAAGCCGTGCCCGAGCAGGCCGGGGCGCGCGGCGCGCGGGGCGGCGGAGGAGGCGATGGAGGTCATGTCGGTGGTCCTTCGGGGAGCGGGGAGGTCGGCGGCTCGTCGCGGGCGTGCCGCGCTCAGGCGAAGACGTGTCGCGGCGTCTGGGCGGCGGTGCGCGCGACGAACACGTCCTCGAGCGAGGTGGCCTCCGGGGTCGCGGCGATGAGGTCCGCCGGCGTGCCCTCGGCGACGACGCGGCCGGCGTCGAGGAGCACGAGGCGGTCGCACAGGCGCTCGGCCTCTTCCATGAAGTGGGTGACCAGCAGCACGGTGGTCCTCGCGTCGCGCACCGCGCGGATCGCGTCCCACACGTCGCGGCGGGCCTGCGGGTCCAGCCCGGTGGTCATCTCGTCGAGGATGGCGACGTCGGGCTTGCCGATGAGCGCGAGCGCGATCGACACGCGCTGCTTCTGCCCGCCGGAGAGCGTCTTGAACCGGGCGTGCGCCTTGTCGGTGAGGCCGAGCATGGCGATGAGGTTGTCGACGTCGGCGGGGTCGGCGTGAAACGCGGCGAACATGGCCAGCGCCTCGCGCACGGTGATCTTGTCGCGGAGCTGGATCTCCTGGAACTGGATGCCGACGCGTGCGCGCACGGCCTCGGGGTGGGCCTGCGGGTCGACGCCGAGCACGGTGATCTGGCCGCCGTCGGCCTGGCGCAGCCCGGCGACGCACTCGACGGTGGTGGTCTTCCCGGCGCCGTTCGGGCCGAGCACGCCGAAGATCTCGCCCGCCCGCACGTCGAACGACACGTCGGCCACGGCGACCTTGGTCGGGTAGGCCTTGCGGAGGTTGCGGACCTGGATCGCTGTGCTCGTCATGGCGATCATCTTCCGTGACCGTCTCAAGGCCGATTCATGCCTGACGGCGGAAGATTCCATGACCTGTCCGCTAGTGACCCTCACCCTGATCGCTCGTTCGCCGTGCGTGAAAGTTGAGTGAATCCGACTCAACTTTCACGGTTCGGGCTTGCATTGCCCGGGGCAGCGAACTAAGTTGAGCGAAGCAGACTCAACCCAGCATCACCGGAGGAACCCCACCATGGCTCGAGCAGTCGGTATCGACCTCGGCACCACCAACTCCGTCGTCGCCGTCCTGGAGGGCGGCGAGCCGACCGTCATCGCCAACGCGGAAGGATCGCGCACCACGCCGTCGGTCGTCGCGTTCTCGAAGACCGGCGAGGTGCTGGTCGGCGAGGTCGCCAAGCGCCAGGCGGTCACGAACGTCGACCGCACGATCTCCTCGGTCAAGCGCCACATGGGCACCGACTGGAACGTCGAGATCGACGACAAGAAGTACACGGCGCAGGAGATCAGCGCCCGTATCCTCGGCAAGCTCAAGCGCGACGCCGAGGAGTACCTGGGCGAGCCCGTGACCGACGCCGTCGTCACCGTCCCGGCGTACTTCAACGACGCCGAGCGCCAGGCCACCAAGGACGCCGGGCAGATCGCCGGCCTCAACGTGCTGCGCATCGTCAACGAGCCCACCGCGGCGGCCCTCGCCTACGGCCTCGACAAGGGCAAGGAGGACGAGCTCATCCTCGTCTTCGACCTCGGCGGCGGCACGTTCGACGTCTCGCTCCTGGAGGTCGGCAAGGACGAGTCCGACGGGTTCGCCACCATCCAGGTCAAGGCCACGTCGGGCGACAACCGCCTCGGCGGCGACGACTGGGACCAGCGCATCGTCGAGCACCTCATCACGCAGGTGAAGAACGGCACCGGTGTCGACCTGTCGAAGGACAAGATCGCGCTGCAGCGTCTGCGCGAGGCCGCCGAGCAGGCCAAGAAGGAGCTGTCGTCCGCGACCTCCACGAACATCTCGATGCAGTACCTGTCGATGTCGGAGAACGGCCCCGTCCACCTGGACGAGAAGCTCACGCGGGCCCAGTTCCAGCAGATGACGCAGGACCTGCTCGACCGCACCAAGGCGCCGTTCCACAACGTCATCCGCGACGCCGGGATCTCGGTCTCCGACATCGACCACATCGTCCTGGTGGGCGGCTCGACCCGCATGCCCGCCGTCGCCGACGTCGTGCGCGAGCTGACCGGCGGCAAGGAGCCCAACAAGGGCGTCAACCCCGACGAGGTCGTGGCCGTCGGCGCCGCGCTCCAGGCCGGTGTCATCAAGGGCGACCGCAAGGACGTCCTGCTCATCGACGTCACGCCGCTGTCCCTCGGCATCGAGACCAAGGGCGGCGTGATGACCAAGCTCATCGAGCGCAACACCGCCATCCCGACCAAGCGCTCGGAGATCTTCTCGACGGCCGAGGACAACCAGCCCTCCGTCGCGATCCAGGTGTTCCAGGGCGAGCGCGAGTTCACGCGCGACAACAAGCCGCTCGGCACGTTCGAGCTGACCGGCATCGCCCCCGCCCGGCGCGGCATGCCGCAGATCGAGGTCACCTTCGACATCGACGCGAACGGCATCGTGCACGTGTCCGCCAAGGACCGCGGCACGGGCAAGGAGCAGTCGATGACCATCACGGGTGGCTCGGCCATCCCGAAGGAGGACATCGACCGCATGATCAAGGACGCCGAGGCGCACGCCGCCGAGGACAAGCAGCGCCGCGAGGAGGCCGAGACCCGCAACCAGGCCGAGTCGTTCGCCTACTCGATGGAGAAGCAGATCGCGGACAACCGCGACAAGCTCCCCGCCGACGTCGTGACCGAGGTCGAGGCCGACATCGCCGCCGTCAAGACCGCCCTGGAGGGCGAGGACGCCGACGCCGTCAAGGCCGCGTACGAGAAGCTCGGCGCGTCGTCGCAGAAGATCGGCGAGGCGCTCTACGCCCAGCAGCCCGAGGCGGGCGCCGAGGGCGACGCGGCCGGGTCCGCGCCGTCGTCGGACGACGACGTCGTCGACGCCGAGATCGTGGACGAGGACGAGACCAAGTGACCGACGAGCCGCAGGGCACGCCCGAGGTCCCGGAGGGCGACAAGCCCTTCGCGTTCTCGGACAAGCGCAAGGTCGACCCGGCCACCGGTGCCCCCCGTGAGGGGGGCGCCCCGGCCGGAGACCCGCTCGCCGGGCTCGACTTCGAGCCCTCCGCGGAGACGGCCGAGCTCGAGAAGGCCAAGGCCGAGGCGGCCGAGCACCTCGACGCGCTCCAGCGCGAGCGGGCGTCGTTCACCAACTACCGCAACCGTGCGCTGCGCGACCAGGAGGTCGCGCGGACGCGCGGCTTGGAGGACGTGCTCACGGCGCTGCTGCCCGTGCTCGACGACATCGAACGGGCCAAGGCGCACGCCGAGCTCACCGGGCCCATGGCCGCGATCGCCGAGAAGCTCGACGCGTCGCTCGCCCGGTTCGGCATCGAGCGCTACGGCACCGTGGGCGAGGAGTTTGACCCCACGGTCCACGAGGCGCTCATGCACCGCACCACCGACGACGCGACGGCGACGACGATCGAGCTCGTCGTCGAGCCCGGCTACCGGATCGGCGAGCGCGTGGTCCGCGCCGCGCGCGTCGGCGTCGTCGGGCCCGAGTAAGGGCTCGCAGTCCCACGGCCCGGTGGCCGGACCCCAGGGTCCGGCCACCGGGCACCCACCAAGGAAGGAGGCGTCGGGTGACCGGTCAGGACTGGATCGAGAAGGACTTCTACGCCGCGCTCGGCGTCCCCAAGGACGCCGACGATGCTGCGGTCAAGAAGGCATACCGCAAGCTCGCGCGGCAGTACCACCCCGACCAGAACCAGGGTGACGCCAAGGCCGAAGCCAAGTTCAAGGAGATCGGCGAGGCCTACGCCGTGCTCTCGGACGCCGAGCAGCGCAAGCAGTACGACGCCATCCGTGCGATGGCGGGCGGCGGTGCCCGATTCCAGGCCGGCGGCCCCGGAGCGGGCGGCGGCGGGTTCGAGGACATCTTCGGCGCCATGTTCGGCGGCGGGGCGCCCGGGGCGGACCCGCGCACGCGCTACACCGCGGGCGGCGCCGGGTTCGAGGACATCCTCGGGTCGATGTTCGGCGGCGGCGGTGGCGGCGGGCGCGGCTTCGGCGGCGGACGGCGCGCAGGCTTCCAGACGCCCGAGAAGGGCGCCGACCTCGCGGCCGAGACCACCCTCCCGTTCCGCACGGCCGTCGAGGGCGCGACCGTCGAGCTCACCGTCGACGGCAAGAAGGTCACCACGCGCCTCCCCGCGGGCGTCAACGACGGCCAGAAGCTGCGCATCCGGGGCAAGGGCCGGCCCGGAACCGCCGGGGGCGCCGCGGGTGACCTCGTCATCACCGTGCACGTCGGCACGCACCCGCTGTTCACGCTCTCGGGCCGCGACCTGCGCGCGACCGTGCCCGTCACGTTCGCCGAGGCCGCGCTCGGCGCCCAGATCGAGGTGCCCACCCTCAGCGGCGACCCCGTGCGGCTCAAGGTGCCGGCGGGCACGCCGTCGGGCCGCGTGCTGCGCGTCAAGGGCCGCGGAGTCGCCACCTCGAAGGGCACGGGCGACCTGCTCGTGACGGTGCAGGTCGCCGTCCCGCAGAAACTCAGCAAGAAGGCCAAGGAAGCGCTCGAGGCGTTCGCCGCCGAGAGCGACCTCGCCGACGTGCGCGCCGACCTGGCGGCGCGGGCCGCCCAGGCCTAGCCATGAACGACGACGCACCCGTCCTCACGGTCACCCAGGCGGCGACGCTGGCGGGCATGCACCCGCAGACGCTGCGGCAGTACGACCGGCTCGGCCTGGTCGTGCCGCGCCGGACCGTCGGCCGCGGGCGGCGCTACTCGCGCCGCGACGTCGCGCGCCTGCTCGAGGTGCAGCGGCTGGCGCAGGTCGAGGGCATCAACCTCGCGGGGATCAAGCGCATCCTCGACCTGGAACGCCACGTCAGCGTGCTGGAGGAGAAGCTCGCCGAGCTGATCGCCTACCAGACGCAGCAGTTCCAGGCCGAGCGTCGCGTGTTCGCGGCCGGCGCCGAGGGCGAGGTCGTCGTCGTGCAGCGCGGGCGTCGTGCGCGGAGCGTCGACATCGACTCGCACGGGTCCCTGAGCGGCGGCGCGCTCGTGCTGTGGCGGCCAGGCCGCGGGTCCCGCGAGGCCTGAGACCGCTCTCACCGGGCGAGCTGTCCCACAAGATCGACGGCGTCGCTGTACGACGTGGGGAGCCGCTCGATCCACACGCGCGTCGGTCGCCGCATCGCGGCCGCCAGCCCGAGGATCTCTGCGTTCTTCTCGATCACGCGCCGCAGCGTCTGCGCCAGGTGGGGAGTGATCCGGTCACGCGGGCACAGGACGGCGTACAGACCGTCGGTGAGCGCGGCCATCGGGTGGCCCTCACCGAACACCTGGTCGAGCGTGCGGCCGACGGTCGCCGACCGGGCGGTCCGCCGCCACCTGTCGAGATCGTCGAGCGCGACGTCGAGCACCACCAGGCACGCGGTCTCCGCGGGCGTCGTCCCCGCCCGCTGCGCCTCGCCATACGTCTCGCGCAGGCGCTCGCACAAGTAGTCGGCCGTGGGCAGGCCCGTCGCCGGGTCGCGCACCGCCGCGCGGGAGGGTGCCGACTCGTGGCTCTCCGCCCAGCCGACCGACAGCGCGCGCAGGGCGTCGGGGTCCGTCGGGCGGCCCATCGCGCGGTACAGGCACATGAGGTCGTCGATGGCCTCTCCCATGCCGACGCCGTTCGCACCGCGGGCGGCGCCGAGACGCGCTGCCGCCGCGCCGGGGCCACGGCCCGCCTCGACGGCCTCGGCGAGTGCATCGACGGCCGGGTGGTACCAGTCACCCGGTCGCAGCCAGACGTCGGCGAGGCTTGTGGCTCGCCAGCGCTCGCGCACGTCACCGGCACGCGATGCTCCAGCCGGGAACCGGCTCACGTCAGACCACCCCCTTATGGCGGCCCATCATCCCGCAGCGCGGCAGGAAGGACCACCTTCGGGGCCTGTCCACACTTCGGTTTCACCCTCGGCGGACGGGTGACATCGGCGTATCGTGACGCGAGTCCCGCCTCACCTGCGTGCGGGCAGCGCTCCAGTGCAAGGCAGTACGGCGGGGGTCGTGACAGACGTCTACATCGAACCGGGCGATCAGCTCCCTGTCCCGAGCGACGCGGAGCTGATCCTTGAGGTGCGCGGAGGAGATCTCGCCGCCTACGGCGCACTCTACGAACGGCACGCTGCCGCGGCGCGGCGACTGGCACTGTCGTACGTGCGGAACGTCGCCGACGCGGAGGACGTCGTCGCCGACGCGTTCGCGCGCGTGCTCGGCGTGCTCCAGTCGGGCCAGGGCCCCGACCAGATGTTCCGCGCCTACCTGTTCACCGTGGTCAAGAACGCCGCCGTCGAGCTGTCCAGGGGCCACCAGCGCACGCACCCCACGAACGACCCGGCGACGTTCGAGTCGCTGCTGCACGCCGAGCCGTCCTCGGAGGACCCCGCCCTGGCGGGGTTCGAGAAGTCGGTGGTGTCGCGCGCCTACCAGAGCCTTCCGGAGCGGTGGCAGGCCGTGCTCTGGTACACCGAGGTCGAGGGCTGCACGCCCGCCGAGATCGCGTCGATCCTCGGGCTGACGCCCAACGGAGTCTCCGCGCTGGCCTACCGCGCACGCGAGGGCCTGCGGGTCGGGTACCTGCAGCAGCACCTGTCGAACTCGCCCGCGGACGGCTGCCGCACCATCAACGCCCTGCTCGGCGGGTACGTGCGCGGGTCGCTCGCCAACCGCGAGGTCGCCAAGGTCGACGCGCACCTCAAGACCTGCGGCGACTGCCGCACGCTCGTGCTCGAGCTGTCCGACGTCGCGCACGGGATGCGTGGCGTCATCGCCCCGCTCGTCCTGGGCGTCGCTGGGCTCGGGCTGATCGGGGCGCTGCCCCTGGGCACGCTCGTCGGCGCCTCGGCGGCAGGGACCGCTGCGGCCGGGGCGGTCGCCGGCTCGGCCGCGTCCGGATCCGCCGTCGGAGCCGCCGCGGCCGCCAACGCCGCGACCGGCGTGGCGGGCAGCGCCGTCGTCGCCAACGCCGGTGCGGCAGCGGGTGCTGGTGCGGCGACCGGTGCGGCAGCGGGTGCTGGTGCGGCGACCGGTGCGGCAGCGGGTGCTGGTGCGGCGACCGGTGCGGCAGCGGGTGCTGGTGCGGCGACCGGTGCGGCAGCGGGTGCTGGTGCGGCGACCGGTGCGGCCGCTGGTGCTGGTGCGGCGACCGGTGCGGCCGCTGGTGCCGCGGGTGCCGCGACCAGCGCCGCCGTGGCGGGTGGGGCCGCGACCTCCGCGGTCGCTTCGACCGTCGCCGCGACCGCGGGTGCGGGCGCGATCCTCGGCGGCACCAGCATGGCTGCGGCTGCGGGCGCCGTCGCGATCGCCGCCGTCGGCGTGGTCTCGATGCTCCAGGCCATCAGCCCGACGACCGACGCCCTCGGGCCGCCCCCGTCGACGGTCGTCACGGCGTCGGCGTCGACCGCGGCTCCGCTCACCCCCGGCCCCGCCCCGAGCATCTCGCCGTCGGACACGTCGGTGCTCGGCCAGGTGTTCCTCCTCGGGGAGCCCGCGCGGCTGGTCGTCGCGCCGGTGGGCACGGGCACTCTCCAGCCGCGCGTGCCCCAGCGCGTGACGATGAAGGTGCTCAACAAGGGTGAGCAGACCGCGCGCGACACGACCGTGCGGCTGAGCCTGGCCACGGGCCTCGACCCTGATCTCGGGTCCGCGTCCGTGGGCCGCAGCGCGTCGCTGCTGTCGCCCGACGCACCGGGCTGCAGCCTGGGGGCCGACGGCTCCGGCGACGTCCTCTGCGATCTCGGCGACATCACCGGTGGCGCGGCGGCGACCGTCGCCTTCGACGTGCTCGCGCGCGACGGTGGCAGCTACAAGATCAGCGGCGAGATCTGGGCCGACGGCATCCTCCGGAGTCCGGTCGACGTCCCGCCGGCCGCGGTCGACCCGTTCGGGGCGGAGCTCACGGCCGCCTGGGGGACGATCCCCGATCTCGTCAACCCAGGCCTCGGCGACCTGCCGTTGTCCGTCACCAACACGGGCGACGTCGACGCCGCGGCAGGCTGGTCGGTCGACGTCGCACTGCCGGACGGCCTGCTGCTCGCCGGAGCGGACGGCTTGACGTGCGCCGCCGCCGCGGACGCCCCGCAGTCCGTGACGTGTACCGACCCGGACGCGGCGCTCTCGCCCGACGCCCAGGTCGCGGCCGTGCTGCACGTCGTCGCCCCCGCGACCTCGGGCGCCGGGGCGATGCAGGTCGACGCCCGGCCTGTCGTCGCCGGCGGGCACGCGGTCTCCTCGAGCGGCACCTTCACGGTCGCGCGGCCGTGGCACGGCGCGCACGCCGAGACCGGGATCGCCGCGGTGTGCGCGGCGACGGGCGGCGTCGGGACTGCCGACGCCACCGTCCGGGGCACCTACCGCAACACCACCCACCTGGCGGTCACCGCCCGCCTCGACGCGGCCGGCGGGTCCGCGACGTCGTCGGTGCTCACGCCGGGGCAGAGCGCGGACCTCACCGTCCACGACGGCCTGCGCGTGCCGGCAGGCACCGGCACCTGGACTCTCACGACGACGGTGGCCGGCACCGAGTACTCGACGACGCTTGCGGCCGGCCAGTTCGACGCCGTCGACTGCTACGACCCGGTCTGGGACGCGACGACGTCGGCGGCCGTACAGAACGTGGGCGGGACGTTGCAGGTGGCCGGCACCATCACGAACGACACGGCGGAGCCGTTCCGCGTCGCGCTGCGGGCGGCGGGGGTCACGAGCGACCCGGTCACCCTCGACCCGGGCGCGACCACGACCCTCGTGCTCGACACGGGCCTCGCCTCCCTGCCCAGCGGTGTCGCGGAGTTCGACCTGTACCGCTGGGTCGCCGACGTCGACGGCGACCCGCCCGTGCAGGGCGTCGTCCCGCGCACCCCCGTGACGGCGGCGTACGCCGGTGCGACGGTGGCGCCGGCTCTCGGCCCGTTGACCGGCGACCCGGTGACGTCTGCCTGCACCTACGATCCCGCCGCCGAGACCTCGGTGCGGCGGGCGCGCATCCCGCTGGACAACACCGGCTCGACGCTTCCTGTGTCGTTCACGGTGGGCGGTGTGACGGCCGTCCTGCCGGCGGGCGCGTCCCAGGTGCTGACCGTTCCGGTGGCGTACGGGACGACGTCGCTCGACGTGCTCGCCGACGGGCGGACGATCGGCTCGGTGCCGGTCCGGGTCGCGAGCTGCGCGACGCTCGCCTGGCCGCAGGACGTGGCCGTGACGGCACAGGCCCAGTGCACGGCGCAGCACCTGCCCGAGCTCCTCGCCACGGTGGCCACCCAGGGCGGGCGGTCCTACGACGTCCGGATCTCGCGCGGGGGGCGCGCCTGGTCCGACCCGGCCCCGGTGACCCCGGCCGGCCCGGCGACCGTGCGGCTCGGACTCGGCGACGGCCTCACCGCGCGCGGGGGACGGGCGAGCGTCGAGGTGTCGCGCGTGGTCGAGGGACGTCCGCTCACGGCGTACACGACGGTCGACTACGCCGCTGTGAGCTGCGTCGTCACCGCACCGGCCGCGCGGGTCGCGCTCGGCGGCATCACCGTGACCGAGACCCCTGACGGCCCCGTCTCGACGCGGACTGCGGCGCTGGTGCTCGACAACACCGGCTCGAACGTGCCCGTGTGGTTCTCGGTGCCCGACGTGGTGGGCGGCTCGGTGCGGGTGCCGGCCGGGCAGACCCGGACGGTCGACGCCGGCGTCGTCACCGGCAGCGCGGGGGCGACCTACCGGGTCTCGGCGCGGTCGTGGTCGACGACGCTCACCGTCGCCCCGTTCACCGGTACCGCCGGCTGGTGCGCCCCCGCCTGGGACCGCGCCACGCAGGAGAGCGGTGGCTACGCGGCGGGCGCGAAGGTGAGCTTCGGCTCGGCGAACTACACGTATCGCGGTGCGCGCGTGACCGATCCCGATCCCGCCGAGGGTGTCGCCGACGGGTCCGCGCGAGCGAACCGCGGCGCGGGCGCCGCGCACGGGAACGACGCGCGGGGAAGCGACGCGCGCGGGAACGACAGGTCGGGCGGACACGGCGGTGCGTCCCGTGGCGCTGGCGGGGTGCTGGCACCGCCGACGGCGGGCAGCGGCTGGGACGCGGCCGGAGCCTGCGAGACGCGCTGAGCGGGCGGCTGCGACGGCGTCCCCACGGCGCCCCGCACGGGACTGCTACCCGTGCGGTCCCGGGGCCGTGCCCGGGCCGCCGGACTCCTAGACGATGCCGTAGAGCCGGTCGCCCGCGTCGCCCAGGCCGGGGACGATGTACTTCTTCTCGTTGAGGCGCTCGTCGACGGCCGCGACCACCACCTGGACGTCGACGCGCCCGCCGAGCGCCTCCTCGACCACCTTGAGTCCCTCGGGGGCGGCGAGCAGGCACACGCAGGTCACGTCGCGTGCGCCGCGCTCGAGCACGTAGTCGATGGCGGCCACGAGCGTGCCGCCCGTCGCGAGCATGGGGTCGAGCAGGAACACCTGCCGGTCGGTGAGGTCGTCGGGCAGGCGGTTGGCGTAGGTGACGGCCTCGTACGTCGTCTCGTCACGCAGCAGCCCCAGGAAGCCGACCTCGGCCGTGGGCAGCAGGCGCGTCAGGCCGTCGAGCATCCCCAGCCCGGCGCGCAGGATGGGGATGACGATGGGGCTGGGGGCCGACAGCTTGACGCCCGTCGTCGCCGTCACCGGCGTCTCGATCGTGTGGGGCTGGACGCGCACGTGCCGCGTCGCCTCGTACGCGAGCAGCGTCACCAGCTCGTCGACGAGGAGGCGGAACGTCGCCGACGGCGTGTTCTTGTCGCGCAGGACGGTGAGCTTGTGGGCGACCAGCGGGTGATCGGCGACGTGCAGACGCATGACCCCACGCTACCGGCCACCTGGCCCGCGGACGCGCCCAACGGCGCCCTCGCCACCCATGCCCTGCCGCCCGCCCCGGCGCGCGCCAGAACGGCGGCGACACCTGCGCCGATCGGTTCCGACCACGCGGAGCCCGAGCCGCGTTCCAGAGGCACGCGAGCACATAGGCTCGCGTGCATCCGACGGCGCGAGGAGGGTGTGGTGAGCAACGACGGCGCCACGGGCGCTCCCCGCCCCGTGGCCGACGGCGACGGCCCTCCCGGCGACCGGCCCGGGATCGCCCTGCCCTGGGCCGACGGCGGGTTCCCGCCGGCGAGCCTCTCGCAGCGCAGCGTCGTGTGGGACGCCCTGATGGGCATGGCGCTGCACGAGGCGTCGCACGCCCTCGCGTCGGGCGACGTGCCGGTGGGCGCGCTCGTCGTCGGGCCCGACGGGCGGCTGCTGGGACTGGGCCGCAACCGGCGTGAGGAGACGGGCGACCCGACGGCCCACGCCGAGGTGCTGGCGCTGCGGCAGGCGGCGATGTCGCGCCGCTCGTGGCGGCTCGACGGCTGCACCCTCGTGGTGACGCTCGAACCGTGCGTGATGTGTGCCGGGGCGCTCGTCGCCGCCCGCGTGCGGCGGCTCGTGCTCGGCGCCTGGGACCCCAAGGCGGGCGCGACGGGCTCGGTCTGGGACCTCGTGCGCGACCAGCGGGCCAACCACGCCGTCGAAGTGGTCGGCGGCATCCGCGAGCAGGAGTGCGGCACCCTGCTGCGAGCGTTCTTCGAGCCGCACCGGGAGGGAACGTGAAGATCGCCTTCGACCCGCGCAACGTCTGGCGCACCGGGCTGGTGGTGCTCGCGGTCGTCGCGCTCGCCGCCGTCGTGACGTTCGTGCTGCGCGCCGGTGGGTCGCTGCTGTTCACGGTGTTCACCGCGTGGTTCGTCTCGCTCGCGATGGAACCGGCGGTCAGCCGCCTGGCACGCCGCATGCCCCGAGGGGCGGCGACGGCGGTCGTGATGCTCGGCGTCGTCGCGTTCCTGGGCGTGTTCTTCACGCTGTTCGGCAACCTCATGGTGCAGCAGATCTCCTCGCTGGTGCAGGCGATCCCCGGCCTCGTCGACGGCGCCCTCGACTGGGCCGAGACGCAGTTCGGGGTGCGCTACTCGCTCGACGACCTGCTGACCCAGCTCCAGGCCAACGCGGGCAGTGCCGCGAGCGTCGCCGGTCAGCTCGCGGGCGGCATCGTGAGCGTCCTCGGCACCATCGCCGGCGCCGTGGGCACGTTCTTCATCTTCGCGCTCATGCTCTTCTACCTGTCGGCCGACGGCCCGCGCCTGCGCCGCTGGATGGCGTCCCTGTTCCCGCCGCGCGCACAGGAGGCGACGCTCGTCGTCTGGGACACGATGGCGGAGAAGACGGGCCGCTACGTGGGCGCGCGCCTGCTGCTCGCCACGGTGAACGCGACGCTCAGCGCGATCGTCTTCGGCATCATCGGGCTGCCGTCGTGGCTGGCGCTCGCCCTGTGGACGGGCATCGTCGCCCAGTTCATCCCCGCGATCGGCACCTACATCTCGATCGCGCTGCCCGTGCTCGTGGGAGCACTGAGCCCCAACCCGTGGCTCGGCCTCGTCGTGCTCGGCTGGGGCGTGCTCTACCAGCAGGTCGAGAACCTCACGATCGAGCCGCGCATCAGCTCGCGGGCCGTGAACGTCCACCCGGCGGTGAGCTTCGGTTCGGTGATCCTGGGGACGTCGATGTTCGGCGTCGCGGGCGCACTGCTCGCCGTGCCCGTCGTCGCGATGCTGCTCGCGCTGCTCGACCTGTACCGCACGCGCTACGAGCTCGTGCCCGAGCTCGCCGACGGCGGCCGCCGCCTCGCGCCCGAGCACGAGACCGGGCCCGCCCCAGGACCGGAGCCCGACGGCGAGGACTGAGGCCCGGCGGGCACCACCGCGTCACCGGGGGTGCCCGCCGCGCGCCTCCGCCCGCCCGGCGTGAGCATGGGGTCATGCCCGCCCCCGTGCCACCCGCCGGGCCCCGCACCACGACGGCGCCCCCACCCCCACCCCCACCCCCGACCGCCATCGCCGGCACCCGGGACCAACCGGTCCTACGACGCATCGCGACCCTGCTCTCGCCCTACAAGGCCCAGCTCGCGCTCGTGGCGCTCGCGGTCGTCGTCAGCGCGGGGCTGACGAGCGTGGCCCCGTTCCTCACCCGCTCGGTGTTCGACGACGCGCTCTTCCCGGCCACGCCCGACGGCACCGTCGGACCGCCCGACCTGACCCTGCTGTACTGGCTCATCGGCGGGCTGATCGCGATCCCGCTGGTCAGCGCCCTCATCGGCGTCGGGCAGACGTGGCTGACCACCCGCATCGGCAACGGCGCGATGGCGGACCTGCGCGTGGCGCTGTTCGCTCACCTGGAACGCATGGAGCTCGCGTTCTTCACCTCGACGCGCACCGGCGACATCCAGTCGCGCCTGGCCAACGACGTCGGCGGGGTGCGGTCGGTGCTCACCAGCACCGCGACGTCGATCCTGCAGAACGTCGTGACCGTCATCGCGGCGTTCGTGTCGATGATCGTGCTGAGCTGGCAGCTGACCATCATCACGCTGGTGCTGATGCCGCTGTTCATGGTGATCCAGGTCCGCGTCGGCAAGCGGCGCAAGGCGTTGCAGCGGCGCACGCAGGAATCGTTGTCGGAGATGACGGCGATCACCGAGGAGTCGCTCGGCGTCTCGGGCGTGCTGCTCGCCAAGGTGTTCAACCGTGCCGACGTCGAGGTCGAGCGGTACCGCCGCGAGAACCGCCGCCAGACGCGGCTCCAGGTCAAGAACGCCATGACCGGGCAGACGTTCTTCTCGATCGTCTCCACGTTCTTCGGGCTGACACCCGCGATCGTGTACCTCGTGGCGGGGCTGCTCATCAACGGCGGCACGCTCGTGGGCGGGGCCGTGCTGACGGCCGGGACCATCGTCGCGTTCACGACCCTCCAGTCCCGGCTCCAGCAGCCGCTCGTGCAGCTCATGCGCGTGACCCTGGACGTGCAGACGTCGTTCGCGCTGTTTGGGCGCCTCTTCGAGTACCTCGACCTCGAACCCGCCATCCAGGACCGGCCCGGGGCGCGTGCGCTGCGCAAGGACGAGGTGCGCGGCGAGGTCGAGCTGCGCGACGTCTGGTTCCGCTACCCGCAGACCCGCGCGGAGTCCGCGCCGGGGGGAGCGGCGGCGTCGGGCGGCGGCCGTGGCGGCAAGGGCGGGCGCGGGGCGCGCGGCCGCTCGGGGCGCGGGTACCGGGCGCTCGAGGTGCCCGTGGTCGCGGCGCTCACCGACATGGCCGGCGCCAACGTCCTGCCGCCGACGTCGGCACCCGGGCTGGCGGCCGCGGTGCCCGTCGTGGACGAGCCCGGTGCCGCGCGGGGTTCCGCGGAGCGGCCTTCTGCGGAGCGGCCGACGGCCGAGGGCACGCGGGCGGGCACGCCGTCGGCCGTCCACCCGGACGACCCGGCCCCGCTGCCCGAGGCGCGCAAGTACCTCGACATCGACGTGACCGACCTCGCCCAGGTGGGCGAGGACCTCGACGCCGACGGCCGCATCTCCGACTCCGAGAAGTGGGCGCTCGCGGATCTCTCGCTGACGGTGCGGGCCGGGCAGCTCGCGGCGCTCGTCGGCCCGTCCGGCTCGGGCAAGACGACCCTGACGTACCTGGTGCCGCGCCTGCACGAGGTGACGCGCGGCGCCGTGCTCATCGACGGCGTCGACGTGCGTGACGTCACGCAGGGGTCGCTGGCCGACGTCGTCGGGATGGTGACGCAGGAGCCGTACCTGTTCCACGGGACGATCACCGAGAACCTCCGGTACGCGCGGGCCGACGCGACCGACGCCGAGATCGTCGAGGCGTGCCGGGCGGCGAACATCCACGACCGGATCGTGAGCTTCGCGGACGGGTACGAGACCATCACGGGCGAGCGCGGGTTCCGCCTGTCGGGCGGTGAGAAACAGCGGCTGTCCATCGCCCGGGTGCTCATCAAGGACCCCAAGATCCTCATCCTCGACGAGGCGACGTCGGCCCTCGACACCGCGACCGAGCGGCTGGTGCAGCAGGCGCTCGAACGCGCGATGGCCGACCGGACGACGTTCGCGATCGCGCACCGCCTGTCGACGATCATGAACGCCGACGTGATCTTCGGGGTCGCGGACGGGCGGCTCGTCGAGCACGGCACGCACGACGAGCTGCTGCGGCGCGGCGGCCTTTACGCGCGGTTGTACGCCGAACAGTTCGGGGGCGGCGCCGTCGAGGCCCGCCTGGCGGACGCCGTCCAGTTCGCGGACGGCACCACCATCCCCCGCGCGGCCACCCACCCGCACCCGGACGTACCGGTCTGACCGGCGGTCGGGCGAGGGTACGGGTCCGTGCAGGAATCGGCGGGGATCCTGCGCGAACCCATACCCCCGCCGGGGCGACCCGACCTGTGGAGTCAGGGTGGAACTGGGGGAGACCCCGGTGTTCGCCGTCGTGGGCTGCGAGCTACCGTCGAAAGATGACGAGCACCGACGCCGCCGCTCCCCGCGTCACGGGCGCAGTCCGGAGCAACGCCGATCGCGGGACACTCCCATGACCGCGCCGACCCAGCCCTTCGACCCGGCACCGACCGCCGATCCCTCGCCGGCCGTCGGCCCCGCCCCCTCCCGGCGGCCAGGCATGCGCGGCCTCGCCGTCGCAGGGATCGTCCTCGCGGCCGTGGCAGTCGGGTGGGGCGTGCTCCTGCTGGTCGACTTCGCGCGGTCGAGCACGACGACGGCCCACGCCTCGTACCGCCCCGCCCCGACCGTCGAGCTCGTCGCCGACGGCGCCGTCCACGTCACCGCCGCACCCGGCTCCGTCCAGGTCGACCGGGTCGCGCGCTCGGGCCTCAGCGGCCCGCGGTACGCGGTGGACCAGCGCGACGACCGGCTCGTGGTGACACACCGCTGCACCGGGCTCGGCGCCGTGCTGATCAGCTGCTCGGGCGGGTTGGACGTGACCGTGCCCGAGGCCACGCACGTCATCGTGCGGACCTCCAACGGGCAGGTCGTCGCAAGCGGGCTCGCCGGCGACGTACGGCTGCGCACCAGCAACGGTCGCGTCGAGGCGACACGCATCGGCGGGCTGCTCCACGTCGAGACCAGCAACGGGGACATCGCCGTGCGTGACACCGCCGGCGACGCCGACCTGCGCACGTCGAACGGCCGGATCCACGCCGTCGGGGTGGGCGGGACGCTCACGGCGGAGTCGAGCAACGGTCACCTCGACCTGCGCGAGATCGGCGGGTCGGCCCGCGCGACCACGAGCAACGGCAGCGTCGAGATCGCCGCCGTCGACGGCGACGTGACCGCGCGCACCAGCAACGGCGACATCACCGTGCACGGCGGCCCCGAGCCGGTCGCCCTGACCATCCGCACCAGCAACGGGAACCAGCGCGTCGAAGGCCCCACCGACCCGGACGCGCGCCGCCGCGTCGAGATCCGCACCTCCAACGGGGACGTCTCCTACCTGGGCGGGTGACGGCCCGGCAGGTCGCGGCCGCCGCGAGCGCGCCGCGCAGTTGCTCGTCTCGCGGTTCGTCGCCGGCATTCTCCCCGCCGCGCACGCGTCACGACGGGGGCTACCGCGCGAGCGCGCCCGCCAGCGCCGTCAGCGTCTCGGTGACGTCAGCCTCGACCTTGACCGTGGCGAGCGGGTCCCCACGCGTCTCACCGCGGTTGACGATGACCACCGGCATGCCCGCCTTGGCCGCATGCCGCACGAACCGCAGCCCGCTCATCACCGTCAGCGACGTGCCCGCCACGAGCAACGCCCCCGCGTCGTCGACCATCGCGAACGCGCGCTCGACCCGCTCACGCGGCACCGCCTCGCCGAAGTAGACGATCTCCGGCTTGAGCACCCCGCCGCAGAACTCGCACGGTGCCGGGCGAAAGTGCGCGGTCTGCTCGACGACGGCGTCGGCGTCGGGAGCCACCTCGATGTCGGTGACGGTGCGGACGCCGTCGAGCACCTCGTCGAGGAAGTGCGGGTTGAGAGCCGACAACCGCTCGGCCAGATGCGCCCGCGAGATCACCCGGCGGCACGTCAGGCACACCACCCGGTCGGAACGGCCGTGCAGGTCGATCACCTTGCGGGAACCGGCCTGCTCGTGCAGCAGGTCGACGTTCTGCGTGATGACGCCGCGCACGATGCCACGATCCTCCAAGGCGGCCAGAGCGAGATGCCCGCCATTGGGCCGAGTGCGGCGCACGTGCTGCCAGCCCACATGGTTGCGCGCCCAGTAGTGGCGGCGGAACGCCTCGTCCGCGACGAACTGCTGGAACGTCATCGGGTTGCGAGGCGGCGAGTCCGGGCTGCGGTAGTCGGGGATGCCCGAGTCCGTCGAGATGCCCGCACCCGTCAGCACCGTGAAGGTCAGGCCGTGCAGCACCCGCGCGGCGTCCTCGGCGGTGCCGTGCCGGACGACGGCGTCCGCGGGAAGGGTCCACGTGCGCTGCTGATACGCGGCCCTGAGGATCGGGCGAGGCTGTGCGGCAGGGGGCACGAGTCGAGCCTACGCGCGGCACGGTGGCGCCGGGGCGCGTCGTGAGCGCGGGGATTTGGGACGCGCGGCCCGAGCGGGTATCCTCGGACGGCCGGTTACGACCGGCGAGGTAGCGTGTCCGAGTGGCCTAAGGAGCACGCCTCGAAAGCGTGTGTGGGTGAAAGTCCACCGTGAGTTCGAATCTCACCGCTACCGCCCCTGCAAGAGCCCCAGCCGCAGAAACCTGCCGGTCTGGGGCTCTTCGCTTTCCCCGGTACTGCTTTTCACTGCTTTTTCCCCTCGGCGGCCAGGTCTGCCGACGCCTTCGTGACGAGCTGGTCGATGACGATCCGCAGGTCCGGATCGAGGCGATTGCGCTTCACGTAGTGCCGCCGAGTCGTCGCCTCGCCCGCGTGCCCCAGTTGCGCTGACGCGCTGGCGATCGAGGTCGAGTTCGCGACCGTCGTCCCCACAGTGCGGCGGAAGTCGTGGGGGCGGATGTCGAGCCCGCGGCTCGAGCGCGAATGCGGCAGGCGCAAGCCTAGCCAAGCCGGGCCAGCTCGGGCTTGGTGTCGGTGCTCCGGGAGGGTGGCCCGGACTGCGCACCGACGCGGCTTGCCCCGGCATCGGGTGCCCTGTGAGGACTTTCTTTACTGGCTCAAGCGCGCGGCTTCGCCGCGCGGCCGGCCTCCCGGGCGGGGCCCCGCGCTCCGGCGCTTCGCGCCTCCGCGCACCCCACCCGTCCGGCCGGGCGCGAGCGCGACGAAGGCGGCCCCGAGCCTCAGCTCAGAACCGCCTTCGTGACGGCCGCGATCTGATGTCAGCGCGACGCCAGTTCCTTCACGCCGAGCCGCTTCATGTCCCGACGTGCCGCCGTGATCGCAGCCGCCAGTTCGGGAATGACGGTCGCGTCCTCGTTCAAGGCAGCCTCGACCTGGTCGACCTCGCGTGGGGTCAGTTTGATGACGCGGTCACGGAGCAGCACCTCGCGCGCTCGCTCCATCGCGGCGCCAAGGACGAATGCGGACACGTCCTGCTGCTGGGCAGACGCCGCCTCGCGGATCGTGGCCAGGGCCTCTGGCGTCAGGCGCATGTTCAGGCGCTCGGAGCGCGCGTTCTCTGTGGACATGAAGACTCCTCGTGTCACCGCGCTGGTGACTGTCTCTCTCGGTGGCGTACATACACTGTACATACGACAGGCGTACGGATCAATCGGGATCCGACGCGGCGTACGTCGCCCGCAGCCGCTTCGTCGTGAGGAACAGGCCGAGCGAGTGGTCCGCGAAGCGCTGGAACCCGTGCTTGAGGTAGAAGCACGCCACGTCTTCGTGGAGTGCGTGAACCACGACCATCTCGAAGCCGAGATCGACCGACGCTGCGGCCAGCCGCTCGAGCGCCTGAACCAGAAGGAACCTCCCGAGGCCCTTGCCCTTGTAGTCCGAGTCGACGGCGAGGCGTGCGATGAGCGTCGCGGGCACCGGGTAGCGACGAGCGCGCCCCAGCGCCGACTCCGCCTCCTCGACGGACAGCTCGAAGGTGAGCATCGTGTAGTAGCCGGCCACGCGGCCCTCGCGCTCGTCAAGCAGCAGCATCGTGCGCGCGTTGTCTCTGCGCTCGCTCTGGCTGGCGTAATGCGCGAGCCAGTCGTCGAGCTCTGGTTCGCCACACGTGAACGGGTGCAACTTGAGGGCGTCGGACGTGAACGGTCGAACGATGAACATCCCTGCGAGCACCCTTCCGTGCCTGACGACGTCGGCCCCGGCCACCCTACGGGGGAGCGGTGACACGATGCCCAGCCCACGCGGCGGCGTGCGTTGAGCGCACAGGCTCGCGTCCGGCCCTGCACCGATACCCGAGCATCCGGCCGACTCCGGTCAGCATCAAGGGCGCCTACGGCGTCGCTGCGCGATGAACTGCGCTCACCCTTGACCCTGACCTCCGTCAGCCTCTTGTGCTCCGCTATCGCCGCGGCGCCTCCGAGTGTCCCGACCTCCGACACCCCGGTACCGTCGAAGAGGAAGCCAGGCCGCAGCGCCCGCGACTCACCTTTTTCACTCCTCTTTGCCAGCCAAACAGCCGCGAAAACGTACAACACGTTGCATAGCGAGACCAGGCGAACGCCCAGGTCAGACGCCAGATCGTCCAACCGAGCCAGCCCCGCCCAAAGGGCGCTCCCGAACCTCACCGCTACCGCCCCCGCAGGAGCCCCAGCCGCGAAAAACCGCCGGTCTGGGGCTCTCTGCTTGCCCGCCGTGCTTGCTCTAGCTCGTCTTTGCCTTCCGCGAGAAGGCCTGCTGAGGCTTTCGTGACGAGTTGTCGACGGGGCGGCAGGTCGTTGTCGGACTCGTCCACGAAGGACTCCGTGAGCACGTGTGAAGCGACCGACTCGCTGCCGGTAGGCGTCGAGGCTGTGCGCTCCCGGATGCGGGCAACGAGCTCTTGACGCGTGGCGCCGGCCATGGCTGCACCGCCTCTGTGCTGGCGGCCTGGTCGGCGTAGGGGCGCAAGCGCAGACGCCGACCGTTCGGCAGGATGTCGCGTGCGCCGAGGTCGTTGCGCCGACGTCAGAAGGCCTGCGGTGGTGCTGACCGCGCGCTGTTGCCGGGCTGGCGGGCGGCGAGCTCGTGCCAGAACGTCGCCGTCAGGACGGTGACCGGCCGCTCGCGCGATGCGTGATCAGCGATCCACACCGACAGGCGCCGCGCGACGGCCATGCCAGCCCCGACCGCAGGCAGGGAGAACGCGATCCCGGTGCGGTAGAGCACCGCGGCGCCGAGCGCGAGGAGCACGGGCGCGATGACCCGCACCAGGACCGTCCGCAACACCGCCCGCCGCTGGACAGGTCGGTCGGTGGCCCGCAAGCGCGGCCGTCCGCTCGCGTGCCACCATCTGCATATGACGCAGAACGACCTGCCGTCCTACCAGGACTTCATTCTCCCGGCGATCCGCGCAGTCGCAGAGCTTGGTGGATCGGCGCGGAGCAGGGAGATCGCGGATCACATCCTCGGCGAGGTCGACCCGACGGCGGAGATGCTCGCCCTCACGTATGAGTCGGATCCGACGAAGGCGGTCATCGCCGACAGGGTTGCCTGGGGTCGGTCCTACGCGAAGCTCATCGGGGCGCTGGAGAGCCCGAAGCGCGGAGTCTTCTTGCTCGCCCCGCTTGGCAAGGATCTCCTTGCGCTCCCCGAGGAGGAGGGAAAGCAACGCGTGCTCGTCCTCGAGCGAGAGTTCCGCAGGAGCCGGCCACGCAAGTCGTCAGCTCGGACGACCGACTCGCCTGAGGTGCCCAACGGCTTCGTCGCGGACCCGATCCAGGATCCGTCCGACGTGGCGATCGAGCCGGAGGACGAGGCTGACGAACCGTTGAGTTGGAAGGACACCCCCCGCGCTCGACTCCACAAGCTCAGCCCAACGGCTTTCGAAGATTTCGTTCTGTATCTGCTCCGGCTCTACGGCCTCCAACTCGAGCGGGTTGGAGGTTCAGGTGATGAGGGCATCGACGGGATCGGCACGGCGCCAATCAGCCCAGTCTTGTCTTCGCGCGTCGCCGTACAGGTCAAGCGCTACGACCCCAACGGCAAACCCGTGGGTCGCGAGGTTGTTGCGCTCTTTCAGCGGGACGCCCAGACCAAGGGTGCCGAACGAGCGATCCTCGTCACCCTCGGACGGTTCTCCGAGCCGGCGCGGAGGGCCGCCATCTCGACGACGCCTACCGTCGATCTCATCGACGGGGAGAAGCTTGCGGATCTCGTCCTCGAACAGCAGGTCGGCGTCAAGCCCGAACCGGTTGTCGACCTCCACTGGTTCGACCGCTTCGACTGATCGCGCCTCTGTTATCGGGCAGGTTCTGTGTTCCTGTCGGTTGGTCGTGGAAGGATCCGGTCCATGGCCGTGGCAGAGGTGGGGTTCGTCGAGTACGGGGAGGTCTTCACCCGACGCTGGGTGGTCGAGACGATCCTCGACCTCGCGGGCTACACGGCCGAGCGGAACCTGACGGCCACGACACTCGTCGAACCATCGGTGGGCTCTGGGGCGTTCATCGGCCCTGTTGTCGAGCGGCTCGCTGCCAGCGCGAGGACGCACGGCGTTCGCTTCGAGGATCTCGCCGACGCTGTCCGTGGGTATGACCTCCAGCCCCAGCACGTCGAGTCCTGTCGAACGCTGGTCACCGAGATCCTGCGCACGCACGGAGCGTCCGACGGCGTCGCGCGCTTGTTGGCGATGACGTGGCTTCGCAGCGCCGACTTCCTGTTGGACGACGTGGACGTTCCGGCCGACTTCGTCGTCGGAAACCCGCCGTACATTCGCTCGGACGATCTCGACGACGAGACCGGGGCGGCCTACCGCGCCCGGTGGACCACGATGTGGGGCCGCGCCGACATCTTCGTCGGGTTCTACGAGCGCGCACTCGCGATGCTGAAGCCCGATGGCAAACTGGGGTTCATCTGCGCCGACCGGTGGATGCGGAACGCGTACGGTGCACGCCTGCGAGAGCTCGTCGCCGAACGGTACGCGGTCGAGACCTTGTGGCAGATGCACGACGTCGACGCGTTCCAGGCCGAGGTTTCGGCGTACCCCGCCATCACGATCCTTGGCCGGCACGAACAGGGCACCGTGACCGTCCTCGACACGACGGACGAGTTCGGCCCTCGCGGTGCCGCTGAGGCATTGCGCTTCTGCCAGGCCGACGTCGATGACGCGCACGGTCATGGATGGAGCGGGTCCCGGCTGGCCGACTGGTTCGAAGGGCGCGACCTGTGGCCGGCGGGCAGGCCGGCGCTGATCAGGGTGCTCGAGCGGCTCAACGAGACGTTCCCGACCCTCGAAGAGACGGGCGGCACGACGAAGATCTCGATCGGCGTCGCATCCGGGGCGGACAAGGCTTACATCGTCGACCGGCACGCCGACGTCGAGGCCGATCGGCTGCTTCCGCTCGTCATGGCAGACGACATCCGCACCGGGACGCTCGGCACGGCTCGCCGGGTCCTGATCAACCCGTGGGACGAGCGGGGCGAGCTCGTCGACCTGACGGCGTATCCGCGCATGGCTCGGGCGCTAGCGGCGCACCCGGCGGTCAAGCGCCGCTTCGTCGCACGGAAGAACCCTGGTCGGTGGCATCGGACGATCGACAAGGTCTATCCGGGGCTGGCCGAGCGTCCGAAGCTGCTGCTCCAGGACATGAAGGCGCAGATCACGCCCGTCCTCGAGCCTGGTGGTCTCTACCCGCACCACAACCTTTACTACATCGTCTCGACAGGCTGGGACCTCGAGGTGCTTGGCGGGCTCCTGCTGAGCGAGGTCGCCGAGGCGTTCGTCGACGCTTACGGCGTCAAGATGCGCGGGGGAACGCTGCGCTTCCAGGCCCAGTACCTCCGCAAGATCCGCGTGCCTCAGCCCGAGATGATCTCGCCCGAAGTCGCGGTCCAACTGCGCAAGGCGTTCCGAGCAGGCGATCGCGCCGCGGCGACGCGGGCGGCAGAGGCGGCCTACGGCCTCACCGAGGGGACGATGGCCGCCGTCCGAGGCGCCAAGCGCGACAACACGCCATCTCTCTTCGACTGACCAGGATCAGCGCACGCCGTCGACGACTTCCCTGATTCGTGCCCGCGCCTCACGGTGCATGGTCACCGGCGTCGCGTCGATGACACGGCGCACCATCGTCCCGAGGAACCGTGACGGCGACAGCGCAGCCGGGATCTTGTCGTGCAGGATCTTCACGCTGGGGAGATTGGCGAGCACGGAGTCGATGTCAGAACCCGGCTCGCTCGGGATCTCCTCGTCCTCCGGCTCGCTCTCAAGCCCGGCGGACACCAGCAGGTTCTCGGCATCGATGACGTCGTCATCCGCTGGCGTCCCGACGTTCCCGCCGTACTCGATCATCACGAGGCACGTCGCGTGGTACGCGTCGTCCTCGCGGCCGAGCTTCTCCAAGAGGTCGATCAGCCACTCGGCCTTGTCGGGCTCCTCATCGAGGATCGTCGAACGAAGGCCGAAGACGAAGCCGAGCGCCGCGAGCGGGTGCCGCAGCCGAAGGTTCTTCGCGTCGCCGTAGGACTCCTCGACACGGTTCGCCGCGTTCTTCCCGAAGGACGAGTCCATCCGCTTCGTCGAGATCAGCAGCTCCGGCCCCGTCTGCCAGTCCGTCATGATGACGTCGACCTGCTTGAGGTAGTTCTTCCCGAGGATGCTTGCCGACGACGACGTCACACCCGTGATCGACGCCTTCGTCGTCAGCAGCTTCGCGATCTCCACCTGGAGCTTCTTCGGCGCACCGTCCAGCAGGTTCGCCACCGCCTGCGGGAGGATCCGCGGGTGCGCGGCGCGCGGCCAGACGGCGTCCTTGCTGAATCCGGCGCGTCGAAGTTCGTAGCTCAGCCAGACGTCGAGCGCGAGGGCTGGCACGCCGGTCGTCGTGGCGGCCTTGAGGTATAGCGGCACGCCGAGCAGCCGCTGGAGCGCCGTGAAGTCAGGGCGATACGCGAGCAGGCCCTCGGGATCAATCGTCCACGGATTCGAGTGGACGCCACCAGGCGCCGCGTCGGACACGATGCGGTCGAAGTAGGTCCATGCCTCGGTCTTCACGCTCACGTGCTCACCGTAGCCGTGCGGGTCGAGGGCTCCGGATCGCGGCGCTGAACTCTGCCAAAGGTTTGGCGCACGGGCTGGATCAGTCCCGGGGGATCGATAACTTCGCGTTGCGGCGGGGGCAGGTCTACGCGACCGTCCTGATCGATGCGGACAGCGGCCGCCGGGTCGATGTCCTGCCCGGCTGGGACGCCGGCGTCGTCAAGGCGTGGCTGACCGCTCACAGCGGAGTAAAGGTCGTCACCCGCGACCACCGCGACCGGCATGCGCGAAGGTGGCATCGCCGAGACCACCGCGCAGCGGCGGGAGCCGGTCCATGGTCTGCCCGACGCGGGCGTGGGCCTGCGGCTCCCGCCCGCGGGATCGCACTGAATGCCGTCAAGCGGTACGCCCGCGCCGCCAAGCCCGAGCAGATCACCCGCCCACCCCGCTACCGGGCCACCCTCGTCGACCCATACCGCGACCACCTCCGTGAGTGGCGCCAGGCCGAGCCTGGGGGTGGCGGTCACCGCTCTGCTGGCCGAGATCCGCGACCTCGGCTACCCCGGCAGCCAGAACCTGCCCTACCGGTACCTGAACCAGCACCGCCACCTCGACGACCCTCCACACCTGTCACCACGGCGCGCGACCCGGCTCCTGCTGACACGGCCCACTGCGCCGCCCGAGCGGCAGACCGAACGCCTCGGACGGCGCGTCGCAGCGTGCCCCGAGATGGTCGCCCCGCACGCCCTGCACGCCCTGCACGCCCTCGTCGCCGACTTCGCCAGGATGCTCGCCCCGGACAAGGGCAAGGCCGACGCCTTGGCCGCCTGGACCAAAGCAGGCCCGCTCAGCGGGACTGCCCTCCCTGCACTCGTTCGTCCGCGGCCTCGGGCAACACCAGAACCCGGTCGTCGCAGCGGTCACCCTCCCGCATCACAACGGGCGCACCGAAGGCGTCAACACGCGCACCAAGATGCTCAAACGCCAGATGTACGGACGCGCCGGGTTCGACCTCCTCCCCCACCGCATCCTCCTGACCGTGTGAGCGCATCACCGCGGGCCACACCACCGACAGTACGCAAGAGCCGCCTATCGGACACACCCTCGCGCCGGCGCCGGTGCCGGTGGTCTCGACGGAGCCGGTGGTCGAGGTGAGCATGGCCCAGGTGTGGTGGCAGGTGCTGACCAAACGCGCACCGCCAACTAGCGTTCGACTCGCTCAAAGACGCAGCGTTCAGGCAGATGGTGCTGGGGAGGATCGTGGAGCCGGTCTCCAAGGCAGCCACGCCCGGTGTGCTCGAGGAGCTCGGCACCACGCCGGTGCACCGAAGCACGTTGGCCGCCACGCTCAGGTGCGCGAACGCGCGTGACTACCGGGGCCGACTGGCGACCGCGGCGCTGACGCACTCGGCCTCCGACCTCACGGCGCGCCCGGTGCGCTGTCACCGTAACCTTGTGCAAGCATTCAAGTTGGATGCAGCCTGTCGGGAAGGGGAGAGGTGTCGATCGAAGAAGTCCGCGTCAAGTCGATCTCGGAGCTCGTCGCAGAGGTTCTCAAGATTGGCGCCTCATTGGGTTCTGAGCGCCCCTTGTGGCACCGAGGCCAGAGCTGTTCGAACCACAGGCTACTTGCGTCACTCGCGCGTAAGGTGGAGAATCCAAAAGCCCTTCTTTCGCTGGAGCAGCGCCTAATTACTCGGTTCCGGCAGCGCAGCCTTCCGTATTGGCCCGCGGGATATCCGCAGAATGACTGGGAACAGTTGTTCGCTATGCAACACCACGAGCTTCCAACTCGTCTACTTGATTGGAGTGAAAACCTGTTCGTGGCCCTCTACTTCGCGTCGTCGGACGGCGCGAGAGACTCAGAAACACACGAAGGCGTGCGGTGCTACCCAAGCATGTGGATCTTGGATCCCGTTGGATGGAATCGACAGGCCAAACAGCTCCAGGAGTTTCCTGATGTGGCAATCTTGACCACTGATTCGGACGACTTGAAAGCGTACGCTCCGCTCTCAAATGAGACGGATCTCGCCCGTCGGTACGCGCAGCCATTGGCGATCTATGGGGCCTACAATTCTGCGAGGATTCTTGCTCAGCGCGGGAGTTTCACAGTCACAGGAAACAGCCTTTCCTCGATGGAGGACTTCGCGAGCGAGCATTCAACTTCCGCACTCTGGAAGTTCATTGTCGAAATCCCCAGAGTTCAGATTCAGCGAGATCTCAGCACGCTGGGGTTTGCCGAAAGCATGATTTTCCCCGACTTGGTCGGCGTGAGCCGAGAGATCGCCGCACTGGAAGGACTCTCGTGACAGTCAGTGACGTGAACGCAGAGGAGCGCCCCGCAAGCCTTGAAGAAGAGCTCGTGGCGGCGCGCAAGGAGATTTCAACTGACAGCTACCCAATGAGTATCGGAGAGCTGACGAACCTGTATCGAGACGGCGAACTCGTCATCAGGCCTGCCTTTCAGCGCCTGTTCCGCTGGGATTCGGACCAGAAGTCATTGCTCATCGAGTCGATTCTGCTCGGGATTCCTTTGCCGTCCGTGTTTGTTGCACAAGACAACGAAGGGCGCTGGGAGCTGGTCGACGGACTCCAAAGGATTTCGACGATACTCCAGCTTCAGGGCCTTCTGACGGATCCTCATTTTCCGCCTCTTGTTCTCAGTGCGACGAAGTATCTTAAACATCTCGAAGGGCGAACGTGGGCGAAGACGCCCAACTCGGAACGTGCGCTCAGTGAGGCACAGAAGCTCGACATTAAGCGCGCAAAGATCGACGTGAAGATCATCAAGCGCGAATCGAGCGAGTCGACCAAGTATGACCTGTTTCAACGCCTTAACAGCTATGGGTCACCTCTTTCGGCGCAGGAGGTTCGAAACGCCATCCTGGTGGGCGTGAACCCGGCATTCGTGGAGTGGCTGCAAAGCCTTGCGAGACGCGACTCATTCGTGCAGACGACAGCGCTGCCCGACAAGGATGTCTCCGCAAAGTACGATGAAGACCTTGTTCTCAGATTTCTCTGGCTGCACAGGGCGACTGACACGAGTACGGCCTCGCTTCGTCAGTTCCAGGATCGCCTTGAGGCCGAGGCTCTGTCAATGGCGCGTCGTCACGAGAGTGATGCAGCTGAGTTAGAGCGGGTCTTTAGTGAGACGTTCGATCTTCTTGCGTCTGCCGGTGGTGCCAATGTCTTCCGCAAGTGGGATGCTCAGCGAGCGCGATTTTCGGGTGGCTTTCTGAACACCGCATTCGAGGTGATCGCGATGGGGCTTGGCTATCGAATTGCGCGACGCGAGACATTTCGGACGGATATTCTTGCTGCTGCGAGAGAGCTTTGGGAGCAGGAAGACATGACAACCCGTTTTGCGACGGGAAAGGCAACGGAGCAGCGCCTCTCGCTCATGCTTCCGAAGGGGCGCGTGCTGATGGCGCTGCATTGACCTGGTGGAGCTTGTCTTCTTGTGGGACTTCAGGGTTGGGACTGTGAGAGCGTTATTCACGTGGCCTGTCGGTAGAACTCGATGTTGGTGATCATGTGGATCATGCTTGGTAGTTCGGTCAGGCGGCCGCTGCAGCCGGTGGCGAGGGTCTTCCACTGTTTGAGGGCGGCGATGGTGCATTCGACGGGGCGCGGCGGGAGGAGATGTGCCGGTTCCACTCGCGGTCGGCGTCGGTGCGTTCGGCGCCCTTGACGCGCCTGTGTGGGTCAGCTGGGTGTGCTTGACGTAGGCGGTGTCGGCGAGGACGGCGATGGTCTTGTCGGTGCTGGCGGCGGTGATCTGGTCGGCCCAGCCGACTTCCTCCGGGGCGCGGGAGTTGTGCCGGGAGCCGTGCACGGGAAGCGAGACGTCGCACGGGCGCCCGTCGTAGAAGGCGGCGACCCGGATGCCGAGGGCCTGCTTGTGGTGCTTGGCATTGAAGTTCGTCGTGCCCGTTCCGGTTCGGTTGCCCGTGGGGATTGGGGTGCCGTCGACAAGGACGGTGCCGCGCTCGAGTGTCTCGGCCAGGTGACGGTGGTCCGTTGCGGTGACCTGCCCCAGGATCGGCAGCAGGTAGCGCCAGATCCGCGAGACGGTGGGTTGCCAAATGCCGAACAGGTGGCCGGTCAGCTGCTGGGCCAGGTTGTGGCGCACCTTCATCAGAACCATCGTCACGGTGGTCCCGAACCCGAGGGCGAAGTCGTACCGCTGCCCGTCGGGCTGGCCGGCGTGGACTTGGAAGGCGCGGGCGATCAGCTCGCTCGTCAGGCAGGGGTCAGCCCGCACGGCCAGTGGTAACGCATCGGTCCGTCGTTCGGGGTTCGATCCTGGCGTGAACAACCTGGATCAAACCGGACGCAAGGGCCGTTGCGCTACCTGCCCAAACTTGACCGTGACCTGCGACGATGCGGGTCAGGACCATGCCCGCTCATGGGGCGCCCCGCTCGCCTGAATAGCGCTCTCACTTCCGACACGCGACACTAGTGTCCTGAGTCAGGAATTCTGTTCAGAGATGTGGCGAGGCGTTCGAGGATCTCGTCGGCGGTCTTGGTCCAGACGTAGGGGCGTGGGTCGGTGTTCCAGTTCGCGATCCAGTCGCGGATGTCCTTCTCGAGCGCGGTCACGGACTTGTGCGCGCCGCGGCGGATCTTCTTGTCGGTCAGTTCGGCGAACCAGCGTTCGACGAGGTTGAGCCAGGAGGATCCGGTCGGGGTGAAGTGCAGGTGGAACCGGGGGTGGGCGACCAGCCAGGTCTTGATCGCCGCGGTCTTGTGCGTGGCGTAGTTGTCCAGCACGAGGTGGACGTCCAGTCCTTCGGGCGTCTGCTTGTCGAGCGTGATCAGGAACTTCTTGAACTCCTCGGCGCGGTGGCGCCGGTGCAGGGAGCCGATGACCTTGCCGGTGGCGATCTCCAGGGCGGCGAACAGCGTCGTGGTGCCGGCGCGCACGTAGTCGTGCGTGACCCGCTGCGGCACCCCGGGCATCATCGGCAGCACCGGCTGGGAGCGGTCGAGCGCCTGGATCTGGGACTTCTCGTCCACGCAGAACACCAGCGCCCGCTCGGGCGGGTCAAGGTAGAGGCCGACGACGTCGTGCACCTTGTCCACGAAGTACGGGTGGCTCGAGAGCTTGAACCCCTCGACCCGGTGGGGCTGGAGGCCGAACGCCCGCCAGATCCGCGAGACCGTCGACTGCGACAGGCCCGTCGCCTTGGCCATCGAGCGGGTCGACCAGTGCGTCGCGTCCCTCGGGGTCCTCTCCAACGTCCGGGTCACCAGCGCGGCGACCTGCTCGTCGGTCACCGACCGCGGACCACCCGTGCGGGGCATGTCGCCCAGCCCGGCGATCCGATGCTCCACGAACCGGGCCCGCCACCGGCCCACCGCAGCCGGCGTCGAGCCCAGCCGGGCAGCCACGTCCTTGTTCGTCGCGCCCGTCGCACACTCCAGCACAATGCGGCACCGCAGCGCCCATGACTGCGGCGTTGAGCGGCGTCGCACCCAGCCCTCCAACGCCGCACGCTCCGCGTCCGACAGCACCAGCTCGGCCTTCGGCCTACCCACCTGCGCCATGAACCCAGCGTACTGTTATGAACAGAATTCCTGACTCAGGACACTAGCCTGGGCCAGCTTAGATTCGAGACGCGTACCCGATTGTGGTGAGAACTTTCCATACTGGCTCAAGCGCGCGGCTTCGCCGCGCGGCCGGCCTCCCGGGCGGGGCCCCGCGCTCCGGCGCTTCGCGCCTCCGCGCACCCCACCCGTCCGGCCGGGCGCGAGCGCGACGAAGGCGGCCCCGAGCCTCAGCTCAGAACCGCCTTCGTGACGGCCGCGATCTGATGTCAGCGCGACGCCAGTTCCTTCACGCCGAGCCGCTTCATGTCCCGACGTGCCGCCGTGATCGCAGCCGCCAGTTCGGGAATGACGGTCGCGTCCTCGTTCAAGGCAGCCTCGACCTGGTCGACCTCGCGTGGGGTCAGTTTGATGACGCGGTCACGGAGCAGCACCTCGCGCGCTCGCTCCATCGCGGCGCCAAGGACGAATGCGGACACGTCCTGCTGCTGGGCAGACGCCGCCTCGCGGATCGTGGCCAGGGCCTCTGGCGTCAGGCGCATGTTCAGGCGCTCGGAGCGCGCGTTCTCTGTGGACATGAAGACTCCTCGTGTCACCGCGCTGGTGACTGTCTCTCTCGGTGGCGTACATACACTGTACATACGACAGGCGTACGGATCAATCGGGATCCGACGCGGCGTACGTCGCCCGCAGCCGCTTCGTCGTGAGGAACAGGCCGAGCGAGTGGTCCGCGAAGCGCTGGAACCCGTGCTTGAGGTAGAAGCACGCCACGTCTTCGTGGAGTGCGTGAACCACGACCATCTCGAAGCCGAGATCGACCGACGCTGCGGCCAGCCGCTCGAGCGCCTGAACCAGAAGGAACCTCCCGAGGCCCTTGCCCTTGTAGTCCGAGTCGACGGCGAGGCGTGCGATGAGCGTCGCGGGCACCGGGTAGCGACGAGCGCGCCCCAGCGCCGACTCCGCCTCCTCGACGGACAGCTCGAAGGTGAGCATCGTGTAGTAGCCGGCCACGCGGCCCTCGCGCTCGTCAAGCAGCAGCATCGTGCGCGCGTTGTCTCTGCGCTCGCTCTGGCTGGCGTAATGCGCGAGCCAGTCGTCGAGCTCTGGTTCGCCACACGTGAACGGGTGCAACTTGAGGGCGTCGGACGTGAACGGTCGAACGATGAACATCCCTGCGAGCACCCTTCCGTGCCTGACGACGTCGGCCCCGGCCACCCTACGGGGGAGCGGTGACACGATGCCCAGCCCACGCGGCGGCGTGCGTTGAGCGCACAGGCTCGCGTCCGGCCCTGCACCGATACCCGAGCATCCGGCCGACTCCGGTCAGCATCAAGGGCGCCTACGGCGTCGCTGCGCGATGAACTGCGCTCACCCTTGACCCTGACCTCCGTCAGCCTCTTGTGCTCCGCTATCGCCGCGGCGCCTCCGAGTGTCCCGACCTCCGACACCCCGGTACCGTCGAAGAGGAAGCCAGGCCGCAGCGCCCGCGACTCACCTTCTTCACTCCTCTTTGCCAGCCAAACAGCCGCGAAAACGAACAACACGTTGCATAGCGTGACCAGGCGAACGCCCAGGTCAGATGCCAGATCGTCCAACCCCGCCAACCCCCTCCAAAGGGCGCGCCCGAACCTCACCGCTACCGCGCAACGAAAACGGCCCCTGACCTGCATTGATAGGTCGAGGGCCGTCGTCGTATCCGCTAGTCTGAGCGCGTTTTGAGCGCGAGCACGTCAGCGCGGGCACGATCCAGCGCGGTCGCAACGGCCTCTAGATCGTCGTCGAACAGGTCGGCGTACATGTCGAGCGTCATGGCCGCGGACTTGTGCGCGAGCATCCGTTGCACGGCCTTCACGTTCGCTCTGGCGCTCACCGCGAGGCCTGCTGCCGTGTGCCGCAGCCCGCGAGGGGTGATCGACGGAATGCCAGCCCGGATGACCGCGTGCTCGAACCACCCGCCCGAGCTCGTGCGTGTCCTGTGTCGGGACTGCCGCAGCGGCTCGCCCGACTCCACGGCGAAACCAGCGCGTCCGGTCCCTTGCCCTCGCACGCCTTCGCGAGCGGCAACGCCAGGAACGCCGGGTCGCCCAGCTCGTCACGCTCTCAGGCGAGCGGTACCGCCAGGTCGGCACCGCCGAGCACCTCGCCGCGTCCGACGCCTGCGCCGTGACCCGCAAGGCAACCTGCACTACCTGGCCTAGACCGCCCCGACCGCACCGGCCGTGACCCCGCCCGCGGGCCTGCTCACGTCGGCGGGATCAACGACGACACGGCCGTCGTCGTCGACGACCTTGACGCGCTCGTCGTCATCGTCGTCGAACTCGAGGCCAACGAGGCCAGCGAGGCCAACGAGGCCAGCGAGTCCACCCCGTCCCACATCGTCCTCGACCCGGTGCCGCCGGCCGCCTGCTCACCCCAGCCCTGCCACTCCTCGAGCGCGTCGGACCCGCCCGCACCGAGCCGAGCGCGAGCGGCACGCTTCGTGTCTGGGGCGCCACCACGAAGCCCGACCGCACGCGCTACCGCTCGACCTGGAGGCATGCACACCCGCCTCACCACCGAGCCCATAGCCGACCCTGTGCTCGCGTGGCTCGGCGACGCGCCGAAGCCGCCCACCCGGGGTCGACGAGGCACCTGGGCTCCCGAGCCCACCAACTCGCCAGCACGCTCAACGACGTCCGCCGCGTGCATGATCGCCGCGTGCGTGATCGCGGCGGCGAGCTTGCGCGCCCGCGCCGGTGTCATCGCAACCATGTCGGCGCACACGGCGTGTTGATGGGATGCCCGCCCGCAGTCCGCGTGCGCGACCCGGCCGCCCGAGCGGGAGCAGGGCTGGTGCCGCGACCGCCGTGGGGCCGCGCACGACTTCGCGCCGGATGCCAGACCATCTGGCCCTGGGCCCTCGCGCGCCTTCGTTTCTGGGCAGACCAGGCGCTTCAAGCCGGGTCCCCTGTGGGCGACGGCGCCCGCTCGGCCGGGGCGGGCGCCGTCGAGGATCGTGGCGACGTACTGCTACTTGACGGCGCCGGAGGTGATGCCGGAGATGATCTTGCGCTGGGCGAAGACGAACACGATGAGCAGGGGAAGGCTCATGAGGATGACGTAGGCGAAGATCAGGTGCCAGTTGTTGAGATGGAGTCCCGCTGAGGCGACCTGGAAGAGGTTGAGCGGGAGGGTGTCGAGGCGTCCGCCGACGACGAAGAAGGCGTAGAAGACGTCGTTCCACACGTACAGGCAGATCAGGATCGTTGCTGTTGCCAGGACGGGGACGAGCAGCGGAAGGATGACGTGCCAGAACACGCGCAGCGGCTTGGCGCCGTCAACGCGGGCGGCTTCCTCGAGCTCGTGCGGAATCGTGCGGATGAAACCCGTGACGAAGAAGATCACGGTGGACATGTACATGCCCATGTAGACGCCGACCATGCCGACGCCCGTGCCCGCGAGGCCGATCTGCCGCAGAAGCAGCACGATCGTGACGACAGCGGGTGGCAGGACGATGCCGGAGATCGCCAGCGCGTACAGGGCCGACATGAGGCGGGACTTGCGCCTTGCGAGGATCCATGCGGCGAGCGATCCGAGGACGAGCACGCCGAACACCGAGGGCAGCACGATCACGAGCGAACCGAGCAGGGCGGCGGGGACTCTGCCCTGGTCCCACACGGTGGCGAAGTTCTCCCAGAGGTGCCAGGTGGTCGGCAGAGACAGGTCCGGGCGTTGTGCCTCGGCCTGGGACTTGCCGGCGGTGACGACCATGATCCACAGGGGCATTCCGATCAGCAGGATCACCGCTGCGACGGCGACGACCGGCTGGAGGTAGCGCCAGGCCCCCGTGCGGCCGCCGAGTGGGCGCCGCCCGGGCGTGGTGGGGATGAGTGCTTGCGCGGTCACAGGACTTCCTCCCGCTTGCGAAGGGTGCGGATCACCGGGAATGCGAGAGCGATGACCACGATGAACAGGACGAGGCTCATGGTCGTTGCCTGGGCGAACAGGCCCTGTCCGAACGTTCGGAAGATGAAGATGTTGAGCAGCTCGGTCGAGTTGGCGGGGCCGCCGCCGGTGGTGGCCTGGACGATGTCGAACCCGTTCATGGAGCCCAGCAGTGCGGTGGCTACGTTGAAGGTGACGGCAGGGGCGAGCAGCGGGAAGCGGATGTCCTTGAAGATGCGCCACGACGTTGCGCCGTCGAGACGTGCGGCCTCAAGCACGTCCTCGTTGATGGTCTTCAGGCCGGCGAGGTAGATCAGCATCGACAGGCCCATCCACTTCCATGAGTGGACGAGGGCGACGACCACGATCGTCCACGTCGTCGAGCCGAGCCATGGAATCACGACCTCGCGACCGAGGAAGAAGCCGATCAGCTGGTTGACGCCCCCGTCAGGGCGCAGCATCGCCTGCCAGACGTAGCCAACGGCCAGAGCCGACATGATGACGGGGATGAAGAACATCACTCGCGCGAACCGGTTGACCTTCGTGTCCTTCTCCAGCAGCAGCGCGAGAATCATCCCGAACAGGTTCTGGAACACGGCAACCAGAACGGCGAAGATCAGCGTGATGCGAAGCGAGTTGAGCAGTGTGCCGGACCGCAGGAGGTCAGCAAAGTTGCGAAAGCCGACGAAATTGATGTCCGCACGAAAGGCAGACCAGTCGGTCATCGCATAGACGAAGTTGAAGAGCGTCGGGAGGAAGTAAAAGACGGCCAGAACGGCGAATGCGGGGATGAGGAAGGAAACCGGATGGTTCTTCCGAGCCCGCGCCCGGTTCTTCGCCACCGCGACTGTGCCGGCAGACATGGGCTTGGTTGCCTCTATTCAGTGAAGACGGGGGCGCCCGCCTCGCGACCAACGAGTGTGGTGCGCCCCCGCCGAGGGATCAGAAGCCGTCGGCGCCGAGCGCGCGGGCGAGCTGGACGAAGTGGTCCTGCGTGTTCTGCGCGGCCTGCTGAGGGGTGAGCGCGCCCTGGGCCATGTTGGACAGGAACAGGAACAGGTCGGGGTTGACGATGGCTTGGGCCTGCATGGAGCCGACGCTGTTGGCCACGGCGGCGGCCAGGTCGCGGGTGACCTGGGGCACCGAGTCCGGGGTCTCGACGGAGTTGAGGAGCGAGACTGTTGCCTGGTCCTGGATGAAGGTCTCGTAGCCCTCACCGAGCCAGAAGCTCAGGAACTGGCGGGAAGCAGCCTCACGGTCGGCATCGCCGGTGCGGAATGCGACGACGCCGTTGGTCTGGTCGGGCGAGACGGTCGCGACATTGCCGGACGGGGAGATGGGGAAGAACCCGACGGCGTCGTCAACCTCCTCGGCGGACGCCTGCGCCTGCATGGCGCCGAGGAGAGCATTGATCTGGAAGGCCATCGCAGCCTCGCCTGACAGGAGCGCTGCAGCCTGGTCCTCGAAGGTTGCCGAGGCGATGCTGGTGTTGAACAGGCCCTCGTCGATCATGGCCTTGTAGTTCTCGATCGCGGTCAGGAACGTCTCGTCGGTGAACGCCTCGTCGCCTGCGTTGATCCGATCCCACAGGCCGTCTGCGGCCGCATCGGCGAGCTGGACCTGGACGGCCCACTGGGTCGCCCATCCGGTCGGTGACAGGAAGTCGAAGAACGCGGTCTGTCCGGCGGCGTTCAGGGTGCGAGCGGCCTCGACGAGCTCGTCCCAGTTCGCCGGGGTCTCGATGCCGTGCTCGGCGAAGACGGCCTTGTTGTAGAAGACGCCCTGGACGGTGGGGCTGGAGATCAGCGCCGCGTAGCGGGTGCCGTCGAGGATTCCGGTCACGTCACGCACGGCCGGGTCCATGTCTGCCAGCCAGGGGGCGTCGTCGAGCGGCTGGAGGTTGGTGGGCGCGTTCAGGGCGGTGAGCATCGATGCAGTGGGCTGCCAGAACGCAAGATCGGGCATGTCACCGGTAGCAACGCGAGTCTGGATGCCCTGCTCGTAGGGGTCTGGGACCGTGACCACATTGACGGTCGCCCCGGTGGCTTCCTCGAACGCGTCGATGACCGCGACGGGGATGCCGGCCGACGCCTGCGCTGCCCAGAGTGTCAGTTGCGTGCCGGTGAGGTCTGCGGTCGCCTCCGGCCACGTCACGTCGCCGGCATCGTCGCTGCCGGCGGGCCCGGCGGTGGGGTCGCTGCAGGCGGCCAGTGTCATCGCGACGACGGTGGCCGCGGCGGCCATGGTCAGCTTCTTCTTCATTGAATGTGCTCCTTATCGGGTTCCCGCCGCCCGCGGGCGTCGGGGTGCGTGACATCGGCGTCGGTTACGCCACGTCGTCGTGGTGGACTCGGAAGAGGCGCGCGACCGGTTCGGTGCCGGGCGCGGTCAGGGTGAGCCGATCCTCGGCGAGCCGAGCGTCCAGTCCCGGTGGCAGCGAGGTCGGGTAGATGGTCTCGATCGTTCCTCTGCGCACGGGAACGGTGATCTCGCTCTGGGTTCCGCCAAGGAACCAGACGGCCAGCAGCGTCGCGGACGGGGTCTGTCGACCTGCGAGAACCCATGGGGAACCGCCCGAAGGTAGGCCGGCCGGCCAGACCGGCGTGGTGTCGTGGGCGCCGTCGTCAAGGGTCTTCGCCAGGGCGACACCCTCTTGCACGAGTCCGAGCTGCGCCTCGCTCATCTGGTCCAGGCGTCCGGACAGGTAGATGCGGCCCGCGAGTCCCGTGACCATGGTGAAAACGATCTCTTCGCTCGTCATCGAGGGCTGCGGGTATGCCCAGTTGCCGGCCTGCTCGGGGAGCATCGCCACGAGCGCTCCAGCAGCGATCGCCGGGTATCGAAGGGGTTCCTGCTGGTCTGTCGTGGACTGCATCTCCAGGCGCGACAGCAGCCCGTAGTCCGCTCGTTGCGCACCCGACGCACAGTTCTCGATGACCAGGTTCGGGTGGCGCTCGAGCACTCCGTCGAGCCAGCGCAGGTACGCGCGTGTGTGCTCGAGCAGGCCGTCGCCGGGGCTGTCCGCGTCCAGATCGGTGCCCAGGCCCGGCGTGACGTTGTAGTCGAGCTTGAAGAACCCGAGCCCGAAGTCTTCGACGAGCCGGTCGACTGTGGCGTCGAGATGGGCGCGTGCCGCCGGGTGCCGCATGTCCAGCAGGTATCGGTCGTGCTCGACGATGCGAACGCCGTGCCGCTGGAGGAATGCCTCGTCCGGGAGCCGCTGCGCCATCGGCGACCGCACGCCGATCACCTCGGGCTCAAGCCAGAGGCCAGGGATCATCCCGGCGGAGCGGATCGCGTTGATCGGCACCGTGAGGCCACCGCCGGGGAACCGGGTCACCGACGGTTCCCACTCACCGATCGCGTCCCACCAGTCGCCCTCGTCCGCGTACCATCCCGCGTCGATGCAGAAGTAGTCGGCGCCCGCCCGGCTCGCTGCCTCGATCAGCGGCAGCAGCTTCTCGGTGGTGGGATCGCCCATGAGGGTGTTCATGTAGTCGTTGAAGACGACGACCTTCGCCGCTCGCTCGGGACGGCGAACCGCCCGACGATGACGGGTGAGCTCGGCGATCGCCTGCTGCCAGTCGCCGCTCGCCCATGCGATCGACACCGGAATCGTCGTGAACTCCTCCCCGGGCTCCAGTGCGCGCACCCAGGCGTGATCGGAGTCCGTGGATCCGAGAAGGCCCAGCACAAGGCGATCCATGTCGTCGGCGTCGAGCCGGACGCTCAGCTCCGCCCGCCACGGGCCAGGATGCTCGATCTGCCATGCCAGCGCCGCGTCTGGGCCGGCTACCAGACCGACGGGCGCACGCTCGCCGGACGACCACGTTCCGTGAGAGACGACAGCGCGCGCACCGCGAGCATCCTGGTGCTGATGGCTCGCAAGCCCCAGGTTCGGAAGACCGGCGGCGTCACCGTCGCCGCGCAAGGGCTGTTCGGCCCAGCGCCACTCGCCGAGCCACTCGTTCGTTCCCTCGATGCTCACGGCGTCTTCGATCACGCCGACCCCCACGGGGTCTGCCAGCGTGAGGGAGGACACGGCCTGCAGCCAGATGGTCGTCGACCCCGTGTTGCGCACGGTTGTCGTCGCCTGGATCGAAGAACCGTCCAGTCGCCCTCGAAGAACCGTGGCAGCCTCAAGGCCAGTGGTCTCGTCAACCTGGACGATGCGCCAGCACTGGACGCCGTCCGTGACGGTGACCTCGTGCTCGCGGTACCGCAGCCGTGCACCGATCTCCGTTGCGGTGTTGCGCAGGTTCGCGGAGCGATGGCCATGTCCGAGCGCAAGGATTTCGACGAGCGGCTGGACCGGGTCGGCGCCTGCGCCCGCAACCGACAAGGACGCCATCACGGGGCTGTCTGACTGGGCCCGCACGCTCAGGCGGGTCAGGCCTGCGCCCCACTCCAGCGCCAGCAGGTCGGCGTTCGCTGCGATCGACATCCTCGTCTTGCTCCCTCAGGTCTCCTGTGACGGTGGCTCCATGAAAGCGTCTATCAAGCGAGAACGCAAAATCTTCGTTCGGCGTTGTGGCGTGAGATGAGCGACGCTTTCACAGGCTGTCCCAGGTAGGCCGGGACGGAGCCGTCATCCGGGCGGTCGGCCGGTCGACTGGCGAACGACGAGCTCGGGCAGGATGCGGATCGATGGTGCCTGGACTCCGGACTCGAGCTGCCCCATCAGCATCGCCACGAGCTCCTTGCCGAGCCGCAAGAAGTCCTGGCGCACAGTCGTCAGCGGTGGAAGCCACAGCTGGCTCAGCGGATGATCGTCGAACCCGATCACGCTGACATCTCCCGGCACCGTTCGTCCATGATCGACCAGCCCCTTGATGACACCGATCGCGAGCTCGTCGTTCCCGGCCAGCACCGCCGTCACCGATGGATCGCTGGCGAAGCGCTCGCCCGCGGCATACCCCTCCATCGGGCTCCAGCCGCACCGAATCACCGGCGGAACCGGCGCACCCGCTTCGATGAGCGCGTTGCGCCACCCCGCCGTTCGTGGACTCTCCTGCCACGCCGACGGGATCGCGACGTGGTGCACGGTGCGATGTCCAAGATCGAGCAGGTACTTCGTGGCTTGCCCCGCAGCGGCGCGATCGTCCATCAGCACATGTGCCGTGTCCGTGCTGGACTCCCCGACCGCCGAGGCCGCCACCACGGGCAGCCAAGCGGGCACCTTCGCAAGCGTCGCCGTCCCGGCCGGGTCGAACTCCAGCACCACGGCACCCGCTAGCGGCTGTGCCAAGGCATGGTCGATGGCCTGCTCCACCACGCCTTCGGCCGTCGTCTCGACCACGGAGATCGCGACCAGGTGCCCTGCCTGCCGCGCGGCCTCTTCGATCCCCTGAATCGTCGTCGCGTACCCATACCGCGCAGTCTCACCAGCGAAGACGGCCACGATCGATCCGGACCGGTTGGCCAGCGTGCGCGCTGCTCCGTTCGGCCTGAACCCGAGTTCCTTGACCGCCTCCATCACCCGAGCCCTTCGCTCCGGGCTCACCTGGGCCGTCCGATTGAGGACACGGGACACCGTCGGCACCGACACCCCAGCAACCCTCGCCACGTCGGCAATGACTGGCGGCTTCATGCGCGGGCCGGAAGACACGGGGCAAGGCTATGCCCGCCGGCAGCACACGGGTCCCAACCCGCGCGCTGCCGCTCCCGCCGTGGCGCACCACGCGCCCACGACCGGTGACCGGGCAGCGGGGGTGGCGGCCGCCATGGCGAAGACGGAGAGCGGACGCTCACCGACGACGTCGTCCTGGCGGGCGAGGTGCGCCGGTCGGCGCTGGTCGAAGGCTGCCCCGAGCATGTGACGCTCGCGCACCGAGGGTCGATCTCGAGTCGGTCACCCGCGGCCTACGTCTCCGGTGCCAGGGGGAGACGCATCGGTGGCGCCCACCCGAAGAGGGAGCGGTGACCTCACGCCCAGTCGTCACGTCGAGGTGCCGCGGGTGTGCATCCGTGAGCCTGGCCCCGCGCAGACCGCCCGGTCCGGCCTGCTCCGGCCAGCACCAAGGGCGCGCGTAGCGTCGCTCGCGACGGCCCATGCTTCGGGCATTGCGGGGCGGAGCCCGGACGTGGGAGCATCCGGCGATGGTGACCACCAAAGCCGCGAGGCCCGGATTCTGGCATGGGGTCGGTCGACCTTTCCGGGCGTTCGGTCGCGGCCTCCGCTGGGTGTGGAACGTTCTCGACTTCCTCGACGTGGTCGTCGCCGTGGGGCGCATTCTCGTGTGGCCGCTTCGCGTTGCGGGGAGGGCGCTCGGCTGGCTCAGCGACGCGTTCTAGGCCCGGGGTCGTGAGGACGCGCACGAACCCACGGCATCGCCCCCGCCCAGCGCCGCGTCCCCCGTCCACCGTCCCGCGCGCCACCCTCTCTGCCGTGCACTCGCGAGCCCCGCACGTCTCCCCGCGTCCGCCCCGTCACGCTCGTCCGAGCGACGCCGTTCGCGCTTGCCCTCGCTCTGGTTCGCTCGCCTCCACCGACAGCAGGGGCAGTGCATGCCCGTGCGCCCGTCCTCGTGCGTCGTCGGCCAGTGCCCGGACGAGTCCGGGCACGAAGTCGCGTCCGCGCCGCACGCACCACGGGATCCCGGCGACGATGAGCCACCCGAGTCGTGCGAGGGCCGACGGCGCGGGCGGCAGGGCGGCGAGCCGTTCGGTCAGCGCGGCCACGGTGTCGGCTCCGGTCCCAGGCCGGCCGCCGCGGGGCAGGCCCCCCGCGCCCCCGGCGACGGCGCCAGCGTCTGTTCCCGGGAAGCCGCCCGTTCCCGGGACGGCGAGCAGCCCGGCACCTCCGAGCGTGATCGCGGCGTGGACGGCGAGCCGCCGGTGTGCGGTGGCCGAGGGGTGCACGCGGTCGGAGTGCCAGGCCGCCGGCCCGAGGTCGTGCACGACGGCCCCGATGTCGACGACGACGACGGTGCCCTGGCCTGGGCGGCGCCCGTCGGCGCGGCGGCGTGCCGCGGCCACCTGCTCCACGGTGCGGGGCCGTGCGGCGTGCGCGACGGCGTCGACGGCGTCGTTGATGGCGGCGATGCGCGCGCGCATGACGCCGCGCACGCGCTGGGGCATGAGCTCGAACAGGGCGATGGCGGGCAGCCGGGCGAGCACGACGGTGCAGCCGCAGTCGCGCAGGGCGGTGACGGTGGTCGACAGGTCGCGCGCGACGTCGTAGGCGGAGAAGTCGGAGCGCAGCACGTCGTTGCCGCCGATGACGAGCGTGGCGACGTCGGGCAGGAGGTCGAGCGCGTGGGGGAGCTGTTCGGCGACGACGTGCTGGGCGCGTGCGCCGTTGCGGGCGAGGTTGGTGAAGTCGGAGGCACCGGCGAGCTGTGCCAGGTGTGCCGCCCAGCCGCCGCCGTGCGGGGCGTCGGGGCCGGTCGCGTCGCCGACTCCCGCGCTGATGGAGTCGCCGAGTGCGACGATGCGTGGGCCGGTCACTGCCGTGCTCCGGTCAGGGCCAGGCCGTGCCCCGCCCTGGCGTGGCTGCCGTGGACACCCGGCACCTGGCCCGCAGCGTGCCCGTCCGCAGTTTGCCCGGCCGCAGCGTGCCCGTCCGCAGCGTGCCCGGCCGCAGCGTGCCCCGCTGCGACGGGGACGCCGTGGACCGCCAGCATCGCCTGGCCCGCGGCGGACCACGGGAACTGCTCCGCGCGCTCGCGGGCCGCGGCCCGGCGTGGCCCGCGAGCGCGGTCGAGCACGTCGCTCATCGCTGCGGCGAGCGCGCCGGGCGTGGGGGCGGCGACGGCGCCGGCGTCGCCCACCACCTCGGGCAGCGCGCTGGTCGCGCTCACGACGACGGGGGTGCCCGAGGCGAGCGCTTCGAGCGCGGCGAGCCCGAAGGTCTCGACCGGTCCGGGCGCGACGACGACGTCGGCGCTGGCCAGCAGCGTGGCGAGCCGGGCGCGGTCGGGGACGAACGAGAGGAACGCCGCGGGTACGGCCCGTCGCCGGGCCCGGTCCTGGAGCGTGGCGGCGAGGGGTCCTGCCCCTGCGACCACGAGCCTGGCGGGCCGCCCGGAGGCGCGCAGGGCGGCGACGGCGTCGACGGCAAGGTCGACGCGTTTCTCGCGTGAGAGCCGGCTGACCACGAGCACCAGCGCCTCGCCGTCGGGTGCGAGCTCGGCGCGTGTCGCGGTGCGGAAGCGGTCGGGGGTGAACGTGTCCAGGTCGACGCCGAGGGCGACGCGGTGCAGCGGCGGCATGAGGGTGCGCGGGTGCCCGGGGATGCCGCCGCTGCCGGTGTGTGCGGCTCGTCGTGCCGCGAGCCGTTCGGCCTCTCCGGCCGCGAACGCCGTCGTCGCGACGAGGTGGTCGAAGCGCGGCAGGGTGCGTGCGTTGTGGGTGTCGGCGACGGCGTGCAGGCCGGCGCCGACGGGCGGGGTCACGCGGGCGGTGCCCCAGCCGGGGCCGACGGCGCGCAGGACGCCGTCGACGCGTTCGTGCAGCCACAGCACCGACGGCACGCCGGCCGCTCGCGCCCAGTCGCCCAGCCCGGTGAGCGTGGTGCGGTCGCTGACCTCGAGGCGGTCGGGGGCGATGCGCTCGAGCAGCCGCCGGACGGCGGCGGGTCGTGTCACGACGCGGTACCCGCCCAGGCCGGGGATTCGCGGGGCCCGTACGGTCAGCACGGGTACGCCGTCGTGCCAGGTGACGCCGTCCTCGGTGCCGGGCACCACCAGCATCGGTTCGTGCCCGTGCTGCCGGTACTGGCGGGCGAGGGCGTGCATCGCGGTGCGGATGCCGCCCGAGCGTGGTCCGTAGAAGTTCGCGACGTGGACGATCCGCATCTCAGACTCCGGTCGTGGTGGCGGCGTGGGCGCGTACGGCGTCGCGGTAGTGGTCGAGCAGCTCGTCGCACACGGCGTCCCAGGTGCGCCCGGCTGCGCGTCGCCGGGCGGCCGTGCCGAACGCGCGCCGCTTGCGCGCGTCGCCCAGCAGGTCGGCGACGCGCTCGCGCATCACGCCCAGGTCTCCCGGCGGGTAGAGCCAGCCGGTGCGCGAGTGGTCGACGATGTCGATCGGCCCGCCCGCCGCGGGTGCGACGACGGGCACCCCGCTGGCGTGCGCCTCCTGGAGCGTCTGCCCGAACGTCTCCAGCTCGCCCGGGTGGACCAGCACGTCGAGGCTCGCCATGGCGCGTGCGAGCTCGTCGCCGCTCAGCATCCCGGTGAAGGCGGCGTCGGGGAGCAGGCGTGCGAGCACCTCGCGCTCGGGTCCGTCTCCGACGACGACGAGCCGCACTCCGGGCAGGTCGGCCAGCACGCGCAGGTCCTCGACCTGCTTCTCCGGGGCGAGGCGGCCCACGTACCCGACGAGCAGGTCGCGTCCGCCTCCCACGGTGGCGCGCCAGCGGGCGTCGCGTGCGGCGGGGCGGAACCTTGCCGTGTCCACCCCGCGCCCCCACAGCCGCAGCCGCGGCAGCCCGCGCTCGGCGAGCGAGCTCAGCACCGCCGACGACGGCGCCAGCGTGAGCGTGGCGCGTTCGTGCACGTTGCGCACGCGGCGCCACAGCAGGGGTTCGAGGTGCCGGACGCCGTACCGGGCGGCGTAGCCGGGCACCTCGGTCTGGTAGACGGCGACGGTCGGCAGGCCGAGGTTCTCGGCCGCGCGGATGCCGTGCCAGCCGAGCACGAACGGCGAGGCCAGGTGGACGACGTCGGGGTCGAAGGCCGCGAGCGTGCGCTGGATGCGGGCGCGTTGCCCGACGACGACGCGCACCTGTGGATAGCCGGGCAGGCCCACGGCGTCCATCTCGACGACGGGGGCGCCGGCCACGAACGGCGGCACGGCGCCGTCGTCGGTGCCTGCGCCGGGGGAGGGGGCGACCACGAGCGCGTCGTGGCCGTGGCGCTGGAGGTGCTCGAGGATGCGCAGCACCGAGTTGGTGACGCCGTTGACCTGCGGCAGGAACGACTCGGCGATGATCGCGATCCGCATGTTCCCAGGGCACCAACCCCGGTTGGCCGGGAGGCGCCCGGGGGGCGACCTGTCGTGGAAAGGTCGGGGAACGTCAGGCGAACGTCAGGTCGGGCGGATGGTCAGGGCGCGACCGGTCGCCGGCTCAGCGCGAGCTGGCCGAGCCGCCACACCGCCCCGGCGAGCAGCACGACCAGGGCCAGGTTCCGCACGGCCGGCACGGCCACCATCCAGGTGTCCCCGCGCAGGAAGTGCCCGTAGGCGATGGGGTAGAGGATCTGGGTCAGTGCCCCGACGCCCAGCATGCCGAGCGCGGGTGGCGACCACAGGTGGCGCGCCCCCGGCCCGGCGAGGGCCAGCGCTGCGGCGACGGGCGGCCCGAGCCAGGCGATGAACTGCGGGGACCCGACCTTGTTGAACACGATGAGCGCCAGGAGCGTCGCGGCGGCGGCCAGGAGCAGCACGTCGTGCGAGAGGTCGGGTCGGCGTCGGGCGGCGGCCCACGCGAGCAGGCCGATGAGCACCACCGCGACGGGCAGCACGGTGTCGAGCGCCGAGGCGACCTGCCGTGCCGCCTCGCCGTGCACCTCGTAGGTGAAGATCACGTCGTTGTACTCGATGCGCACCGCGGGGTTCCACAGGCGCGCCACGCTGAACGCGGTTGCCGCGACGGACTCCGCCTGAAGGGTGCGCGCCTCCTGCTCGCCGAAGACGCTCCAGGCGCGCGCCCCGGCCCCGCCTGCGAGCGCCAGCCCGACGACGACGGCGCTGACCACGGCGCCGGGCACGGCGACCTGCCGCACGAACGTGCGCAGGTTGCGTGACGTCGCCGCCAGGGCGACGACGATGGCGCCCGGTGCGATCTTGATCCAGGCGCCGAGCGTGGCGACGGCCGCGGCGACCGCGGGGCGGCGCGCGGCCTGGAGCAGCGCGATGAGGATGAGGGGGGCGGCGACGCCGTCGAGCCGCCCGAGCCAGATGGGTCCGAGGGCGACCAGGAACAGCAGCCACCACCAGGCCGCGAGACGCCCGCGCGGTGGCGTGCGGGCGAGCATCCACAGTGCGACGCCGTTGAGCGCGATCACCCCGGCCGACCACATCACGGCGTAGGCGAGGAACCCGCTGGTGCCGGCGGCGGGAGCGGCGATGGGCAGGAGCGCGGCGGCGGGGTAGACCCAGTCGTAGTCGAGGACGGGCCAGCGCCCGATCATGAACCCTTGGTGCGCCCACCAGTGGTAGAGGCTGACGTCACCGAAGATCTCGCCGCTCCACGAGACGCCGTCGAGCACGATCCACGCGTGCGCGAGCACGAACGCGGTGGCGATGCCCCAGGGGACAGGAGCGCTTGGCCGGCGGTGTTGAGCGCGGCGTGCGAGCGGTCGGGTGCGGAGGTGGCGGGTGCGGGCACGGCCACATGGTGTCAGAAGCTTTTGGGGGTGAGGTGGGGGTGTCGGCGTGCGTCGATCCGCGCTAGTTTTCGGTTGACCGAAACTTCGGGGGAATCGTGACCACTTCGCGGGTCGACCGGGCCGGTCACCCTCGCCTGCCGCGCTCGTCGCCGACGAGCGCGGCGCGGGCCCGCCTGGTCACGCTGCTGGGCCCGGCGTTCGTCGCTGCGATCGCCTACGTCGATCCGGGCAACGTCGCCGCGAACCTCACGGCCGGTGCGCGCTACGGCTACCTCTTGGTGTGGGTGCTGGTCCTGGCGAACGTGATGGCGGTGCTGGTGCAGTACCTCTCGGCGAAGCTGGGCGTCGTGACGGGCCGTTCGCTGCCCGAGGTGCTGGGCACGAGCCTGCGGCGTCCCGCGCGGCTCGCCTACTGGGCGCAGGCCGAGGTGGTGGCAGCGGCCACCGACCTGGCCGAGGTCGTCGGCGGGGCGATCGCGCTGCGGCTGCTGTTCGGTGTGCCGCTCGTGCTGGGCGGCGTGATCACGGGTGTCGTCTCGATCGCGGTGCTGGCGGTGCAGCAGCGGCGCGGGCAGCGGGTGTTCGAGGCCGTGATCGCCTCGTTCCTCCTGGTGCTCACCATCGGCTTCTGCGCGGGCCTCGTGCTCGCCCCGCCCGACGGCGGCGCCGTGCTCGGCGGCCTGGTGCCGCGCCTGGAGGGCACCGACTCGGTGCTGCTGTCGGCGTCGATGCTCGGTGCCACGGTCATGCCGCACGCGATCTACCTGCACTCGGCGCTCGCGCGTGACCGGCGGCGCCACGACGCCGAGGTGCGGCGTCGGCAGGGGGTGGCGGTCTCGGTGGCCTCGACCGACCGGTTGCTGGCTGCGACGCGGTGGGACGTCGTGTGTGCGCTGGTGCTGGCGGGCGGTGTCAACGTGGCGATGCTGCTGGTCGCGGCGGCGAACCTGGCCGGGCGGTCGGGGACCGACTCGATCGAGGGCGCGCACGCGGCCATCGGCGACTCGCTGGGGGCGGGCGTCGCCCTGCTGTTCGCGGTCGGGCTGCTCGCCTCGGGTCTGGCGTCGTCGTCGGTCGGGGCGTATGCGGGCGCGGAGATCATGTCGGGCCTGCTGCGCGTGCGGGTGCCGCTGGTGGGGCGGCGGCTGGTGACGCTCGTCCCTGCCGTCCTGCTGCTCGCGACGGACGTCTCGCCGACGTGGCTGCTCGTGGTGAGCCAGGTCGTGCTGAGCTTCGGCATCCCGTTCGCGGCGGTGCCGCTGGTGGTGCTGACCCGGCGGAAGGTGCTGCTCGGCCGGTATCGCAACGGGGCGGTGACGCAGGTGCTGGCGTGGACGGTCGCGGGTGTGATCGTGGTGCTCAACGTGGCGCTCCTGTGGCTGACCCTCAGCGGCGGGTGAGACGCGGTATCCCTTGACGTGAGACGGGGTATCGCTCAGGATGGGTGGATGAGTGCCGCGAAGCCCTTCCTGCCCGGCGTCACCGCACCCGCCTACGTCGTCTCCCGGCCGCTCGACGTCGACTTCGCCGGCGCGTTCGCGGACGCCAGGCCCGAGGAGCGCGCGCATCAGCTCGCCGTACGCGAGTTCGTCCAGGGTGCCGTGCTGCCCGTCATCGACGGGTACTGGGAGCGCGCCGAGGTGCCGTTCGGCCTGGTCAAGGGCCTCGCCGAACGCGATCTGCTGCGCGACGGGGTCGACGTCCCCGGGCGGCCCTCCGTCTCGCCGTTCGCCGCCGGCCTCGCGGCCATGGAGCTGTCACGCGGTGACGGCTCGATCGCGACCGTGTGTGCCGTGCAGGGCGGGCTCGCGCTGCGCTCGATCATGATGCTGGGCTCCGAGCACCAGATCGCCCGCTACGCCGAACGGCTGGCCAACGGCGACCTCCTGGGCGCGTTCGCGCTCACCGAGCCCACGCACGGGTCCGACTCCGTCTCCCTGGAGACGACGGCGCGCCGCGCGGTGCGCGACGGCATCGACGGCTACGTCATCGACGGCGAGAAGAAGTGGATCGGCTTCGGGTCGTGCGGCCACCTCGCCGTCGTGTGGGCGCGCCTGGTGGGCGAGGGCGGCGACGGCGAGGTCCACGCGTTCATCGTCCCGCAGGACGCCCCGGGCTATCGCGCCACGACCATCGAGGGCAAGGTCGCGCTGCGCGCGATCTGGCAGGCCCACATCGTGCTCGACGGCGTGTTCGTGCCACGCGACGCCGCGCTCCCCAGGGCGCGGTCGTTCAGGCAGACGGCGCAGGTGCTGGCCGCGACCCGGCTCGGGGTGTCGTGGGCCGCCGTCGGGCACGCCGTCGCGTGCTACGAGGCCGCCGTCGAGTACGCGAGCCAGCGCATCCAGTTCGGGCGGCCGCTCGCGGCGACGCAGCTCGTCCAGGAGAAGCTCGCGCGCATGCTCGCGACCATCACCCAGCTCCAGCTCCTGGTCGCGCGGCTCACCCGGGTCGCCGAGGACGGTGATCTCACCGGCCCGCAGGCGTCGCTCGCCAAGATGACCTGCACGCGCGGGGCGCGCGAGGTCGCATCCGTCGCGCGCGACCTGCTGGGCGGCAACGGCATCCTCCTGGCCCACCGCGTGGCGCGGCACTTCGCCGACATCGAGGCGCTGCACACCTACGAGGGCACGGAGTCGGTCAACGCGCTCATCGTGGGCAGGGAGATCACCGGGCTCTCGGCGTTCGCCTGACACCGCGCCCCGCCCCGGGCGGGGACGGGGCGAACGCGGTCAGGCGAGCGACTCCGCCGGGGTGGCGGCCTGCTCGGCGAGGGCCTCGCGGCGGCGGATGCGCCACCAGACCACGAAGCCCACGATCGTGAACGCGCCGTAGAACACGTACATGAGGCCCGTCGCGTAGAAACCGCCCCGGAACAGCAGCGGCACCCCGACGGCGTCGACCGCCACCCAGATCAGCCAGAACTCGACCCAGCCGCGAGCCATGCCGTACGTCGCGAGCACGGAGCCCATGAAGATCCACGCGTCGGGCACGGGCGCCCACGAACCGAGCCTCCCGAAGATCCACGCGAAGCCCGCCGTCCCGGCCAGCATCGCTGCCACCAGGCCCAGGCGCTGCCCCCAGGAGGCCCACTGCGGGTGGACGGCGACGGCGTCGGCGTCGCCGTCGGCCAGCGCCCGCTGCCGCGTCTGGCGCCAGCGGACCCAGCCGAACACCGAGACGGCGATGAACATCACCTGGCGGCCGGCCTGCCCGAGCATGTCGGGATGCCCGGCGACACCGAACCACGAGCCGAGGAACACGGTGAACAGCAGCACGTTCCCGACGATGCCCACCGGCCACGCCCACACCTTGCGGCGCATGCCGCCGAGCGCCGACACCAGCCCGAAGGCGTTCCCGATGATCTCGCGCCACGACATGTGCTGGTCGCCGATCGTCAGCGTCGCATCGAACAGGTGCTGGATGATCCCCATCCCCATGCCTTCCTCGTCGGTGCCGCCATGCACCGGGACGAGGGGAGGGGTCGACGACGTCGCGGCGCACCGCGACCCGTCACGACCCGGCCGCCGCTCTCCTGAGCGACGCCGTGCTGCCTCCCATCCGGACTGTGACCGTCGGCCCTGGAGTTCCACCAGGTCAACCGAGCCTTCCCCGTAGTCGGGTGCGGGCGCGGGTCGCGGGCTGTCACCGCCGGTTCGGATTTTCACCGACCCCGGAGCACGTCGTGCGTGTTCTGCTCGTTCAAAGCATGACACAGGACGGATCATTCCCGGCCAGGTGTCGCGCCTATCCGCGTTCAGGTCAGCGCGTCCCGCACCGCACGCACGACGGCGTCCGTCCCGGCGCCCGGTTCCAGGTAGGCGACGACGACGCGCGCGCCGTCGGCGTTCGCTGCCGTCGTCGCCAGGGCGGCGGCGCCCGACGCGAGGTCACGGCGGCGCTCGAGGTCCGCGGTCGCGCCCCGGCGCAGCTCGGCGAACGCCTCCTCGAGGTCGGGCCGCAGGTCGAGGTCGGGGTTGCGCAGCCACCGGCGCAGCATCGCGTTGTGGACGGCGACGACGCCGGCCGCGAACGCGATCGAGTGCACCGTCGAGGACCGGTCGGGCGGCAGCGTGTCACGCAGGTACTTGGTGAACAGGCGCTCGTAGCGGTGCGTGGTCACCAGCTCGCGGTCGCGCAGGATCGGGACCTGCTGCAGCAGCCGGTAGCGGGCGAGCGACGTCTCGCGCTGGCCCACGTGATGGTCGAACACGAGGCGCGCGGCCCGGCAGACCTCGAGGTACGGGTCGGTGGCGGGGTCCCAGGAGCCCTCGGGGAGGTCGCCGTCGTCGAGTGCGTCGGGGCGCGTCGCGGCCAGCATGACCACGACCTCCTCGAGCAGCAGCTCGTGGTCGGCGAAGACCACGTCTTCCTTCGAGCGGTAGCGGCGGAAGAAGGTGGCTCGGCTGACCTGGGCGACGTCCGCGATCTCCTCGACGGTGGTCTGTTCGTACCCCTGACGCGAGAAGAGCTCGATCGCGGCGTCGACGGCCTGCGCGTGGGTGTGCGACGTCCGGACGGCGGTCATGGGGCGAGGCTATCCCGCGCCCCGTCCCAGGGGGAGGGCTTCAGCGACGAGGCCGATCGAAGCGCGCCTCACGTGCCTGGCGACGGTGCCGCTGCAGCCATCGGACCTCGCGCAGCGCGACGGCGGACGCCACGGCGAACGGGATCCACGCCCACGGGTGCCCGCGCAGCACGCCAGCCAGGGAAGCGAGCGCGAGCGCACCCATCCCCAGCACCGTCCACAGGCTCGCCCAGCGGATCCCCACGCCCGGCAGGGTACGCGTAAGGTCTGCCGCGTGACTGCCGACACCGTGCCCACGCCCCCGCAGACGCCTTCACAGACACCTTCCCAGACACCTTCCCAGACAAGCTCACCGACACCTGCGCCCGCCGTCCCGACCGTGGACGTGTACGTCGACCCGCTGTGTCCCTTCGCCTGGATCACCTCGCGCTGGGCCCTCGAGGTCGCGGCGCTGCGGCCCGTCGACCTGACCTTCCGCCTCATGAGCCTGTACCTGCTCAACGAGGGCCGTGACCTGTCCGCGTCGTACCGCGCCACCATCGACTCGAGCCGCGGCATCGGCCGCGTCGCGGCGGCCGTCCAGACCGACCACGGCCCCGAGGCGTTCGCCGCGTTCTACACGGCCGCAGGCACCCGCATCCACCCCGGCGGCGACAAGGACTTCGAGGACGTCGCCCGCAAGGCCCTCGCCGAGGCCGGCCTGCCCGCGTCGCTCGCGGACGCGGCGACGTCGGACGCCTACGACGAGGCGCTGCGCGTCTCGCACGAGGCAGGCATGAAGCCCGTGGGCGAAGACGTCGGCACGCCCACCATCCATGTCGACGGCACCGCGTTCTTCGGCCCGGTCCTGACCCGCATCCCCCGCGGGCAGGACGCCGTGCGCGTGTTCGACGGCGCCGTCGCGCTGGCGAGCTACCCGCACTTCTTCGAGCTCAAGCGGACCCGCACGGGCGGACTGGACTTCTCGTGACCCTCGACCTGCGCGTCTTCGTCGAACCCCAGCAGGGCGCCTCGTACGACGATCAGCTCGCCGTCGCCCGCGCCGCCGAGGACCTGGGGTTCTCCGCGTTCTTCCGCTCCGACCACTACCTCGCCATGGGCGGCGACGGCCTGCCGGGACCGACGGACTCGTGGACCACGCTCGCGGGTCTCGCCCGCGAGACGACGACGATCCGCCTCGGCACCCTCGTCACCTCGGCCACGTTCCGCCACCCTGGCGTCCTCGCCATCCAGGTCGCGCAGGTCGACCAGATGTCGGGCGGACGTGTCGAGCTGGGCCTCGGCGCGGGCTGGTTCGCCCGCGAGCACGAGGCCTACGGCATTCCCTTCCCCGCCAAGCGGTTCGGCATCCTGGAAGAGCAGCTCGCCGTCGTCACGGGACTGTGGGCCACGCCGGCCGACGAGACGTACAGCTTCGCAGGTGAGCACTACACGCTGACCGACTCCCCGGCGCTGCCCCACCCGGTCCAGGAGCGCATCCCGGTGATCGTCGGTGGCGGCGGACCCACGCGCACGCCGGCGCTCGCGGCCCGGTTCGCCACGGAGTACAACCAGGCCTTCCCCGAGCTGGCCACGATCGCGCCACGCATCGCCGTCGTGAACGAGGCGCTCGCCGACGCGGGCCGCGACCCGTCGACGCTCACGCACTCGGCCGCGCTGGTCGTCGCGGTCGGGAGCGACGAGGCCCAGTTCCGGCGGCGCGCCGAGGCCATCGGACGCCAGCCGGACGAGCTGCGCGAGCACGGGGTCGCCGGGACGGTCGGCGAGGCCGTCGACCGGCTGGCGCAGGTCGCGGCGGACGGGGTGACGCGCGTGTACCTCCAGGTCCTGGACCTGCACGACCTCGACCACCTGGAACTCATCGCACGCGAGGTCGCACCGCGGGTCTGAGCGGCGCACAGAGGGCGGGCACCGGTTCACGGTGCCCGCCCTCTGTGCGCCCAGGTCTGACGTGCCGGGCGACCGGCGTCGGGGAGCGCCACGGAGCGCCACGGAGCCGTCACGCGTGGACGCCGCGGGGGCAGCCGCTACGGTGACCCCCGAAAGGCCTCGTTCACACGATCTTCACGGATGGAGCGACATGCCCACCATCACTCGACCCGTCATCGGCTGGAGGCCGCACGGGGACGGCAGGACGCTCGCGCCCGGCGCCGTCGTCGCGCCCGACGAGAGGCTCTCGTGGCCGCGAACCGTCGGCATCGGCCTGCAGCACATCGTCGCGATGTTCGGCGCGACGTTCCTGGTCCCGCTCATCACGGGCTTCCCGCCGTCGACGACGCTGTTCTTCTCGGCGATCGGCACCATCGGGTTCCTGCTCATCACGGGCAACCGCCTGCCCAGCTACCTCGGCTCGAGCTTCGCGTTCATCGCGCCGATCATGGCCGCCAAGGCATCGGCCGGCGGGGACCTCGGGACGGCGATCGGCGGCATCCTCGCGACCGGCCTCCTGCTGGCCGTCATCGGCCTCGTCGTGCACTTCACAGGTGGCGGCTGGATCGATGCCGTCATGCCCCCGATCGTCACCGGCACGATCGTGGCCCTCATCGGGTTCAACCTCGCCGGGGCAGCCTGGTGCACGCCGGCGGAGGCCGTGGCCGACGGCCAGCGCGTGCTCTACCCGGACCTGTGCACGGGAGGACTCAAGACGGCGCCGCTCACCGGCGTCATCACGCTCGGCGCGATCATCCTCGCGTCGGTGGTGTTCAAGGGCATGCTCGGGCGGTTGTCGATCCTGGTCGGCGTCGTCGTCGGGTACGTCGCCGCGGTGATCCAGGGCCAGGTCGACTTCTCGGTGGTCGGCGACGCCGCGTGGTTCGGGCTGCCGCAGTTCCAGGCGCCGCGGTTCGACCTCAGCGTGTTGGGGCTGTTCCTGCCCGTCGTGCTGGTGCTGATCGCGGAGAACGTCGGCCACGTGAAGTCGGTCTCGGCGATGACGGGCCGCAACTTCGACAAGCTCACCGGTCGCGCCCTGCTGGCCGATGGTGTCGCGACCACGCTGGCCGGCCTCGGCGGCGGCTCGGGCACGACGACGTACGCGGAGAACATCGGCGTCATGGCGGCCACTCGCGTCTACTCGACGGCGGCGTACTGGGTCGCGGCGATCGGTGCGCTCGTGCTGTCGCTGTTTCCCAAGTTCGGTGCCCTCATCGCGACGGTCCCGGCCGGGGTGCTCGGCGGAGCGGGCACCATGCTGTACGGCATGATCGGCATCCTCGGCGCGCGCATCTGGGTGCAGAACAAGGTGGACTTCTCGAACCCGATCAACCTCACCACGGCCGCGGTGCCGCTCATCATCGGCATCGCCGACTACACGTGGGTCGCGGGCGACCTGACGTTCAAGGGCATCGCCCTGGGCACGGCCGCCGCCCTGGTCATCTTCCACGGCATGAGCGCGATCTCACGCCGGACCGGTGCCCACCAGGAGCCGGCCACGCCGGCGTCGGCGCCGGCCGGGGTGGAGCTGGAAGCCTGATCCTGAGGTTCGGGGCCCACGGCATCGCGGGCCCCGAACTCCGGGAGGTCACCCCTCGGGAGCGGGCTGCTCCTCCTCCGGCGCGGGGGCCGTCGGCGTGGGCGCAGGCCGCGGCGTGAGGTTCTCCGCGGGCTTGCAGCCGGGTGCGTTCGTCAAGGGGGTGTCCGCCGCGATCGTGACGTAGTCCTCGTTGAGCGGCTTCTCGTACTTCTTGCCGACGAGCAGGTCGATCGTGGCGTCCTCGCGCGCGTCGAGCACCATCCGCATCTCGGGGAACTGAGCCGCCAGGGTGTAGGCGGCGACGATGCCCTGGCCACCGAAACGCAGTTCGTTGTAGGTCAGCACCGACGTGTAGTTCCCCACGCTGTCGACGGCGAAGCCGCGACCGGACAGGACCGTCTCGTATGCGCGAGCGATCCCCGTCAGGTTGGAGGCGTTGAGGATGCGGAGATGCACCTCGCTGTACGCGAGCGGCAGCGCGCCGTCGGGCTGGCCTTCGACCGCGGGCAGGCACGGCGGCGTCACGGCATCCTCGGGGGTCTCGGTCGACGTGAAGCCGCGAGCGAACGGCGCCTCGATCGCGCCGCTGTACACGGCGAGGGCTGCGAGACCCACCAGCAGAAGGAGTGCAACGAGCACGCCGTAGACGACTGCCTGCCGCTCGTGCTCGCGGCGTCGCCGGGCGACTCGGGCCGGGTCCTGGACTGGGGTGGTCACGCGACGAAACTACCGGAGGCTCAGCACGCGAGCGTGGAGGACGGGGCGTTGCTGGAGCGCGGCGCGCACGGCGCGGTGCAGGCCGTCCTCAAGGTAGAGCACGCCCTGATAGTCGATGACGTGGGCGAACAGATCCCCGTAGAACGTCGAGTCTTCCGCGAGGAGCACGTCGAGGTCGAGCGTGCGCTTCGTGGTGACAAGCTCGTCGAGCCGAACCTGCCGCGGCGGTACCTTGGACCAGTCCTTGGCGCTCACCAACCCATGGTCTGGGTAGGGGCGGCGTTCACCCACGGCCTTGAAGATCATGCCGACCATGGTAGGCGGCGGCCCTTGGCGTGTGAGCGAGGCGGGTCGCCGTGGGGCCGATGCAGGTCGCCGTGGGGTGCAGCCGAAAGAGCATCCATCCCGGACGAGCCGCCGGGAGCGGGTGCGGCCAAATCGTTGATGGAGGTTCGCCGTGAGGCACCCCGACGGCTCCCCGTGGTGGGAGGTCATGCTCGGCGACATGATCACGTCGTCCCTGCGCATCACCCAGGTCGCCCCGGACATCTACCCGCTGTCCGTGCCGCACCTGGGCGCGGACGACGAGGCCGTCGCCGCCGCCGTCGCGCGCCTGGGCCGCCCCCTGGACGGGCAGCACGAGACCCTGCTGCGGTTCGCGAATGGCTGGGAGGACGGGTTCCAGTCCGGCGACCTGCTGTCCACCGACGAGCTGGGCCAAGGCCCGCCGTGGGCGCACGCGAACCAGTGCCTGGACGTCTTCTACGAGGAAGGCGGGTCGGACGGCTGGCCGCCACGCGACGAGCTCTGCATCCTCCACGCCTCGGCATATGACACCGACGTCATGGTCCTGTGGCTCGGTGGCACGGTCACCGAAGGCGGGCACCTGTCCTGCACTTCTATGGCGAGATCATTAGTCGCTGGGAGAACCTCTACCAGTGGTGGCTGACGATGCTGGTGCTCCAGGAACACACGCTGAACGACCTTCTCAAGAAGGCCGGCCTGTCCCCGGCCTGACGCGACAGGTGGACATCGTGCAGTCGTGGTGGGACCCGCGTCGCCTCGACCCGCATCACTTGCTCGTGCTCCTCGCCGACGCCTCAGCGACCATCTCGACCCGCGTGCTCCCCGTGTCCCTCCTGGTCGGGAATGACGCCGCGTGAAAAGTTGGGACGGTGCGGATCGCGGCTTGGCACATCGAAGGCAAATTGACGCCGGGCACCACCCGACGGTCAGGTTCCTAGGGCGTGGGGATGAGTTCGCTGGGGCTACGGCCGTAGTGGCGCTTAAAGGATCGTGAGAAGTGGCTGGCGTCGGAGTAGTGCCAACGACGTCCGACCTGGCTGACCGGAACACCTGACATGAGGTCGTCGCGAGCTCGGGCCAGCCGCAGCCGACGGATGAACGCCGCGACGGTGTCGCCGGTGTCCTCGAACGCGCGGTGCAGTGAGCGAACGGACACTCCGATTCCCTGAGCTACCACAGATGGAGAGAGCCGGCGCTCTCGGAGGTTCCGTTCGATGAACGCCTCGGCGGCCCCGCGTGTTGCCACCGCGGAGATCGGCCGTGCAATGACCGGAGACTGCAACGCGGCCGCAAGGAGTTCGATCGTGGCGTTGCGGGCGGCAGGATGTGCGCCCAGCGGGAGGTCATCGATCGTGCGGGAGAGGCCGTCTAGGTAACAGCGCAGCAGGCCGACTGCTGGAGCGTCGGCGTCGAGAACGGCTCCGGTCATCAGTTCGCCCCTGGTACCGATCTCACCCAAGGCGGCCCTGGGCACCAGAAGGCTTCGCTTGACGAGTGGCTCCTGGACGATGAACTCAGCTGGGGTCCGGGAGTCCCAGACCACGACGCTACCGGGGCTGAGTTGGGACTGCTGATCCGCCTGGGCGACGAGTTCACGACCACTGAGGGTCATCAGCATCACCAAGTACTCGCCGTCGGTCTGGCTGATCTCATATGGCCGGCGCACACCTGAACAGGGGTCGCAGGAGCAGTCGACGAGCACCAGATCCGCGAGGTGGCGACGCCGCACGCTCGCAGCGAAACCCGTCTGCGGATCGGGGCACAACTCCCTGACGTCCCACGGTAGGTGCGTTGTGGACAGCATCCGTCCCCACGACTCGCGGGCCTGGTCGGTAGCGGCGGTGCGGAACGACCAATCGTCAACGCTCATGGACTTCTTTCCCCCTCCTCCGACGACGCTAGGTCTCCCAGCATCCCGCGACAAGGCCGTCGACCCGGGTGGCACCGATGTGCAAGAGATGGGCACGCGGGTGCATCGATGTGACGGTCGTCACTTCGCGAATCTGGGTGTACCCGAGCACTGACGGATCAGGAGGAGTTGCCATGACCGAGACACTGCGTCGGCCGACCGAGGTCCCCGCTCCCGACAACCGCAGCGACGTGGAGTTCGACTCCGACGGTGTGACCCTGCGCGGCTGGTACTACCGCGCCTCGACGAGCGGCAGCGCCCCGACGATCGTGATGTGTCACGGGTTCGCCGCCGTCAAGGAGATGTACCTCGACAAGTACGCCGAGGTGTTCTCTGCCAACGGGCTCAACGTGCTGGTCTACGACAACCGCAACTTGGGCGCATCTGACGGCACGCCGCGTGGCGAGATCAACCCGTGGCAGCAGATCGACGACTTCCGTAACGCGATCACCTTCGCCGAGACCCTCGAGGGCACCGACCCCGACCGGATCGGGATCTGGGGCTCGTCCTACTCCGGCGCCCACGTGCTCGTGGTGGCCGCCCAGGACCGCCGCGTCAAGTGCGTCAGCTCCCAAGTTCCGGTGGTTGACGGTGACGCCAACTTCCGCCAGCTCGTGCGGGCCGACTTCATCGACGGTGCCCGTGGCGGGTTCAACGAGGACCGGCGTGCCCGGTTCCGGGGCGAGGACCCGGTGATGGTCGAGGTCGTCAACAAGGACCCGATGGCTCCGTCAGCGCTCCCCACCCCGGACTCCTATGAGTGGTTCATCGGCACCCAGCACCTGCGCGCTCCGGGGTTCGTCAACCAGACCACGCTGCGCAGTGTCGAACGCTTCTCCGAGTACCAGCCCGGCGCCTTCATCCGCCTGATCTCGCCGACCCCGCTCCTGGTGTGCGTGGCGGCCAACGACGTCCTCACTCCGACCAAGATCACGATCGACGGCTTCCACGAGGCACGCGAGCCCAAGAAGCTGGTCGTCCTGCCCGGCGGCCACTTCGACGCCTACGTCGACGGATTCGAGGAGTCCTCGAGCATCCAGCTCGCCTGGTTCACCGAGCACCTCCTCACCAAGACGACAACTGGCGCCTGAGGTAGTTCCCCATGTCCAACGAGACCTCCGCCCGCCTGCTCGACAAGGTCGTCGTCATTACGGGCGCCGCGTCGGGCTTCGGCCGCGACTCCGCCCTGTTGTTCGCACGGCACGGTGCGGCCGTCGTCGTGGCCGACATCCTCGAGAAGCCCCTCGCCAAGGGTTTCGAGACCGACCTCGATACTCCGACCGCTGACCTCATCAACGCCAAGGGCGGCCGCGCGGTCTTCGTCCGGTGCGACGTGACCAAAAGGGCCGACACCGATGCCGCGGTCGCAGCCGCCGTGGAGAGCTTCGGTCGCCTCGACGTCATGTTCAACAACGCCGGCATCTATCGCGGTGGACGCCTGATGGACCAGTTCACCGAGGCCGACCTCGACGCCTGCTTCAACGTCAATGTCAAGGGCACCTTCTTCGGCACCCAGTCCGCCGTCGAACAGTTCCGCCGGCAGGAGCCCGGTGCGCACAACCTGCGCGGCAGCATCATCAATCTCGTCTCCACCGCCGGACTGCAGGGCCATCCAAAGCAGTCGGTCTACAACATCTCCAAGGGCGCCCAGGCCAACCTGACCCGTTGCGCTGCGATCGAGTACGGACACGAGGGCATCCGAGTCAACGGCATCTGCCCGACCTACGCCAAGACCGCACTGACCCGCGACCTGTACGAGGACCTGGCGTTCATGAACGATTTCGCCGACTCCGTCCCGATGAAGCGATGGGGTGAGGTGGACGACGTCTCTCACCTGGCACTGTTCCTCGCCAGCGACGAATCCAGCTATATCCACGGAGACCTCGTCCGCCTCGATGGCGGCGAGACCCTTTGCCGCTACTCCGTGTAAGACATCCGTCCCAGAATAAGAAGGAGAACCGGCA